>CAVQSC010000016.1:0-38111 GCA_963715375.1 uncultured Actinomycetota bacterium | reverse complement strand
CTACAAAATGGAGCGGCCCTCACAGTGACTGTGAGGGCCGCTCCTGTTTGCGCAATCATCCACCCGAGCCGACGTATCTGGTGGCTCGTGACCTGCTGCCTCCTTCGCGCATTGGCGGCGGAAGGACGTACCCACGAGGATCGCAGTTGGGCGTACGCGCGACTCGCGACGCTCGAGCTGGCGCACCGACGAGGGAGCCCAATCGGGGTCGCCGCGGCCATGACCGAGGCCATCCCTGGGAATGCATTCCTGCGCGCAGGCGACACCGGTGCGAAACCGCCGCGATCTTTACGCGTAGTCGGCGGTCTGACACCCCGAAGATCGACGTCAGTCGGCTTGGTACTTGAACGAAATACTCAACTTCGTCCTGAAGGCCACTTCGTCACCACCCAGGTCGAGGTCTTGCTCGACCACTTCTGCTACACGCAGATCGCGGAGGGTCTCTTTCGCAGTGTTCACAGCCTGCACCGCCGCGTCCTCCCACGACGAGGCGCTGGTCCCGACGATCTCAACGATCTTGTAGACGCTCATTGTGTCTCCCATGCTTGGCTGGTCCGAGCCTCGCACCATCGAGGTCCGATGGCCAGACTCGAGCCTGCTCCGGCAAGACACAAGCGCCCGGTCGCGGCGGTGTGACGCCGGTGCCGGCCAGCAAACTGGTGGCGACGTCGCGTCGGGGTCCGGAGAAGCTCGAACCAGCGGGAGTGAGATGATCTGGGCGCTGCGGACAGCTGAACTTTGGGTCGCTAGGCCGGTCGCCGTCGACGGCGTCAGATGCGCGCAAGAAGCCTTGACTCGGGTCCGGCTAGGAGCTGGCGCGTCGCATGGCGAGCATGAAACTGCGCGATGTTCCGCTATCCGCGTTGACGCAGTTCTCGTGGAGGCGTATGACGGGGGTGATCGGGTGACTCGTTCACCCCCTGGCACAACGCTTGCACAACACCGGCCGCGGCTGGCCGCGGTCGGGGTTGCAAACCGATAACCCGAACGCCGCTGTTGTGGCGTACACGAGCGGCTAACTCTCTGGAGGGCCTGTGATGGGTTCCCGGCGCAGTCTTCTGTCCCTGTTCGCGGCGCTGGTCGCCATCCTCACCCCCACCTTTGTCGGCGCGGCCCCGTCGTCAGCGGAGCCGAGCGCGTCCCTGTTGGTGTCGGGACTGCAAGGCTCGTTCGGCAGCACCGTCGGCCCAGGAGGCGACCTGTACGTCGCCGAGGGCGTTGCCCGTCGTGTCTCGCGTGTCGATCCCGAGACCGGCACCGTCACGACGTTCGCCAGCGGTCTGCCGGCTCAGGTCATCCCCGGAGCGGGTGGTGCCACGGACGTCGAGTTCCTCGGGGGGACCGCATACGTGCTGGTCCAGTTCATCGGCTCCTACCTCGGTGGCCCCGATGAGGTGAACGGCATCTACCGGGTCGATGGCCCCCACACCTTCACCGTGGTCGCCGACATCGGCGCCTTCAACGTCGCCAACCCGCCCGACACCGACTTCGAACTCCCAACGGGCGTGCAGACCTCCTTCCAGGCCTTCCGGGGCGGGTTCCTGGTCACCGACGGACACCTGAACCGGATGCTGCGCGTTACGCTCGACGGCGACATCTCGGTGATTCGGGCCTTCGACAACATCGTGCCGGTAGGACTCGAAACCTGGGGCAACAGGATCTACATGGCAGAGGCCGGTCCGCTCCCTCACCTGCCCGCAGACGGCAAGATCGTTTCGTTTACCCCGAAGTCGTCGACCTCCACCGTCGTCGCCGCAGGTGGTCCGCTCCTGGTCGATGTGGAGAGGGGACGTGGTGCCACGCTGTACGGCCTGGCCCAGGGAATCTGGCCACTCGGTGGTCCGGCCGGAAGCCCAGCGACGCCGAATACCGGTCAGCTGCTTCGGGTCAACGGCGACGGCACCTTCACGGTAATCGCCGGTGGGCTGAACCAGCCCACCTCGCTCGAAATCATCAAGAACACCGCGTACATCGTCACCTTGGGCGGGGACATCTGGAAGATCGAGGACATCTCCTGACCCTCCTCACCCGCAGCCAAACACTTCATCCACACGAGAGGCTCAAGGGAAATCGCTGCAGCCTGCGAGAAACGCGAAGCGCGGTGACGCGGCCGCACGCCACTTCGCCCGTCGCGTCACCGCGGCGCACGTCCTTCTGGGCGGAAAGTCCGTCCCCCGTGGCTACTCACGTGAAGGGGCTCCTGGTCCGCGCTCGATGGGCGCGCCCATCGGCAACAGGCAGATCCGTGAACTCGGACCTCACGGATCTGCCCGGTGGATGTCCCTGCCTCGTGGTTCGATCACAGCATGAGTAGCGGGTGGCAGATGCAGGGGCAGACGTCTTGGTCCGCAGAGGAGCGGGCTGGCGTAATGCGGCGATCGCAGATCTGCGCGGTCCCCCCGCTACGCAGGTGGAGCGGCCCTCACAGTTACCGTGAGGGCCGCTTCCGATTCCGCAACTAATCGAAGACGATCTTTGGTTCCTTAGCCGCGGGCGGCTCAGTCGCTTGAGAGATCTCAGCGACGAGTCCAGCTGCTTCTTGCGGCTGCTGAACAGTACGGCAAAGTGCCAGTCGGGCTGGGCGGGGTTCAACCTCACAACCCAAGCCGTCACTGGATGGCCGTCGGCGTCGTGGAAGACGGTGTCGTTCCGGTGGACGTAATCCAGTCGGTCGAATGCCCATCTCGGGGTTGACGGGATCAGTTCGTCCGCAGGCTCGGTTCCGGGCAGGAGGTTGATCCAAGAAAGGATCGAGTTGGGGTAGGGGTTGTAGAAGTCGCCGTATTCGGTCTCGTTGTTCGCGTCGAAATGCGCTTCGCATCCGCCGCCGCAGGGAACGAACTCGCGGTTGTCTGCGTCGTAGCGCTCTCCGCCGCAGCGGTCGAGGCGCACGGCGGCGTTGGGGTTGGGGTGGACGTACAGCATTGTTGGTGTCTCCGTGTCTGTGGGGAGTGGACTGAGGTGCACCGTGCGGGCTGCGTCGGAACCGTCAATCAGCGCATGAGGAACTCGCGAGAGTGCCTTGCGCTCCAGCCGGGACATGGATGAGCCCTGGGACGTCCGCTCGTGCTCATGCCCCGGCCCTTCGGTTCGCCGAGCTCAGGTGTGGCTGTGACTGCTCGTTTGATCACACCGATCCGGAAGTCGGTGTGCTGCGGGTATCCAGCCACGAGAGCATGACCTCCCCGGTCGAGGACCGAGTTGCACAGCAGTGCCGTACTCCGGGTCGAGTCGAAGCGGGACGGTCGGGGCGGCCCTCGAGGGTGGCGCCTGTCTCACGATGCTTCCTCCTGCACATCGGCGATGGCGGCAGCCACATCGAAGACGGAGACGAGACTCTTGCCGTAGTCACGTCCGTGCCTCGTCGCGCGGGCGCGGAGGTCGTCCTCCTCCAGCGCGGGTCCGGTGTCACCTGCGGCGAGGCGGGCCCGAAGCTCCCGGGCCGCGCTCGCCCGGTCGGGGGACCTTGAGGGAACGGGTAGTTCCTCGCTCTCGAGAAGGGCCAGGAGCCAGTGGTGGACGCCCAGCCGTGACCCGCCGACCGCCCGGCGCAGGTGCCGAGCGGTGTCGACGACCTGCTCGGCCGCATAGCTGAACGGCAACGGCTCGGGCGACGTGACGAGACGCTCGATCTCGGTCAGGGGGAGCGAGGCGGTGGGCAACCACGCGTCGACCGCCTCGCCACGGAGCCAGAACACGTTGGCGTACTCCTCCATGTCGAGCACGCCGCACACACCACGATGTGCCTGGAGGAGACCGCTGAACGAGGTGCGGATCGACCCGGAGTTCGTGAAGAGCATGCTCATGGTTGTGCCGGTGCTGAGGAATTCGAACAGCACCAGGTCTCCGGCGCAGCCCGTCGTCCACACCTGCGGGTTATTGTCCACGGTGAGGCTGATAGACGCGATCTCCGCCCGGCCCTGATCGTCGTAGTGTGTGTCGGCCGTCCCGGTCCCGCGCCACGCGAGGTAGTCCTCGATCGCCTCGTCCGGCGGGAACCACAGCGCCGTGTCGAACAGCCAGTACGGGCTGTTGTCGTCCGGGGTCAGACGGTTCGTCTCGGCGCGAACAGCAGGGAAGGGCAGGGGGACCGTGCGCTCGGGCAGCACGAGCAAGGTGGCAGCCTCGCCGTTTGACGCCCCCAGCTCGGCGAGACCCTCGAGGGCGTCGAACCGCGCCTCGTGCTCGAAGAGCAGCAGGTAGCGGTAGTCCAGCCCCACGAGTCGACGTTACCGCTCCGTCTCGTGTGGATGGGGGGACTCCGGATGCTTGCCTCCCGAACGCGGCGCATTCACACCGCGGATGTCGGGCGTATCGGTCGCGCTCATGTTCGTCGGCCACGACTCGCACCCGCGCCATGGTCGTCGTCGACCGATCGTCCACGCGACGTCGCGGCCTGGCGAGGGCCGCTCGTCGTGACGGACTGCGCGGCACATCGGGGCGATCGTGGCGGCCGGCATCCGGGAGTGGCGCTGAGCGCGCAGTTGTTCGGCCGGCGCTGGCCGACGCGAGATTTCGATCGCTCCCTTGAAGGACCTTTGGGCTCTTGTCCGGCGCCGTCTGCGGCGTCAGCATGACGACGTGACGGCGGAGAGCTTGGTGCGCTGTCGCGACGGGGAGAGGCGTCGAAGAGGGAGGACAAGTGCCTCGGTCGGCGGGTGACTCGCGCACCCTGGATGCCTTCGGGCGCAGCTTCAAGCGTGAGGTGCACACGCTGCTCGAGAACGGCTCGTTGAGCTTCCAGCAACTGCACAACCGCCTCCAGTGGGAGGAACTGTCCGCGGTGCGCCTACTGCTAGAACGTGAGCGTCGGCGACGACCGCGAGGCGACACCTGGCTGCGGACGCGTTTCCCACCGCCCGAGTCACCAGCCCTAGTTCGTACTGTCTCCGTCACCTGTCCCAACAAGTCTGACTCGGTCGGAGCCGGTGTCGGCGTTCTCGACTGCGCGTTCTCGCCGGACGGCCGCGTGGTGGCGACCGCTGGTGAACGGTCAGTGATCCTGTGGGACGTGGGCTCGGGCGTCGAGCTGCTGAGGTTCGACGGGCACGAGGACACCGTCTGGGCATGTGACTTCAGTCCGGCTGGCACGACCGTCGTCTCGGCGAGCCATGACCACACGCTGCGGCTGTGGGACGCACGCAGTGGTGCGCCGATCGGGCTCCTGGAAGGGCATGCGGGGCCCGTAGTCGGGTGCGCTTTCAGTCCGGACGCAACCCGCGTCGTGTCAGCCAGCTGGGACAACACCGTCAGGATTTGGGACCTGAGCCCGACCGGCGGGAGCATCGTCGTGTCGCCGTCGGGGACGCCGCAGGAGGAGATCGATGCCGGCGGCGACTACCGGCGACGCGTGGATGCCTGCGCGTTCAGCCCGGACGGTACGGCGGTCCTCTCGGTCGCCGACCGCGGACTCGCGGAATGGGACGCACGGACGGGGGAGCGGCTGCGCGCCTCCTGGACCGGACACACCTTCTGCGCCTACAGCCCGGACGGCGGCCACATCGTCTCCGGGGGACAGGCGCTGGGGTACCGGTCCTACCAGAACGTGACCGTGTGGGACCGTGCCGGCCGCGGAGAGGCGACCGATCTCATCGGCCACCACGACCAGGTCACGGACGCTGCGTTTAGCCCGGACGGGCAACGAGTCGCCACCGCGAGCCAGGACAAGACCCTGCGGATCCGGGACCTGGAGAACGGCCTCGAGCTCACAACACTGACCGGCCACGGCGGTGACGTGCTCTGCTGCGCCTACAGCCCGGACGGCGCCCTCCTCGCGTCGGGAGGCGACGACGGCACGCTCCGGTTCTGGGACACCGCTCGGGTCGAGCAGACGGTCACGGCGATGAGGCACCAGGATCCGATCTGGGCGTGCGCGTTCAGCCACGATGGGAGCCGGATCGTGTCCGGCAGTGAGAACCTCTACTTCGAGGAGCGCCATCGGAACCTGACGATCTGGGACGCCGAGACCGGCGAGCCAGTGGCGCAGCCCGCGGGTCACGACGGAGGCGTGAGCGCCTGCACGTTCAGCCCCGACGACACCCAGGTGGCCTCCGTGAGCAAGCGACTCGAAAGCACCGTCGCATTGTGGGACTCACGTACGGGTGCCGCGCTTGGACGACTGCAGCCCCCCACGCCTGTGGAGGACTGCGCCTTCAGTCCCTCCGGGGCCGAGATCATCGCCGCGAGCAGAGACGGCACCGTCCGAGTCTGGAACCTGGTTGACGGGTCGGAGCTGGCGCCGCTCGTCGGGCCTCAGAGCACAGCGGACACGTGGGAGTGGCTCCAGTGCTGCGCCTTCACACCGGACGGACAAACGGTGGCTGGCGGCGGCTCGGACGGCCTGCTTCGGCTGTGGGACTTCCGGTCCGGCGTCAACCTGGGCGTGCTGACCGGCGTCGAGGGGTCGATCGAGTGCTGTGCGTTCAGTCCCGATGGCCGCCTGCTGGTCGCCGGCGGCTTCGACCACACCCTCACCGTGTGGGACACCGCCACGCGTGCCGTGGTGACGCTGCTTCGTGGTCACACCGACGTGGTCCGCTCCTGCGACTTCAGCCCGAGCGGCGGGTGGGTCGTCTCCGGTTCCGACGACGGAACGGCACGCGTCTGGGATCCGGTGGGCGGGAGACAGATCGCGACCCTCCCCGTCGTCGGCGGGGTCAACGCCGTCGCTGCACATCCCCGACTGTCTCGGTTCGCGTGCGGCGGCACCGACGGGGTGCTGCACGTCCTCGACGTGATCCGTCACTGAGGCAGACGGGGACCAGTGTCAGCCCAGGTCACGGTCACGCACCACAGCCCTCACATCGGCCACGCCCACCAGCCCGCGGCCCTGCTCCCGGGCGTGCCGAGCGGCATGGTCGCGGACCTGGTCCTCGGACAGGGGACGGCCGGGTTCCCCCCGCGCGAGCGCCTGTCGGTAGTGCGCGGCGGCGGGGCCCTCGTCCCCCTCGTACAGCGCGACCTGCCAGTGGTTCACGCAGAGCTCGGTGCCCCTGCCCGCTCGACGATGATGCTTCGCGGCGGCGACGACCTGCTCGGCGGCGAAGCTGAACGGCAGCGGCGCGGCCGGCTCCTCGGATGTGGGCACGACCAGCTCCTCGATCTCGGGCAGCGCCAGGGCGGCGGTGGGGAGGCGGTCGTCACGCCGCGCGCCGCGCAGCCAGATCAGGTCTGCGTAGTCCTCCATGTCGAACAACCCGTAGACGCCCCGACACCCCTCGAGCAGCCCGCACAGGGTGTCCCTGATCGACTGCGACTCGAGGAAAAGCACGCTCATCGACGAGCCGGGCGTGCCGAAGCAGAAGCGCACCAGGTCCTCGCTGCCGCTCCCGGTCGCCGGCTCGTCGCGCACCTCGAGGTACACGTAGCCGATCCCCACGCGTCCCCGGTCGTCGTACAGGTCGGCTGTATCGCCTGCCGGGCCACCGGTCCGCTGCCGTCGCGCGTAGTCCTCCAGGGGTGGGTCGGGCGGGAAACACAGCTCCGCCATGAAGTTCCAGGGGTCGGGGGCATCCCACCGCAGCTCCTCGCCGCCGTGGTCCCAGTCGGCGAAGGGCAGCCTGACGTTGCGGCCCGGGAGCACGAGCGTGGTCGGACCGGGGTCTGAGTCTGCCGCCATGGCGGCCAGCCGCTCGAGTACGTCGAAGCGGGCCTCGCGCTCGAAGTACAACAAGTAGCGGTAGTCCATGCTCACGAGACGAGCGTAGTGACGGACGGGCCTCAGCCGAGTCCTTCCTCCGAGAGGATCGTGCGGCGCAGCTCGTCGATCCCCGACTTGATCGCCGGGTTGCCCACCGCCACATCGGCCCGACGGAGGTCCTCCAGCGCCTCGTGCGGATGGTCGAGCTGGCGGTGTGCTGCGGCGCGGTAGAGGAGGACCCCGGCCGTCTGGTCGCCGGTCGACGGGAGATGCTCGAGGGCCTCCGACCAATCGGCGACCGCCTCTCGGTGCTGTCCGAGGACGTAGTGGGCGCGTCCGCGAGCCTCCCGGTACAGCCACTCGCCGGGGTCCAGCTCCAGAGCCCGGTCGAGGTCGGCGAGGGACGCGCGGTAGTCGCCGCGCTGAGCCTGGGCCGTCGCACGGGCCGCGTGCAGCTCGGCGCGCATGAGGTCGTTGGCTCGCCGCACGGGGGAGGTCGCCGGCAGTTCCGCGATCCTGGTCCGCCCGTCCAGCTCGATCGCCCGGTCGAAGTGCTGGATCGCTGTGGTCCAGTCCTCCGCGCGCATAGCTCGCCGGGCAGCGTCCACCTCGTCCGACGACGTCTCCGGGGCCGCCTGCTCAGGACGCCGCACCGTGCGGCGCAGGCCCTCCACCATCTGCTGTCCTCCGGGCACCCGCGGATCGATCTCCACTGCCTTCTCGGCCCACTCCAGCGCCTCGACGGCGCGCCCCAGGCGGGCCAGGACCACGCTGAGGTTGCCGCAGGCCGTGGCGTTCCAGGGGTTCACCTCCACCGCCTCGCGGAACGTCTCCTCGGCTTCGCTGAACTTGCCCGCCCGGAACAGCAGCGTGCCGCGGTTGACCAGCTCCATCGCCCTGCCCTGGCGCATCTGCATGAACTGCATCTCCTCCACGCCCGGAGGCGAAGCCGCGGTGCTGCCGCAATCAGGGCAGGCCGTGCGCAGCAGCTCGAATTCGCGGCCGCACCCGATGCACCTCTTGGTCGCGTGCATCAGGATGCGCTCCCGCGGCGTCTGGGCCCCGAGCACCCGGTCGATCCCAGCCCGAACGGCTTCGGCCCCGGTGTCCAGAGGCGCCTCCTGGACCACCGGTGGGGCGATCACGGGGCCGGCTTCCAGACCGACCGGCTCGACGACGTACACCCGTCCGGTGAGGTCGCCGTAGGCGATCCGCATCCGGGTCGGGTCGGTGGCGCAACCGTGCAACCCTGTCGGATGGGTCAGGCGCATCACCTCGTGCCCGTCCGAGGCGTCCCAGACTCGCAGCGTGTGGTCCCAGCCGGTCGACACGACGTACCTCGCGTCGGCCGTGACGGCACACCCCCACACCGCCCCGCCGTGCTGGAGCACCAGCCGAACCTGTCGGGTGCCCGGGTCCCAGACCCGGACGGTGCCGTCCTCCCCGCCGGTCACCGCGAACGCGCCGTCCGGGCTCACCGCGCAGACCCCCGCGGTCCGGTCGTGCGCCGCGACGTCCTGGGTCTTCGACATGCTGTCGAGGAAGGTGACCGTGCCGTCGCCCAGTGTCACCACTGCCCAGGAACCGTCGGCTGCGTAGCAGCACCGCCAGGCCTGGGCGGCGCGGTGGTACGTCGCCAGCGAGTCACCCGAAGGAAGGGCCACCTCCGCGACGGCGTCCATGCCGCACAGCAGCGCGCGGCCCGCATCCGGGCTGACCGCGCAGCCCCACCACGGGTCGAGGCTGTCTGCGAGCCGGGCCCGCTCCTCCGCGGTGGCGACGTCCCACAGTCGGGCGCTGCCGTCGTGGCCGACGGTGACCAGCAGCCGTCCCTCGCGTCCGACGAATGCACAGTCCTGCACCGCGTCGTCGTGACCGATGAAGGCGCGGACCCGCGTGCGGGTGGCCGCCTCCCACAGCAGCACCCGCCGGTCGGCGCTCGCCGAGGCGATGAGCTCGCCGTCGGGACTGAAGGTGAGGGCGGTGACCCGGCTGTCGTGCGCGTCGAACTGCTCGCTCCCTCCGGTCACCGCGGGGTCCCACAAGCGGGTCCCGTCCTTCGCCCCGGAGGCGACCAGCATCCCGTCGCCGCTGACCGCGCACCCGGTCACGGTGTCGGTGTGCCCGGTGAACGTGGCCGTGGTGTCTCCCGAGGTGGCGTCCCAGACCTGGAGCACGCCACGCTCGCCGCCGGTGACCAGGCGCGCCGCGTCGGGCGTCACCGCGCAGCACCGGCCGGTGCCGAAGTGCTGTCGTGACCATCGGCGCCGTCCCGAAGGGAGGTCCCAGACGGTGATCCGTTCCCCGCTCACCGCCACCGCGAACGAGCCGTCCGGTGCGACCGCGCAACCAAGAACCACAGCGCGGTCCGGGTCGATCGCGACCGGCTGGTCGAGGGCGACCTGCGTCGCAGCCGTAGGCTGCCACAGCAGCACGCTGCCCTCTCGCGTGCCGAGCAGGACGGCGGCGCCGTCGGGCGTGAAAGCGCAGGCGGAGAGAGCACCGACCGGCTCGGGGGAGGCCGAGCGCACCTCGCCGGAGGCGGCGTACCACACGGTCACCGAGCCGGAGGAGCGCTGGCCGGCAACCAGGGAGCCGTCCGGCGAGAGGGCTGTGCTCGCGCCAGTCCTGCCGACGCGCAGGCCGAGGTCGAGCATCGTCGCCGCCTCGTCCACGCCGGAGGTCTCACGGGGTACGCCGCTGTCAGCGAGTCGCGAGAGCAGGGTCCCGGTGAGGAGATCGTGAGCCCGCCAGCCGTCGGGCGTCTCGACGACGGCCATCGTGCCGGCCGCGTTCACCGTAAACGCCCGGCCAGGCCCGCCCTCGAGCACGACCGCCCCCAAGGGCATCCCCGTCCTGCCGTCCCAGGTGGCCAGCGTGTCGCCTTCAAGGGTGAGGAGACGTGAGCGGTCGAGGAAGGCGACGTCCCCGTGGGCCCCGACATACCCGACGAGGTGAGGCGACTCCGCGAGCGGGGACAGGACCCGGAACCAGGGAGGGCTGCCCTCACGGAGCCTGCGGTCTTCCTCGGCACGGAGCTGGTCTTCCAGCCGGTCGTGCCACCGAAGCCGGTTGGAGAGCTGCTGCCAGAGCAGCGACGGATCACTGGCGAGGGCCCCGGCCTCGAGGCGCAGCGCGCGATGGTACGCCTCGAGACGCTCGTGGCGGGCAAGCCGCGTTGCGCTCATGGCGAGAAGCCCTCCCAGGTGACGCGGCCCTGGTCGGCACCGAGCGAAGTCGGCTCATCGGTGCCGGGCCGACGGTTGCCGGCGTGCACCCACACCACGGGCCTGCCCAGTGCGCGGGCGCGGGCCACGATCCCGCCGGTACCTCCCACCCCTTGGGCGCCCCGGCCGTTCCAGAGCGCCACCAGCAGGTCGCTGCGGTCGAGGACCTCCCGGCCGCACGCTTCGTAGGCCCCGTCACGATCCTCCGTCGGGGCGATCACCACCACGTTGTCCGCGCGCCCGAGCAGAGCCCGGAACTCGGCACGCGACGCCTCTGTGTCGAAGTCGTTTTCGTAGTCCTCGACTCCCAGCGGGAGCACCGCCACCAGGCGCGTCCCCGGCCGGTCCAGCAGACACTGCGTGACCATACGGTCTGCCCCCTCGGCGAGCGCGGACAGGACCGTCCACCGCTCTGGGTGCTCCAGCGCGAGGCGAGCGACCACGTCGGCGAGCGCAGCCCCGAGACGCGCCGGTTCCGCCAGGAACCGGTGGCCGGTCACCCCGATCGTCACCACGGTGTGCCTCCCTGCGCAGCCCTCCGGCGTGCCTGCCCGGAGCGATGCCACCAGTCTGGGCGGCTCCCGTACCGGGCAGGAAGGGTCCATGGTCACGCGGGGAGGGCCCGAGGTGAGCCGAGGCAGGACGTTGGCCCCTGCCGTCACCTCGACGCCCGCACCGACCATGGGGCCATGAGGACGGGCGTGGATCTTGCTGCCCTGGACCGCGAGGTCCGGGAGCGGGGTGTCGACGCGCTGCTCGCCCGGCTCGAGCGCGACCACGATTCCGCGGCCTCGAGCCTACGGGAGGCCGTCGCCCTGTCCGCGGCAGTGCTGCGAACCGATCCGCATCAGCTGCCCAGCCAGCTCGCAGGACGGCTGGCCGGGGTGGACGCGGTCCTCGACCGGCCCTGGCTCTGCCCAGTCACGCAGTCCCTGACCCCGCCGGCGACCACGCTACGGCGCGTCCTGCGGGGGACCGCGGACCCGGTCACCTCGGTGGCCGTGTCCCCGGAAGGACACCTGGCGGTGTCGGGCAGCTACTGCCGCGACGTGCGCGTGTGGGACCTGCGGCGCGGCGTCCAGGTGGCGGCGTACGTCGGCGGCAAGCCCGGTGCGTCGTACCCCGAGGGTGCCGGCGGCGACGCGATCGTCTCGCTCGCCATCGCCGGGGACGCGGTAGTGGCCGCCTCGGCGGACCGGTGCGCATACGTCGTCGACGTGCGCACCGGGACGGGCGAGATGGTCGTCCGGGGGGAGACCGACAACCTCTGGGCCGTTGCCCTGTCCACCGACGGACGCACCATGGTCGCGGGACCCCGCGACATCTGGGGCTACACCGACTACGACGTCCAGGTCTGGGACGTCGAGGCCAGTCACCAGACGGCCAGGATTCCGGTTGCCGGGCACACCACGGACCACGTGGCCGTGTCGTCCACCGGCGACGCCGTCGTCGCGCTGTCTTCGGCCGGCGCGCTGTCGGTGTGGGAGGCGGCGTCCGGTGGGGAGCGGTGCACGGAGCCGACTGGCGACGTGACCGCGTTGGCCATGTCCCCCGATGGGCTGCTCCTCGCCACCGGGCACGAAGACGGCCGCGTCTTCGTACGTCGGACCGGGCCCGAAACGCCGGGCCAGATGACCCTCCCGGCACGCGCCGGCACCGTGACTGCCCTGTGCTTCGCCGGGGCCGACCAGCTCATCTCTGGCGCAGGGGCGGGCACGATCACCGTCTGGGACGTCCCGAGCGGTCGGCCGCTGCACGAGCTGCCGAGCCAGGGCAGCCCGGTGCTCTGCCTGGCGACCGCTGCCGACGTGCGTGGCTCGAATGCCGTGGTGTCCGGGCACGGCGACGGGTCGGTCCGCGCCTGGGACGTGCGCTCGGACGGCCTCCCGACGCCAGCCCACCGGGCTGCGGTCACCGCCGCTGCCGCGAGCGCCGACGGCCAGGCCGCCGCCACCCTCGACGCGAACGGGAACCTCGTCCGTTGGTCGCTCGCCGGCGGGGTGCCCGAGCGCGCCGGCACCGGCGACCTCGACGCCCTGCACCGACTGGTCGGCCAACCCGGGCCGGACACATGGTCGGGGAAGCGGGTGGCTGACCTCGAGGTCAGCCAGTTCGGCGGCGACACCTCAGCGCAGCACGAGGTAACCGGCGTGGCCGTCGCCGGCTCCCGTGCCCTGGCCGCCTCTCGGCACTGGACCCTCGTCTACTACCGGCTCGGGATCGCGCAGGAGGAGACCCACGTGCGGCTGTGGGACCTCGACTCCGGCGCGGTCGTCCGCGACATCGCCGCGGCGGACCGGTCCCTCGCCCACGGCGGGCACGTCGACACCTTCCGCTGCGTGGCGCTCGGCGACGACGGGAGGCTCGGAGCGGCGGGCGGGGACGACCGGACGCTGCGCCTGTGGGACCTGGCCTCGGGTGAGGAGCTGGCCGCCTTCACCGGCGAATCAACCGTCACCGCGTGCGCGGTCTCGGCGGACGGCACCGTCCTGGTGGCCGGGGAGGCGAGCGGCCGGGTCCATCTGCTCCGACTCGCAGGCCCCCAGGTGGCGGGCCGTTCGCCCCTGCCGCGCGAGGCCGTCGCCGCCGATGCTGAGGGTGGGCCGGTCGAGCGCGTCGAGCCGGTGGAGCGAAAGGGATTCGCGATGGCACGGGGCAAGAAGGCGACCTCCCGCACGATCCAGAAGTTCCTTGAGCGCTACGGGCTCCCGGCCGAACGGCTGTCGGGGACGGCGGAGGACGACGAGACCTGCATCAGCGCCCTGGACGCCCAGGGCCACGCCTACCCGATGACCGTCAGGCGCCTGCCCGAGCTCGGGCAGCTCACGTTCCGCGTGGCGAGGCTGGTGCAGGCCACGCTCGACGACACACCCGCGGATCGGATCCACGGGCTGATGATGGCGCTGGCTGTCCTGAACTACCGGATCCCGCTCGGCAGCCTCGGTTACGACCCCTCCGACGGCGAGGTGGCGCTGCACTACTGCCTGCCGCTGACCGACGGGGACATGCGCTACGACGATTTCGAGCGGGTGGTCGTGGTCCTGGAGAACGTCGTCACCAAGCACGCGGCCGACCTCCGCGCCGTCGTGGCCGGGGAGAAGACCGCGCAGGAGATCCTGAGGTAACCATGCCGATGCTCACGGGTCCCGACGTCGTCCGGGAGCGCGTGCACGAGCAGCTCGGGCGGATGCCCGGCGCCGTGGTCACCGACGACCCCCACGGCGGGCTCGTGCTGGTCCGCGGTGACCGGGTCACGGCCATCCAGGTGGTCGGGCTGCAGCCCGACGTGACCCTGGTGGTGGTGTACGCCGTCATCGCCACCGACGTCCCCGAGCTCGATGAAGCGTGCCGCTTCCTCGCCACCCGGAGTATGGGCCTGCCACTGGTGCACTTCGAGCTCCTCGGCAGCACGCTGGTCGCCGCCCACGGACTGCTCGGCGAGTTCCTGGCCTCACCGGAGCTGCAGGCGGCCGTGGAGGCGGTCACGGACGCCGCCGAGACGCTGGGTCCGCAGGTGTGCGCGCGTTTCGGCGGCCGGTTGCTGGGTGCGTCACCCCTCCCGGTCACACAACCCCGGCCCTCGGTCGACGTACCGGTCGTTGCGGCGCCTGTCTCACCGAGGAGCCCGGATCGGAGCCGCCTACGCCGGGTGCTCCGGGGAGTGGGCGCCACGCTGGTGTGGCTGCTGGTGGGTCTGATCCTGCTCGGCGCCCTTGTGTCATGGTGGAGGGGATGGCCGTGAACAGCCGTACGCCGTCGTACCCGCCGCAGGTCGCAGAGCTGCGCGACCGGCTCGCCGAGCACCTCCGCGAGCAGTACGGCGCCGCGCCGACGGACGCCTCCGGCGACTTCAGCTGTGCCCTCGGCCCGGTCGTGGTCTGGCTGCGCCCCGAGACAGGCGCCGGTGGGAGCACGCTGGTCCGGGTCTGGACCATCACCAACGTCGGGATGCGGGTGGACGACGAGCTCGCCCGGCACCTGCTGGAGACCAACGCCCGGCTGCCGTTCGGTGGCCTGGCGCTCGACGAGGCCCAGCCGGCGGTGGTCTTCGCCGACGACCTGCTCGGCGACGTCCTCACCCGGGCGGACCTGGTGACCACCCTCGCCGCGGCGGCGGCCACGACCGAGCAGGTGGCTCCCGAGATCAAGGGCCGATTCGGCGGCAGGCTGTTCGGCGAGACGTGAGGAAACGACGATGATCGGCAACCTCGGCGAGTCCGGCAAGGTGGTGCTGGCCTATGCGCGTCGGATCGCCACGAACCTCGACCACGGCGAGGTCACCCCTGCCCACCTCCTCCTGGCCGTCGGGGACCTCGAGGACCTCGCGATCCGGCGGGCGGCCGAGAAGGGTGGCCTTGACCTCGACGAGCTGTGTGCCGCCGTACGCCACAGGCTCATGGCCGATCCCACGCTCGGCGGCGGACCTCGCCAGCTCGGGCCGGCCGCCGACGACGTGCTGACGCAGGCCGAACGGCTCGCTGCACGGTCCGGGAAGGACCTCGTCGAGGCACCGCAGATCCTCGCCGCCCTGGTCGGCGTGACCCAGGGACACGTCACCGACGCCCTCGACGAGCTGCGCGTCGACCGGGTCGCGGTGCGTGAGGCACTGACCGGGTTGACCGACTCGGGGGACTGGACGCCGTCGCCGTGGAGCAAGGGACGACCCAACATCGAGCAAGCCGGCCTCACCCGCACCGCCGACGTCCTCGAGACCCTCGGCCGTGACCTGACCGCGGCGGCGGCGAAGGGTGACCTGAACCCGACGATCGGGCGCACCGCTGAGATCGGCAGGCTGGTCAGCATCCTGCTCGGGCAGCGCAAGAACAACGCCCTGCTCCTCGGGGAGGCGGGGGTGGGCAAGACCGCGATCGTCGAGGGCCTCGCCCAGCAGATCGTGGCCGGGGACATTCCGGCCTTGGCGGGCATGCAGATCCGCACCATCGAGGTGGGATCGCTCGTCGCCGGCACCATCTACCGTGGCCAGTTCGAGCAACGGATGAAGGACCTCATCGACAGCCTGCGGGCACGCGACGACGTGATCCTCTTCATCGACGAGATCCACATGCTCGTCGGCGCCGGGGAAACCGGACACGGCAGCAGCGTCGACGCTGCGAACATCCTCAAGCCTGTGCTCAGCGAGGGGTCGCTGAAGGTCATCGGCGCGACCACCATCGACGAGTACCGCAAGCACCTGGAGGGTCAGGGCGCCCTCATGCGACGGTTCCAGGTGGTCACCGTCGGCGAGCCCTCCGCGGAGGAGACGGTCGCGATCCTGCGCGGCGTGCGGGCGACGTACGAGCAGTTCCACCTGGTCCGTATCTCCGACGACGCGCTCGAGGCGGCCGTCGACCTGTCCCGGCGCTACGTGCACGACCGGTTCCTGCCCGACAAGGCCTTCGACCTCCTGGACCGCGCCTGCACCGAGGAGAAGCTGCAGACCGGGGTCCGTCCAGGCGTGGAGACCCCGGGCGGGAAGCCGGTCGTCGACGCCGACGACGTCGCGGAGGTGCTGTCCCTGATGCTCGAGATCCCAGTGGCCCGGCTGACCCGCGACGAGCGCTCCGAGCTCGCGCGGCTGCCCGAGGCCCTGAGGTCGCGGGTCTTCGCCCAGGACCGCGCCGTCGAGGCCGTGGCCGAGGCGATCCAGCGCAGCCGCAGCGGGGTGGAGCGGCCGTCGCAGCGCCCGACCGGGGTCTTCCTGTTCCTGGGGCCGACCGGCGTGGGCAAGACCAAGCTCGCCGAGGAGGTGGCCGCGCAGATGTTCGGTGAGCCCGACGACCTGATCCGCCTCGACATGTCGCAGTACAGCAGCGAGCACAGCAAGACCGAGCTGATCGGCGCCGGCCCCGGCTACGTCGGCTGGGAGGAGGGCGGCAAGCTCACCAACGCGGTCCGCGATCACCCCTACTCCGTGGTGCTGCTCGACGAGATCGAGAAGGCGCACCCGTCGATCTGGAACCTCTTCCTCGCGGTCTTCGACAACGGCCGGATGACCGACGGGCTCGGCCGCGTCATCGACTTCGCCAGCACCGTGATCATCATGACCTCCAACGTGGGCTCGCGGTTCTTCGAGGACCGCCCACCTCTGGGCTACGTCACCGCGGCGGCTGCCCAAGCTCAGCGTGGCGACTTCTCGGCCGTGGAGAAGAGGGTGCTCGACGAACTGCGGCACACGTTCCCGCCTGAGTTCCTCAACCGGGTCGACGAGGTCGTGGTGTTCCGGTCCCTACCGGTGGAGGCGATCCACCAGATCGTCGAGCAGCAGCTCGCGGACACCGTGCGTTTCGAGCTGCACTTCAGCAAGAAGGCCTTCGAACACCTCGTGGAGCGCAGCTACAACCCCGCGATGGGAGCCAGGCCGGTGCGACGCGCCATCCAGAAGGAGGTCTCCAACCCCCTGTCTCGGATGGTGCTCGACGGCACCCTGGCGCTCGGAGACCCGGTCGACGTCGGGCTGTCCCAGGGCGCCCTGACCTTCCGGAGGCGACGCGATGCCTGAGGTCGAGCTCAGCTACAGCGCCGAGGAGCTGCTCGGTGTCCTCGCGAAGGACCTGCCGCCCTCGGCTCCGGCCGGCTCCTGGCTGCGGGCGCTCGCCGCCCACGACGCCGGGCTCGCCGCGGCAGCCGCCGAGGGCGACCTCCCGGCGGTCATGGCCGAGTCGACCACGGCCTCTGCACCGGACGTGACAGGGGCGCAGGTGGCGGCCCAGGCGTGCCGCCACGCCGAGCAGCGCGGTGCCGCGGTCGCCAAGGCCTTCGACGTGGCCGACGCACTGGTGGCGCTGGCCCGCGAGGTGGTGGCGCCCGCCGAGCCCGAACCGGTGCCCGAGGCCGAGCCCGAGCCGGTGCCCGAGGCCGAGCCCGAGCCGGAGCCCAAGCTCGACGGCACCGAACGCACCAGGACGTTCCGCGTGTTCGTGAGCTCGACCTTCGATGACTTCGCGGTCGAACGGAACGTGCTGCGCACTCGGGTCTGGCCGGTGCTGCGAGAGCTCTGCCGCGAGCACCACGCCCGATTCCTGCCGATCGACCTGCGCTGGGGGGTCAGCGAGGAGGCGGCGCTCGACCAGCAGACCATGAACATCTGCCTCGGCGAGATCGAGCGCTGCCAGCAGGTGACCCCGCGGCCGGACTTCCTCGTGCTGCTGGGCAACCGGTACGGCTGGCGTCCGCCCCCGCCGCAGATCCCGGCGTCGGAGTACGACGCCCTGCTCGCCTGGCTGAAGTCGACGGGGCACCCCGACGGCGGGCTCCTCGAGGAGTGGTACCGCCGCGACGACAACGCCGACCCACCGGAGTACTTCCTGCGTCGGCGGACCGGCGTCCACGAGGCGAGCGAGGAGTGGGGTCCGGTCGAGCGTCGGCTCACCGCCGCGTTGGCTGTCGCGGCCGCGGACCCGTCGACGGACCTGAGTGCCGCCGCGCGAAGGCGCTACACCTACTCCGCCACCGCACAGGAGATCGCCCACGGAGCCCTCGATGTAGCCGACGCCGACCAGGCCGTTGCCTTCGTCCGCGAGATCGCTCCCCACGCCGATAGCGGTGTCGAGCCTGCCAGCTGGAGCACCTATGTCGATGACGACCAGTCGGCTCTCACCGACCTCAAGCAGCAGGTGCGCGACCGCCTCGGCCCGCGCGTGATCGCGCCACCCGAGCCACTGCCGTTCGGCGACGCGGGACTCGAGTACGGTCCGGACTACCTCACGACGTTCGCCGAGGGGATCCGGGACGCCCTCGCGTCCTCGATCCGGGCCGAGCTCGAGCAGCCCCGGCCGACCTCGACCGAGCCGGCCGTGGGCGACCCCCTGGAGGAGGAGGTGCGCGCCCACCGGCGCTTTGCCGAGGAGCGACGTGCGCACTTCACCGGCCGTCGAGAGGTGCTGGCGGACATCAACCACTACCTCGACGACGACGCGGATCCGCAGCCGCTCGTCGTGCACGGCGAGGGCGGCTGCGGCAAGTCCTCCCTGATGGCAGAGGTGCTCCGGCCACTGGAGAGCGAGTCGGGAAGCGGGCTGGTGCTGGCGCGGTTCGTGGGCGCGACCCCCGGCTCGGCGGACGGCCGCACCCTGCTCACCTCGCTGTGCGAGGAGCTGGGACGCGTGTCCGGGGACACCACGCCGGTGCCGACCGATCTGACCGACCTGGCCTCCGAGTTCGCCAGACGGCTCACCCAGATCGCCGCGGAGCGTCCGGTCCGGGTTCTCGTCGACTCACTCGACCAGCTGGGCGGGCCGGCCCGGTCGCTCACGTGGATCCCACGGTCCCTGCCGCCCGGGGTGCGCATGGTGCTCTCGACTCGCTCCGGTCAGACGCTCGACCCTCTGCGGCACCGCGCACGACTGCTCGAGCTCGGTGGGCTCGAGCGGCCCGACGGCGAAGGGCTGCTGACTGCATGGCTGGAGTCTGCGGTCCCACGACGTACCCTCCAGCCGGGCCAGCGCGAGGCCGTGCTCGACGCCTTCGAGGCCTCCCGCGGCAACCCGCTCTACCTGCGCCTCGCGTTCGAGGAGGCCCGTCGCTGGGTCTCCGACGAGCCTCCCGAGCTGCTGGCCATCGGCGTCAGGGAGCTGATCCGGCAGAACCTCCTGCACCGACTCGCGTCGGAGGACAACCACGGCCACGAGCTGGTGAGCACCGTTCTGGGCTATCTCGCGGCCTCTCGTGACGGGCTCGCCGAGGACGAGCTGACCGAGCTACTGGCTCGAGACGTCCCGCTCTACCGGCACGTGCTGCTGCACTCTTTCCACGTTCCGGAGGACCTCGTGGACTGCGCCGAGAGCTCGGCGCTGCGTCCCGCCGACGTCCCGGCTGCGCAGTGGGTCGCCGACCTTCGCGCACGAGCCGCGAAGGCCGGCGACGGGGTGGGGCTCGACTTGCTCCTCGACGAGGTGGTGCCTGCAGGGGCCGGCCGGCCGAGGCCGGGTCCCGAGCTGCCGGTGGTGCTCTGGTCCCGGCTGGCGTTCGACCTGGCGCCGTACCTCACCGAGAGGCGCACTGAGAACGGCAACCTGCTGTCCTTCTACCACCGCGAGCTGCAGGAAGTGGCTGCCGCAGAGTTCGCCGTCGGCGAGGTCGGCCGAGACCTGCACAGCCGGATGGCCGACTACTTCCGCGAGCTCGCCGATCCGGCCGGCAACGGCACATGGACCGGAAGCCGTGGTCCCGGACGCCGGGGGCTCAGCGAGCTGCCGCACCACCTCACCGCCGGGGAGCGCTGGAACGACGTCGAGGCCGTCCTCACCGACTTCACCTTCCTCGAGCAGAAGGTCACCTATGTGGGAGTTATCGAGCAGGAGGGCGGGGAACGCCTGCACACCGGCGTGTTCGCGCTGGAAGCCGACTACGACGAGGCACTCGCGGAGATGCGGGGCCAGTCTGGACCTGTGGACCGCCTACGGCTGATCGTCACCGCGGTCGACCTCGGTGAGGGTCTGGTCGTGCGCTGTCCCCACTGCAACACCCGGCATCCGTTCGACGAGGCCTGGCGCGGACACGCGATCACGTGTCCCAACCCTGATTGCGGTGGGCCACTGCGGGTCAACGAATTCCTCGTCACCCGCTCGTGAGCGCCTCGTCCTACCTGCCCTGGCGTGCAGGGGGCCCGACGAAGGTCACCGCGCACACCGTCATTGGTCCCTACCCGCGCTCCGGGGACCGGGGCGGACAGTGAACGTGAGGGGGGGTGTGCCCCCAGGAGGTGCGACATGAGTGAGTCGACCGGCTACTCCGACTACTTCAAGAAGGTGGGCACGCCGGTGCGGCGGCGTCCCGACCGTGACGCGCGTGTCAAGAAGGTCCACGCGGTCTTCAACCTGCTCGGCATCCTCGCCGGGGCCAGCGCCGCCTACGTGGCCTGGGACCGCGTCGGCTCCCTCGCCTTGACGATCTTCGCCTTCTTCGCCGCCAACTACCTGGTCGGGCGCGGTTTCGGCGACGTCGTCACCGACGACAAGAAGGTCAAGCGGTTCCTCTTCTTCGTGATGCCCGTCCTGATCGACAGCGGGCTGATCTACCTCACCTACCAGTGGTGGGACACGATGTGGCTCTCGGTACTGATCGGGTTCTTCGCCGGCGGCGCGATCTGGGCGGCGCTCTCGGTCATCGCCTTCTCCGACATCCAGGGCGAGGAGGATGCCGACAACAAGGAGCGGATGGCCGAGGCGCTGGGACAGTGAGGTCGGGCCCGCGCGTGGGCGGACGCGTTGCCCCGGCGCACGCCGGTGGACGAGTCGCAGCGGCAGCGGAACGACGCGAGGATCAGGTCCGGACGACCTGATAGCCCAACTGGGCCAGCAGCGGCGGCAGTGACCGGACGAACGCGCGGTCGACGTCACGCTCCTCCTCAGACAGTGCCTCCCACGGCACGAGGTCGGGGTGCTCGGCGCGACGCCACACCCACCGTGGCGCCGTACGCCGCTGGTGCCGCTCCCACCGCTCATGCTCCATGCGTGCCAGGTTCTCCACCTCCGCGTCAGCGAACTCGAAGGTCACAGCGTCCCAGTCGTCGAGGTCCGCGAGCGTACAGTCCGCGGCGGCGAGCTTCGCCCAGAGGTGCGCGGCCTGGTCACGGTTGGAGTCCTTGAACTCCGCGCGCAGCTCGGACCAGGGCACGATGGCGGGGTGGGTGCGCCGCGCCGGGTCCCTTGGCCCGAAGCTCCATTCCTCGGCCTCCCGCGTCGCTAGGTATCGGGTGTGCAGCATCTGGGCCAGCGACTCGGTGAAACCGCCCAGCAGAAGGTCGGCGTCGCAGGTCTCGTCGAGCATGGCGAACCCGCGCAGGCCGGCGAACTCCGTGCCAGGCGCGGAGAGCAACGCCGGCACGCCCTCGAGAGTCTCGGCGCGGACCACGACAGGGGTGGCGGAGTCCTTCAGCGACCGGTGCAGTCGTAGCGCGGTCTGGAGTGCCTGAGCCTCGTCGCCGAGGCAGACGTAGACGATGCTGGGAGGCGGGTCTGCAGCGATCTGCGAGGGGCGCAGGTCGCAGGCCGCGGCCACCTCGGGGTGCGCGGCCAGCAGTGCGTCGACCAGCTCCTGTGCCCGCGGGTCGAGCACGCGGACGTGCAGCCGATCCTCTCCGTCATGGCCGGCCAACCGCCAGCTGCGGGCGGCCTCGACGACGACCCGGCTACCGAGCCTTCCGAGGCCCACCACGAGCAGGTACGGCGCAGCGTCGTCGGGTCGGAACGGCGGGTGCCGCTGGAGCAGCACGCGTGCGGCGCGCTCATACAGGTCCAAGAACTCGAGCCGGAAGCCCGCGTTCCCCTCGATCGACGGGAAGCGGGTCTGCAGCAGGCGCGCGAGCTCCGGCTCGAGGACGTGCACCATGCAGGTCAGGGCGCGCGTCGGGCGCCGGTCCTGCCCGTGGGCCACGGTCGCCACCTGGGCGTTGACGCTGCTGCGACCGCACATCGCGACGAGGAAGGCCGCTCTGTCGAGACCGCCGCGCCGCAGCACGTCGGGGTCGGTGCCGTCACCGATGAGCACCGGCACGCCGGCAGAGCGGCAGGCCGGGACGAAGTCGTTCTGGGCGTCGGCCTCGACGGCAGCGACCCGGTGCCCGTGCTCGCGCAGCGATCGGGCAAGCGCGGTGCCCTTGCGCCCCAGGCCCACCACCACGACGTGGTCGCGCATGGAGCGCAGGCGCAGGAGCTGGACCTGCTCCTTGAAAAGCACGACTACGGCGCGGACGACGGCTCCGGCCATGACCACGGGTGCGAGGAAGCGAGCGACCTGCAGGGACGGGGGCACCACCTCGCCGGGTGGGACCGCGCCCGACTCCAGGGTGAACAGCTGCGCGGTCCGGTAGGCCAGGTCCCACAGCGAGGGCGAGGCCC
Source organism: uncultured Actinomycetota bacterium (assembly GCA_963715375.1). GTDB lineage: Bacteria > Actinomycetota > Actinomycetes > Propionibacteriales > Nocardioidaceae > Nocardioides_C. The sequence goes on along the minus strand of CAVQSC010000016.1, from coordinate 15,408 downwards.
CGGAGGCGGAGAGGTATTCGCTGAAGCCGGCCATGCCGAGCACCGCCGCGGTGACAGCGGCGGCGCCGATGATCCACCACTGTCCGTCGTGCAAGGCCCGACGCACCCGCACCCAGCGGCGACGGGCCGGCATCGTCAGCTCCCCTGGGCGCGGCCGACGCGCACGATGGCATAGCCCACCTCGTGCAGGATTACCGGCAGCTGGCGCACGAGGTCGCGATCCTTCTCGCGCTCGTCGTCAGGCAGCTCATCCCAGTCGCAGTAGTCGACGTGGATCCTCCGGTCCTTGTCGGTCACGTCGCCCCGCTGCCATCCTGGGCCCAGACCGCGCATCCACTCCTCGTGCTCGTAGCGGGCCATCGTCTCGACGTCGTCAGCGGTGAACAACGTCTGCGGGAGCTCGGCTCGGGCGGGGACCGTGACACAGCCGACGGTTGCAAGCTTGGCCGGGATGTCCCGGACGGTCCGCAGGTTCTGCTCCTTCTTGTAGGTCGTGAGCTCGTCGTAGGGCGCCAGGCTCTCCCGCTCCTCGGGGGTGAGGTCGGGTCGGCCGCTCTGGCTCTCGACGTACAGCCGGTGCGCGACCCTCGCCAGCCGCTCGAGGAGATCGCCTTCGAGGTCCGGCCGCTGCACGAGCGCCACGAAGTCGCCGGCGTCGACGTGCAGGTCCAGCTGCGGCTCGGGCGGCAGGCTGGAGCGCTCGTACGACGTCCGCCCGGCGAGCCGGGACATCGCGATGACGGCCTCCATCGACCGTGCGCCGTGACGGAACTCGCGGGTCTCGAGGAACGCCCGCAGCACGCCGGGGTCGATGTTGAGGTGGTCGTGCACGATCAGGAGCTTGGCGTTCGGGCTGCGCTTCAGCATCGAGCGGAGGAGGATCGCCCGCCGTACGAGGTAGTAGGGGTCACCGGCGCCGTGGGGGTTGGGGCCCAGGATGTTGACGAAGCCCTTGAGCCGGCTGACGAAGTCGGGGCCCTTCGCAAGCCGCCCGAGGTCGCCGCGAACCGCCGCCGCGAAGTCCTCCATCCGCGCGCTGGTCCCGCCGGCGAACACGAAGATGGCTCGTCCGATCGGGTGGTTGAGTTGGCCCTGCCGGAATTTCCCGTCCTGCATGGGCGCGAGAAAGTGGCGCAGCCATCCATAGGGATGGTCGCCGAGGGTGGTGTCGAACTCGTCCCAGAAGACCAAGGGGATCTTCCCGCCGAGCCCGGTGTCGCGCACCTGGTGGAGCGCGTCGTGCAGGTCCGCGAGGCCGCCGAGCTGGGCCAGGTTGAACTCCATCGGCTCGTCGACGAGCCCGTGCCCCACGGCCTTGGCCACCTCCTTGACGCCGAACGACTTGCCCGCGCCGGGCGGGCCGAAGACGCCGATGGACAGCGGCTTGTCCTGCGGCGAGGTGACGTATTCCTCGATCAGGGCAGCGACGCTGCGGAAGGCCTCGATCTCGCTGCGGTCCGCCGTCTCCAAGTGCCCGAACTTCCCGAGGGGCACGCCCTCGAGCGCCTGCTCGGCGCCGTCGAGCACGATCCTGGCCGCGGTGTCCGAGAGGTCGCCGGTGCAGCGGTCCTCGAGGATCGTCCAGTAGTGACCGGACACGGCGGGATCGGTGACCGCGGTCTGCTGGAGCGGCTTCCGGTCTGCCTGTATCTCCTCGACCACCGCAGTCAGAGGGAAGCCGAGCTCCATCCGTCCGGTCCCGCGCTCCTCGTAACCGTCGAGCAGCAGCCGACGCATGGCGGCCACGCCGTTCTGGATGCCCTGGCCGAGGTCCGGGCTTTCGGGCGCGAGGAGGATCTCCCGAACAAGCGCGGCCGTCAGGGTGTCGGTGCCGCCCATGACCTCGCCGGGATGCGCGATGCGCCAGGAGCCCTCGACGACCTCGGGGTCGTAGAACAGCGTGCAGGTAGGAAGCGCCGTGCCCTCCGGTGCTCGGTTGATGAGTATGGCGCCGGCCGGGCCGAGCGAGACCACGGTGTGAGCAACGCTGGAGAGCGCGCTGACCTTCGGCTTGTGCACCAGCTCCCAGACCAGGTCCTGGGCGGTGCGCTCCCACGACAGGTCCCGGCTCACCTGCACCTCACGGCCGCGCAGGTCGTCGATGGTGACGACCAGCACCAGGCGGTTCGCGGCGGAGGCGACCAAGTGCTCCCACAGCGGCCCCGTGCCGACCGGGCGCGCCTGCTTCAGGACCACCCACGGGCGCATCTCGCCGGAGAACGCGCGCTCCCACACCTCCGGGTCGGAGCCGACGCGGAAGCCGAGCGCGGCGTCGTCGAGGACGATCACGTCGCCGCCGGGGACCTCCTGCTCGAGCTGCTGCCACGCGGAACGGACCGCCCGATCGGTCCGGGCCCGGTCCACTCCCAGGAAGGTGTGGCTGCGCCAAACCCGTCCCGGCTCCTTGTCTCTGGCGGATCGGGCCATGCGCGCCCACAGCGCGTAGGAGTGGTTGAGCTCGTCGTTGCCGGGTGGGATCGGGTCGGCCGGTGCCTCGACGGCGCTGACAACCGCCGGTCGGGGCTCGACCGGCAGGGTGTCGCCGATGGTCGAGAGCAGGTCGGCGAGCAGGGCGGCACCGCCGCGCTGCCATGAGGCGCGGGCGGCGACCGGGTGTTCGACGAGGTCGGTCAGGGGTTCGCGGGCGAGGTTCCAGTCCATGGTGACGTCGCCGGAGACGACCACCGTGAGTTGGCTCGCACGCGCGGCAACGTCGGCGCTCGTGGCGTCCATGTCTTCAGTTTCGACAGGCACCTTAGAGACGAACAGGGCCATACGTCCCCGACCAGCAGGTCGTCGCGGTGTTCTCACGCTTCTGATGGCCGAGAGGCGAGGGCTGTCCGATCTCGTCTACCGGTACTGGGTCGGCGACGCCATCACGCGCGACGAACCTGGAGGACAACGGGAAGCAACTCTGACGACAGCGTGGACCGAGTCATGTCCCAGTGGCGGAACGTGGTGACCACGATCGGCGTGGTGACCCGGGCATGGGCGGAGACGTGCAGGGCGTAGCGGGTGCAGTCGTCGAGCCAGCAGATGATCTCCACGTCCGCGCCGGGGCGGCCGTCGGGGGTGGGTGAGGCGGTAGTGGGTGAAGTCGGACTGCCAGGTCTCGTTCGGCATCGCGGCTTCGAACCGGATGTAGGACGACTTCGGTCGCTTCCTCGGCTCGGGAGTCACCAGCCGGCCGCGGTGAGGTGGCGGCTGATGGTCGACCTGGCTACCCGGTGGTCGTGGTGGTGGGTCAGGTGCCAGGCGATGGTGTCGGGACTGGCGTCCGGGCCGGCGTCGGTGAGCTCCTTGCGGATCCGCACGATGTGGTCGACCACCTCCGGGGTGAGGGCGCCGGGGGAGGTCTTGGGACGCCGGGAGCGGGGTTCGAGAGCGGTCTCGCCCTCGACTTCGTAGCGGGTTTGAGCTTGTAGACCCAGTCGCGATGCACGCCGTACCGGACGGCGACCTCGGCGGGGGGTCTGGTGGTCGACGAACAGGGCGGTGATGACCAGGCGGGCCTTCGACGTGGGCTGCGGCATGGCCGAGCATCGAGCACCCGGTGGGTGTCGCCGATGACCTGAGACAGGTGTCGCCTATGTCGCGAGACATGTGTCGCCGATGTCCTGAACCAGAACACTGCCCCCGCTACAAATCTGATGGCTCAGAACATCGCGGACACCCGGACCCACGCAGTGGTTCGGGTGTTTCATTTCGGGTGGGTGGCTGGTAGTCCTCGCTGGTGTCGATGGTGAGTTCGCGGAGGAGTTCGCGATAGTCCGAGCACTCGACCTTCAGGATGAGCGGCCATTCGCCCGGCTTCCCTCCGGTCCAGGCCGCCATGGTCAAGGCCCGCCACCAGTTGGTGATCGGAGGGCGCTCACTGGCGCGAGCACCTTCCGCTGAGCTGACGTAGGGCCGGGACCTCTGCCCCTGTCGGGCACGAGCTGGGCTGGACGAGGATGGACGCAGGGCGACAGGTCGTGGGACGAGGCCGCGATGACCGGTGTGAGCAAGACCTTCAGGGTGTTCGTCAGCAGCACCTTCAGGGACATGGAGGCTGAGCGCAACGTCCTCCAGGAGAGGGTCTTCCCCGCCCTCAAGGAGCTGTGCCGGGCACGGGGCCACCGCTTCCAGGAGATCGACCTTCGGTGGGGTGTCTCCGACGAGGCAAGTCTTGACCAGCAGGCGCTGAACATCTGCCTCGCGGAGATCGCCCACTGCAGGGAGACCACGCCGCGGCCGAACTTCATCGTGCTGCTCGGCAACCGGCACGGCTGGCTGGCCCTGCCCCCGCAGGTCCCGGCTGAGGACCTCGACCTGGTCCGGTCCCGCGTCGGCGCCGAGGAGTGCGGGCTGCTGGAGGACTGGTACGTCCGCGACGACAACGCCGTCCCTCCGCAGTACCACCTCCGCCCGCGAGAACGCGGCGGACCGTTCACGACGTACGACGCGTGGCGATCGGTGGAGGAGCGGCTGCACGCCGCCCTGCGGTCCGGCGCCCGGGGCACCCGGCTCGAGGGAGACCCACGCTTCGAGGCGTCCGCCACCGAGCAGGAGGTCCTCGCCGGGGCCGTCGCCCATGGCGAGGACGGTCACGCGTTCGCGTTCGTCCGGGACATCGTGCTCGGCGAGAGGGACCCGCGCCCCGGTGAGCTCGAGCCGGGCTCACTGCTGCTCACCTTCGTCGACCCGGACCAGTCCTCCGTCGAGCGGCTGCGCAGGTCGCTGGCTCACGTGCCGACCCGCGTCTACCGGGCGGGATGGGACCGGGAGCGCCAGCGGCCGACGACCGGCCACCTCGCCGACTTCGCTCGCGACGTCGAGGAGGTCCTCCGTGCGGCGATCCTGTCCGAGATCGAGGGCACCCCGGGAGCCCCCGAGGCTGACGACGCCGAGGCGCGGGCGCACCGGGAGTTCGCTGAAGAGCGTCGGCGCCACTTCGTGGGTCGGGAGTCCGCGCTGGCGGCCGTCGCGGCGTACATCGGGGAGGGCGAGCCTGCGCCGATGGTGGTCGTCGGCGACGGCGGGACCGGCAAATCGTCGCTACTCGCCGAGGCGCTGCGCCGTGCCGAGCGGGACCACCCGGACACCGACGTGCTGTGCCGGTTCGTCGGCGCCACGCCCGGGTCGTCCAGCGAGCGAGGCCTGGTGTCAGGCCTTTGTCACGAGCTGGCGGGTCGCGGTGCCGCGCCGGACACCCCCGTGCCCACGGATTACGACGCCCTGTGCGCAGACCTGCGCGAGCGACTGACCGTGCTCGGTGCGGCGGGGCGGGTCCTGCTGCTCATCGACTCGCTCGACCAGCTCCAGACGGCCGGGCAGGGCGAGCGGCTCGCGTGGGTGCCGGGCGCGCTGCCCCCGGGCGTACGCCTCGTGCTGTCGACCCGGCCAGGCATGATGCGCGACGCTCTGGCGGCGAGGACTCCGGTCGTCCTGCAACTCGGGCCAATGGGGCGCGAGGAGGGCGCGGACCTGCTGAACCGCTGGCTCGCCGACTGCGCGCGCACTCTGCGGCGCGACCAGCGCGATGCCGTGCTCGGGGGGTTCGTCGTCGCGGGGGGCAACCCGCTGCACCTACGCCTGGCCTTCGAGCTGGCCCGGGGGTGGCGCAGCGACGACCCGCCCCAGCCCCTGCCCGACAGGGTGCGCGAGATGGTGGCCGTCACGTTCGCCCGGCTCGCCGACCAGGACAGGCACGGGCGGGTGTTCGTGTCGCACGCCCTGGGGTACCTGGCCGCCTCCCGGCACGGCCTGAGCGAAGACGAGCTGGTCGACGTGCTGTCCCGGGACCCCGACGTGTACGCCGATTTCTTGCGCCAGGCCCAGCACGTGCCGCCCGACCTGGCCGCCGCCGTCGCCAGGTCCGGCCGGAGCGAGGAGCTCGCGGCGTGGCTGGCCGAGCTGCGTACGGAGACCTCTACGGTGCCGGCGAGGCTGCGGGACTTCCTCGAGGAGCTGCTCGCGTCACCGCGAGGTCCGCGGCTGCCCGTGGTGCTGTGGTCGCGGCTGGCCTTCGACCTGCGGCCCTACCTCGCTCTGCGGGTGACCGAGGGGGCCGACCTGATCGGCTTCTACCACCGTGAGCTCGGCGACGTCGCACGGGCGCAATTCCTCCAGGGGCACGAGGAGCACCTGCACGGACGTCTGGCTGGCTACTTCATGCCCGGACCGACCGGCGAGGGCCGGCGACGATGGGGCGACGCCACGCTGCACGGCCTGGTCGAGCTGCCCTTCCAGCTGACACGGGCAGGTGATCCGTTCCGGGATGACCTGTACGCGACCCTCACCGATTTCGAGTTCATCGAGGCCAAGGTGACCAGGGTCGGCGTTGAACGCCACGGGTCGGACGACGACGAGACCCTCGACTACACCGGGGTACGGCAACTGGAGGACGACTTTGACCTGGTGCTGGACGCCTGGGGCGCGGCGCGACCCGTCGCACGACGCCGTGTGGTCGTGACGCCCACCGACCTCGGCCAGGGTCTGGTGCTCGCCTGCCCACACTGCCGGGTCTCGCACGGGTTCGACGGGACCTGCGCGGTGTGCGGGACCAGGCACCAGGTCGAGGAGTGGCTCGGCCGCGAGGCCACGTGCCCGGCTCCCGGGTGCGGCGGGCCGTGGCGGGTCAACCGCTCCGTCGTGGGCAGGGCCGTGGCCGGGCAGGCCGGACATCGGGGCGCGCCGGGGGGTGAGCCATGGCGATGACCGAGCGGTCCCGGGTGCTGCTGGCGTTCCGGGACGCCGTGCGGCGCGAGGCCGACGAGATCGAGACCGACAGCACCCTGGCGTGGCAGCAACTCTCCAACCGGCTGCAGTGGGACAAGGACGCAGGGCGGCTGGTGGACGCCGAAGGCACATGGCGCGCGGATGCGGGACAGGCGTGGCTGCGCGGACGCACCGCGGTGGCCGAGTCGCCTGCGCTGAAGGCAACCCTGCGCACCGACGCACCGCTCGCGACGTGCGCGGTCAGCCCGGACGGAGACTTCCTCGTCGTCGGAAGTGGCAGTTCGGAGGTGCGCCCCTACGACGTCCGAGTCCTGGACGCCCGGTCCCGACGGGTACGGCACACCCTGCCCGCGGTCGGCCGGGTGCTCGGGTGCGCGGTAAGCCCGGACAGTCGCTCCGTGCTGGTGTACCAGGAGGAGCCGCACCAGAGCAGCGCGCTGCTCTACCGGTGGGAGCCCGCGACCGGTGAGCCGGCCGGCGCGCCGCTCCCGGTGGCGGGGACGCCGCGCTCACTCGCCCTGAGCCCGGACGGGAGGCTCGCCGCCGTGCGCACCTTCCTGTACCCCACCCCGGACGCGTGGCCCGAGTACCGCACCACGATCGTGGACATGGCGACCTGGGAGCCCACGTGGCACCTCAGCGGGAAGGACAACCGGCCGGAGACGTGTGCCTTCGACCCCGATGGGTCCAGGCTCGTCATCGGCGGGAGCACCGTCGACAAGGACGCCGGGCTCGGGATCCTGATCGTGCGGCGCACCTCCGACTGGCAGACCGAGCACGTCCTCGTCTGCGGGAGGGGCGAGGTGAGCGCTCTCGCGTTCAGCCCGGACGGGTCCCTGCTGGCCGCGGTGCAGCCGCAGGCGGTGCGGGTGCTGGACACCACCGCCTGGACCGACGTGGTGCAGCTGCCCATGTCGGTGACCAGCCCCGTCTGGGGACCCGACGGCTCGTTCCTTGCGGGCGTAGCCGGGGACAACCTGCTGCTCTGGGAGACCGCGGACTGGAAGCAGAGAGCGACGCTGGTCGGACACGAGGGATCGGTCCAGGACTGTGCCGTGGCGCCGGACGGAAGCTACCTCCTCTCCGTCGGCTGGGACCGTGCCGTGAAGGTGTGGGACACCGCGGTGGCGCTGCGGCGCGGCGGCGCCCGGGTGCCGCGTCCACGGCACACCCCGGTCGCAGGAGACGTTGCGTCGACGGCCGAGCCGCCGAGCAGGTGGGGACTCGCGGCAGGGACGGTGGGACCGCACAACGGCAACGCTCGGCCGGTCGCGGTCACCCCCGACGGGGCCACGCTGGTCGACTCGGACGGCCGGGTGCTCGGCCCCGACGGCTCGGTGACCTGGCTGGACGGGGCGAAGCTGTCGACCGCGGTCGACATCGGTCCCGACGGAGGGCTGGTCGCCTGCTGCGAGAAGGCCACCGTGACGACGTACGACGCCCGCACCGGCGAGCTGCGCCACACGCTGGAGGGGCACCGCGGGACCGTGAACGATCTCGCGATCGGTCCGGACGGCCGGATGCTGCTCACCGCCTCCAACGACTGCACGCTACGGATTTGGGACCTCGAGACGGGCGCGGAGACCCGGAAGCTGCTCGGCCACCTGCCTCGGGGGGACACACTGGCGGTGGCGTCCGTGCTCAGCGGGGGCTCGGGTGCCGTGGTCGGGGTCCTGGCGTGCGCCTGGAGCCCGGACGGCTCGATAGTGGTCTCCGCGGGCGGCGACGGCTCCCTGCGCGTCTGGGACCCCCGCACGGGTGAGCAGGTGCGGGTGCTCGCCACCGCGCCCAGTCCCGTGCACTCCTGCGCGGTGACCCCGGACGGCGCCCACGTCGTCGCGTTCGGCGACGACCGCGACCTGGCGGTGTGGGAAGTTGCGACGGGTGAGCGGGTGGCACGCGTGCCCCTGGCGCGTGGGCCCGAACGGGTCGTGGTGCACCCCAGCCAGGCGCTGTTCGGGTGCCCCTCGCTGGGCGGCTTCGAGGTGTTCGAGGCGGTCGGACTGCGCTACGGACCCTTGGTGACTCCCGTCGTGGCCGGTGGGGTGCCGATCTGCCCCGCGTGCCGCACACCAGTGGCCGGGACGCCGGCGGGGTCCTTCCCCTGCCCCTCATGCGGCGTCCCGCTGCGGATCCCCGACCTCGCCGCCGCCCGGCCGAGGCCTCCACGGACGTGGCGTGCGCGCGAGGTGCGCCGACAGCGGCAGATACGGCGGAAGCAGGTCGCGCACGAGGCCGAGCTCGGCACGAACATGATGGCGCGGCTCAACGACTGGGCCGGTGTTACCGAGGAGGTGGAACTCCCCAGTAGGGGCTGGCGCCAGCGTCTTCGACTGCGGCGCCAGGAGCGATAAGGCGCTCGCCGTACGCCGATCGGCGCCGCGGGACCGAGGCGAGCCCGTCCCACCGGCGACCGCCGGTGTCGTAGCCCGTTCCGTCCCCGAGCAGCAGGCCGACCGCAGGCCACCTGCCACGGGCCCGCAGCTCGAGCGGCACTTCTTGTGAACTGAATCGGACCAACGAGATCCTCAAGAGGTCCGCAGCGTTTTCGCTGGGACGGAGCTCGGCCGCAGGATCAAGCAACCCCACGCGAGCTCCCGGTCGCGGGGTCGTCGACTACATCGATGCCTACGGCGCACCAACCGCCGCCTGCTGACCGCTACCGGGTGGGGCTTGTTCGTGCCGTGTGCTTCGATCACCGCATGAACAACGGGTGGCAGATGCCCTGGCAAGCACCTTGCGCCGCGAGGGAGTGGCGACCGTCAAACGGTCGAGCGCAGATCTGGGCGCTCCCCCCGCTACCATCGCTGGCCTGGGCTTTTGCCCAGGCCAGCTGCTTTTTCTGGGCGTCTTCCTCGTCCGTGCGTACCAAAATGCGTACGGCGCTTTCGTCGGCCGAGGTTTCCGTGCCGAGGATCAGAGCCGCAACGGTGCTCGCGGCTGCCTCGTCCATCCCCGGGATGACGTGGGTATAGGTCTGCAGCGTGAAGGCGGCGGTGGAGTGCCCCAGGCGCTCACTGATCACCTTCGGGGGGATCCCTGCCTTGAGCGCTGCAGTCGCGTACGAGTGCCGAACATCGTGCAGCCTGATCCGGGGGAGGCCTGCCGCCTTGCAGTGTCGATGGAAGAGCGCGGTGATCGTGTCGGGATGCAGGGGACGGCCGTCGGGCCAGACGAACAGCAATGCGGTGTCCTGACCCAGCAGTTGTCGTTCCCGTTCCCACGTCTCGACGTAGTTGAATAGCGCCCGTCGGGTATCGGGGTCGAGGGCGAGCGAGCGGATGCCGGCCGGTCTTGGTCTCGGACTCTTGGCGTGGCCGGCGACGACAACTCGAGGTGCCGACGGTGACACGCGACCGTGTTCGAAGTCGATGTCGGATCGCAGCAGACCTGCGAGCTCGCCGCGTCGGAAGCCGGTGGTGACGACGAGCAGCCACAGTGCGTAGAAGCGGTCGTCGCGGACCTGCTGCACGAACTGTCCGAGCTGCTCCGGGGTCCAGACCTTGGTCGCTTCCGGCTGACCCGCGGCGGTTGTGCGTCCTCCGCACGTTGCGTGGAATGAGATCCCATTTCACTGCGTCGCTGAGGCTCGGTGGATCATCCGATGGACGTTCTGAACCGTCTTCGGCGCTAGCCCGCCGGGACCGCGAACTCGGCCCTTGGTGAGCAAATGGCCGTAGAGCAGGTTGAGCCTGACGGGGGTCAGCTCCTGGAGTCTGGTCTCGCCGATCACCGGGATGACGTAAGCGTTCATGTAGTCGCGGTAGTTCACCCACGTCGTGGGTCGGAGACTTGCGCGGACGGCGACGTGCCACTCGGTGAGGAAGTTCTCCACGGACCTTGAGGTGGTCTTCACCGAGCGTCCTCGCTCATGTGCCGTGACAGCGTTCCGCAGCGCCTTCCCCGGGCTTCAGGTCGATGCCCGGCATGATCACGTCCTGAGAGCACCCCACGCGTTGGTACTCACGACCCGCGACATCTCGTAGGAACGAATCGCCGGCCCGTTGCCGTTCGGCTGCACGTGCCGTGGCTTCACGTCGTACTTCGGTGGCCGACCGTTCGCCGCTTTCCCGACACAAAGCCTCCGTGAGGACATCTCGTGCGCCGAGGGCCGGGGCTGAGCCAGCCAGGAGGAGCTGAGTGCGGACTTGCCGCGATCACCCTGAACCGCCAGCTCGACCTCAACCCGCCGGCCGTGGTGCGGCGACAGCCCTCCATCCCGACCCAGCGAACGGTCCCGGCCGAGGGGGCACAGGCCGTCCAGTCGCCTCCCGCCGCGGCGGCCGCGGCGACCCAGAGCTGAGACGCGTGCCCGCCTCACCCCCGATGGGTGAGGCGTTGCGAGAACGAGTACGTAGCAATGAGGAGTGCGGGGCGCGCCGCCTCGCCGACGAAAGGGACGAACGATGAAGACAGTGATCGTCGGAGGAGTCGCGGCGGGTGCCTCGACCGGGGCACGGCTGAGACGGCTCGACGAGTCGGCCGAGATCGTCATCCTGGAGCGGGACCACTATGTCTCGTTCGCGAACTGCGGCCTGCCCTACCACATCGGCAGGGAGATCCCTGACCGCGAAAGCCTGCTGCTGCAGACGCCCGAGAGTCTCGCCAAGAGCCTCGCGCTCGACGTGCGGACCGGGCAGGAGGTGGTCCGTATCGACCGGGACGTCAAGGAGGTCGAGGTCCGCGACGAGAAGCAGGGCCGGACCTACCGGGAGTCCTACGACAAGCTGGTGCTGTGCCCCGGCGCCGAACCGATCCGGCCTCCTATCCCGGGTGCGGACGACCCCCGGGTCGACGTCCTGCGCAACATCCCGGACATGGACCACATCATCACTCACCTGGACAGGGGCGCCTCCAGTGCCGTCGTCGTCGGCGGCAGCTACATCGGGCTGGAGCTGACCGAGGCGTTCAGGGCACGGGGTCTGCGGACCACCGTGGTGGAGCGGACCGAACGACTGATGCCGTGGCTCGACCCCGAGATGACCCGGATCCTCGACTACCACGTCCGTACGCACGACGTCGACCTCCGGCTCGGCACATCCGCCAACGCTGTGCGCCGGATAGCGGGCGACCGGTTCGCACTCGACCTCTCCGACGGGACGACGATCGAGGCCGACGTCGTGGTCATGGCTGCGGGAGCGCGCCCGAACGCGGGGCTCGCCCGGGACGCCGGACTGGAGATCGGCGCCCGTGGTGGCATCGTGGTGGACCCGCAGATGCGCACCTCCGACCCCGACATCCTGGCGGCCGGCGACGCCGTCGAGACCGCTCACTTCCTCACCGGCGAGCCGGTGCTCTCGATGCTGGCCGGCCCGGCCAACCGGGAAGGCCGGATCGCCGCCGAGACGATCGCCGGCAGGCGGAGCGAGTACCGCGGAACTCAGGGGACGGCCGTCGTCAAGGTGTTCGAGATGACCGCCGGCGGCACCGGCATGACCGAGTCCGAGCTGCGCGCCGAAGGGATGGACTTCCGCAAGGTGTACACCCACCAGAACGGCCACGCGGCGTACTACCCGGGCACCGCCCCGCTGTTCCTCAAGGTGCTGTTCTCGCCGCAGGACGGGAAGCTGCTGGGTGGCCAGGTGCTCGGCTGGGACGGCGTCGACAAGCGCATCGACGTCCTCGCGGTGGCGCTGCGCGCCGGGATGACGGTGTACGACCTGGAGCACCTGGAGCTGGCCTACGCCCCGCCCTACGGGTCGGCCAAGGATCCCCTCAACATGGCTGGCTTCCTGGGCGCGAACCTCCTGCGCGGCGACATCGACCTCTGCTACCCCGAGGAGTTCCCCGAGGTGGTCGACCGGGTGACAATCCTCGACACGCGCACGCAGGCGGAGTACGACGCCTGGCACATCCCCGGGGCGGTCCTCGTGCCCTACACCGAGCTGCGCCAGCGGCTCGACGAGATCCCCCGCGACAAGCCCGTGTACACGTATTGCCGCTCGGGCTTCCGCAGCTACATCGCCTACTGCGTCTTGAAGCAGAACGGCTTCGAGGACGTGAAGTTCCTCTCCGGCGGGATGATGACCTACCACGGCTACCACCGGACGCCACTGGCCGTGGGTCAGGGCGGGATGCCGATGGTCACCTACGCCGAGGACGAACTGGCTCAGCTGCCCGGTGCGCTGGAGCACGTCTGAGCGACCGAGCCCGAGTGGAGAGCAGGTGTGCGCCGTGGGTGAGACGGTCGAGGTCATGATGGACCTGCGTGCCCAGCACGCCGAGGGTCCGCTGTGGGACGCGGAGACCGCACGCCTGTGGTGGGTGGACATCACAGGACAACGTGTGCACTGCTCCGACCCGGTATCGGGGATGGACAGCTCGTGGTCCACTCCGGGGCAGCCCGGCGGGGTGGTCCTCAGCTCGGCCGGCGACCCGGTCATCGCGACGCCCAACGGTCTGGCCGTTCTCGACCGTACGACCGGCACCACGGACCTCCGCGTGCCGATTGAGCAGGACCGGCCCGAGAACCGCGCCAACGACATCAAGGTCGACAGCGGCGGCAGGGCGTGGGTCGGCACGATGGCGTTCGACAAGCGACCTCGTAACGCAGGCCTGTACCGGGTCGACGGAGACACGGTGTCGTGCGTGGTCGAGGGCCTGACGATCTCCAACGGACCCGCGTTGGACGATGTGCGCGGACTCTTGTACCTCGCCGACACCGCGCTCTGTGTCGTCGACGTGTTCGACCTCGATCCGGAGACGGGGGCCGTCTCGGGACGCCGGCGATTCCTCGACTTCAGCGAGGTGCAGGTCTGGCCGGACGGGATGACCGTCGACGACGACGGCATGCTGTGGGTCGCCCTGGGACGACAGGGTGCGGTCCAGCGGTACACACCAGAGGGCAAGCTAGACGAGTCCATAACCCTCCCCACGAGCAATCCCACCTCCGTGACGTTCGGCGGCGCGGACGGCGGCGACCTCTACATCACGACCTCGTGGTTCGACCTCGACGAGGACGGCCGCGCCAGCCAGCCACTGGCCGGTGCTGTCTTCCGCTGCCGCCCCGGCGTCACGGGGCGACCCTCCGCGAGACTCATGGGCCTCCCGGCGCGCAAGGACCGCGACTCCCATGCACTTCCCGAGAAAGAGAGAAAACCATGATCGAGCGAATGGTCCTGCTCGGTGCCTCCGGTGACCTCACCAGTCGGCTGCTGCTCCCGGCAGTCGCCCAGCTCGCCGAAGCCGATCTCCTGCCACCCGGTTTCACGATCCTCGGCGCATCCAACGTCGAGTGGACGACCGAGGACTTCCGCCATCACATCGCGACCGAGCTGGAGAAGCACTCCGCCGTCTCGTCGGCCACACGCGACGCCGTCGTCCGGATGCTCAGCTTCCAGCCCGCCGACGTCACCGAACCGGACGACATCAGGGGCCTGCTCGGCGACGACCGCCCGGACACTCTCGTCTACCTCGCGCTGCCCCCGTTCCTGTTCGAGCCCGTGCTGGAGGCGCTGGCAGGCAGCAGCCTGCGTGCCTCGGATGCGGTGGCGATCGAGAAGCCGTTCGGGAACGACCTGGCGTCTGCGCGCCATCTCAACGGCCTGCTCCGGGTCCGGTTGCCCGAGCCGACGATCTTCCGGGTCGACCACTTCCTGTCTGACGAGCTCGTGCGTCGGGTCGTGACGCTCCGGTTCCTCAACCGGGTCTTCGAGCCCACCTGGAACGCGGTGCACGTCGAGCGGGTGGACATCAGCTGGCTGGAGAGCCTGACCCTCGAGGGACGAGCGGGCTACTACGACGGCGCCGGGGCGCTTAAGGACATGGTGCAGAACCACCTCATGGAGGTGATGGCACTGGTGCTCATGGAGCAGCCGTCCCGGATCGACGACGCATCCTTCCGGGGGGCTCGCGTCGAGGCGCTGCGCGCGGTGGCGACGCCCTCGGTGGAGGACATGGTCCGCAACACGGTCCGAGCGAGGTACGTCGCCGGCGTGATCGGCAGTCGGCAGGTTCCGTCATACGTCGACGAGCCCGGTGTGGACCCCAACCGCAGCACGGAGACGTACGCATCCCTGACCCTTCAGATCGAGAACCCCCGCTGGGCCGGAGTGCCCTTCACCCTGCGTTCGGGCAAGGCTCTCCCGGAGAACGCGGCCGAGATCGCGATCCACTTCCGGCCCCTGCCGCAGTACCTTCTCGACCGGTGGCCCGGCGTCGAGCCGAACGTGCTCCGGCTGGGTCTCACCGAGCCGTACGTGCGCCTGGACACGACCCTCAACGGCCCGGACCGCCGGGCCGAGAGTCGCGAGCTGGAGCTGCAGGCGCCGGCCTCGCGACGTACCGCGTACGCCAACCTGATCCTGAACATGCTCAACTGCGACGCAACGTTGTTCATCCGTGGCGACGAGGCCGAGGAGGCGTGGCGCATCATCGACCCGGTCATGAACGCCTGGAACGCCGACGAGGTCCCGATGCAGGAGTACGTCGCAGGTGACCCCCCACCGGATCCGTCCCGATGACATGAGCGGAAGCCGGGGTGACGCCGAAAGGAGAACGGAGCAAGACGTGCTGGGCATCGAGCAGCAACCTTTCGGTGACGCGTGGCCGATCAACGCACCGTGACCCCGGTGCCTGGCGTGCAGTTCGCGGGTTGGTAGTTGCCACTGATCCAGAAGTCGCTCAGGGCCCTCCCTCGTGAGGGCGCCCCTCAGGTGACGCGCCCACCGACGAACGGGCCCTGCAGCG
>CAVQSC010000015.1:0-159669 GCA_963715375.1 uncultured Actinomycetota bacterium | reverse complement strand
CGTCGTCGATCTCGACGCCCTCCTTCTCAGCCAGCCGGAACACCGAGCTCCGCAGCGGCCCATCCGGCAGGGACGTGAACTTGTTGAAGACCGGCTCGATCACGAGTGGATACAGGAACGAACCGACGACCACCAGCAGAGCCGCCGCGCCGCCCGCCCACGCGAACCACATCCGGGGGGAGCGCCTAGCGGCGAAGACCAGAACGAGCAGGACCAGCGAGGTCAGGACCCAGGACACGAGGAGCGACTTTCCGTAGTCGACCGCCCAGGCAGCCCCACGGCTGCTCGGAGAGCCCGAACTGCAGCTCCCGGCGCTGGATCAGGACTGAGAAGGGCAGCGTCGCGATCCGTCCGATGAGCAGCACCACCAGGACCGCACCCGGCACGGCAACCCACCACCGTCGCCGTCCGAACACTCGACGCACCAGTCGAGCTCCGAGCGAGGTGAAGCCCAGGACCCCCGCAACGACCAACGAAACGGCGTACGACGCCCAGCCCAGGTAGCGACGGACGGACGCGTACTCCTCCGCCCGCGCGATCTGCTTCCGCGTGAACACGTCGAGCGGCGCCGCAGCGTGGAGCTCTCCCCCGGGCACCCAGTCCCACGGCACCAGCACCGCCGCGAGGACCACGAAGACAACCAGGGAGACCCCGGCGGTGAGCCAGGCGGCTCGACGGTTCAGCCTCATCCGGCCAGCTCGCGGAGGTACCCCTGCCACTGCCGGGTGAACGCCTGCTCCGTCGTCCCCAGGTCGGAGAAGGCCTGCTCGGGCGGAGTCCCGGCCTCGACGCTGTCGTAGAAGTCGATGAGCCGGCCCTCGCCGTACTCCTCCGCCAGCAGGCGACAAGCCAGCCAGGCCGCCTCGTACGACGTGCCGAGCAGCTTGTTCTCGGGGTCGAACTCCTTCGCACCGGGCAGCGCCCGTGGCGGGCCGCTCTTGCGAACCTCCGCCAGGATCTGGCTCGCCGTGACCGAGACGGGCAGATCCGCCCGGGCGAGCGCGACGTAGTCGGCGAACCCTTCGAGCAGCCAGAGCGGCATGTTCGAGGTCGCCGCGTTCACCGCGACGTGAGTCGCCTCGTGGCTCATCACGATCTGGGAGCCCTCGTCGCCGAGCTTCCCGAACACGTCCGGGTTCACCATGATGTGCACCGGGGACCCGGGGTTGAGCGAGCCGTCGACGGTGGCGGTCACGGCGGCGATCGAGGTGTAGGCGTTCGGCTGAGCGTCCAGCAGCCGGTCGAGCTCGTCCTGCCCTGCGGGCACCTCCACCACGAGCCTCCCCCGCCACCGCGGCAGCACCTCGCGGACGTCGCGGACCGCCTCGTTGGCGAGTCCGGCATAGCGGCTCAGCTGAGATCGGTCGGCCACCGCCACCAGTGCGCGCTTGCTCTGGGCGACGGCCAGGTCGTCGAGGAGCCACAGCGGCGCGGGACTGCCGTCGTCTCCCCCGGCCGCCCCGAAGGCAACGCCGTCGGGTGTGTCCACCAACGCGAACGACACCTCCATGTTGCTGACCCCCCGGTCGAAGCCGCCGACCCGCCATCCGAGAGCCACGTCCGCGACCCAGGCGTGCGGGCCCAGAGTACGACGGTCCGCGGCGCTGAGCTTGTCAGGCTCCTCGTCGACGAAGCGCATGGAGAGGTCCCTGACGCCCAAGCGCCGCACGTTGTCGTAGAGCATCACGAGGTCTCGACGTGCGCTGGGCTCACCTGGAGCGGCCAGTCTGATCGCGGCCACGACGATCTCCCTGGGTCAGGGCATCGGTCAGGTCCAGGAGCAGCTGTGCCGCACCGTCCGCCCGGGTCGCCGGCAGGGACTCGGTCGACTTGGCGGGCGCGACGGGGGTGATGACCTCCCGGTCGCGGGCGCTGAAGGCGATGACCGCAGCGATCGCCGCCAAGAGCACGAAACCGGCCACCCACAGCAGTGGGCGGCCGGCTCGCGCAAAGAAGTCAGCCCGGCCGACGGCACCGGAGTACGGCATGGAGAAGACATCGGACAACTTCGACCCCACTGTCTGGGTTGGCGGCATGAACGATCTTGCCATTTCCGATGTAGAGGCCCACATGGCTCACCGGGCTGTAGTAGAAGACGAGGTCTCCGGGCTGCAGCGCGTCGGAGGGGACGGAGGGGCCCGAGCTCATCTGGCCGCTCGAGGAGTGCGGGAGGCTCACGCCGGCCTGCGCCCACGCCATCATGGTCAGCCCCGAGCAGTCGAAGGCGTCCGGGCCGGTGGCGCCGTACACGTAGGCGTCACCGACCTGCGCGAGGGCGTAGCTCACGGCCGCGCCGGCGCGTCCCGACACCGAGACATTGGGGGCCGGGCGCGACTCGCTGCGGCTCGCCTGGGCGGCCCGCTCGGCCTTCATGTCGTCGAGGAGGTCCTTGGCCTGGCCGGCCTTCTCGTCGATCTCGGCCTTCTGCTCGGCCAGCGTCTCCTTGGTCTTGGCCAGGGCGGCCAGCTCCCGCTCGGCCGCGGCCTCCCGGAGCTCGAGCTGCTTGACCTGGGTGGCGAACTCCGCCATCAGCTGGCCCTGCTGGTCGTTGTAGGCGTCGACCGTGGCGAGCTGGTCGAGGAAGGCGTCGGGGTCCTTGGAGAGGAAGACCTGGCTGGTCGTGGAGAGGCTCTGACCCTGGTACTGCGCCACGACGGTGGAGGCCACCTGCTTCCGGACCTTCTCGACCTTCGCCTCCTGGCGGTCGAGGTCCGCACGCAGGGACGTCAGACGCGCCTTGGTGTCCTGGAGCTCCTCGCGAGCGTCGTTGTAGCGCTCAGAGGCCACCTCGGCCTCGTGGTAGAGCTTCTCCGCCCGAGCCTGGACATCGTCCATGTCCGGCTCGGCGAAGCTGGGGCTGGCGACGAGCAACGAACCGCTGAGGGTCGCGACGCCGCAGACCGCGATGACACTGCTGATGCGCTTCCGGCCGTGGTGCACGAGCGGATGCTCTCCTCTTTGTCCTGACGCCTACCAGGTGAGCTGACGGGTTCGGGCGGCAAAGAGACCCTACGCACGGCGACCGAGCCACGGTTGTGGCCGCCCGACGGGCGATTCACCCCAAGGAAACGTGGTTCCCCGGCTCCAGGACCCGACTTACCCCCGATGCGGGACCCGGACTCGGCGTGGCATCTGAGCCGACCCGGTCTGGCCGACTGGTACAGACGCCTTGGAAAGAGTAAGGGTATGGGCGTTCCGTCGCAAACGTCTGGAGCGATGTGATTTGGGCCTCATCGCTCACGCTGACGCGGCATCCACCTCGGGGCCCGACAGCGGCTTCACCATGCGCAGAGGCGGGACGAGGCCCGAGCCGGCGAGCACGTCGAGCGCACGGCGCTCGTCGTCGTCGAAGCCCATCTCCGGCGGCGGGCCGAGCAGCACGGTGACCACGCAGTCGCCGCACGCAGGCCCCCGCACCGCGCAGGTGTCGCAGTCGATCTCCACGCTCATGTCGCCCTCCTGAGGCACTCGGTGGCATGTCGAAGTGGACCGTGTCACCCGCCACCGACACTTTTGTCGTGACCCTCGACGTTGCGCAGATCACGATTGAGGAGATCGGACATCGGGCACCGTGTTACGCCCGTAAAATCTGGACCAGCGGGGGATGAACAGCGGTCCCTCTGACTCGGAGACCGATTGACACCCATGACCACCAACGAACGCGACGACGCGCGTCCAGAAGACGCCGCTGAGCCCGGCGAGTCGGCCACCCCTGCCGTCGAGCCTGCCGAGGGTTCCGACCAGCCCGGACTCGGCCGGCTGGCTCGTGCCGCAGGCATCTACCTCGTGTTCGCTCTCGTCGTCTCGTTGCTCTCCGAGCTCCTCCTGGAGGCTGCTCGCACCGGATGGGACTGGGGTTACCTCGGTGAGCTCCTGACCCAGGAACCTGGCGTCCTGGCGATCGGCTCCGTGGTGCTGACGCTGGTCGTCAGCTTGATCCTGTCCATCGTCGGCCGGATGTGGTTCACCGCTGCGCTGATGCTCGGCCTGGCGAGCTTCCTCGGTGTCGCAAGCCAGCTCAAGTTCGTCGAGCGTCGCGAGCCGATCTACCCCCGGGACCTCGTCTTCCTGCTCGAGCCGAAGTTCCTGATGGACATGGTCCAGCCGCGCGTGCTGTGGCTCACGCTGCTCGGCCTGGTCCCGATCGTGGCCTTCACCTGGGGCCTGAGCAGGCTCTTCAAGCTCTGGCTGCGTCGGCGCTCGCCCCGAGAGGCCGCGCGCAAGTGGCGAGCGCCGCTCATCGCCTCGCGAGTCGCTGTCGTCGCCATCAGCGCCGTCCTGCTCTCCTCGCTCCTGCACTTCAACCACAGCGGCAACCCCTGGCGTAAGGCCTTCGAGTCGGCGGGCGCCCACTGGGCCAAGGCGAGCCAGACGAACAACTACCGCGTCAACGGTTTCCTGGGCGGGTTCCTCTACAACCTCGACATCCCGGCGATGCGGAAGCCGCCGGGTTACTCCCGCGCCGCGATCGAGCGCATCGTCGCCAAGTACAGCGCCGACGCCGAGGAGCTGAACAAGTCCCGCGACACCCACGCCCTCGACGACGTCAACGTGGTGAGCGTCCTGTCCGAGTCGTTCAGCGACCCGACCCGGCTCAGCGGCATGCAGCTGCCCGAGGACCCCATCCCCCACACGCACGAGCTCATGCAGAAGGTCCCCCACGGCCTGATGCTGGCCCTCAAGACCGGCGGCGGGACCTCGAGCATGGAGTTCGAGACGCTGACCGGCATGTCCCTGTCGCAGTTCAACTCCGCCATGGACACGCCGTACCAGATGCTCATCCCCAAGTACCGGACGTTCCCGTCAGCCGTCGAGCTGTTCAAGCAGCTGGGGCACACCCCGCTGGCGATCCACCCGTACCGGGCGACGATGTACCAGCGAGACCACGTCTACCCGATCCTCGGCTTCTCCGACTTCATCGACGGAACCCGGATGGAGCACAAGGGCCGCCCCGAGAACAACCCCTTCATCTCCGACCTCGCCGCCTTCCGGCAGGTGAAGCACGAGATCGACGGGCACAGCGAGCCGCTCTTCATCAACCTCGTGACGATGCAGAACCACACGCCCTACACCGGCAAGTACTACGACCCGCTCAAGGTCGAGGGGCTCGACCCCGAGGGCGCGGACATGGTGGGTCAGTACTCACGAGGCCTCACTCTCAGCGACGACGCCATGGCCCGGTTCGTGAGGTCGCTGGAGCGCTCTGACGAGAAGACGATCGTCGTGTTCTACGGCGACCACGTCCCGGCCGGCCTTCCCACGTCCCTGTTCGCCAAGAACAGCGACCGCACGATGCACGAGACGCCGTTCTTCATCTACTCGAACTTCGGGAAGCCGAACCCCGAGACCCTGCCGACGACGAGCCCGATCTTCTTCCTGCCGCACGTCTTCGACCAGGCGAACGCACCGCTGCCGCCGTACTACATGCTGCTGAAGGAGCTCGAGAGCCACGTCTCCGCGCTGGAGCACGGACGGCTGATCAGCTCGGGCAACTACGAGGTCACTCCGGACTCCCTGTCGCCCGAGGGTCGGCGCGTGCTGCGGGACTACCGGCTCGTGCAGTACGACCTGTCGGTCGGGCATCGGTGGGCCGAGAAGATGTTCTACGAGACCCCCGCCGGCACGGTGGCGGCCTCAGGAGTCCCCGAGTCAGGCGCGCCCGAGTAGCCGGCTGAGTACGACGGACGCCACGACCCTGGCGCCTCCGCGCTTCACGTCGCGGGCGACCGCCTGGTCGCTCGTCACCACGACCACCGGCCGGCCCGTCGGCTCCGCGTCGACGAGCTGACGGATCACGTCGTCGGCGATGACGCCGTAGGGGCTGTAGAGCACACGCACGCCCCGTGGTCGCTTCACCAACGGACGCTCGACCTTGTCCGCGGCGTCGAAGACGACCGTCACCTCTGCCTGGGTGCGCGCGGCGAGCGGCGCGAGCGCGTTGACGAGCCGGTCGCGCTGGATCTCCAGGGAAGAGCCCGGCCACGCGTTCTTCGTGACGTTGTAGCCGTCCACGATCAGGTGCACCCGAGGCAGCGCGAGGAGGTTCTCCAGCAGGACCGGGTCGTCGCTCGCGAGCGATCCGTGGCTGCTGGGCGTGCGAGCGCCCTGCTCGGCGACGTCAGCCTGTACGGCGTCCGCGGGCGATCCCTCGACGGGAGGAAGGGCGAGCTCCCTCCGCAGTCCCTGAGCCGTTTCCAGCAGGGTGTCGAGCAGCAGACGGGCTCTGAGGGTCCCCTCGTCCTTCTCGGCCCGGCCGGCTCGGCGGGCGGAAGCGAGCTCCTTCTCGAGCTCCTCGACCCTGCCTCGAAGCCGGCGCAGCTCGGCCTCGGTCGTCGCGGTCGCGGTCGACGCCTGCGATGCGACCTCCTCGGCACGCTCCTGGGTCGCGCGGGCGGCTTCCTCGGTCGCCTTGAGCCTCGCGCGGGCGTCCCCGAGCTTGTGGCGGAGCTCCGAGTTCTCCGCCTTGAGCTCGGCGACCTGCTTCCGGTTGCGCTCACGCGTCTCCCGCAGCTCGGCGAGGGCGTCGTCGAGCTGCTTGCGGAGGCGCTCCGCCTGCTGGGTCACCTCGCGGTTCGCTGCGACGTGTCGCTCGGCGTCAGCCACGTCTGCTGCCCGCTCGACGACCGTCCTCCCAGCCCTCGGGTCGGAGCAGATAGGCCACGGCGGCCAGCTCGACAGGGTCGGCGGCCGCGGGCGTCGTACCCTCGTCCAGCGCCTGCGCGAGCTCAGCCACGCGGGCGCGAACCTGCACCGCGAGGCGGTCGCGGAAGGTCTCGTCGGTCTCGAGCACACCTGCGATCTGTGTGCCGGCGAGCTTGGCTCGACGGCCGGGCGCAAAAGAAGCGACGCGCTTCAGAGCCGGGGGCAGCTGCTCGACGGGCATGCTGCCCAGGGAGTCGGCGGCGAGGGCGACGACGCGAGCGCGCACCACGTCGGGCAGCGGGCCCTCGAGCCCCCTGCTCCTCGACTCCTCCCCCTCGCTGGTGGGAACCTCTCCCCCCTCGATCGAGTCGCTGGCCTCGGCCGCGGTCACGGAGAGGGTGCGTCGGCTTCCGTGCGGTCGACGAGCTCGATCGCGTCGGAGCGGCCGCACCAGCGGCAGGTCACCGACTCGACGTCCTCGCTCTCCGTTGTGCTCTCCTCGACCTCGTAGTCGCCGGCCAGGTCGAAGTGCCAGAACTCAGTCGTACGACGGGTCCGGGTCACGTCGAAGCGAGTGAGGTTGCCGCATCCACCGCACCGCCAGCGGGTGTTGGCATCGGGCAGGGAAGCAGCCACATCGTCTCCTCTGTCGCGCGTGGGAAGGGGTCGCAGCCATCGTACTTGCGCGTGGCTGTCCGAAATGGTCGGTGGGCCCGTTTAGCGTCTGGGACATGAGCAACAGCACGGCCAAGCCGCCTAGCGGCACCGGCACGGCACTGGCAACACGAGGCACCTCTCGTTGGGAGGCGCAGCGCAGCTTCGACGAGCTCGGGCGACCGCTTCGCGACGTCACCTTCTGCGTCGTCGACCTCGAGACCACGGGCGGCTCCGCGGCAGGCGGCTCGATGATCACCGAGATCGGAGCGGTGAAGGTCCGCGGCGGCGAGGTGCTCGGCGAGTTCCAGACCCTGGTCAACCCGCAACAGTCGATCCCGGCCTTCATCGCCGTCCTCACCGGCATCACCGACTCGATGGTCGCGGGCTGCTCCGGGATCGAGCAGGTGCTGCCGCAGTTCCTGGAGTTCGCGCAGGGCTGCGTGCTCGTGGCTCACAACGCCCCGTTCGACGTGGGCTTCCTCAAGCACTTCGCCGCCGAGCAAGGGCGCCCGTGGCCGGCGTTCGAGGTCCTCGACACCGCCCGCCTCGCTCGGCGCGTGGTCACCCGCGACGAGACGCCCAACTGCAAGCTGAGCTCGCTCGCCACGCTCTTCGGTGCTTCCACGACACCGAACCACCGCGCCCTCTCCGACGCCCGAGCCACGGTCGACGTGCTGCACGGGCTGATCGCCCGTCTCGGCGGGCTCGGCGTGCACACCCTCGAGGAGCTGCAGACCTTCTCCTCCCGGGTCAGCCAGGCCCAGCGCAAGAAGCGTCATCTCGCCGAGGCACTCCCCCACGCCCCGGGCGTCTACCTGTTCAAGGACGAGCGCGACCGGGTCCTCTACGTCGGCACGTCCAAGGACCTGCGGACCCGGGTGCGGTCCGTACTTCACCGCCTCGGAGACCCGGTCCCGCATGGGCGAGATGGTCGGCCTCGCTGAGTCGGTGACCGGGATCGAGTGCGCCACGCCGCTGGAGGCAGAGGTTCGTGAGCTTCGGCTCATCGCCGAGCACAAGCCGAAGTACAACCGGCGCTCGCGCTTTCCCGAGCGGGTGCACTGGGTGAAGGTCACCGTCGAGCCCTGGCCCCGGCTGTCACTGGTGCGACAGGTGCTCGACGACGGCGCTGAGTACCTCGGCCCGTTCGGCTCGAAGAAGGTGGCCGAGCGCGCGGTGGCCGCGCTGCACGAGACCTTCCCCGTGAGGCAGTGCGGTGGCCGGATGGCCAAGGAGCCCAGCATGACGCCGTGTGCTCTGGGCGAGATGGGCAAGTGCCTCTCGCCGTGCGACGGCAGTGTCAGCCTGCGAGATCTATGGCGGCGTGGTGACCGACCTGCGATCGGCCCTCACTTCGTCGCCCGACCCGGTGATCGCTGCCCTGACGTCGCGGATGAACCTGCTTGCTACAGCGGAGCGGTTCGAGGACGCGGGCACGGTGCGTGACCGCCTGGCCGCGTTCGTTCGCTCGGCCTCGCGGACTCAACGCCTCCGCGCTCTCACTCGTTGCTCGGAGCTCGTCGCTGCGAGGCGTGACGATGACCGCCGGTGGAGTGTCCACGTCGTCCGACACGGGCGACTCGCCGCGGCAGGCGTCATCCCGCCCGGCGCGCACGCCGGCGAGTGGGTGAAGCAGCTGCGCGACAGTGCCGAGACCGTGACGCCTGGACCAGGCCCGACCCCTGCCGCCACCGCGGAGGAGACCGAGAAGATCCTGCGCTGGCTCGAGTCTGATGGGGTGCGGCTGATCCACGTCGAGGGCGAGTGGAGCAGCCCGATCGGCGGTGCCCGCAAGCACCTCAAGGTGCACGACGCGGTCAACGAGTCGCGAGCGAACCTCGTGCCCTTCGAGGACCGGCGCAGTATCCGGCCCGTGCATCAGCCCGTTCGCTAGGCCCTCCGCTGGGCGTCTAGGTGGACGTGGACGCCAAGTAGAAGAGGCCGATGAGCAAGAAGGGGAACGACAGGATCGCGCTGCCGCTGAGCACGAGCACAACGCCACGGCCACCTTCGACGACTGTGCCTTTGCCGAGCAGGTAGAACCCACCGCCCACGATCAGTCCTGGCACCAGGCCAACGAGTGCGCTAGCGACACAGCCGATAACGAAGGTCGTGAGGACAACCTTGTCCTGGAGGAGTGCGCCTCGGCCAAGACGGAAAGCGGCGTACGCAAGAGGGATGAGGCCGACCAGGCCCAGTGTCAGGGTCACGGCGGTGAGTATGTCCCGGACGATCCCGTGTCGGGAGCCAATTACTCCACTTTGTACCCTTGCCCGATGACTTGGCTAGATGCGCTCGGATGGGCTGGGTCCGCGTTACTCGTGTTCTCCTTGGCCCAGGCGCGAGTTCTCCGCTTCCGGGTGCTGAACCTCATGGCCTGCCTCATCCTCGTGGTGTTCAACTGGCTGCTCGGCATCTGGCCGATGGTCGCCATGAACGTCGTTCTCTCGGCGATCAACCTGTGGTTCATCCGGCAGCTCATGTCGCAACGCCACGATGCCGCGGTCTATGAGGTCCTCGAGGTCGGCCCCAACGACGAGTACCTCCGTCACATCCTCCGCGTGCACAGCACCGACATCCTCAAGCACCAGCCGGACCTGGTCTGGGACGGCGCGGAGGCCGGGCGGTCGGCGTATCTCGTCCAGCGTGGAGACGAGACCGTCGGCGTGGTGCTGATCCGCGATGCCGGCGATGGCACCGCCCAGATCGAGCTCGACTACGTGACCCCACGGTTCCGGGACTTCTCCCCCGGGGAGTTCGTGTGGCGACGGAGCGGGCTGCTCAAGGAAGAGGGGTTCCGTCGCGTAGTCAGCCCGCGCCAGATGGTCGCGCCCTACTACGACAAGGTCGGCTTCCACCGCGAGGACGACGTCTTCGTCCTCGACCTCTGAGCGGCCCTCGACACCGGACTGCTCCCACCTCTTTCGATACGGTGTGGCCATGATCACCGCCATCGTGTTCGTCAAGGCCGACGTCGCCCGAATCCCTGAAGTTGCAGAGCAGATCGCGGCGCTGGATGGGGTCAGCGAGGTCTACAGCGTGACAGGTCAGATCGACCTGATCGCCCTGGTGCGCGTGCGGCAGCACGAGGACGTCGCGGCCGTGGTGGCGGACCGGCTCAACAAGGTGCCTGGCGTGCAGGCCACCGAGACCCACATCGCCTTCCGCACCTACTCACAGCACGACCTGGAGTCGGCCTTCTCCCTCGGCCTGGACTGACCAGTAAGAACTAGGGGCGGTCCGTTCAGCCCGGGTTCAATAGCCCGAATTAGTCAGTCCGGTTCGTTCCACTGCGTCCCCTATGCGCAGACTCGTAGCGTGAGCCTGATTTGTTCTGCTTCAGGTAGGGGGACGCATGACCATCCGTGGGACATCTGCTGCGCGCTGGAGCCTGGCCAGTCGGCGTTGATACTGGCGCTGACCATCGGGTCTGCTTGCGCCCTCGCCGGCAATGGCCGCACCAGCAGCACCTGGGAAGCCTTGCCCCCAAGTCGACCTCGGTCGGGGCGAACCCGGTGCTCAAGTGGAGCCGGTTCGCGGGGCGGTCAGCTACAACGTCCAGGTCTCGACCAGCAACTCGTTCTCCACGCTGCTCTACAGCACCGGAACGACCAACCGTCAGGCGACGCCGACCGCGCAGCTGCCGACCGGCAAGATCTGCTGGCGCGTGCAGGCGGTGAACTCCTCCGACACGCCGGCCGATGGGCGACGGCGTCGTTCACGCGAAGCCGCCCTGCCGGTCCCGGCCTGGTCTGCCCGGCCTCCGGGCTCCCTGCTCAAGCAGCCCGAGCAACCCGCCGCTCCTGCAGCTGGAATCCCGTCAAGGGCGCGATCAGCTACCAGGTCGAGATCGACGGCCGCCGAGCATGACTGGGTCGAGACGTCGACGTACTCCACCGGGACCACGTCGCTCGTCGTCCCCAACCCGCAACAGCAACGGAACCTACTGGTGGCGCGTGCGTGCCCAGCTCGGCGACGGTCTCGTCACGCAGCCATCGTCGGCACGCTCCTACAAGGTCGGTGCCCTGCCAGTGGTCGGTGCCGCCATTCCCGCAACCGCAGCACGACGGGTCGCGTGACGACGCTGGAAGACGTTGTCTTCGACTGGGACCCCGTGCCCGGCGCGATCTCCTACGACATCCGTGTCAGCACCGACGACTCCTTCAACCAGATCGTCGACGCCGCCGTCGTCAAGGGCACTCGGTACTCGCCGCCCACCACCTACGACAACACCAACTACTGGTGGCAGGTCCGCGCCCGCGACATCTTCGGCCAGGCGCAGGAATGGGACGAGGTCAAGGTCCGAGAGTTCCGGCGGGCGTGGGTCGCCAAGGCCGAGCTGGTGTACCCGGCTGACGAAGCCAAGGTCGGTGACGACTTCTACTTCCAGTGGAAGCCTGTCCGCCTCGCGTCGATGTACCGGCTCGACATCGGTTACGACCCCAACTTCTCGCCCGGACACGATCATCGACACCTGCTACACCACGCAGACCACGTACACGCCTCGGTCCACCATGACCGCGATGCATGCCTGCGGCCGGGCAGAACGACCTACTGGCGCGTGCAGCCGCTCGACGACAACCGACGGGTGAACGGCATCATCTCCGACGTCCGTGCCTTCGATCTACGACCCTGGCACTGTCACTCAGCTCAGCCCGACGAACGGGCAGACCGTCGACGTGCCCACGCTTCGCTGGGAGCCGGCGAAGGACGCGGTCAAGTACTTCGTCAGGGTTCTCGTCGAACGGGAACGTCGTACAGACGGCTACCACACACTCGTACTCGTGGACGCCCCACTCCCAGCTGGCCAAGGGCAGCTACACCTGGACGGTCCAGGCAGTCGACCAGCACGGCGCCATGTCGCCGCTGCCGCTCTACAGCGACGGAGCGAGCTTCACAGTGTCTGGCAACCTGCCGACCTCCGGCGCAACGCCGCTGACGCCGCTCAGCCCGACCAGTACGTCGAGCGCCACAGCCCGCTTCCCGGAGCTGCGCTGGGAGCCCTACCCGGGCGCCACCCGCTACCGAGTCATGATCGCCCAGGGCACGTTCCAACTTCGTCACCGACCTGGGTGAGGACTACGCCTACCCGGCTGCCACCGACCCCGACCCGACCTACCTGCAAGCCCGGCACCTACCGGTGGTACGTCGAGGCGTACGACGGCGGCAAGCTGATCGGTCACGGTGACGGCCTACCCTGGGGCTCCTTCACGATCTCCGACCTGGGACGCGTCGCCGGCCAGAAGATCGCGCTGGACGGTTCCGGGCTCGCCAGCACTGAGCACGTCTTGCGCCAAGTCACTCTGGCCGCGTCGGAGGCAGACGCCCAGATCTGCACCGAGACTCGGGCGACCCCCGTCCTCGACTGGGACTCTCGTGCCTGACGCCGGCTACTACCTGATCTACCTGTCCTACGACCGCGAGTTCACGAACCTGGTCTACGGCAACAAGGCCGATGCCAACAGCCTGCCCTGGACGACGAACACGCGCTGGACACCACCGACCGCGCTGAAGGAGAGCCAGGCCGGCGGTGCCTACTACTGGTTCATCCGACCGTGCAAGGCCACGGGAGCCTGTGCACCGGACCCAACGTCGGCGACCCATGCGTTCCAGAAGAAGTCGAACGAGGTCGAGCGACTCTCGCCCAGTCAACGGCGCCACAGTCGCAAACGACGTGACGTTCGACTGGACGGACTACCTGGCGACCAACCAGAAGGCCGGGAAGGAGAACCCGGAGACCGAGCGAGAAGGTCTCGCAGTCGGCGAGGTCGTACCACATCCAGGTGGGCACGACCTCGGCGTTCAGCACGCTGGTCGACGACATGGTCGTCGACCAGACGACCTACACCGCCATTCTGCCTCGACCTACCCGGAGGGCACCCTCTACTGGCGAGTCCAGGCGATCGACGGGTCCGGCAACGGCCTCGCCTGGAGCCCAGCGTGGAAGTTCGTCAAGAAGTCACCGACGGTCGTCCTTGGACAGTCCCGGCAGACGGCTGCACTGTCAGCGGCACCCAGCCCTTCCGCTGGAAGCCGCTGAACTTCGCGGCCAGCTACGACATCGAGGTGTACAAGAACGGCGACACGAACGCCTCCGCGGCGAACCTCGTCATCTCGGCGAACAGCCAGCAGACGGCGTACTCGCCGACCCGAGCTGCTGCCGGTCTCCGGGACGCAGCTACGTCTGGCGTGTTCGTCGGGCGGATGCCGACGGGCGGCGAGGTGCCTGGAGCGCCTGGCGGTCGTTCAAGGTCACGGGCAAGGCTCCCGCGCTGGTCAGTCCGAAGTCCGGACGCCCGCGATGAGCGGCAAGAACGCGCTCTTCACCTGGAGGGCGAGCTCTGGAGCGGCGTACTACCTGTTCGAGCTGCGGCAAGGAACGTCACGGCTCGAACTACATCAGCTGTCGCGACGTCGTCGACTGCCTACGCGCCGACCGGCGTCCTGCCTCGCGGACGATGGAAGTGGCGTGTGACCTCGTACGACGGCAGCTACCAGCCGATCAAGAGCTCGGCCTGGCGAGGCTTCAGGGCTTACTGACCACCCGCCAGGGGCCCCTGGCTCCGCGCAGGATCCGCGCTGCGATCTGAACGATCATGCAGACGCGGATCCTGTGCTTTCGGCGGACCTCGCCGAACCGGCGAATCGGGCAACTCTCTGACAACGGTCATACTGCGCGCTTAGGTTGAAACCTCCCGATCTGCGTGGAGGTTACAAATGCTGGGAGCAACTCCGCTCGGGACGCGATCTGTTCGTCGCATGACGGGGGCTGCCGCCGTGGCCGCCCTCGCCTTCGGCAGCGTGTCCCTCGCACCCGCGGCGCAAGGCCAGGACAGCCCTGAGCCCGCCGCCCAATCACACGCCCGCGTCTACCGTGACGCCGGCGCGCCCCTGTTCGCCAAGTCCAACGAGACCCCGGCGGCTCGCGTCAAGGCCTACCTGAAGGGCCGCGGCCTGAGCGACGTCACGGTCGGCTCGCTGGTCGCCGAGGGGGCGACCTGGAAGAACCGCGGCGTCTCGCACCTGCGCCTGGAGCAGCGCGTGTCGGGCCTCCGGGTCCACGACACCTACGCCCGCGCGGCCTTCGACAAGAACGGTCGCCTGATCGACCTCGTCGAGAACGTCGCCACCGTGCCCAACGCAGCGCCGCACGTCGCGTCGATCGATGCTGCCGACGCCCTGCGCGCCGCGGTCGAGAAGCTGTACCCGGGCCGCGAGGTCGACACCCGCGCCACCGGCCGGTCGCAGAACACCACCCGCTTCGCCCAGGACGGCTGGCACGCCGAGCCGACGGTCGAGCGGGTCGCACTGCCGACCACGGACAACGACCTCGCGGTCGGGTACGTCGTGACCACCTGGACCGACGAGGACAACGAGCTCTTCGAGACGGTCGTCAGCGGCGACGGCGAGGTCGTGGAGACCCTCCGTCGTACCGCCGAGGACGGCTACAACGTCTTCCCCGAGGACCCCGACAAGACCCCGCAGACCGTGGTCTCCGGGCCTGGCGCCGGCAACGCCCAGTCGCCGAACGGCTGGCTCTCCGGCAACCAGTTCACCCGCAACATCACCGGCAACAACGCGCACGCGTACCTCGACAGCGTCGAGGACAACGCCCCTGACGCCTCCGGCAGCGCGGTTAGCGGTGGCGTCTTCTCGGCGATCGCGGACCTCACGGCTCAGCCGGACACCGGCAAGCAACCCCGACGTCGCGGTCCAGAACCTCTTCTACCTGAACAACGTCATCCACGACACGCTCTACACCGCGGGCTTCGACGAGTCGGCCGGAAACTTCCAGGAGAACAACTTCAAGAAGGGCGGTCGCGGCAGCGACCCGGTGGCGGCCGAGGCGCAGGACGGCGGCGGCACCGACAACGCCAACTTCTCCACCCCGCGCGACGGTCAGGACCCGCGGATGCAGATGTACCTGTGGAACGGGCCGGTCACCCACCAGGTGGTCGTCGGCTCCACGACGTACGACGCGACCGGGGCCTCCTGGGGCGCCCAGCTGGACTCCACCGGCATGACCGGCACCCTCGCGGTCGCCAACGACGGGGCAGGA
This sequence comes from uncultured Actinomycetota bacterium, assembly GCA_963715375.1. GTDB lineage: Bacteria > Actinomycetota > Actinomycetes > Propionibacteriales > Nocardioidaceae > Nocardioides_C. The sequence continues at coordinate 144,311 of CAVQSC010000015.1, read as the reverse complement.
ACCTTCGGCGACGCCTGCGAGGCGTTCCCTGCCGGCACCAACTACAGCGGCAAGCTCGTCATCGCAGACCGCGGCACGTGCGCCTTCACCGTCAAGGCGAAGAACGTCCAGAACGCAGGCGCCACGGGCATCATCGTCGCCAACAACGCGGACGGTGCGCCGACCTCGATGGGTGGCACCGACAGCACCGTCACCATCCCGGGCGTCATGGTGAGCCTGGCCGACGGGACCACGCTCAAGGCACAGGAGGGCGCCTCGGCGACCATCCGCCTGATCACGCCGAAGCCGCTGATGCGCGACGGCGACGTCGACTCCGACATCGTCTGGCACGAGTACGGCCACGGCCTCACCTGGCGCATGATCGGCCGGATGGACGGCCCGATCGCCGGCGCGATCGGCGAGGGCATGAGCGACGTACTGTCCCTCATCGCCAACGAGGACGACGTCGTGGGCGAGTACTCCACCCAGGACCCGACCGGCATCCGCCGTTACGCCTACGCCAGCTACCCGTTGAGCTACGGCGACATGACCCAGGGCGAGGTGCACGCCGACGGCGAGGCCTACGGCGCGATCGGCTGGCAGCTGCTCGAGAACTACAAGGCCGCCGGCATCGACAAGAGCGTGCTGCTCGCCGACCTGGTCGACGGCATGAACTACACGCCGGCCCAGCCGAAGTACGAGGACATGCGCGACGGCATCCTCGCCGGGCTCTCCGCGTCGGGCAACGACGCGCGGGCCTGCCTGGTGTGGGACGCCTTCGCCAAGTACGGCGTCGGGGTCGGCGCCACGGCGACCGTGCGTGGCAAGTCCGTGACGATCAACGAGTCGTTCGCGAAGCCGAACGGCTGCTGACCGACTCAGCCACAACGCAGAACAGCCGCCCGGTCCTCCTCGGACCGGGCGGCTGTCTCGTCTCTGCCTACCCCTGACCGCGTACGACGGCCGCCAGCGCTGCCGCGCGTGAGGACCGGAGCACGTCCTCGAGCATCATCGGCTCTCCGGCCGGACCCGACAGGGGCACCCGCCAGTTCGGGTACTCGTCCGTCGTACCGGGCTGGTTCTGGGTCCGCCGGTCCCCCACCGCGTCGGGCAGGGCGATGTTCACGAGCCGCGCGGGCGTGAGCATGAGGTACTCGTGCAGCGCCCGCACCGTCTCCTCCACCGACGGGTCCGCCTCGAGCAGGCCGCGCGAGCGCAGCTCGTCGAGCCACGCACCGCGCTCGGCCTCGTCGGCTGCGTTCTCCTCCTCGACCGACCGGGTCAGCAGCCCCAGCTCGTCGCGGAGCTTCACGTGCTCGCCGGCCAGGTAGCCCGCGGTCGGCGGGAGGTCGTGGGTCGTGACCGAGGCCAGGCAGTACTCCCGCCAGCTCTCGGCCGGGAGCGGCTTGCCGTCGGAGCCGTTCTCGAACCACAGGATCGAGGTCCCGAGGATGCCGCGCTCGCGCAGGTACTCCCGCGCCGACGGCTCGACCACGCCGAGGTCCTCCCCCACCACGACCGCGCCGGCGCGGTGCGCCTCGAGCGCGAGCACGCCGATCATCGCGCGGTGGTCGTAGTAGACGTAGGTGCCCTGGGCCGGGGTGTTCCCGACCGGCACCCACCACAGCCGGAACAGCCCGATGATGTGGTCGATGCGCACACCACCGGCATGGCGAAGGACGCCGGCGATCAGGTCGCGGAACGGGGCGTAGCCGAGCTCGGCCAGCCGGTCCGGCCGCCACGGGGGCTGGCCCCAGTCCTGGCCGAGCTGGTTGAACGGGTCCGGCGGCGCACCGACCTGGATGCCGGTGGCGTAGGTGTCCTGCAGCCGCCACGCGTCCGCACCACCCGGGTAGACGCCGACCGCGAGGTCGTGCATCACGCCGAGTCGCATGCCCGCACCGACCGCCTTGGCCTGGGCGAGCTGGAGCTGCTCGTCGACCACCCACTGCAGCCACATGTGGAAGTCCACGAGCTCCTCGTGCTCGGCGGCGAACGCGTCGACAGCCGGCGACAGCGGGTCCTGGAGCTCCGCGGGCCACGCCCGGAAGTCGTTGCCGTGGGTCTCGGCGATCGCGCTCCACCGGGCGAAGCCGGTCAGGCTGTCGCCCTCGCGCCGGCAGAACGCCTGGTAGTCGACCTCCCGCCCGGCGCTCCGGGGAGCGGCGTGCACGATGCGCAGCGCGGCGAGCTTCGCGGTCCACGAGGCGTTGCGGTCGATCGCGTCGACGTCGGCGAGCGCCTTGCGCACCCGCGTGCCGATCCTGTCGACCTCGTTGCGGGCCTTCGTGGGCAGGGAGGCGTACTCCGGGATCCGCTCGACGCGCAGGTAGATCGGGTTGAAGAACCGCCGCGACTTGGGCAGGTACGGCGAGGGCTCCATGGGCGCGACCGGCTCGCCCGCGTGGAGCGGGTTCACCAGCAGGTAGTCCGCGCCGAGCTCGGAGCCCGACCAGACCGCGAGGTCGGTCATGTCGACCAGGTCGCCGACGCCCCAGGAGCCGGCGGAGCGGACGCTGTAGAGCTGAGCAGCCAGACCCCACCCGCGACGGTCGCCGAGCTGCTCGGGCAGGCCGAGCCAGTCGGGGGTGACGATCAGCGTGCACGACGACTCGACACCGTCCGTGCGCGCCCACAGGCGGTGGTAGCCCAGCGGGAGGTCGGTCGGCACGCGGAAGGCCGCCTCCCCCACCAGCCCGCCGTCCAGCTCGCGCGGCGGCTCGGGGTTGTCGATCTGGTCCAGCCCGCGTCGGACCGTGCCGCTCTCGAGCTCGACCCAGACCTCGACCGGCGCCCCGTGCGGGACGTGCACCCAGAAGGACGCCCCCTCGCTCTGGGTCGTCACGACGCTCGGCGGGAGCATCCGCCGCCAGCGGGCGGTCCACTCGGCCTCGAGCGCTGCGGCCACACCTTCGGGTGTGGTGGCGTCGACCTCCATCGCGGCGAGCACCGCCACGATCGTCTCCTCGGGCACCTGCACGTGGTTGCCACGCCAGTCCCAGTAGTCGGTCGCCACGCCGTGTGCCTGCGCGAGCGCGAGCAGCTCGTTGCTGAGTCCAGTCACTGACCCATCCTTACCTACAAGGAGCTCAGGAATGTAATCGCGGGCGCGTTGACAGCACGCCCGTGCTGCCAACGCCGCAGGCTCCCTCGAGGTGGACTCGTCCACCAGCAGGCTCGACCGCCGATGCCGGTCCCCGGCACAGCGCTCAGGCGCCGGCGCTGACCTCGACCCACCGCTCGAGGACGGCCTTGGCCTTCCCCGAGTCGATCGCCTCCTGAGCCCGCGCGATGCCGGCGGCCAGGCGCTCCTCGAGCGTGCCCGGCTCGGCGGCGTGGATCGCCAGCGCCGCTCCGGCGTTGAGCACGACGGCGTCGCGGACCTGTCCCTGCTCACCCGCCACGACCCGGCGTACGACGTCGGCGTTGTACTGCGCGTCCTGGCCACGCAGGCCCTCCGCCGTACCGCGGGGAATCCCGAGCTCGAGCGGGTCCAGGACGTGCTCGGTGACCTCGCCCCTGCTGACCGCCCAGACGTGCGAGGTGGTCGTCGTGGTGAGCTCGTCGAGACCGTCGTCGCCGCGGAACACCCACGCGTCGACGCCACGCTTGGCGAACACACCGGCCATCACCGGCGCCATCACCGCGTCGGCGCAGCCGATCGCCTGTGCCTCGGGCTTGGCCGGGTGGGCCAGGGGGCCCAGGAAGTTGAAGGTCGTGGCCACACCCATCTCACGCCGCGGCACGGCCGCGTGTCGCAGAGCGGGGTGGAAGGCCGCCGCGAAGCAGAAGGTGATGCCGGCCTGCTCGCCGACGCGGGCCACGGCTGTCGCGGGAAGGTCGAGCCGCACCCCGAGCGCCTCGAGGACGTCCGCGCTTCCGGACTTCGACGACGCCGAACGGTTGCCGTGCTTGACGACCGGGACACCGGCACCGGCGGCCACGATCGCCGCCATCGTCGAGATGTTCACCGACATCGACCGGTCACCGCCCGTCCCGACGACGTCGAGCACCCGCCCGGTGATCGTGATCGGGGTGGCGTGCTCGTACATCGCCTCGACCAGACCCTCGAGCTCGTCGACGGTCTCCCCCTTCGCCCGCAAGGCGACCGCGAAGGCGGCGATCTGCGACGGGGTCGCCTCTCCGGAGAGGATCTCGCCCATCGCCCACGCGGACTGGTCTCCGGTCAGGTCCCTGTGCGCGATGAGCGCGGAGAGCACCTCCGGCCAGGTGTGGGCGTCGGCGGACGGGAGGGTCATCGGCAGGAAGCGCCCCTCAGTGCGCGACGGCGACGCGCGGCTTGAGCAGGCGCGTCACTGCCTCGGCGAGCTGGAGCGGGTCGATCGGGTGCGAGACCGCCGCGTCACACCGCGACCAGGTCGCCAGCCAGGCGTCCTGGGGGCGTCCCATGAGCACGAGGATGGGAGGGCAGTGGAAGATCTCGTCCTTCATCTGCTTGGCGATGCCGAGTCCGCCGGCCGGGACCGCCTCGCCGTCGAGGATCGCGAGGTCGAGCTTCCCCGTGTCGAACTGCTGCACGGCCACGGGCTCGGTCGCCACCTCGACGTACTCCAGCTCGGGAAGGTCGGGGTGCGGACGCCTGCCGAGCGCCATGATCACCTGCTCACGGACGTTGGCGTCGTCGCTGTAGACCAGGACCTTCAACGGGCGGGCAGGCTGGGGTGCGGAGGTGGCATCGGTCACGCGCCCGATCGTACCGGTCAGCGTTCCGACGGCCTCAACCACCGCTCGGTTCCGGCACGCTCAGCCGGCGGACGCGTCAGGCTCGGTACGACGGGCAGCGGCGGCGGCCTGGGCCTCGAGCCGGTCGAGCCTCCGGTCCTCGCGGCGCGCCTCCTTCATCGAGTCGCGGACCCACTGCACGAACAGCACGCCGAAGAAGGTCAGCCCGACGATGTCGCCCGAACCCCACAGGAGCCCACCGGCGAGGTGCTGGTCGTCGGCCGGGTCCGGGAGCCAGGTCATGCCGGTCGCACCGGGCAGCGCTCGGTACCACTCCCCCGCGATGAGCTCCTCCTGGCCCATGATCGTGACGCCGAGGAAGGCGTGGAACGGCAGCGTCAGGAAGACCAGGATGAGCCGGAACGGGTAGGCGACCCGCCCGGGCACCGGGTCCACGCCCACGAGCGGCCAGAAGAAGAGCGAGCCGACGAGCACGAGGTGGACGTGCATCATCTCGTGGAGGTAGGCGGAGTGGAGCGTCGCGTCGTACCAGCCCGAGAAGTAGAGCGCCCACGGGCTGACCACGTAGAGCAGGAACGCGAGCGGCGGGAACGAGAGCACCTTGACCACCCGGGAGTGCAGCACCGCCAGCAGCCAGCCGCGGGGGCGCTGCGGCAGCGTGCGCAGCGCCAGGGTGACCGGAGCGCCGAGCGCCAGGAACAGCGGCACCATCATCGACAGCAGCATGTGCTGCACCATGTGGGCGCTCAGGAGCGTCGTGTCGTAGGCCGCGAGCCCCGACGAGGTCGCGAAGTAGAAGGTGCCCATGCCGAGGACGACGAAGCTCAGCGTCCTCCCGAGGGGCCACTTGTCGCCACGCGAGCGCAGCACCCAGACCCCGAAGAGGTACAGACCGGCGACCCACACGGTCACGACGAAGAGGAAGGGGTCGATGCCCCACTCGGTGAAGACCGAGGCAAGGGAGAAGGGGGAAGCTTTGAGACGTTCTCCACACCGGCGAGCACATGCACCCCCCCAGATTAGGTCGCGCTCGAAGCAATCCCCGCGGCGGACGGCGGCGAATGTGAAACAGATGACGCCCGATAAGGAGGGGGGCCGATGTCCCTGGGACTCGGTTACCGACATAATGTCCGCGTGGCGACAGCAACTGTGATTCCTGCATCCCGTCTACACGGGCACTCAGACCGGCCGAGCATGGTCAGCGTCGGAACGATCGTGTGGCTCTCCAGCGAGCTGATGTTCTTCGCGGCGCTCTTTGCTGCCTACTTCACGATCCGCGCGGTCTCACCGGACCTCTGGGCGCTGAACACCGAGAAGCTGAACGTGCCCTTCTCGACGGCCAACACCACGATCCTGGTGCTGTCCTCGGTGACGTGCCAGCTCGGTGTGTTCGCGGCCGAGCGCGGCCAGGTGGGCCGCTCGGGCAGCGTCTTCAACGTGAAGGGCTGGGGCCTGCGCGAGTGGTTCGTGCTCACCTACATCATGGGCGCGATCTTCATCGGCGGTCAGGCGCTGGAGTACACCGAGCTGGTGCACGAGGGTGTGACCATCCCTGCGTCCGCGTACGGCTCGATGTTCTATCTCACCACCGGCTTCCACGGACTCCACGTCACCGGTGGTCTGATCGCCTTCCTCTTTGTCCTGGGCCGCACGTTCGTGGCCCGCAAGTTCACCCACGAGCAGGCTGTGAGCGCCATCGTCGTGTCCTACTACTGGCACTTCGTCGATGTCGTCTGGATCGGCCTGTTCGCGACCATCTACCTGATCCAGTAGACGAGGACACTTCGTGCGATTCCTAAGCGCTCGACTCTCAGCCAAGCGTCGGAGCCCCCTTGCCGGGGTCGTGGTGCTGCTGATGGGTCTGTTGTTCACCGGTGGCGCGTACGCCGTGCTGTCGCCCGCCTCCGCCTCCGATGAGCAGGCCTCGGACCAGGCCCTCGTCAACCAGGGACGCGAGCTCTTCCTCGTCGGCTGCGCGTCCTGCCACGGCCGCAACGCCGAGGGCGTCGTCGCCGCGGACGGCACCCAGTACGGCCCGTCGCTCGTGGGCGTCGGCGCCGCCGCCGTCGACTTCCAGGTCGGCACCGGCCGCATGCCGATGGCCCGTCCCGGCGCCCAGGCCCGGAAGAAGCCCCCGGTCTACAACGAGGAGGAGACCCGCGCCCTCGCGGCCTACGTCGCCTCCCTCGGCCCCGGCCCGGCGATCCCCAGCGAGGAGCAGTACTCCGTCGAGGGTGTCGACAACGAGTCCGTGGTACGCGGCGGCGAGTTCTTCCGCACCAACTGCACGGCGTGCCACAACTTCGCCGGCACCGGCGGCGCGCTGCCCGGCGGCAAGTACGCCCCCAAGCTCAAGGGCGTGAGCGAGAAGCACATCTACGAGGCCATGCTCACCGGCCCGCAGCAGATGCCGGTCTTCTCCGACGACGTCCTCAAGCCCGACGAGAAGCGCGACATCATCGCCTACCTCAAGAGCCTCGAGGAGACGCCCAACCCGGGCGGCTTCGGCATGGGCGCCTTCGGCCCCGTGTCCGAAGGTCTGTTCGCCTGGGTGGTCGGCATCGGCGGTCTCGTAGGATTCGCAGTGTGGATCGCAGCGCACACCACCCGATCCAAGAAGGGCAGCAAGGCGTGAGCCACGACAACGACTCCATGCCCGTCCCGGGCAACGCGGACGCACCGGCACAGCCGGGCACGCCGGCGGTCGCAGCCGACCCGATCGCGGATCCCGGCCTCGCCGCGCACCAGCCGCGCCCCACCGACGTGGACAAGGCCGCCGAGCGGCGCGCCGAGCGCCAGGTGGCCACGATGTTCGGCCTCTCCGCAGTGTTCGCGCTGCTGTTCTGCGTCGCCTACTTCACCTTCGACATCGGTGAGGACGCCGACAGCATCCTCGGTCTCGGCACCTCCAACCTCGCCCTCGGCCTGACCCTCGGGCTCGCGCTGCTGCTGATCGGCATCGGCGCGATCCAGTGGGCGCGCAAGCTGATGAGCGACGTCGAGATCGTCGAGATGCGCCACCCGGTCGCCTCCTCGGACCAGGACCGCCAGGACGCAGTCGCCGCGTTCCGCCAGGGCGTCGACGACTCCGGCATCGGTCGCCGGCCGCTGATCCGCAACTCGCTGATCGGCGCGGTGGCCATGCTCGGCCTGCCCGCCATCGTCGCGCTGCGCGACCTCGGCCCGCTGCCGGGCGACAAGCTCGAGCGCACCGTGTGGCGCAAGGGCATGCGCATCGTGAACGACGTCTCCGGCGCTCCGGTCCGGCCCGACGAGATCGAGATCGGCCAGCTCATCAACGCCGAGCCCGCGATCTTCTTCGAGGAGACCCCCGAGGGCGAGCCGGTCGTCGAGGGCCACGTGCTCCAGCAGGAGAAGGCCAAGGCCGCCGTGATCGTGGTCCGGATGCAGCCCAAGGACATCACCCCCTTGCCGTCGCGCGAGAACTGGGGCGTCGAGGGCATCCTGTGCTACTCCAAGATCTGCACCCACGTCGGGTGCCCGATCTCCCTGTGGGAGCAGCAGAGCCACCACCTGCTCTGCCCCTGCCACCAGTCCACCTTCGACCTCGCCGACAACGGCAAGGTCATCTTCGGCCCCGCCGCCCGGGCGCTCCCGCAGCTCCCGATCGGCCTCGACGACGAGGGATACCTGGTTGCCATGAGCGACTTCAAGGAGCCTGTGGGCCCGAGCTTCTGGGAACGTGGTGAGTGACGATGGCCAACAAGACCAACAACAAGACCGCCGCGACGGCTGAGAAGCCCTCGAAGGTGGGCGGGGCCGCGGCCTGGGTCGACGACCGCCTCGGCATCGCCACGGCGACCAAGAAGCAGATCCGCAAGGTCTTCCCGGACCACTGGTCCTTCATGCTGGGCGAGATCGCGCTGTGCAGCTTCGTCATCCTGCTCCTGACCGGTGTCTTCCTGACCCTGTGGTTCAAGCCCAGCATGGCCGAGGTCACCTACATGGGGTCCTACGACCAGCTCCACGGCCTGCACATGTCGGAGGCCTACGCGTCCACCCTGGACATCTCCTTCGACATCCGCGGTGGCCTGCTGATGCGGCAGATCCACCACTGGGCGGCGATGCTGTTCATCGCGGCGATGTTCGTCCACATGATGCGCGTGTTCTTCACCGGCGCGTTCCGCAAGCCGCGTGAGCTGAACTGGGTCATCGGCGGCCTGCTGCTGATGCTCGGCATCCTCGAGGGCTTCGCCGGCTACTCGCTCCCCGACGACCTGCTCTCCGGCACCGGTCTGCGGATCGTGGACGGCCTGATGAAGTCGGTCCCGGTGCTCGGCACGTACGTGTCGTTCTTCGCCTTCGGCGGCGAGTTCCCCGGCGACGTCATCATCCCGCGGCTCTACATCGTGCACGTGCTGCTCATCCCGGGCCTGCTCCTGGCGCTGATCGGCGCTCACATGCTGCTGCTCGTCTACCACAAGCACACGCAGTGGCCGGGCCCCGGCCGCACCGAGCAGAACGTCGTCGGCTTCCCGATGCTGCCCGTGTACGCCGCGAAGGCCGGCGGCTTCTTCTTCATCGTCTTCGGCGTCACCACCCTCATGGGCGCGCTGATGCAGATCAACCCGGTGTGGAAGTACGGCCCCTACAACCCGGCCGAGGTGACCGCGGGCTCGCAGCCCGACTGGTACATGGGTGTGGCCGAGGGTCTGCTGCGCATCATGCCCGGGTGGGAGTCGCACATCGGCGGCTTCACGATCAGCTGGAACGTCCTGATCCCCGGCGTGGTCGCTCCCGGCATCATCTTCACCGCGGTGCTGATCTACCCGTTCATCGAGTCCTGGATCACCGGCGACAAGCGGGACCACCACCTGCTCCAGCGCCCGCGCAACGCCCCGAACCGCACGGCGTTCCTGGTCGCCATGATGACCCTCTACGGCCTCCTGTGGGCCGCAGGCGGCAACGACATCCTGGCGGTGATCTTCAACCTCAACCTGAACCTGATCACGTACTTCATGCGCGGGGCGATCTTCGTCCTGCCGGTGGTGGCGTTCATCCTGGCGCGGCGGTGGGCGATCTCGCTCCAGCGCTCGGACGAGGCGAAGCTGCTCCACGGCTACGAGACCGGCGTGATCATGCGCTCCCCCGACGGCGAGTACACCGAGCGTCACCTGCCGATCAGCCTCGAGGAGGCCTACACGCTCACGGCGCGCGACCGTGACGAGGTCTTCGAGCTGCCCGCGGGTGAGGACGGGAACGGTGTCCCGGCGCCGCACACGCGCAGGAACAAGCTGCGGTCCCGGGTGTCGAGGTTCTGGTTCGCCGACACGATCCAGAAGCCGACCCGTGAGGAGCTCGAGGAGGCTCAGCACCACGCCGAGCACGAGCTCGAGGTCCACGCGGACGAGGCGCACGCGGCCGAGGGCCACCAGTTCGACGGCCGCCACGAGGTGCACGGCGAGGAGCTGCGCAAGTGAGGCAGTGACGCCAAACCACTGAAAAGCCGCAAAGGGCCCCCGACCACCAGGTCGGGGGCCCTTCGCCTTCGCCGACCCACCGGCCACAAGGTGCCCACTTTGGGTGATGTGGCCCCTGACTCTCTCCCCCTACCTTTCCGAATGTGGGGGGCAGCCAGACGGCTGTCGAAAATCGTCCGACCCATGCGGTCCAGACACAAACGCCGTCAGGAGTGAGTCAACATGTCACAGCAGAGTGGACTTCGCGTCGGGGTGATCGGGTGCGGGTACTGGGGCTCGAAGCACGTGCGCGCGCTTCTGTCCCTCGAGTCCGTGGCCAAGGTCGCGGTGATCGAGCCGAACGCCGAGCGAAGTGGCGCCATCACCCGGACCTTCCCGGGAGTCGACAGCTACCCGACGCTCGACGCGGCGCTGGCGCACATCGACGCGGTCGTCATCGCGACCCCGCCGAGCACGCACGCGCCCCTGGCGCTCCAGGCCATCGCGCACGGGAAGCACGTCATGGTCGAGAAGCCGCTGGCGCTCAACACCGCCGAGGGGCGCGCCATGGTGGACGCGGCCCGTGCCAAGGGCGTCACGCTGATGGTCGGCCACACCTTCGAGTACCACTCGGCCGTGTGGAGCCTGCGGGAGTACGTCCAGAACGGCGACCTCGGTGACATCTACTACCTCGACACCGCGCGCCTGAACCTCGGCCTCTACCAGCACGACGTGAACGTCGTGTTCGACCTCGCGCCGCACGACATCTCGATCCTCAACTACGTGCTGGGCACCCAGCCCACCTCGGTCGAGTGCTGGGGCTCCCGCCACGCGCACCCGCGCCTCGAGGACATCGCCCACCTGCGGCTCTACTACGACGAGCCCGGCGTCTTCGCCAACGTCAGCGTCAGCTGGCTCGACCCCCACAAGGTCCGCCGCGTGACCCTCGTGGGCAGCAAGAAGATGGTGGTCTTCGACGACCTCGACGCCGAGCAGCGGATCAAGGTCCACGACAAGGGCGTCGAGACCATGGCCAGCGGTACGGCGGAGGACGACCTGACCGCTCCGCCCATGTCCTACCGCTACGGCGACATCGTCGCGCCGTACCTCGTGGTCAACGAGCCGCTCCGGGTCGAGGACGAGCACTTCATCGACTGCTGCCAGACCGGGATGGAGCCCCTGACCAACGGGGAGAACGGCCTGGCGGTCGTGGAGGTCCTCGAGGCCGCGCAGATCTCGATGCGCGAGGCCCGCGCCGTGAAGATCTCCGAGGTCCGCGACGCCGGGCTGACCGCGCCGCCACCGACGAGCGAGACGGCCGAGGTGAGCATCCCCCGCCAGGCCGCTCCCACCGTGAGGAGGGCGCTGTGAGCACCCTCTCCACCACCCCGCTGGGTTCGTCGACCCGTACCCGCCTGAAGCCGCTGCCCTTTCTCGACCTCTCCCCCATGTCGGACGAGGTCCGCGAGGAGGTGCTCGCCGGCTGGGCGGAGCTGACCAGGACCGGACAGTTCGTCGGCGGGGACACCGTCGCTCGGTTCGAGGAGGAGTGGGCGGCGTTCTGCGGCACCAGGTACGCCGTCGGCGTCGCCAACGGGACCGACGCTCTCCATCTCGCGCTGCGGGCGGTCGGCATCCGCCCCGGCGACGAGGTGGTCGTCCCGTCGAACACCTTCGTGGCCACCGCCGAGGCGGTCGTCCTGGCCGGTGCCCGTCCCCGGTTCGCGGACGTCGACGACGCGACCCTGCTCATCACCCCGGAGGCCATCGAGGCCGCGGTGACGCCGGCCACCCGCGCGGTGATCGTCGTCCACCTCTACGGCCAGATGCCCGACATGGTCGCGATCAACGCCACGGCCGCCCGCCTCGGGCTCAAGGTCATCGAGGACGCGGCACAGGCCCAGGGCGCTGCGTGGCAGGGCCGCCGGGCGGGGTCCTACGGGGCGGTCGGCTGCTTCAGCTTCTACCCGGGCAAGAACCTCGGGGCTTTCGGCGACGCCGGAGCCGTGGTCACCTCCGACCCGGAGGTCGACGCCAGGATCCGGAGCCTCCGCGACCACGGTCGCACCGGCGCCGGCCACTACCAGCACGACGTGTTCGGGATGAACAGCCGGCTCGACGCCGTACAGGCGGTCGTCCTCTCGGCGAAGCTCCGCCGGCTCGAGGCCTGGAACGCCGCGAGGCGCGACCTGTACGCCCGCTACGGCGAGCTGGTCGACCCGGCGGTCGCCAGGCTGGTCGAGCAGGTGCCCGAGGCGACCGGCGTGGTCCACCTCGCGATCGCCCGGGTGCTGGAGCGCGACCGGGTGCGCGACGAGCTCGCGGCCGCCGGCATCGCCACGGGGATCCACTACCCCACGCCGTGCCACCAGACGGCGGCCTACCGCGAGTACGCCGACGGCCCGCTGCCGGTGGTCGAGGCGTCCGCCGCGGAGCTCGATCTCGCTGCCGATGTACCCGCACCTGACCGGTGTCGACGTGGCGCGGGTCGCCGAGGCGCTCAACGCGGTCGCTCCCCGGAGGGCGGACTCATGACGCGGCGGATGCCGGTCGGCGAGGGGCTCACCCGGGACCGCGGGGTGCGGCTCGGCTACCCCACCGACCGCGAGGTCAGCACGCCCTCGTCGCTCGGTGACAGTGCGCGGCTGCGCAGCGGCACGGTGGTGTACGCCGGAAGCCGGATCGGCGACGGCTTCCAGACCGGGCACAACGTCGTGGTCCGCGAGCAGTGCGAGATCGGCGACGACGTCTCCATCTGGAGCAACACCGTCATCGACTACGGCTGCGTCATCGGCAACGGGGTCAAGATCCACTCCAACTGCTACGTCGCGCAGTTCACCGAGATCTGCGACGGCGCCTTCCTCGCCCCCGGGGTCACCATCGCCAACGACCTCTACCCGGGTCAGGAGGACTCCGCCAAGGTGATGTCGGGGCCGTGGATCGGGCCGGGGGCGCAGCTGGGCGTCAACGTGACGGTCCTCCCCTACGTGCGGATCGGCGCCGGCACCATCGTCGGCTCGGGCTCGGTCGTGACGCGCGACCTCCCCGACAACGTGGTCGCCTACGGCAACCCGGCCGTCGTCCACCGGCGCGTGGAGGACCTCACCGACATCTCGGCCAGGGTGGCCGACAACGAGTCGACCGTCGGCAACCGGTTCCGGCTCAAGCAGCCGGCCGACGAGGTCGCCGAGCCCCATCCGGTGTCATGAGCGAGACGAGTGCGGGGCAGGACCAGGAGCGGTTCGAGCTCTCCTGGCCCGTGCGCCTCTACCCGGTCATGAAGCGGGGTCTCGACGTCGCCACGGCATCGGCGATGCTCCTGCTGCTGGCTCCGCTCATGCTCGTGCTGTACGTGGCGGTCCGTGCCACGAGTCCCGGCGGGGGGATCTACCGGCAGCAGCGGGTGGGCGTCGACGGCGAGACCTTCGACATCTACAAGTTCCGCACGATGTACCACCGCTCGACCGAGGACGTGCACCGTGAGTATGTCGCGCGGATGCTCGCCGGCGAGGTCGAGGCCACGCAGGGGCTCTACAAGCTCGAGGGAGACGTCCGGGTCACCAAGGTCGGCGCCCTGCTCCGGCGTACCAGCCTGGACGAGCTGCCCCAGCTGTTCAACGTGCTCCGCGGCGACATGTCGCTGGTCGGCCCCCGGCCGGCGCTCCCCTGGGAGGTCGAGCTGTTCCCGGCCTGGGCGCTGAACCGGCTGTCGGTGCCGCCCGGGCTCACCGGCCTCTGGCAGGTCAGCGGCCGCAACCGCCTGACGATGACCGAAGGGCTGCACCTCGACGTGGACTACGTGAAGCGGGCCAACCTGCTCCTCGACCTGCGGATCCTGGTGCTGACGCTCCCGGCGCTGCTCCGTGGTGGTGCTAGGTGACCGCACGCTCGCTCCCGCTCGACCCCGCCACGCCCGACGACGACCTCACCAGCGCCTCGAGCACGGCGCGGGACTCGTTGACCGTCGGGCCTGTGGACCTCCGTGGGTCGAGCGACCGGAGTCGTCCGGGTCATCGTGATCGGCGCCGTGCTGGGTCCGACGTTCTTCGGCAACGTCTACCAGCTGACGAACACGCTGCCGAACCTGATCTTCTACGGCTTCCTCGCCGGCTCGCTGCTCTCGTCGCTGCTGGTGCCGTCGCTGGTCCGCTACATCGACACAGGACGCCCGGAGGAGACCGCGCGCGTCAGCGGCGGCTTCCTCGGCGTGGCGATGATGGCGCTGCTGGCGGTGGCGCCGGTGGCCGTCCTGGTCCTCCCCCTGCTGCTCCGTCTCGGCGCGCTCGGTGAGTCCGTCCCCGTCGTGGACGACCAGATGGCCCAGACCCGGCTGCTGCTGCTCCTGGCGGTGCCGCAGGTGTTCCTCTACGCCGTGATCGCCTCGGCGACGGCGGTGAGCTATGCGCATCGCCGCTACACCCTCGCGGCCGCGGCGCCCGCGGTCGAGAACATCGGCGTCATCGCCGTGCTCGGAGCGGTCGTCCTGGTGTACGGCGTGGACCACGCCGACGCGGGCTCGGTCCCGACCGGCGAGCTGCTCCTCCTCGGCCTCGGTTCCACCGCGGCGGTCGCCGTGCACGCCGCGGTCCAGTGGTGGGGCGCCCGCCGCTTCGGGGTGAAGCTGCGCCCGCGCAACGGCTGGCGTGACCCCGAGGTCCGCACCGTCATCGGGCGCGCGAGCCGCTCGCTGGGCCAGTCCGGCCTGCTGGCGGCCCAGGTGCTCATCGTCCTGGTGGTGGCCAGCCGGGTCGCGGGCGGCACCGTCGCCATGCAGATCTCGTTCAACTTCTTCCACCTGCCGCTGGCCCTGGCCGCGGCGCCGGTCGCCCTGGCGCTACTCCCCCGGCTCGCCCGCCTCGAGGACCGGCAGCAGCGCAGCGGCTTCGCCGACTCCTTCGTCCGCGCGGTGGCTCTGGCGCTCTTCCTCGTGACCCCGGCGGCCTTCGGCTACATCGTGCTGTCCGACGCTCTCGCGCACACCATCGCCGCCGGGCAGATGGGCAGCAGCGCCGGCATCGCCATGGTGGCGGGGTCGCTCGCCGCCATGTCGGTGGGCCTGATCGGCGAGACCTTCTTCGTCGTGGCCACCCAGGCGGCCTACTCGCGCGGCGACGCCGGCATGCCGCTGGTCTCCATGGGCCTCCAGTCGGTCGTCTGCCTGGTCCTCGCCGTCCCCGTGCTCTTCGTCGACGGCGAGCGGGTCGTCACGTTGCTCGGCGCGGCCTACGCGGTCGCCGCACTCGTCGGAGGGCTGCACCTCTACGCGCGGGTCCGCCGCAGCTGCGGGGAGTCCGACCAGCGGCTGTGGCCGTCGATGCTGCGTGTCACGGCCGCCGTCGCGGTGATGGTGCCCGTGGTCCACCTGACGGCCCTGCTGATGACCTCGACCGTCGACGGCCGCATGGGCTGGGTCCTCGCCGTGGTCGTGGGCAGCCTGGCCGGTGCCGGGACCTACGGCCTCGTGAACCTGGCGCTGCGCTCGCCGGAGCTTTCCTGGCTGCTCGAGGGTGTGCGGTCGAAGCGGGCCGGGGCTCCGGCCGTCGAGGCTCCGGTCATGGAGGGCGAGGCGACATGAGCCTGGTGTCGACCCTCGACCTCGCACCCCGGCCCCGTCGGCGCCCCGGACTGACCGGGTGGCCGGCGACCTTCGGCGTACTCGGGCTCACGCTGCTCTCCTTGCCGGTCGCCCTGGCGATCGGCATCGCGGCCGCGTTCTCGCCTGTCCTCGCCCTCGGCGCTCTGGTGGGTGTGACGATCGTCGGACTGGTCACCTGGCGACCGGAGTTCGCCGCCTACATCGTGATCGCCGCAACGCCCCTGGTGGTCGGCATCGACCGCGACCGGATCTTCCCGATGCTCCGCCCCAACGAGGCGCTCCTCGGGTTCCTGATCGGCGTCCTCGCGGTGCGGGCGGTGCTGCAGCTGCGCCTCGACACCCGCCCGCGCATCTCCATCGGGCCGGTCGCCATGGGCCTGCTGGCCATGGCCCTGGCCAGCTCCGTCATCCCGATCATCTTCATGGTCATCCGCGGACGTGAGGTCGAGATGGACGACCTCACCCACGCCGTGGTGATGTGGAAGAACCTGGCGATCTTCGCGCTCGTGCGCTACACGGTGCGGACGCAGGCGCAGGTGCGCGTCTGCATCTGGGTCATGATGAGCGTGGCCGTCGTCGTGGGGGCGATCGCGATCCTGCAGTCGCTCGGGCTCTTCGGCGTCCGGGAGCTCCTGGTCCCCTGGTACGCCAGCTTCGGCTACACCGACGTGGTCACCGACCCCCGCGCGGGCTCCACCATCGGTCTGCCCGCCGCGACGGCGGACTTCATGATCCTCAACCTCGCCCTGGCCATCGGGCTGTGGTGGAAGGACCGGCGCGCGCCGCTGCTCATCCTGCCGGCCTGCCTGGTCTACATGATGGCCACCTTCGCCGCCGCGGAGTTCTCGAGTGCGCTCGGGCTCATGGTGGCGATGGTCACCGTGGCGGCGCTCCTGAGACGGCTGGACCTCCTGAAGTACGGGATCCTCGGCCTCCCCGTCGCGGTGATCGCGCTCTGGCCGACCGTGGAGCACCGGATCGTCGAGTTCCAGTCGATGCACGGCATCCCCAGGAGCTGGCTGGTCCGCTGGTACAACCTCGACACCTACTTCTGGCCCGTGCTGTTCAAGGGCACCAACCCGATCCTCGGCGTACGCCCCTCCGCTCGCGTCCCCGCGAACGAGGCGTTCGGCTTCGTGTGGATCGAGAGCGGCTACACCTGGCTGCTCTGGGGCGGCGGCGTCTTCCTCTTCGGCGCCTTCGGCTACTTCGTGTGGGCCTCCCTGAGGGGCATGAGAGAGCGCAATCGGGAGCTGTCGTCGTACAGCTCGGTTGCGGCCCTCGCCGCCTACGCAGGCGTCGTGGTCGTCGTCGTGCTCATGGTCTTCGACCCGCACATCACCTACCGGGGCTTCGCCGACGCCCTTTACACCGTTCTTGCGCTGGCGCTCGTCCAGCGCAGCCTGACAGCGAGCCGGGGGGCGGCCGCTGACGTCGAGCAGGAGGCACGATCATGAGGATCCGTCGTACAAGAGGCCAGCGTTCGCACGGCCTGGTCCGCACCTACGTCTGGCTGATGCTCATGTGCACAGCCCTCGCCGTGGTGCCGGCGGTGGCGCTCACGATGTCGAGCACGACGTACGAGGCGACGGCCGAGGTGATGGTCCGCCCGACCGTCACGCAGAGCGGCTCGATCCTCGCGCCGGCGATGCCGACCGAGCAGGAGATCGCCCTGTCCGGGTTCGTGAACCGGCGGGCGGCCGCGCAGCTCGACGTCCGGCCCGAGGCGGTGGCGGAGAACATCGAGGTCACCGTCCCGGTCGACGCGAACGTCCTGTCGTTCACCTACACCGCGGACACCGACCGCGAGGCCTTCCAGGGCGCGCGGGCGTTCAGCGAGGGCTACGTCGCCTACCGCAACAGCGGCGAGCGGCAGCCGGTCGTCCGCATGATCACGCCGGCGGAGTTCCCGCAGAAGCCGGTCACGCCCGACTACGGCCTGATCATCGGCGTGGCGCTGATCGGCGGCCTCGCCGTCGGCTTCGGGGCGGCCTTCGCCTGGGACAAGCTCGCGGGCAGGCTCCGCAGCACCGAGGACGTGGGCGCGCGGACCGGCCTGCCGGTGCTCGCCTCGCTGCCGCACCTCTCGCGTCAGCGGGCGCGGTCCGGTCTCACCGCCGACCCCGAGATGGCGACCGCGTTCTCGCAGCTGGCCAGCCGGGTGCCCGGCCTGGTGGAGAGCCGCAAGGAGTTCACCCTCCTGGTCACCGGGGCCACCCCGCACGCGGGCACCTCGACCATCGCGAGGCACACCGCGCTGGCGCTCGCCCGCATGGGCAAGCGCGTGGTGCTGGTGTGCGCGGACGTCAGCAGCTGGGGCGTCGAGGAGAGCCTGGGAGTACGACGGACGCCGGGCCTGAGCGACCTCATCGCGGGCACCGCGACACCGTCCCAGGCCATCCACGAGACGGCTGTCCCGGGTCTCCGGGTGCTGCCCCGGGGCACCGCCCACCCGAACCGGGCGGCGACCCCGCAGAGCCTGGACGAGCTCCAGCTGCTCATCTGGACCCTGGCCTCGGACTCCATCGTGGTGATCGACGCGCCGGCGGTGCTCAGCTCCGCGAGCGCCGCGCTGCTCGGCTACATCGCCGACCGGGTGCTGCTGGTCGTCGACCTCGCCCACGGCTCCCGGGTCTCGGCTCGCGAGGCGGCCGACTGCCTGAGCCACGTGTCGGAGAAGGTCGTCGGCTGCGTCACCAACCAGCCCGCACGTGTCTCCGCGCGACGGCCCACGCCGCGTCCCGTGCCCGTGAAGGCCTCGCCTGAGGCGGTGGCACAGGCGCGATGAGGAACATCTCGGGATCGCACAAGCAGCCCAAGCAGGTGCACAAGCAGCCCAAGCAGCAGAAGGCCGGGCGGAGGTCACCCCTCTGGCTGGTCCTGGTGGCCGCGCTCGGCGTCGGCCTCCCCCTCGGCGGCGCACGCCTGGCACTCGAGATGCCCCGAGGTGAGGAGGTCGTCGCCGCGGCCTCGACGCCCGCCTGGGACGGGTACTTCGAGACCCAACCGGCAGGCTCGTGGGAGGACCTCCCGGGCGACGAGGACTGCGCCGAACGGGTCCGCCGGTCCGACTGGGAGCCGCGGCCGAGCAACCGCCGCCCGAACAACACGATGCCCGACCGGGCCGCGGTCAGCGCCGCCTTCGCCGCGCGTCCCCGTGGCGCCCACGGCAGCTACGACGAGCGCTGGAACACCTGGATGCTCCAGCGGGTCAGCGGTCAGCACACCGGCACCACCGACGAGAACATCCAGTGGGCCGCGTGCAAGTGGGGGATCTCGGACAACATCCTGCGTGCCATGGCGGCCGCCGAGTCAACGTGGTTCCAGTACGCCGTGGACCCCAAGACCGGGCTGTGCGTCGAGACCCGCGGCTGCGGCGACTACTTCACGGCACCGGCCACGGGCAGCAGGACCTTCTGCAGGGAGATCAGCCGGTACGGCCACGACTACACCGAGGACTACCCGCCCGGGACCTGTCCCAAGACGTTCTCGATCATCGGCGAGATGGCCTGGCAGGACCCGGCCTGGGGCAAGATGCGCGCGAACCAGAACGGCACGTTCCCCTTCAGCCGGGACTCGACGGCCTTCGCCCTCGACTACGCGGCCGGCTTCCTCCGCGGCTGCCAGGAGGGCTGGGTGCGTTGGCTCGACAAGACCGGCACCCGTGACTACGAGCCCGGGGACGTCTGGGGCTGCGTCGGCACCTGGTACGCCGGGTCCTGGAAGACACCCGACGCCGTCGAGTACATGGACCGGGTCAAGGAGCTGCTCAAAGATCGGATCTGGCTCGACCCGGAGTGGGGCGAGGAGTACCACGACCCGTTCGACTGACCGCGCTCGTGCAGGGCGCAAACCGCTCACATGCGCTGTCCTGGCCCCCTGATCGCCGCTTTCGGGGGCCGACATCGCGCACATGGACGATCTTGGCCCCATGCGGACCCCGAGCAACACGACGAGAAGCCCCCGCGGACGTTCCACGGGGGCCTCTTCGAGCGCTGGGTCAGCGGCCGGCGCGCTTCGCGAGGTCGCCGATGACGGAGAGGTAGACCTCCGCCTGCCGCTCCCACGCGAGCTCGCTCCTGCACCTTCCTCCGGCCCGCCTCCCCCAGCCGCTGACGCTCGTCGGCGCTGTCGAGGAGGCTCAGGAGCTCCTTGGCGAGGATCGTCGTGTCACCGGGCGTCACGAGGATCCCGGCGCCCTCGGTCAGGATCCGGGTCTGCTCGACGTCGAAGCCGAGCACCGGGAGGCCGTTCGCCATGTACTCCATGGCCTTGACCGGCGTGACCTCCTCCTGCAGCGAGGTGTCCAGACCCACGTCGCAGGAGGCCAGGTAGCGGTAGAGGTCGACCTCCGGCAGCCAGCCGGGGAACTCCACCCAGTCGTCGAGGTCGAGCTCGGTGGTGAGGGCGCGCAGCTCGTCGAGGCACTCGCCGTTGCCGAGGAGCAGGAAGCCGACGTCGCGGCGGCCGAGCTCGTGCACGACGTGGTGGGCGACCTGGAGCACCTGGTCGACCCGGTCCTGCTTGCCCATCTTCCCGGCCCAGCACACGAGGTACTCGTGCCTGCGCGGCGGCGTCGGCTCGGTGGCCGCCTGCTCCACCCGCGCCATGACCGGGCCGTTGTAGACCAGCGACACCCGCTCCGGCCGTCCTCCGGCACCGACGAGCCGGTCGCGGAGGTAGCCGTTGACGGTGATGGCGTGGTCGACGTTGCGCTGGGTCTGTCGCTCGAACCAGTTGAGCACCTTCAGCGGCCCGCCCGGGACGGTCTCGTAGCGCTGCAGCAGCGTCTCGGGCATCAGGTCACGCTGGTCGAGCACCACGCGCGTGTGCCGCCAGCGCAGGACCTTCGCGATCGGGAAGTACATGTCCGGCGGCTGGCAGAGCTGGAGTACGTCGATCGGGTCGAGCCGCTGGAGGCGCACGAGCGCCGGCACCTGCCAGGCCAACGACACCGCGTACTCGCTCAGGTGGCCCAGCGTCGAGGAGCCCTCCGGCGGGGCCGGGTACTCCACCAGGCGCAGCCCCGCCATGTGGCGGAACGGCTCGTTGCTCGGGTCCCGCCTCGTCACGACCGACACGCGGTAGCCCTCGGCGAGGAGCACGTCGACCTGCTTGCGGAGCCGGTTGTCGTCGGCGAAGGAGACGTTCTCGACGAGGACTGCCACGTGCGGCGCCGTCGAGCGCTGCCGCCCCTCTCCCCTGTCAGCCTGCGACACTGTGATCCACATGCGGGTCCTCCCTCTCGCTGAAGTCGCTCGCCGCGCCGTCCTCCCGGCCCCGAGCACCACCGAATCTCACCTCTGCCTGGTCCGCGGCCGGACCCACGACCTGCCAGGTGCCTTCCTGCTGCTCGATGGCGCGACTCGGCACGCCGCCGCCACCACGCCGAGACCTCCATCGGCAGCGCCTGCCACACCGAGTCGTCGCCGGCGAACTGCTCCAGGAACTTGCTCCAGGCCTCGAGCAGTCCGGGGCACTCCACGTAGTCGGGGTGGACGAGGATGCACACCATGCCGCCGCGGCGCCGTACCTCCTCTGCCTTCTCGAGCCAGATCGTGCCGTCGGCGTGCCCGAGGATCTCGAACAGCGTGTGGTCCATCGGCACGGTCATCGGCAGCTCGACGAGCTGCTCGTTGAAGAACGGCAGGTAGGTGCACGAGCCCCCCGGCTGCGGCTCGTGGGGTGCGCTGTCGTGGTACGACGAGTCGTAGTCGAAGCCCATCGTCGGCATCAGCTTCCAGCTGCGCTGGGTCGCAGGAGACCGGAAGCCCACGGCACCCCAGCGGTCGGCGTACTGCCGGATCGCAGGCAGGCGCTTGCGCAGCTTCCGCCGAGACCCGATGTCGTGCCCGTCGTGCCGCAGACCGTGTACGCCGACCTCGCACCCGTCGTCCTTCAGCTGCTGGACGAGTGTGTCGGGGGTGTCGTAGCGCTCCGGGACGAAGTTCCACGACGACCGGAACCCGAGCTCGCGCTCAGGCGCCCGGAGCTGCTCGATGTTGTCGCGGCCGAAGGCCGTCTCCACGTCGTGGGTCAGCAGCAGCGCGGAGTCCTTGCCGGCCGGCCAGGGGCTCAGGTACGGCACCGGCTCCCCTGCGATGCCCTCGAGCAGCTCGAAGAGCCAGTCGTAGAGGTCGTGCAGGCTGTGCTCCGCGGGCCAGGCCGGGAAGTCGGGCAGCTCCACCGCGGCGGCGTACCCCTGACGGAGCCGGATCTGCACCGCCCGCGGCAGCAACGGCCGCACGGCGTAGTAGCCCTTCACCATCGTGCTGCGCACGGCGCCGGTCCACCGGCTGAGGCCGAGCTGGTTGTAGCGCTCCGACCAGAGGTAGGACATCGCCTCCCCCGGGTCGAAGGGGAGGAAGACGTTGCCCTCACCGTCCGCCCACACCGACGCCACGGTGTGCCCGTCCGTGTCGAGGATCGGGTGCACGGCCTCCCAGGCGCCCGACCCGAGCTTCTGTGACAGCGCGGAGAAGTCGCGAAGGACCGGGGCGACGATCGTGAAGTCCCCCAGCCGGAACCGCCCTGGGCGAGACCCCCGGCCTTGGCGCGAGGCGGCCCCCGCCCGCCACCAGTACAGCGACGGGAAGGGGCCGCTCTCGCAGGCTCGTAGGCGGCCGATGCCGCGAGGCAGACCGGTTTCCGCTCCTGCGGCCTCGACCTCGTACGGCACGCGGAAGTAGTCGAAGAACGTGAACCGTTCGGTCGATGTGAACATCTGCTCCTCTTTCAAAGACCCCGGCGCACCGCGAGGTAGGGCAGGAGCCCGAGCTCGTACAGGAACGGGAGCGGGTCGCGCGGCGACCACACCGCCTCGGCGTCCACGCCTCTGAGCGACCTGAGGTACTCCCCCGCGCGCAGGTCACCGCGCGTCATGTCCTTCACGCGCGTTCGGCACGTCGGTGGCCCACCGGACCCAACGCACCCCCGCCTTCGCCCTGCTGGGCTCGACCGCCTCGCCCAGCTGGTCGCGGTAGAGGAGGTGCGGGAAGTCCACCCCGGCAGCCGCACCGAGCGAGTGGTAGCCCCAGGTGCGGGCGTTGACGTCGAGCAGCTTGGCCCGTCCGTCGCGGGGATCCCGCTTGTACTCGAGCTCGACCAGCCCGTAGTAGTCCACGGCCTTGAGGAAGCGCTCCGAAGGCTCCTCGATCTCCGGCAGGTCCACGGTCTCCACGAACGTGCTCGCGCGGCCGAAGTCCGAGGGGTGCTGCCGGCGCCGGCGCACGGTCATCGAGGCCACCGGCTCCCCCGCCCGGAAGAACGCGCAGTAGGCAAGCTGCTCCGCGCCCCCGCCCGGGATCATCTCCTGGACGATGATCTCGGAGGCGTCGACGACCTGGCACGCCCTGCGGTAGGCGTCGGCGAGCTCCGCCGCCGTGTCCGCCCGCCAGGCCTTGGCCTTCGTCTCGTAGATGAAGTTCTCCTTGATGGCGGGCTTGATCACCACCGGGGAGTCCAACGGGATCGTCGCCAGGTCGTCCTCGGAGCGCGGGAACCAGCAGCGGGGTGCGTCGACGCCCAGCTCGTCCGCGAGCGAGTAGGTCGCCCGCTTGTCCCAGGCCTGACGGACCGTCTCCCACGACGGCGTGGGCACCCGGTAGCTCTCCAGGAGCCGCTCCCGGTTCGCGGAGATCGCGGCCACCGTCTCCTCCCGGGTCGGGAAGAGCACCCAGCCCTCGAGGCCGAGCCGCTCGTTGACCTCCAGGAGGGCGTCGACCGTCTCGCCCGCGTCGCGCAGAGCCGGCACCCGTACGGACTTCCGCACGTAGCGTGAGGCCCGCGCGATGGAGCGCTCGTCGTCGAGGACGACCACCGGGATGCCCCGCCGCCCGAGGCTCCGGGCGATGCCGAGCCCCTGGTAGTCCCCGCCGACGACCAGCGCACCGGTCGTCGGCGTCCCTCCCCCGTGACTGATGCGCTCACGTCGCGCGGGGCGCACCAGGGACATCAGGACCCGCTGACAGCAGCAGGGGTACGGCCGAGGTCGACGGTCCGCCGGCGCGGCGACTTCATGATCCTTCGCGTGATCGCAGGAGCCGTGGACCAGCTGCCCGCGACGAACCGCATGACCGGTCCGTAGCTGCGAGCGGCCGGCGCCCCGAGGAAGTGCAGCCCCGGCACCGAGGACTCGAGCCCGCGCTTGAGGACCGGGTAGCCGTCGACGCACTTGACGCTCCTGGCCAGCCCCTGGTCGAGGAACGTGTAGCGCTGGATGTCGATCTTGTAGCCGGTGGCGAAGAGCAGGTGGTCCGCCTTGCGCTTCGTGCCATCGGAGAGCTCGACCCGCAGGCCCTCCCCGTTCGGCTCGGCGTGCACCACGCTGGTCCCCGCGGTGATCGGGATCTCGGTCATCCGCGGCTTCAGCCACGAGGCACCGGCCGGACGGATGGCCCGGGCGGCGATGACGTCGAAGGCCGGGCGCGGCACGTAGCGGAAGACGCTGGGGGTGGCAACAAGCCGCGAGATGCCGATCGGCCCGACGTCGGTGGGCGCGTAGAACAGCGGCGCGAACGGGCCGAGGGAGTCCATGAGGCCGTCGCCGTGCAGCCAGAAGACCTGCTGGCCACGCGCGAGGACCTCGACGTCGGCTCCCTGCTCGTGCATCAGCGTGGCCGACTCGAGAGCGCTCTGCCCGCCGCCGATGACGAGGACGTTCTGTCCCTTGAATACGTCGAGCTTGCGGTGGTCGGCCACGTGCGAGGTCATGCCCTCCGGCAGCGATCTCATCATGGCCGGCCTGTGGGTGAACTGCTCGATGCCCGCCGCCACGAGGACGCGGTTCGCCCGGAGACGCTCTCCACGGTCGAAGGTGAGGACGAACCGTCTGCCGTCACGCCGAACGTGCGTCACGCGGCGGCGGTCGACGTCCGGGGCGACCACGCTCTGGAACCACATGCCGTACTCGATGAACTCCGCCAGCGTCGGGTGGCGAGGAACGGCGGTGCCGGTGGCCGCGGCGTACCCGTCCATCGAGAGCCTGCCCTCGGAGCTCAGGATGGAGCTGCCGCTGCGCCTGGACCGCATCCACATTCCCTCAGGCATCGCGTGCCAGAAGGACATGGGCTCTCCGATGATCCGGACCTCTGCGCCGGCTTCTCGAAGGGTGGCGGCCGCGGCGAGGCCATGAGGACCGGCCCCGATCACAGCGATGTCGATCTCGTCCATTTGGTTCTCCCCACAGGAATCAAGGACTGCTCCACCGTGAAGCTGAAAGCCAACATAAGGACGGGCGAACGCCGTGGCGTCCCCTGTTTTGGGTGGAAGCCGGAGGTTTCGACCGCCCGGGAGGATCCGCCAGCTCCTCGCGAATCGTCGCCGTGACGAGCCGGTCCAAGCCAGTGCGCGGCGCAAGGACGAGAAGGGGCCATCGACAGTCACTCCGCTGGGGGACGCCGTGTCACCAGTAAGGACCACGCGACTACCCATTTCTCGGTACGGGTTGCGAATCTCCCTACATCTCGGCGCGCCGGCGACGTACCGTCACCACATGTGGGGGTTTTTTTGGGGAGGCGCTTCCGGCTGCCGTCGGGAACACCGATGTACGACGACGCCTGCGCACGTCTGGGCGTCCAAGACATCCTCTGACCGAAGATCGGCTCGCCGGGGGATCGAGCCGGTCGGCGGTGCTCCCGGCATGTCCGCAGTCCGCTTCGAGGGGGGCATTTACCAATGAGTTCTACAACACGCGTGGCGCTCGTCGAGGACCACGCTCTGCTGGCGGAGGCGCTGCTCGTCTCCTTGTCGCCGGAGGGGTTCGAGGTGACCAGCGTCCGGCTCCCTCCTCGTCCGGAGGGTCCGGATGCGCTTCTGGGCTCGATCCTGGCCCTGAACCCGCAGGTCGTTCTCCTCGACCTCGACCTCGGGTCGGCAGGTGACGGCGGCACGCTCATCCAGCCGCTGACCAGGGCAGGCTGCCGCGTCGTCGTCCTCACCGCATGGGCCGAGCCCGCTCGCTGGGGCGCCTGCGTCGCGGCCGGCGCGCTCACCGTGCTCAACAAGTCCACGCCGCTCCAGGTCATCGTCGAGGTGATCCAGCGCGTGGCGCAGGGGCTGCCCGTGATGTCGCGGGACCGGCGGGAGCAGCTCATCGCCATGTGGCGGGAGGCCCGGACCGACGACGACGACCGTCGGTCCCGTCTGGACCGGCTGACACCACGCGAGGCCCACGTCCTCGGCGAGCTGCTCCAGGGCAAGCGGGTCCGCGAGGTCGCACATGCGGCGTTCGTGTCAGAGGCGACGGTGCGCACTCACGTGAAGTCGATCCTCGCCAAGCTCGGGGTCAGCTCCCAGCTGGCCGCGGTCGCCCTGGCGCGTGATGCCGGGTGGGGCGCCCGGGTCGGTTCCGATCGCTGAGAGGCACCGCTGAGAAAGACCAGGCCCTCTTCCCGCACCCTGGGGGAAGAGGGCCTTCTCTGTGCCTGCAAGACGTGGTGCCGGATCTTCGTTCGCCACGCAGGACTCGCCAGCCGCCCCTACCCGGGCCCACGCCCGGAAGTGGGGGGCTACGGACGCAGGAAACCGAGTGGGTGGTGCCGGGATCGGCACCTGGGCGACGAATCACCCAAACGACCTACCCCCCGCACCGACGCGACTGGCGAGCCGTTGCGCGGACCGCCCAGCGGCCCGGGTCCAATGCTCATGGTCCGAGCGTACTTGGGTCTTCCCCCATGTTGGCGATATGGAAACCTGGCCGGCCGGCCGTCTGGACGGGCTCCCCGGATACCCAAAATTGTCGATCCGTCAATACCTCAGCAGACCTACTGTGATGGTGCTGTGGGGAGGACAGGACCAGGGTCGGCATGGCCAGATGTGCTTACACGTCAGCAAATCACGCATTCGGGTTCGATGGACGAGGTACCGTCGTCGGAAGAGCGGGGTATCCGGGGGGATCGTCGCGGTGTGACCTCTCCGAGGTCCACGATGTCACGGGTTCAGACAGCGAGCCATCGACACTTGCACCAGCGGACGAGCAGGCAATCCGAGGGGTGGACATGGCGTATGTTCCGGTTCCTGAACAGCGTCAACCGAGCCAGTCGCATGCCGACGAGCTCGCGACGCTGTGTCATGACCTAAGACAGTGCGTGACGGCGGGGCTGCTGCTCAGCCAGCTGCCCAAGGACAACGTCCTGGACAGCGAGACCAAGCGGCGCTTCGAGCTGATCAAGCAGACGCTCACGCACGCCGGTGAGCTTCTCGAGAGGGCGGCGACCGTCGAGGACACCCCCAAGCACTGGGTGCTCGACCTGACCGAGCTCGTCGAGGAGTGCGCCAGCGTCGCCGAGTTCAGCCACAAGGTCCGACTCGAGCGCGAGGTCTCGGAGCCCGCGCTGGTCTGCGGGGACCCGCTGCTCCTGCACCGCGCCATCGACAACATGATCGACAACGCAGGTCGTGCGGCCGGCGAGTCCGGCGACATCGTGATCCGTGTGGGTGCCGCAGATGACACCGCCTGGATCGAGGTCTCGGACGAAGGGCCGGGCTTCGGCCGGATCGAGCACGGCACCGGGCAGGGGCTCTCGGTCATCACCTCGGCCGTGCGGGCCTGCGACGGCCGTCTCGAGATCACCAGCGGGCCCGGGCCCGGGACGGCGGTGCGCGTCACGCTGCCGCGCAAGCACGGCGCCTGGTGGTGACCTGGTCAGGAGAGTGCCGAGCCCTCGGCGTACTCCTTGAAGGACTCGTTCCAGTCGCCGTACCCGTTCTCGAGCGTCATGTGCCGGTCGCTGCCCGTGACCTCGACGACGTCACCGCGCTGGTGGGTGATGCCGTACAGCCAGGACGCGTTCTCGGTCGTCATGCCCACGCACCCGTGGCTGACGTTCTCCAGGCCCTGTGAGCCCTCCGACCACGGCGCCGCGTGCAGGAACTCGCCCGAGTAGGTGACCCGCATGGCGTAGTACACGTCGAGGCGGTAGTACTCCGGGTCGTTCTTGGAGATGCCGATGCTCTCGGCGTCCATGACCTTGTGGCGCTGCTTCTCGATGATCACCTTGGTCCCGGAGCGGGTGATGAACCCGGGCTTCCCGGCGCTGATCGGCACCGTCCGAGCGAGCTTGCCGTTGACGAGCACCCTCATCCGGTGCGCCTGGACGTCGACCTTGCTGATGATCGAGTCGCCGATGTCGAAGGAGACGCTCCGGCTCACCTGGCCGTAGACGCCGTCGCCGGCCGGGATCGAGTTGACGTCGGCGTCGACGCGCACCTTGGTGCCCGGCTTCCAGTACTTCGCCGGACGCCAGTGGACCTCCTGCGACGAGATCCAGCGCCAGGAGCCGGCCTGCTTCGGGGTGCTCGTGACGGACAGGTGCCGCTCGATGCTCGCGCGGTCGGTGACCGGTACGTCGAAGTGCACGATCACCGGCATCCCGACCCCGACCGTCTCGCCCTGCAGGGGCGCGATGGAGGGGTAGGTCTGACGCTCGAGAGGGAGGGCCTCGGTGCGGAACGCGGAGCGCTCGGTGGTGCGTCGCCCCTCGTCGTCCACGGCAACCGCCAGGACGCGGTAACGCAGGCCAGGCTCGAGCCGGTCGGTCGCCGACCACGTCGCCTTGTCCTCGGACAGCTTGCCGTCGACACGCTCCGCACCGGCGCGGACCTCGACCCGCTCGAGAGAGCCGTCGTCCGCGGTCACCTCGAGGTTTCTGTCCACCGTCACCGGACCCTTGGCGCCCTCGACGTTCGTGGCGACCGTCGCCGCCGACTCCGTGGGGCTCTCCTCCGCAGGGGCAGGGCTCTCCCCGGCAGCCTGCGGCTCAGCGCCGTCCGAGCTGCATCCTGCGGCCGCGAAGGCGGCCAGCACGACCAGCACGGCGGCAGCGAGACGTGCGCGTGCAGGCGCGACGTGCCTCTTCATGTGTGAGAACTCCCCCGGAAATAGCAAGTTGGGTGCCCCTCAAAGGTAACAACGAGACGCCCAGGAGTCGAAAACATAAGCGGTGGCGCTGCCCACATGGGCCGCGCCACCGCCTGGAGCTCGAGTCGCTGTCAGTGAGCGTGCTCTCCGCGGTAGTACTCGAAGACCCAGCCGCTGACCGTGACCGATGCGAGGCCGATGGCGATGGCGAGCAGCCACCACGCGGCGTACGCCAGGGCGTAGAAGGCGACCGCGGCGGTCAGGGCGGCCCAGAGCGGCCACCAGCCTGTACGGCGGGAAGAAGCCGAGCTCGCCGGCCCCCTCCGCGATCTCGCCCTCCTTGCGGTCCTCCGGACGCGGCTCCATCTTGGACGCGTGGAAGCCCAGGTAGAACGTCACCAGGGCGGTCAGCAGCGTCGTCATCGTGAGCGCGGCCGTGCCCGTGGGGTCGCCGGTGATGAACCAGTAGCCCGGGGCGACCACCGCGAAGAAGACGGTGTTGATCCCGAAGATGTAGGTCTCGAACTTCATCAGCGGCCGTCCTCACGGTGCGTGTCTGTCTTGCGGGCGGAGTCCTCGACGGACTCGCCCATCTGCTGCTCGAGGTGTCCGCGGCGTCCGGTGACCTCCGGAGCGTCGGCCACGCCCGACTCCTCGCGCAGCGCGTCGTGGCGGTCCATCTCCAGGGCAGCGATCTCCGGGTGGTGCAGGTCGAACGCAGGCGACTCGGAGCGGATCCGCGGCAGGCTGACGAAGTTGTGGCGCGGCGGCGGCGAGGAGGTGGCCCACTCCAGCGAGCGGCCCCAGCCCCACGGGTCGTCGCCCACCTCGACGTACGGCTTGCGTGCCGTGGAGTAGACGTTCCACAGGAAGGGGAACGTCGAGGCCGCGAGCAGGAACGCACCCACGGTCGAGACCTGGTTCAGCGTGGTGAACCCGTCGGTGGGCAGGTAGTCGGCGTAGCGACGCGGCATGCCCTCGACACCCAGCCAGTGCTGCACCAGGAACGTCGTGTGGAAGCCCACGAAGAGCAGCCAGAAGTGGATCTTGCCGAGCTGCTCGTCGAGCATGCGGCCGGTCATCTTCGGCCACCAGAAGTAGAACCCGGCGAACATCGCGAACACGACGGTGCCGAAGACCACGTAGTGGAAGTGCGCCACGACGAAGTAGGAGTCGGTCACCTGGAAGTCCAGCGGCGGTGAGGCCAGGATGACGCCGGTCAGACCACCGAAGAGGAAGGTGGTGAGGAAGCCCAGCGTCCACAGCATCGGGGTGTCGAACGAGACCGAGCCACCCCACATCGTGCCGATCCAGTTGAAGAACTTCACGCCGGTGGGCACCGCGATCAGCAGAGTCATCGCCGAGAAGAAGGGCAGGTCGACCGCGCCGGTCGGGAACATGTGGTGCGCCCAGACGGCCATCGACAGCGCGGCGATCGCGAGCGTCGCGGCCACCAGGCCGACGTAGCCGAAGACCGGCTTGCGGCTGAACACCGGCAGGACTTCGGTGATGATGCCGAAGAACGGCAGCGCGATGATGTAGACCTCGGGGTGGCCGAAGAACCAGAACAGGTGCTGCCACAGGATCGGGCCACCGCTCGACGGGTCGTAGACGTGGCTGCCGAGGATCCGGTCGGAGGCGAGCATGAACAGCGCGCCGGCCAGGACCGGGAACACCATGATGACCAGCAGGCTCGTGACCAGCGTGTTCCAGGTGAAGATCGGCATGCGGAACATCGTCATGCCGGGTGCGCGCATGGTGATGATCGTGGTGATGAAGTTCACCCCGCCGAGGATGGTGCCGAAACCACCGAGGGTGAGGCCCAGGACCCACAGGTCGCCACCGACGCCGGGGGTGTTCACCTCGTTCGACAGCGGCGTGTAGGCGAACCAGCCGAAGGAGGCCGCGCCGTCAGGGGTGAGGAAGCCCGAGGCAGCGATCAGACCACCGAACAGGAACAGCCAGTAGCTGAACATGTTCAGGCGCGGGAACGCCACGTCGGGCGCACCGATCTGGAGCGGCATGATCAGGTTGCCGAACCCGAAGAACAGCGGCGTCGCGAAGAGCAGCAGCATGATCGTGCCGTGCATCGTGAACAGCTGGTTGTAGGTCTCGTCGTTCACGACCTGCTGGCCGGGGAACGCGAGCTCGGACCTGATGAGCAGCGCCATGACGCCGCCGATCAGGAACCACGCGAACGACGTGCCGAGGTACAGCTTGCCGATCAGCTTGTGGTCGGTGGTCGTGAGGACTCGGACGATCTGCTGTCCGAGAGGCTTACGGTCGGCGTAGGCGCCACGCGCCTCGAATGCTGCGCCGCTCACTGCTCGTCTCCTAGCTGAGAGGTTTCGTCCTGGAGGCCTTGTTGGGTCTGCGCGTCGGCGGCGCCCTTCAGCGTGCCGACGTTGCCCTGGGCCTTGAGGTCCTCGAGGTAGGCGTCGTACTCGTCGGCGCTCACGACCTCGAGGTTGAAGAGCATCCGCGAGTGGTAGGTGCCGCAGAGCTCCGCGCACTTGCCCATGTAAGTGCCCTCTTTGGTCGGGGTGAACGAGAACTCGTTGTCCCGGCCGGGGATGACGTCCATCTTGAACAGGAAGGCGGGCACCCAGAACGAGTGGATCACGTCGGGCGACGAGAGGTGCACGGTGACCGACTCGTCCACCGGAAGGACGAGGGTCGGCATCTCGGCCGGCGTGCCCGAGGTGTAGACGTCCTGCCCGCCGACCGCGTCCTCGCCGAGGTAGTTGAAGCTCCACGACCACTTCTGGCCCACGACGCCGATCTCGTGGTCGGCCTGGCCGTTGGCCGGCTCGGCGAGCACCTCGTCCTGGGTCTGGACGGTGAAGAAGAAGAACACGACGACCATCACGACTGGGGCGATGGTGTAGAGGATCTCGATCGGCAGGTTGTAGCGCGTCTGCACCGGGATCTCGTCGTCGCTGCGACGGCGGAACTTGAACGCGGCGTAGAGGATCAGGCCCCAGACCAGGATGCCGACCAGGATCGCCGCGATCCATGCGCCGTGCCACAGGTCATAGGTGTGCGTGCCACGGTCCGTGATCGGCTCGGGAAGCGCCAGCCGGCGGACCTGGTCCTTGTCCTCGGTGGAACAGGCACCCAGCAACAACAGTCCTGCGGACACCATGGCGGCGGTGCCGACTCGCGCGCGCACCTTCTGGCCACGCTTGGGGAGTTGCAGACCCACGAACGAGCCTCTCTCTCAATTACGACGGTCAGCACCGAACCCTACTACTGAGGCAACTTGGGTTGGACCCCGAGGTGGGCCGGTAGGTTCACGTTGTGACGAAGTCAACCGGCAGAACCGAGGCGGCCGCGCAGGGGTACCTCGACGCGGCGTCGTCCGAACCCCTTCATCCGGCCGCCCGCGAGGTGCTTCTCAGCGCGCTGGAGGCCGGGTACGCCGACCCGCTCAGGCTGCACCACCGGGGCCGCGACGCCCGCCTCCTGCTCGACAACGCCCGCGCCGTCGTGGCGTCCTGCCTCGGCGTCCGGGAGGACGAGGTGACGTTCACCTCGTCCGGCACCGAGGCCGTCCACTCGGGAGTGCTGGGGCTCCTCGAGGGGCGGTCCCGGGTCAGCGGCCGGCTGGTCCACTCCGCGGTCGAGCACTCCGCGGTGATCCAGGCCGGCGCCTGGTGGTCCCGTCACAGGGGCGGTACGACGACGGCGGCCCCTGTGGACCACCTCGGCCGGGTGACCTCGGCCGGGCTGGAGGCCGCCCTGTCCGAGGGGGCCGGCGTCCTCGCGGTGCAGTCGGCCAACAACGAGGTGGCGACCGTCCAGCCACTGGAAGAGGTCTACGCCACGGCCTCGCGCTGCCGACGTGCCCGTCTTCGTCGACTTCGCGGCGTCGGCGGGCAGGCTCGACCTCCCACGGGGCTGGTCGGCGGCCGCCGCGTCGGCACACAAGTGGGGCGGCCCCGCCGGGGTGGGCGTGCTCCTCGTGCGCAAGGGCGCTCGCTGGCGGCCGCCCTTCCCCGTCGACGACCGCGCCGACTCTCGGGTCAGCGGCTTCGAGAACGTGCCCGCCGTGCTCGCCGCCGCCGCCGCGCTGCAGGCGCGCATGGCCGAGCGGGACGAGGTCAACGCCCGGCAGTTCGCCCTCGTCGACCGGATCCGCGAGCAGGTCGCCGCCACCGTCCCCGACGCGGAAGTCGTCGGCGACCCGGTGGACCGGCTCCCCCACCTGGTCACCTTCTCCTGCCTCTACGTGGCCGGTGAGGCGCTGGTGACCGAGCTGGACCGCGAGGGCTTCGGGGTGGCCTCGGGCTCCGCGTGCAGCGCCTCCACGCTGACTCCCTCGCACGTCCTTGCCGCCATGGGCGCGCTCACCCACGGCAACGTGCGGGTCTCCCTGACCCGGGACACCACCGAGGCTGAGGTCGACCGCTTCCTCGAGGTCCTGCCCGGTGTCGTGGCGCGGCTGCGCGAGCGGGCAGGCGTCCCGTGACCAGACGCACGCCGTCGACCGGCCGTCGTGGGAGAGTCGGGTCATGGACGCCGACCTCGAGCTCGACTGCCGCGGGATGCGCTGTCCGCTGCCGGTGATCCGGCTCGCGAACAACATCGGCGACGTCGCCGTCGGTCAGGCGGTCGCCGTGGTCGCCGACGACGTGGCCGCCCGCTCCGACGTACCGGCGTGGTGCCGGATGCGTGGGCAGGAGTACCTCGGCGAGGACGCCGCCGAGGACGGTGTCCCGCGCTTCGTCGTACGCCGCCTGCGCTGAGGTGTCAGGGGCGCGGGGTGCGGACGTGGGCGGCGATCTCCGCCGCCGCCTCCTCGCCGTAGGCCTCCGCGAAGCGCTTCACGAACGCGGACTGGTGCAGGGTGTACTCCTGCGTGCCGACCTTCTCCACGACGTAGACGGCGAGCAGGCAGCCGAGCTGGGCGGCCCGCTCGAGCGACAGGTCCCAGGCGAGGGCCGCGAGGAAGCCGGCGCGGAAGGCGTCGCCGACCCCGGTCGGCTCGACCTTCTCGATCTCCGGCACGGCCGGTACGACGATCGGCTCCTCGCCCTCGCGCTCGACGCGCACACCGGCCGCCCCGAGGGTCACCACCCACGTGCCGACCCGGGACCGGATCTCGTCCGCGGTCCAGCCGGTCTTCTTCTCGATCAGGGCCGACTCGTACTCGTTGGAGAACAAGATGGCGGCCCCGTCGATCAGGTCGCGGATCAGCTCGCCGTCGCCGAAGGCGAGCTGCTGGGAGGGGTCGGCGAGGAAGGCGTAGCCGCGCTCCCGGCACTCCTGCGTGTGCCGGAGCATCGCCTCGGGGTCGTTGGGGGCGACCAGGACGTACTCGACGCCGCCGACGCGCTCCTCCACCGGCTTGAGCTCGATGTCGCGGGCCTCGGTCATGGCGCCGGGGTAGAACGAGGCGAACTGCGCCATCATCGAGTCGTTCGTGCACACGAACCTCGCGGTGTGCCTGGTCTCGGAGACGTGCACGGAGTCGCAGTCGACGTTGTGGCGCTCCAGCCACGACCTGTAGTCGGCGAA
Source organism: uncultured Actinomycetota bacterium (assembly GCA_963715375.1). Lineage (GTDB taxonomy): Bacteria > Actinomycetota > Actinomycetes > Propionibacteriales > Nocardioidaceae > Nocardioides_C. Next base: position 110,233 of record CAVQSC010000015.1, on the reverse strand, counting down.
GTCCTCCCCCACCGCCCCGACGAGGATCGGGCGCAGGCCGAGCGAGCCGAGGCCGAAGCAGATGTTCGCGGCGCAGCCGCCCCGTCGTACCTCGAGGTCGTCGACCAGGAACGAGACCGAGAGCTTGTCGAGCTGGTCCACCACCAGGGAGTCGGAGAACTTGCCGCCGAACGACATCAGGTGGTCGGTGGCGATGGAGCCGGTGACGAGCAGCGACACGAGGTACCTCGGGGTTCGTTCAAGGGGTCTGGACACCCAGAACACTACCTGTCGGTACGGCTAGGACGACCCATGAGTAACCCCTAGCGTGGGCGATATGACCTACCAGCGTTTGGCGTACGACGACGCCTCCACGTCCAGTGAGATGACCTCCGACTGCCGCGCGGTCGAGTCCGCGCTGCACCTCCCCGAGCGGAGGAGCGCCGCCGAGCGGGCCGCCAAGGCGGCCGCGAAGCCGGCACCGAGCATCCTGTTCGAGGACTACCCGCGCGAGGTCAAGAAGCCCTCCATCGCGGTGAGCGACGCGGCGGCCCGCCTGGGAGCCGCGCTCCACCTCCACCTCGACTGATCCGGCGTCCCGACCGCAGCCACCCCGCTCCTCCTCTGAGGAGCGGGGTGGCTCCGTATCGGAGCCCTGGGCGGCCGCGAGGGTCCTCACGACGCGACAGCCCCCGCCGGATGTCCGACGGGGGCCGCTTGCGCTGCTGATGCGGAGACTCGACTCCGGCTGCGTCAGTGGAAGGAGTCTCCACAGGCGCAGGAGCCGGTCGCGTTCGGGTTGTCGATCGTGAAGCCCTGCTTCTCGATGGTGTCGACGAAGTCGATCACGGCACCGTTGAGGTACGGCGAGCTCATCCGGTCGACCACCACGGCCACACCGTTGAAGTCGGTGACGACGTCACCGTCGAGGTTCCGCTCGTCGAAGAACAGCTGGTACCGCAGACCGGAGCAGCCACCCGGCTGGACCGCGATACGCAGCTGGAGGTCGTCGCGGCCCTCCTGCTCGAGAAGGCTCTTCACCTTCGCGGCGGCAGTGTCGCTGATGTTGATGCCGTCGGCGCGGACCGTCGACTCAGTGGTTTCGACCTGCTCGGTCATCGTGTGACTCCCATGGGGCTCAGACAAGTTTCTGTGCAGGTTCAATGGTCGCACATCCGGCGATATTCCCAAGACCTCGCTCCTCAGTCAGGACCAACGTCCCGGCTGCCGTCCAGGTCGACCGCCCCTCGACGGGGGACCCGGCCCCGCCGGGGCGTCAGCGTGACCAGGTGCGCGCGACGCGCTGGGCCAAGGCGGCGAGGCTGCCGGCGGGGTCGGCGAAGGACTGCTCCTCCCCCACCAGGTCGACGACGGAGTACGCCGACTCGACCCCGAGGGCACGCATCTCGCGGGAGCCGACCAGCACCTTGCCGGCCAGGGCGACGCACGGCACGAGCGCCCGAGCCGCGACCGCGGCGACCCCGTAGGGAACCTTCCCGGAACGGGACGAGAAGTCGAAGGCCCCCTCCCCCGTGATGACCAGGTCGGCGGCGGCCGCCTTCCGGTCGAGCCCGACTGCCTGCGCCACGAGCTCCACACCGGCCTGCCTGGTGGCCCCGAGCAGCAGGAGCGCGAAGCCGAGACCGCCCGCCGCCCCGGCACCCTTGGCGAGCGCGGTCTTCTTGTCGGTGGCCGCCACGAGCGCCTCCAACATGGCGTCGACGGCCTGCAGCCGCTCCTCCCGCACGCCCTTCTGGGGTCCGTACACGTTCGTCGCCCCGATGAGGCCCAGGAGCGGGTTGTCGACGTCGCTCGCCATGACGAGCGTGACGCCCTCGACGCGACTGCGCGCGGCGGTCAGGTCGACGCTCTCCAAGGTGCTCAGCCGGCTCGGCCCCTCCTCGAGCGCACCCGCGGGCGTCGTGACCGCTCCGAGGGCGGCGAGCAGGCCGGCTCCCCCGTCGTTGGTCCCCGATCCCCCGAGCCCCACGACGACCGTCCGGGCTCCCGCGTCGACGGCGGCCGCGACCAGCTCGCCGACCCCTCGGGTCGAGGCACGCTCGGGGTCGCGCTCCTCGGGCGGGGTGAGGTGCAGCCCGCACGCCTGCGCGCTCTCGACGTACGCCGTGCCCTCCACGAGCAGCAGGCTCGCCGGCACGGGGTCACCGTACGGTCCGGTCACGGTCAGCGCCGACAGGTCACCGCCGAGGGAGGCGTGCAGTACGTCGACGAACCCCGGCCCGCCGTCTGCCATCGGCACCAGCTCGAGGTCGTCCTGGGGAGCCCGCCGTCGCCACCCCTCGGCGATGGCCTCTGCGGCCTCGACCGCGGTGAGGGTTCCGGCGAACTTGTCGGGGGCGATGACCACACGCATGCGGACATACTGCCTTGCGGCACAGCGGCATCGGCTCGGTAGGTTGGCGCGGTGTCCGCCGACCACGTCATCCGACCGATGCGCCTCGAGGACGTCCCGGACGTCGAACGGCTCACCGCCGAGGGGTTCTACGAGCTCGACCAGCGGACCCACCGCCACGGCTGGCCGGAGCCGACCCTGCGGCCGGACACCAAGGCGGCCGCCTGGCGGCGGCGCATGGAGCACATCCTCCGTCACGACCCGGAGGGCTGCTGGGTGGCCGAGGCCGACAGCGGCATCGTCGGGGTCTCCGCCGGCCTCAAGCGCGACCTGACCTGGATCCTCGCGACGTTCGTGGTCCGGCCGGACCTCCAGGGACAAGGAGTCGGGAAGCAGCTCCTCGACGCCGCGCTCACCCATGGCCGGGGGTGCCTGCGGGGCATGCTCGCAGCGTCGGCGGACCCGAAGGCGGCCCGTCGCTACCGGCTGGCGGGTTTCAGCCTCCACCCGACCATGTTCATGACCGGGACGGTACGGCGGGACGTGCTCCCCGTCGTGGAGCGGGTGCGCGAGGGTTCGGCGGCCGACATCGACCTCATGAACTCCGTGGACAGGCAGGTCCGCGACTCCGCCCACGGGGTGGACCACGAGATCCTCACCTCGATCTACCGTCTCGTCGTCGTGGACCGGTCGACCGGTTCCGGCTACGCGTACGTCGAGCCCGGCGGCGGCCCCTACCTTCTTGCGGCGACCAACCGGCGGACCGCGGCCGACCTGCTCTGGGAGACCCTGGCCGCCTCGTCCCCCGACACGGACTGCTCCATCGAGCACCTGTCGGCGACCAACGAGTGGGCGATGGACGTCGGGATGGCAGCGCGGATGGAGCTGCACAGCTCCGGATACCTCGCGCTCCGCGGCATGAAGCCCCCGGCGCCGTACCTCCCGAGCGGCCACTTCCTCTGACTGGGGATGCTTGCCATTTCAGCGGCCTACCTCAAGGCAGCGCCGAAAGTGCCGGGTTGCGGCCTCCTTCGTACCCACGTCGCAGACCCAGCACTAGAACCGGCCACTTTCTAGCGTGCCGGCATCCGGAGGCGTTGACCGCTTCGTTCTGCGACGCCGGCGTCGACGTAGGCGTTGGCGTAGGTCAGTTGTTCGTGTGCGATCTCGTAGGTCGACCAGTCCACCGACGCAGTCCAGCGCTGCGCGAAGTCGAGGACAGCGATCAGCGTCTGCCCCTGGCCGGCGCGGTTGCTCACCCCGTTGAGACCAGCAAGGTAGTCGTTCCGGTAGCTAGTGGGGATGACGATCCGCACCTGCCCTGCGTGCGCCAGTTCGGCGTTGGCGAGGATCCGCGCGATCCGGCCGTTGCCGTCGTCGAACGGGTGCACCTCCGTCAGAAGGAGCATCACCGCGAGCGCACGCTGGAACGGGTCGGTGAGGCCGTTGAGAAGGTCGAACCCGTGGCGAAGCGTCCCCTCGACCGCCTGCGGGGAGACGAACTCGTAGCCCCCGGCGAAGTTCGACCTCGTCTTGAACAGGCCGGGGTTCTTGTCGGGGCGCGCAGCCATGAGCGTTGCGTGATGGCTGCGCAAGAGCTCGATGAGCTCGTCCCCAGTACGCGGCACGGCGGTGGCCAACTGCGGGTCGGAGACGAGCTTGTACGTGGCGGAGATGTCGTGGGCGTCTTGGGGGCGGTCGTAGAACTCGACGCCCTCCACGGCGATCTGACGGGCCTCCTCGACTCCGAACTCAGTGCCTTCGATGAAGTTGGAGAAGTATGCCTCGAAGAACGGCTCCCACTCCCACCGCTTCGGCTCGCCGAGGGCTGGACGCGGTGCCGGCGCAGTGCTACGCAAGGTCTCGACCAGACCGCCGACAAGGTCCAGCCGCTGCTGGTCATAGGGCTGGCCCTCCAGTCGTGCGGCGTATCGCGCAGACACGGGCACGTCGTCCATCGCGGTGCCGGCGAGCGCGGCGAGCCGCTGCCGCACTTTCTCGACGGACCTCTCCGGGAACGATCCCCGAAGCACTTCGAGACTCTGGAGCATCTGGGTGATCTTCCCCGCTCCCCCGCGGCGAGCTTGCTCTTCGATCGTGTCCTCCACCGACCCTAGGCCAGCCAACCGGGGAGGGTTGCCGGGGCGCCCGCGGGCGGGGATGTTTTCAACGAGCTGCCGGACAGGGCCGGAAACGAACAGTCCGTTCGGCATCGGCATGTCTCCCGGCAAGGGGGCAGGACCTACGCGCGGGACGACAGTCGTTCCCGGCAATCGCAGCTCGGTGGCACGGGGTGGTTCTGGATGGCAGATGAAGAGGTAGCCGTCGACGGGCTGGCCGCCGGCGAGCGCGGACCGGTCGCAGATAACCGCAGCGGGCCACACGTGCGCGACGATGGCGAACAGATGGTGGCGGGCAGCCGCCTCAGGCCGCAGAGCGGCCCCCACCGCGTAGATGCCAGGAGCGAGCTGCACCGCCCGTCCGGCTCGAGTCTGGCGGGACAGTCGGGCACGGTCGGTGCTCGTCTGTGCGATCTCCAGATCTCCTGCGGGGTGTCCCCCTCGTAACGCAGCGTTCATGACTGAAATAGTGCTTCAGCCTCGCCCGAGTGCAGCGATCTGCCCGGAAAACCATGAGTCATGCAGCGATCGTAGTCATAAATTCCGCTCCGACGCAGCGATCTTGGTCGAAAATCCAACTTGGACCCAGCAGACCGACCCGGTGTGCCCGGACGGGGCCAGACGCCGGGCCGTCGGACGCCGGGTCGGCGACCAGTGGTCTAGAGGGCCGGTGGTCGCGGCGCGCTGGGGCGGACGAGCCTGGGTCTGGGGGCCTCGGTCTGAAATACTGTCAACGTGACGACAACACATCTGCCTCTGCTGTTCCTCGGCCACGGCGCGGACCCGAACTCCGAACGAGGCGTCGACTGCCCCGGCTCGCTGCCGCCCGCGTCCGACCCCGACCTCGTCGCTCGTGCCCGAGCCGCGAAGGAGGCGCTCGGAGAGCGCGTCTTCGTGCTCGGCCACCACTACCAGCGTGACGAGGTGATCCAGTTCGCGGACGTCACCGGCGACTCGTTCAAGCTCGCCCGCGAGGCCGCGGCCCGGCCGGAGGCCGAGTACGTCGTGTTCTGCGGCGTCCACTTCATGGCCGAGTCCGCCGACATCTTGACCTCCGAGCACCAGAAGGTGATCCTCCCCGACCTCGCCGCCGGCTGCTCGATGGCCGACATGGCCGCCATCGGTCAGGTCGAGGACGCCTGGGACGCCCTCGCGGACGCCGGCGTGGCCGACTCCGTCGTGCCGATCACGTACATGAACTCCTCCGCCGACATCAAGGCGTTCTGCGGACGCAACGGCGGTGCCGTGTGCACGTCCAGCAACGCGGAGGTGGCGCTGCGCTGGGCGTTCGAGCAGCACGGACCGGACACGAAGGTCCTCTTCCTGCCCGACCAGCACCTCGGCCGCAACACCGCGGTGCTCGCCCTCGGCCTCGACCTCACCGACTGCGTCGTGTGGGACCCGCACCGCCCGAACGGCGGCCTGACCGAGGAGGAGATCCGCGGAGCGAAGGTGATCCTCTGGAAGGGTCACTGCTCCGTCCACGGGCGGTTCTCCGCCGCGGTGGTGGACGAGCTCCGAGCGACGGTGCCCGACATCAACATCCTCGTGCACCCCGAGTGCACGCACGACGTGGTGACCCGGGCCGACCTGATCGGCTCCACGGAGTTCATCATCAAGACGATCGAGGCCGCACCGGCCGGCTCGTCATGGGCGGTCGGCACCGAGCTCAACCTGGTCCAGCGGCTCGCCAACGCCCACCCGGACAAGAACATCGTCTTCCTCGACAAGACGGTCTGCTACTGCGCGACGATGAACCGCATCGACCTGCCCCACTTCGTGTGGGCCATGGAGAACCTCGTCGCCGGCAACCTGGTGAACGTCATCGAGGTGGACCCCGAGACCGAGAAGTGGGCGCTGGTCGCGCTTCAGAGGATGCTCGAGCTGCCTGGGCTCGGCGCCACGAAGGCCGCCAAGGACTGAGCAGCCCCGACTGGCTCGACGTTGCCGACCGTCTCCGGGATCACCTTCGTGCCGTAGATGTCGCGCACGACGTACGGGAAGTACTGCCCCATGAGCCCCCGGAGCCGCCCATGGTGCGTAACGGACGGCTGGACTCCGCTCGGGGGACAGCCGAGCGACACGGCGCCCCTGGCCGGACGTCAGAGTCCGGGTGCGCCCCAGACCGGCATCCAGCGCTGGAGCTGCTGCTCCATCGGCAGCTCGTTCTTGAGCAGGTCGCGGATCTGGATCTCGAGGACGTTGTCCCGGCGCTGCCCCTCGATCGGCGCGAAGGGGTAGAACGTGCCCTGCTTGTAGAGGTACACGAGCCCGAGCCGTCGACCTGAGACGTCGGTGAACGCCACCAGCGAGCACAGCAGGCCGGGCCCGAACCCCTGGGCCTCCAGCGTGGTGTTGACGGCGTGGAGGTCGGTGACGAGTGCCCCGACGTCCGGCGGGTCCTGCCTCGTGACGAGCCAGGTGAAGCCGTACTCGTCGACCGAGCGCTCGACGTCAGGTCCCTCGTCGGCGTCGAGGAGCGCCACGACGTCGGCCTGGGTCTGCGCGAACGCCGCCCCCTCGGCCTCGCGGTAGCAGACCGACCCGACGCCGGTCGGCGTGAACCCCGCCGCCGTCTGCAGCGTGATCGCGGCGCCAGGCAGCCCGAACAGGGCGTCGAGCTTGGCCTGGACCGGCTTGCTGCGGCCCAGGATCGAGTCCCAGAAGCTCACTGGTCGAAGCCCGGGGTCGGGAAGCCGCCGTCGAGGGGCTTGCCCAGCTCCGTCGCTACCTTGGCCAGCTGCTCGAGCCGCTGCTCGAGGGAGGGGTGGGTGGAGGTGAGCGTCTGCATCGTCGCCCCGCTGATCGCAGGCGCGATGAAGAAGGCGTTCATGCTCTGTGACGCGCGCAGGTCGCGGTTCGGGATCGCGGCGATCTCTCCGGTGATCTTGGTCAGGGCCGAGGCCAGCGCGCTGGGCTTCTGCGTGAGGTAGGCGCCCGCCCGGTCCGCCGACAGCTCGCGATAGCGCGAGAGCAGCCGGGTGAGGAAGAAGCTGACCGCGTAGACCACGAGGCTGATCAGCAGCGCGAGGAGGAAGCCGATCGCCCCCGCCCCGTTGCTGTCGTTGCCGCGTCGGCCGAAGATCGCGCCGTACTGCGCTCCTCGGGTGGCCATCCCGGCGATGATGCCGGCCGAGGAGGCGAGGGTCATGACCAGCACGTCGCGGTGCGCCACGTGCGAGAGCTCGTGGGCGAGGACCCCTTCGAGCTCCTCGGCGGTCAGCCGGTCGAGGATCCCCGTCGTCACACAGACCACAGCGCGGTTCGGCGAGCGCCCCGTGGCGAAGGCGTTCGGCAGGTCGGTGTAGGAGATCCCGACCCGAGGCTTGGGCATGTCGGCCATGGCGCAGAGCCGGTCGATCATGCCGTGCAGCTCTGGCGCTTCCTCGGGCGTGACCACCCGAGCACGCATCGCCTTCAGCGCGAGGGTGTCGGACTTGTACCACTGGAACCACGCGATGCCGAGGCCGATGATCCCGATCAGGATGGCGTACTGCGGCAGCGCGTACATCAGGCCCACGACGAGCGCGACGAACAGACCCCCGAGCAGGAACATCACGAGAGTCATCCGGGTGGTCAGCCCGGTGTCCTTGATGAAGCGCGTTCTGGACATCAGCCCGGGATCAGCCCTTCCTCGTCGAGCATGTGCCGGACCTCCTCGATGGACGCGTCAGCCGGCGGGAGGATGAGGTCGGAGTCGTGGAGCACGTCGTCGGGCAGGCGCGACCCCTCGGTCCGCACGCTGTCGAGCAGCGCCGCGAGACTGTTCGAGAACGTCACCTCGTCGTTGCCCTCGATGGCCTTCTCCACCGCCTCGTCGAGCCGGTTGAGCTCGCCGAGGTGACTCTCCGCGACCTCCCACTGACCCTCGTTGAGAATGCGCACGATCATGACTGGCCACCCTCTTTCTGAGCCTCCTCCTGCACCGAGGCGGCAGGCGTGGTGTCGCCGGCCTCGATCGCGCTCTGCGGCGGGGCGGAGCCGGCCTTGAGCGCGGCGAGCTCGGCCTCGACGTCGGAGTCCTTCGACATGGCATCGAGCTCGCGGGCGATGTCGTCGCCGTGCCCGATGGCGGTGGCGTCCTCGAGGGCGCCGGAGGCGATCAGCTCGTCGATGGCGCCGGCCCGGGCCTGCATCTGAGCGGTCTTGTCCTCGGCGCGCTGCACGGCGAGGCCGACGTCGCCCATCTCCTCGGAGATGCCGGAGAAGGCTTCGTTGATCCGGGTCTGCGCCTCGGCGGCGGTGTAGGTGGCCTTGATGGTCTCCTTCTTGGTGCGGAAGGCCTCGACCTTGGCCTGCAGTCGCTGCGAGGCCAGGGTGAGCTTCTCCTCCTCCCCCTGGAGCTGGGCCTGCTGCGCCTTCAGGTCGCCGATCTGCCCGGTCAGCCCGGACTTGCGGGTGAGCGCCTCACGCGCGAGGTCCTCACGGCCCATCGACAGCGCCTTCTGCGCCTGGTCGGTGAGCTTCTGGGACTGCTGCTCGAGCTGGTTGACCTGGAGCTCGACCCGCTTGCGGCTGGTGGCCACGTCCGCCACACCACGACGCACCTTGGACAGCATCTCGATCTGCCGCTGGTAGCTGTAGTCCAGCGTCTCCCGCGGGTCCTCTGCGCGATCGAGTGCCTTGTTGGCCTTTGACCGGAAGATCAGGCTGATGCGCTTCATGAGGCTCATGGCGTGCGGGCCCCCTTCTGTTCTTGTAAGTGATCCTGTCTGACCACCCTACGGTGCAACGGTCGGCGGAGGTAGCAGGTTCCCGCGGGTACTCTTGGGGCCATCCGCGGGACGCGACAGTCCCAGTTCGACCACGCAGAAGGCCGCCTTGTTCCGACGTACCAAGTCCGAAGAGACCACCTCCCAGTCCGCACCCGCGAAGCCGGGCGGAAAGGGCCGTCCCACCCCGAGCCGCCGCGAGGCCGAGGCCGCTGCACGCGCCCGGGCCAAGGGCGCGGCGGACAAGAAGGCCGCGGCCAAGCTGCAGCGCGAGCGCCGCTACGACCAGAGCGCCAAGATGCGCGAGGCGATGAGGACCGGCGACGAGCGCTACCTGCCTGCGCGCGACCGCGGCAAGGTCCGCCGTTTCATCCGCGACCGCGTGGACTCCCGCCTCTGCGCGGCAGAGTTCCTGCTCCCCCTGCTCATCGTCATCATGGTGCTGAGCTACTCGGGCAACCCGACGCTCATGCGCTACGGCCAGTCGCTGTGGCTGGTGACGATCCTGCTCGTCGGCGTGGACACCCTGCTGCTCGTCTTCCGCCTCAAGCGGGAGCTCAAGCAGCGCTTCCCCGACGAGTCGTACAAGGGCACGACCTTCTACGCCCTCCTGCGTGCCATGCAGGTGCGCTTCCTGCGGATGCCCAAGCCCCAGGTCAAGCTGGGTCAGAAGCTGCCCGAGCGCTACTGACCTCGACCTCGGGGCGGTCGCCGCGACTCTCCGCCCGGCCCCGCGGTCGCTACTCGGCCAGATGCTCCTCGACCCGCTGGACCTTGGCGGTGAGCTGGCCGGTCCGGCCGGGTCGGATGTCGGCCTTGAGCACGAGACCCACACGAGGCGACCGCGCCGCGACGACGTCGACGGCCTGCTTGACGACCGCCATCACCTCGTCCCACTCCCCTTCGATGTTGGTGAACATCGCGTTGGTCTCACACGGCAGGCCGGAGGCACGCACCACGCGCACCGCTTCGGCCACCGCCTCGCTGACGCCGCCGGTCTCGTCACCGGTGGTGGGACTGATGCTGAAAGCCACGATCATGGCGACAACCTAGCCAGGACGCATGCCGTTGGCCGCGCTGGATACGTTCGAGGGCATGGACATTCGCAACCTTGGCACCAGCGGCCTGAAGATCTCAGAGATCGCTTACGGAAACTGGCTCACCCACGGCTCCCAGGTCGAGGAGGACGCGGCGCTCGCGTGCGTCCGGCAGGCGCTCGAGGAGGGCATCACCACCTTCGACACCGCCGACGTCTACGCCAACACCGCGGCGGAGACCGTCCTCGGGAAGGCGCTGAAGGACGAGCGCCGCGAGGGCCTGGAGATCTTCACGAAGGTCTACTGGCCGACCGGACCCGGCAAGCACAACGACCACGGCCTGTCCCGCAAGCACATCATGGAGTCGATCAACGGCTCCCTGAAGCGGCTCGGCACCGACTACGTCGACCTGTACCAGGCCCACCGCTTCGACTACGAGACGCCGCTCGAGGAGACGATGGAGGCGTTCGCCGACGTCGTCCGCTCCGGCAAGGCGCTCTACATCGGCGTCTCCGAGTGGACGGCCGACGAGATCCGCCGCGGCCACGCCCTGGCGCGTGAGCTGAAGATCCCGTTCGTGTCGAACCAGCCGCAGTACAACATGATCTGGCGCGTCATCGAGACCGAGGTCGTGCCCGCCGTCGGAGGAGCTCGGCATCGGCCAGATCGTCTGGTCGCCGATCGCCCAGGGCGTGCTGACCGGCAAGTACAAGCCCGGCGAGCCGCACCCGTCGGGGTCTCGCGCGACCGACCAGAACGGCGGCGCGAACATGATCTCGCGGTGGATGGACGACGACGTGCTCACGCGCGTCCAGAACCTCAAGCCCGTCGCCGACGAGGCAGGGCTCTCCCTGGCCCAGCTCGCGGTCGCGTGGGTGCTCCAGAACCCGAACGTCTCGGCGGCCATCATCGGCGCCTCCCGCCCCGAGCAGGTCACGGAGAACGTCAAGGCCGCCGGCGTGAAGCTCGAGGCCGCGGCGATGAAGCAGATCGACGACATCCTCGACGGGGTCATCGAGCGCGACCCGTCGAAGACCGTGTCGCCTCCGAAGCGAGAGTTCGGCTGACCCGAGCCGAACCCAGCGGTGCGGCGGGGCCGGTCCTCCTAGAAGGGCCGGCCCCGTGCGCGCACCCAGAGCTCCAGCAGCGGGTCGACGTAGCGCCACGGCCCCGTGTCATCGTCACGCGTGACGTGCTGGCCCTCGCGCGCCAGGTCGCGCAGAGCACTCTGGAGGGTGGCCCGCGACGTCTCGAGCCGACGGGCGGTCGTGGTCCCCGTCGGTGAGTCGCCGTCGGCGAGCGCGGCGAGCACGGCCTTCTTCCCGCTCGACATCTGGTCCCACACCGCCTGGTGCGCCTCGTTGGTCATGCCCAGCGCCCGTCGTACGACCGCGTCGGCCAACGCGATCCCACTGACCTCGGCACCCTCGGGCAGGGTCGTCCACCCCAGGGGTCGCGCGCCGAGCTCGCGGTGCAGCAGGTGGGCCAGCAGCATCGTTCGCTGTGGGTGGCCGGCCGCGGTCGTGACCAGCGGGGCGAGCGCACCCTCGGGGTCCTCGCCGAGCTCGTCGAAGCGCTCCGCCAGCTCGACCATCACCTCGTCGATCGGGAGCGGCCCGAGCTCGAGCGGCTCGGCCTGGCCGTACAGCGGACGCTCCCGGTCGCTGAACAGCTTGCGCATCATCGACGGCTGCGAGCCCGCGTAGACGTAGACCGCCGCGTCGCCGTGGTACTGCACGTGCGAGCGCAGCAGCCCGTCCAGGGACGGTCCTGCGCTGAGCAGGTCCTGGAACTCGTCGAACACCACGAGGGTCGGCCGGCCGTCACGCTCGAAGAGGGTCAGCGGCAGGTCGAGCAGCTCGGCGGCCGCGGTCTGGGTCGCCTCCGGAGCCGCCGAGCGCTGCCGGGGGCTGAGGGTCACGCCGGGACCGGCGGGGGTGAGCGAGAGGCCGAGGCGGCTGCCGAGGGAGTCGAGGTGGGCCCGGACCCTGCTGTCACCGAGCCGGGAGTACGACGAGGCGATCCGCACGCACAGCTCGGCGAGCGAGGTGACGCCGTACATGTCGACGTGCACGGCGCGCCAGCCCGCGCCCGAGAGCGCGGCGGCGTGCGCGAGGAGCAGCGAGGTCTTGCCGAACCGACGCGGGCCCGCCATCCGCGTGTGGACACGCTCGGCGGCCGCCTGGCCGAGCCGCAACAGCTCCTCGCGCCGGTCGATCAGCGCGTCAGGAGCGATGGGCGTCTCGAACGGGAACGGGCGAAGCACCGGAGCCATGCAGCGAAACTAGCGCACCGTATTGCCCGGGACACGCATTTCGTATTGCCGACCTGATACGCGTCGCGTGTCAGGCGTGAAGGCTCATCGGGCCGTAGACCTGGCGGTCGCCCTCCAGCAGGGTGACCGCGTCGACCCCGGCGTCGAGGAGCTCGCGCCAGACCTCACCCACCCACGACTCGGCGTCGCTCTGCGAGGGGAACTCGGGCGTCCCGATCCCCTCGGCCGCGACCTCGGCGCCGGCGGAGTTCTCGAGCCGCCAACGCCAGGCAGGGCTGGACGAGGACTCGCTGCTGAACTGGTTCGAGGGCTCGAGTGAGTTGGTCATGTGGCGAGCCTAACGGCGGGAAAACGTGAGACCCCTTTGACGACCCCGGAGAGCCGTGGGAACGTTCGACATGAACAACTGCCTTGCGTCGGGAAAGCCGGTCGAAAGCCGGCGCTGACCCGCAACCGTAGGCCGCGTCCGGGGACTGTCGAACACAGACAAGGGCGCGGCGAGCCGGAAAACCGACACGAGACAGCGGCTCCCATTCATCCGTCGAGGTCTACGGGGCGGAGCCGGATCAGGGTGTGCCGTCACACGTGCGGGCGGGCTCCCAGCGGTCCGGTGACGTCATGTGAACCGCCGCAACAGAAAGGGCCCTTCGTTGGCCACCCTGCTCCCCCGCCGCATCGTCGGCATATTCTCCGCGCTCTTCGTCACGACCATGACCGTGGCCGGGCTTGCGCTGCCGGCCCACGCCGTGGACGGCTACCAGTACTGGAACTACTTCCACCTGCAGAACGACAAGTGGGAGTTCTCCAAGGTCGGACCTGCTGACTTCAAGCCCGAGGACGGCGCCGTCGAAGGTCTCCGGTACGGCACCTCCACCCCCTCCCAGGGCATCGAGCCCCGCGCCGACCTGGCCGAGGTCGACTTCGACACTGTCTGCGCGGACGCCGAAGCCGGGACCGGTGAGAAGCGGGTCGCAGTCCTCCTCGACTACGGCACCGAGCTGGGCAACGGCACGCCGCCGGACCCGCGCGCCGAGTGCGCCGTGGTCGCCGCGGACGCGAGCACGCAGCAGGTCCTCGACGAGATCGCCGAGGTGCGTGTCGACTCCGGCATGGTCTGCGGGATCGACGGCTACCCGGCCAAGGGCTGTGGCGACCCGGTCAAGGACGCCGAGGTGCCCGCCAACGAGGAGGCGGTCGCCTTCGCACTCCCCTCGGACGCCGGTACGTCGGACGCTGCCGCGACCTCCCAGGAGGACGGCGGGATGCAGTGGGGCCTGGTCGGACTGGGCGCCCTGGTCGTCCTCATCGGCGGCGGAGCCTTCGCGCTGACGCGTCGGAACAAGGCCGCCTGAGGCCACCCGGGCCGAGCCGATGCGCCCGCAGAACCTCGTCACCTTCCCCCGGATGCTCCATCCGGGGGCCTGGTGGCTGTGGGCGCTCGGCCTCGCCGCCGCCGCGAGCCGCACGCAGAACCCGGTGCCGTTGATCCTGATCCTGGTGGTGACCGGGTTCGTCGTGGCGGCTCGCAGGAGCGACGCCCCGTGGGCCAAGTCCTACGGCGCGTTCCTGAAGCTGGCGTTGGTGGTCATCGCGATCAGGATCGTCTTCCAGTCGGTGCTCTCGACGGGATCGCAGGGTCCCACCGTGCTCTTCACGCTCCCGGAGATCCCCGTCCCGGGAAGCACCGGCATCAAGCTCGGCGGCGAGGTCACCCTCGAGGCGGTGCTCCGGGCGTTCTACGAAGGCCTCCAGCTCGCGACCATCCTCGTGTGCGTGGGCGCCGCGAACGCCCTGGGCAGCGCACGGCGCCTGCTCCGCTCGGTGCCCGGAGCGCTGTACGAGGTCGGGGTGGCCGTGGTGATCGCACTGACCTTCGCCCCGCAGCTGGTCAGCGACGCGTCTCGCGTCCGCTCGGCCCACCGGCTGCGCGGGCAGAGCGGTGGGCTCCGCGCGATGAAGAGGCTCGCCATGCCGGTGCTCGAGGGCGCCCTGGACCGGTCGGTCGAGCTGGCGGCCGCGATGGACTCGCGGGGCTACGGACGCACGACGCAGGTGGCGCCGGCCACGCGACGGCTGACCGGCCTGCTCGTGCTCGGCGGACTGGTCGGGCTGTGCGTGGGGGTGTACGGCCTCCTCTCGGGCACCAGCGCCGACTGGCTCGGCCTGCCCATGCTGCTCGCCGGCTCTGCCCTGGCAGCGGTCGGCATCCACTTCGGTGGCAAGCGGACCCGCCGGACGACGTACCGGCCCGATCCCTGGGCACTCCCGGAGTGGCTGGTGGCCGGCTCGGGCCTCGTCGCCGCCGTGACGATGTTCGTCGCCGTCGAGACCGACCCGGCCTCGCTGGTGCTGGCGAGCGTCACCGCGGTGCCCCCCGTGCCCGTGCTCGCGACGGCCGGGATCCTGGTCGCGATGCTCCCCGCCATCCTCGCCCCGCCCCTCCCCCGGCCGGCGGCACCAGCGACGACCCCGACGAGTGAGATGGAGGTGGCAGCATGATCGAGTTCGACGACGTGAGCGTCACCTTCGCCGGGGCGAGATCACCGGTCCTCTGCGGCGTGGACCTGACGATCCCCGAGGGCGAGCTGTGCCTCGTCATCGGCCGCACCGGGTCCGGCAAGACCACCCTGCTTCGTGCGATCAACGGGCTGGTCCCCCACTTCTCGGGCGGCACGCTCTCGGGTCGTGTGGCGGTCGACGGCCGGGACACCCGGGACCACCGGCCGCGCGACCTCGCGGAGGTCGTCGGGTACGTCGGCCAGGACCCGCTCTCGGGCTTCGTCACCGACACGGTCGAGGACGAGCTCGCCTACGGCATGGAGTCGCTCGGTCTCCCCGCCGACGTGATGCGCAAGCGGGTCGAGGAGACGCTCGACCTCCTCGGTCTCGCCGAGCTGCGCCAGCGTTCTCTCGCCACCCTGTCGGGTGGTCAGCAGCAGCGCGTCGCGATCGGCTCCGTGCTCACGACGCATCCGAACGTGCTGGTGCTCGACGAGCCGACCTCCGCCCTCGACCCCCTGGCGGCAGAAGAGGTGCTCGCGACACTTCAGCGCCTCGTCCACGACCTCGGGCTCACCGTCGTACTCGCCGAGCACCGCCTCGAGCGGGTCGTGCAGTACGCCGACCGGGTGGTGCTCGTGCCCGGCGACGGCCGGCCGGTGGTCGACGGGACGCCGGACAAGGTCCTCGCGACGGCCTCGATCGCGCCGCCGGTGGTCGAGCTCGGTCGCGTCGCCGGGTGGCGCCCGCTGCCGTTGTCGGTGCGCGACGCCCGACGGCGTGCGGCGCCCCTCCGGGCGGATCTCGCCGGCCTGCCGGTCCCCGACCACGCCTGCGCGGAACCGGGCGAGACCGTCGGAAGCGTGCGGGACCTCGTCACGGGGTACACCCGCCTGCCGGTCCTCAGGGGCGTGTCGCTGACCCTGTCCCGGGGCGAGATCGTCGCCCTCATGGGACGCAACGGCGCCGGCAAGTCGACCCTGCTCAAGACCCTGGTGGGCATGAAGACCCCCGACAGCGGCGACGTCGAGGTCGGCGGTCAGGTGCCCGCGACCCTCAAGCCCGCTCGGCTGCTGCGACACGTCGGCCTGGTCCCACAGGTCCCGGGCGACCTGCTCTACGAGTCGACCGTGGCGCGCGAGTGCGCCCAGGCCGACAAGGACGCCGGCGTGCCGGCCGGGACGACCGCTGCGCTGTTCGAGCGGCTCTCCCCCGGCGTCCCGAACGACCAGCACCCGCGTGACCTGTCCGAGGGGCAGCGGCTGACCCTTGCGCTGGCCGTCGTGCTGGCGGCGGGCCCCCCGCTGCTGCTCCTCGACGAGCCGACCCGCGGCCTGGACTACACGGCCAAGCACAGGCTGGTGGAGATCCTGCGCGACCTCGCCGCCGATGGCCACGCGGTCATGCTCGCGACCCACGACGTGGAGCTGGTCGCGGAGGTCGCCACCCGGGTAGCCGTGCTCGCCGACGGCGAGGTCGTCGCCGACGGCTCCGTCGCCGACGTGGTCGTCTCCTCGCCGGCGTTCGCGCCCCAGGTGGCGAAGATCCTCGCCCCGCAGTCATGGCTGACCCCGACCGACGTCGCGGTGGCGCTCGCCGGCGTGACCACCCTGTCGCGGCCATGAGAGCCACCGACCTCGTCCCGCTGCGGCTGCGCTCGGCGCTGGCCCTCGCGCTGGCGTCCGCGGTCGGGCTCGTCGGGTTCTTCTGGCCCTTCGTCGTCGATCCGGGAGCGGCGCTCGACAGCTCGCACTCCGGCGACGCGCCGTTCCTGTTCATCGCGATCCTGCCGCTGTTGGCCGCGATCGTGATGGCCGAGCTCACCTCGGGCGGCATGGACGCGAAGGCCGTGGCGATGCTCGGCATGCTCGCGGCGGTGGGTGGGGCGCTACGCGCGTTGGGGCCCGGTACGGCGGGCCTCGAGCCGAGCTTCGCGGTGATCATCCTTGGCGGACGGGTCTTCGGACGCGGCTTCGGCTTCGTCCTCGGCGCGACGACGCTGTTCACGGGTGCGCTCATCACCGGCGGGGTCGGACCGTGGCTGCCTTTCCAGATGATGGCCGCCGGATGGGTCGGCTTCCTCGCCGGCTGCCTCCCCCCTGCGACGGGGAGGCGTGAGGTGCTGGTCGTGGCCGGCTACGCGGCGGTCGCCGGGCTCGGGTTCGGGCTGATCATGAACCTCTGGTTCTGGCCGTTCGCGTCCTACGGGCCCGAGGTGTCCTACGTGGCCGGCGACCCGATGGCGGACAACGTGCACCGCTACGCCGTCTTCTACCTCACCACCTCGCTGCTGTGGGACCTCGGCCGCAGCCTCATGTCGCTGCTCGTCGTACTCGTCGCCGGGTCCTCCCTGCTGCGGGCGCTGCGCAGGGCAGGGCGACGCGCCGCCTTCGGCGTACCCGTGGTGTTCGAGCGCTGATGGACGTCGTCGCGCTCGGCACCGGGTCGGCTGACGGCTGGCCGAACCCGTTCTGCACCTGCGCGTCGTGCACGAGCGAACGAGCGGCCGGTCGGCTCCGCGGCCAGACGTCGATGCTCGTCGACGGCCGGCTGCTGCTCGACTGCGGACCGGAGACACCCAGGGCCGCCGAGCGCGCAGGAGTCGACCTCGCCCGGCTCCGCCACGTGCTCATCACCCATCAGCACCCGGACCACTGCTCCCCCGCCTTCCTGCTCTTCCGTTCCTGGGCCGGCGACGAGCCCCTCGACGTGGTGGGACCACCGGACGTGGTGGAGGCGTGCCGCATGTGGGTCGCACCCGACTCCGCGGTCCGGTTCGTGGCCGTCTCGCCCGGCGACCGGTTGCGGCTCGGTGAGTACGACGTCCGGGTGCTCGCCGCGCGGCATGGTCTCGCCGGGACGGCGGTGCTGTACGACGTCGCCTCCTCGACCGGCGCGACTGCTCTACGCCACCGACACGGCGGCGCTGCCGGAGGAGACGGTGCGAGCCGTCAGCGACGCGGCCTTCGACGTCGTGCTGATGGAGGAGACCTTCGGCGACAAGACCGACCACGCCACCGACCACCTGGACCTCCCGTCGTTCGCCGCGCAGGTGCGCCGGCTGCGTGAGGTCGGCGCCGTGACCCGCGGCACCGACCTCGTCGCGGTGCACCTCTCGCACCACAACCCGCCCTCCGACGAGCTCTCGCGCCGGCTCGCCGCCTGGGGTGCGCGCGTCGTCGACGACGGCACGCGGCTCGGTGCGCAAGCCCGGGTGGTCGGGCCTGTCCCCACAGGCGAGCAGGGCGTGCCGGCCGCGGCGGTCGAGCCCGTCGACCCGCACGGCCGCACCACGCCGCTGCGCACCCTCGTCATCGGCGGCGCTCGCTCGGGGAAGTCGCGCGAGGCCGAGCGACTCCTTCTCGCGGAGCACGAGGTGACCTACGTGGCGACCTCCTACCCCACCGGCGCCGACGACGAGTGGGACGAACGGGTGCGTCGCCACCGCGCCGAACGCCCCGCCGAGTGGCGCACCGAGGAGACCCTGGACCTGTGCGGGCTCCTCGACACCGAAGGCGGCCCGCTGCTCGTCGACTGTCTCACCCTCTGGCTGACCCGCGTCATGGACCGGCACGAGGCCTGGGACGACGAAGCATGGGCCACCCGAGCCGAGAAGGCCGTGGCCGCCGAGATCGACGCGCTCGTCCGATCATGGCGAGGGACGAAGCGTCGCGTCGTGGCGGTCACCAACGAGGTGGGCCAGGGAGTCGTGCCCGACACCACCTCGGGCCGCCGCTTCCGCGACCTCATGGGGCACCTCAACGCGAGAGTCTCGGCCGAGACAGAAGACGTGCGCTGGTGCGTCGCCGGCAGGGTGACCCGGCTGTGACCCTCGACCCGGTGCGGCTGGCGATCGGCACCCTGACCGTGCTTCCGACGAAGCCACCGGCCACGGTCGACCGACAGGTCGCGGGGCGCGCCATGACCCTGGCCCCCTTGGTCGGTGCGCTGCTCGCGCTCGTCGGCGGTCTCCTCCTCTGGCTGCTCGGCTGGGGTCCGCCGGGCGAGCCTCCGTTGCTGTCCGCCGCCCTCGGCAACCGCACCTACGACGTAGGCGTCCACCCGTTCCTGGCCGCCGCTCTCGTCGTCGGGCTGCTCGCCGTCCTGACCCGGGCCATGCACCTGGACGGGCTCGCCGACACCGCCGACGGCCTCGGGTCCGGCAGGCCCGCCACCGAGGCGCTCGAGGTCATGCGCCGCGGCGACGTGGGCCCGTTCGGCGTCGTGACCCTCGTGCTCGTGCTGCTGGTCCAGGTGCTCGCGCTCGGCGACCTCGTGGCCCAAGGGATCGGCGTGGTCGCGCTCTTCCTCGCCCTGGTCGTGAGCCGGCTGGCGCTTCCGTTGCTCTGCTCCCGCGGGATGTCGGCGGCGCGCCCTGACGGCCTCGGACAGGTGGTCGCCGGCTCGGTGGGTCGCGGTCAGCTCGCACTCGCGGCGGTGCTGGCCGTCGTCGTACTGCTTCCGGTGTCGTTGCTCTCCCTCGGCCTCGACGGAGTCGCCGGCCCCGTGCTCGTGAAGGCCTGCGTCGTCTCGGCCCTGGGGCTTGTCGCCGCGGTCCTCCTCGCGCGACGCGCCGTGCGCCGGCTCGGTGGGGTCACGGGCGACGTGCTCGGCGCGGCCGTCGAGGTCACGTTCACCACCGTGCTCGTCGTACTCACCGTCGTCGCCTGACGCAGACCCGCGCCCGAGCTGCCCGTCGGTCCCGGGCGCGAATGTGAGGCCCCTCAGCCCTCGCGGACGCCCGGGGTCACGAACGGCGGCTTGGTGACGGTGAAGATCTCGCGGCGGCCGCGTACGTCGACCGACACCTCGGCGCCGTCGGTGACCTGCGTCGCGAGCAGGGCCATCCCGATGCCCTTCTTCAGCGTCGGCGAGAAGGTGCCGGAGGTGACCTCTCCCAGCGGGACGTCCGAGACGAGCAGCACGCGCATCCCTGGGCGCGGGATGCCCCGACCGTTCGCCACCAGGCCACGCAGCAGCCGCTTCGGGCCGGTCTCGCGCTCCGCGAGGAGCACCGACCGACCCCAGAACGCGTCCTTCTTCCAGCCGACCGCCCAGCCCAGACGCGCCTCGTTCGGCGTGACGTCGCGGGTGATGTCCTGGCCGTGCAGGGGGTAGCCCATCTCGGTCCTCAGCGTGTCCCGGGCACCGAGGCCGCACGGCGTGATGCCGAAGGGCTCCCCGGCCGAGAAGAGGGCGTCCCACAGGGCGCCGACCACCTCGTCCGGGACGACGAGCTCGTAGCCACGCTCGCCTGTGTAGCCGGTGCGGCAGACGATGACGGCGCTGCCCTCGAACTCCGTCTCGACGAAGGACATGTAGTCGTGGCCGGCCGGGAAGCCGATGGCCTCGAGCACCTCGTCGGACTTCGTCCCCTGGACGGCGAGGATGGAGTGGGTCTGGTGCTGGTCCTCGATGACCAGGCCCTCAGGCGCCTCGGCGGCCAGCATCCGCACCACCTCGGGGGTGTTGGCGGCGTTGGGGACGAGGAGGACGCGGTCGTCGCTGTGGAGGTAGGCGATGAGGTCGTCGACGATGCCACCGGTCTCGGGGTCGCAGCACAGGGTGTACTGCGCCTTGCCCGGCTCGATCTTGCGCAGGTCGTTGGTGAGGCAGGCGTTCACGTAGTCGGCCGCCCCGGGGCCTTCCAGGACGACCTTGCCGAGGTGGCTGACGTCGAAGACGCCCACGGCCTCCCGGACCGCGGTGTGCTCCTTCACCACGCCGGCGTACTCCAGCGGCATCTCCCAGCCGCCGAACTCGGCGAACTTCGCGCCGAGCGCGGCATGCCTGTCGTACAGGGCGGACCGGTGTGGCTGGGTGCTGCTGCCTGGCTCCATCTCATGCATGGTCGGAACCTACCGCAGTGGGTACCTCACCCACGCCCGGCTAGCATGCCGAGAACACCGAGACACGACGACGAGGGAGTCGACAAGAGTGACGACGTACAGTCTCCACAAGGGCGCAGCCGACAAGACCAAGGCCGATGTGGTCGTGGCCGGAGTGGTCAAGACCAAGAAGGGCTTGGAGATGGCTTCCGGCGGAGAGGGCGTCGCCTCTGCCTACGGCCGCAAGCTGCAGCCCCTCCTGTCGACCCTCGGCTTCGAGGGCAAGCCCGGCGAGGTCGTCAAGATCCCGACCGCCGGCAACCTCAAGTCCCCGCTGCTGATCCTGGTCGGGCTCGGCGACGCCGAGAAGCTGACGACCGAGGGAGTACGACGGGCGGCGGGGGTCGCGGCTCGCGCGGTGTCGAACGCCGCCAGTGTCGCGCTCGCGCTCCCGGCCCACGACGCCGACCACGTGCGCGCGGTCGCCGACGGCTACCAGCTCGGGTCGTACTCCTTCACCGACTTCAAGACCACGCCCGCCCCCGATGTCGCGGGAGAGGTCATCATCCTCACCGACGCCGCGCGCAACAAGGAGACCGCCGCGGCACTCGAGACCTCGCAGATCGTCGCCGCGGCCACCAAGCTCACGCGGGACTGGGTCAACACTCCGCCCGGCGACTTCACCCCCGAGAAGTTCTCGGACGCCATCGCCGCGACCAAGAAGGACCGCAAGGCCACCAAGGTCACCGTGAAGGTCATGGACGAGAAGGCTCTCGAGGCCGACGGCTGCGGCGGCATCGTCGGTGTGGGTCGCGGCTCGGCGAACCCTCCCCGCCTCGTCCAGCTGACCTACAAGCCACGCGGCGCGAAGCAGCACCTCGCCCTCGTGGGCAAGGGCATCACCTACGACTCCGGCGGTCTCAGCATCAAGCCGGCCGCGTCGATGATGACCATGAAGTGCGACATGGCCGGGGCCGCCTCGGTCGTCGCCGCCACCTTCGCGATCGCCGAGCTCGGGCTGCCGATCGCCGTGACCACCTACGCGCCGATGGCCGAGAACATGGTGTCGGGCACCTCGACCCGCCCCGGTGACGTGATCACGATCTACGGCGGCAAGACCGTCGAGGTCCTCAACACCGACGCGGAGGGGCGGCTCGTCCTGGCCGACGCGCTCGTCAAGGCCACCGAGGACAAGCCCGACGTGATCGTCGACGTGGCCACCCTCACCGGCGCCTGCGTGGTCGCGCTCGGCGACCGGGTCGCGGGCGTGCTCGGCAACGACGACGACCTGGTCGCCTCCGTGAAGGCCGCGGGAGAGCGGGTCGGCGAGGCGCACTGGCCGTTGCCGATCACCGAGGAGATGGGCGAGAAGGTCCGCAGCAACAGCAAGGTGGCCGACCTCGCGCAGCACAACGCCGAGCGCTGGGGAGGCACGCTGTACGCCGCGGCGTTCCTCCGCGAGTTCGTCGGTGAGCACAAGTGGGCGCACCTCGACATCGCGGGCCCGGCCTTCAACGAGAAGGCGCCCTACGGCTACGTCCCCGCCGGTGGCACCGGGATGTCGGTGGCAACCCTGGTCGAGCTCGCGGAGACCCTCTCCAAGGGCTGAGCGTGGCTCTCGCCTGCGGGTGACGGCCGTGCGGCCGCGTCCTGCCGAGGGGCGCGGCCGCTGTTCCCGTCCACGTGGACGCCAACTGCACGTGCGGCGCTTGGTCGGCCGCTGTTCCCATCCATGTGGATGGGAACAGCACGCCGACGACCGAACCAGGGCCACCACCGCGCACATGCGCAGTTAGGGCCCTGCTCCAGCGCCAAACCAGGGCCACCGCCGCGCACGTGCGTGGTTTGCGCCCTGTTCCGGCGCGGAACCGGGGCCACCGCCGCGCACGTGCGTGGTTTGCGCCCCGTAGCTCCGCGGTGAGACACGGCCGAGCGGTTCCGCAGAGTCGCGGGGTGCGCTGAACGGCCGCCGTACTGCAGGCGCATCAAGGGGCTTGACCGCGGCGGCTTGCCGACGCGCCGCCCCAGCCCCGCCCAGCGCCGGCAGTGCGGCGGACGGGAGGCGTGCCAGGCAGATTCAGCCGGCAGAGCTCAGCTGCCGGAGTCCTTCCGGCGGCGGTTGTAATCGCGCATCCGCGCGGGGTACCCGACGACGGCGGCGTCGTAGGACGGGACGCCGTGCTTGTTCGCGAAGCGGTGCGCCCACTCCACCGACGGGACGCGACGCCTGGTCCACTCGCCGTCGTGCGCGACGAGGATCATCGTCACGTCGGAGACGGCGGTTCGCGGCTCGACGAAACCCTCGACCCCGCGTCGCGTGCGGGCGAACTCCTCGAGGTGCTTCTCGTCGGCGTTGTCGGAGGCGCGCACCGTCGTCGGCCCCTTGCCGCGGGGCCGGCGCATCCGGCTACCTCGTCCACGCCGCCTGAAGCGGTCCATCAAACCCATTTCTCAAGTGTGGCTTACCCTCCTGAGATTTCCCGGCATCTTCGCTGTCGTACGGCGCCAGACGGCACGTCACCGGGACGTCGAGGGCCGATGTGGAAATGGTGACCATTGGTGGAAAGATGGGCGCAGCAGGCGACCCCTGACAGCTGAACAAGACCGGAGGAGCAGGTGGCGGACAACGCCGGGAACAACTTCGACGTCGTGATCCTCGGTGCCGGAAGCGGCGGGTACGCCTGCGCGCTCCGCGCCGCCCAGCTAGGCCTGACCGTGGCCCTCGTCGAGAAGGACAAGGTCGGCGGCACGTGCCTCCACGTCGGCTGCATCCCGACCAAGGCGCTGCTGCACGCCGCCGAGGTCGCCGACGCGGCCCGCGAGTCCGAGCAGTTCGGCGTCAACGCCACGCTCGAGGGCATCGACATGGGCGGGGTGAACAAGTACAAGGACGGCGTCGTCTCCCGCCTCTTCAAGGGCCTCACGGGGCTCATCAACGGCCGCGGCATCACGGTCGTCGAAGGCGAGGGCCGTCTCGTCGCCCCCGACACGGTCGCGGTCAACGGCCGCAGGCTGGTCGGGCGCTCCGTCGTACTCGCCTCCGGGTCGTACTCCAAGACCCTGCCCGGGATCCAGGTCGACGGGCAGCGCGTCCTGACCTCTGAGCACGCGCTCACCCTCGACCGGGTTCCGAAGTCGGCGATCGTCCTCGGCGGCGGTGTGATCGGCTGCGAGTTCGCGTCGGTGTGGAAGTCGTTCGGCGCCGACGTGACGATCGTCGAGGCGCTCCCCCGGCTGGTCCCGGCGGAGGACGAGGCGGTCTCCAAGGCGCTGGAGCGCGCCTTCCGCAAGCGCAAGATCGGCTTCAAGGTCGGCACACCGTTCAAGTCCGTCGAGCACACCGCCGACGGCGTCCGCGTGACCGTCGAGGGTGGCGAGACCATCGAGGCGGAGATCCTCCTGGTCGCCGTCGGTCGCGGCCCGCGGACCGAGGGCCTCGGGTACGACGAGCAGGGCGTCGCCATGGAGCGCGGCTTCGTTCTCGCCGACGAGCGCTGCCGCACCAACGTCGAGAACGTCTACGCGGTCGGCGACATCGTGCCGGGCCTGCAGCTCGCGCACCGAGGCTTCCAGCAGGGCGTCTTCGTCGCCGAGCTCATCGCCGGGCTCGACCCCTCGCCCATCGACGAGGCCGGCATCCCACGCGTCACCTACTGCGACCCCGAGGTGGCCTCGGTCGGCCTGAACGAGTCGGCCGCCAAGGAGAAGTACGGCGACGACGAGGTCGAGTCGCTGACCTACGACCTCGGCGGCAACGGCAAGAGCCAGATCCTCAAGACGCAGGGGTTCGTGAAGCTCGTCAGGCGCAAGGACGGCCCCGTGGTCGGCGTACACATGGTGGGCGCGCGGGTCGGCGAGCTCGTCGGCGAGGCGCAGCTTATTTACAACTGGGAGGGGTACGCCGAGGACGTTGCGCCCCTCGTGCACGCACACCCCACGCAGAACGAGGCACTCGGCGAGGCACACCTCGCCCTGGCCGGCAAGCCCTTGCACGCCCACACGTGAGCGCAGTCTCGTAGGCTCATCTCGACCGCGTCACCCAGAGCAGCACAGCAGTTCTAGCCAGCAGAAGGAGCGAAGGAACGCATGGCGACCTCAGTCACACTCCCCGCCCTCGGTGAGTCCGTCACCGAAGGCACCGTCACCCGCTGGCTGAAGCAGCCAGGCGACCGCATCGAGGTCGACGAGCCGCTGCTCGAGGTCTCCACCGACAAGGTCGACACCGAGATCCCCTCCCCTGTCGCGGGCACGCTGCTCGAGATCAAGGTCCAGGAGGACGAGACCGTCGAGGTCGGCGCGGAGCTGGCGACGATCGGTGACGAGGGCGAGTCCGCCGGCGAGGGCGGCGGTGGCGCAGAGGAGTCCGCAGAGGCGGAGGCAGAGGAGTCCGCAGAGGCGGAGGCCGAGGGTGACGCCGGGCCCGGTGAGGGCGTCGGTGGCGCTCCGGGCGAGGAGGCCGCTCCCTCCGACGAGGAGGTCGCAAGGCAGACCGAGCCCCAGGGTGAGGTCCCGCAGGCCAAGACCGAGTCGACCGGCGCAGCGCAGGAGACCGCTCCCGGCGCGGCCGACACCAAGCCCGAGGCCGAGGCGTCCCGTGAGGGCACCAAGACCGGTGGCGGCGGCACCCCCGTGACGCTCCCGGCGCTCGGCGAGTCCGTCACCGAGGGCACCGTGACCCGCTGGCTGAAGCAGGTCGGTGACGATGTCGCGGTCGACGAGCCCCTGCTCGAGGTCTCCACCGACAAGGTCGACACCGAGATCCCCTCCCCTGTCGCGGGCACGCTGCTCGAGATCAAGGTCCAGGAGGACGAGACAGTCGAGGTCGGCGCCGAGCTGGCCGTCGTCGGTTCGGGCCAGCCCGCGGAGGAGGCGCCCACCACGCCCGAGCCGTCCGCGGAGCCGACCGGAGCCGAGGAGACGACGGCCAAGGCCGGCGAGTCCGAGCAGGCCGTGGCACGCGACCAGGCGGCTGCCGAGGAGCAGGCCCAGATGGCCCGCGAGCCCGAGCAGCCGGAGGCCGAGGCCGAGGCTGAGGCCCCCCAGGAGGCCCCGGCGGCCAAGGCAGAGCCGCCCGCCCCGAAGCACGAGGAGCAGCCGGCTCCGTCCAAGGAGGCCGGCGAGGGCGCCTACGTCACGCCCCTGGTGCGCAAGATGGCGGCCGAGCAGGGTGTCGACCTGTCGCAGCTGAAGGGCAGCGGCGTCGGCGGCCGGATCCGCAAGCAGGACGTCCTCGAGGCCGCGAAGGCGCAGAGGGCCGCGGCGGAGAAGAAGCCCGAGCCCGCTGCTGCACCGGCTGCGGCCGCGTCGCAGAACGCTCCCTCGGCCCCGACCTCGGCTCCGAGCCCGCTGCGAGGCAAGACCGAGCCGCTGAGCCGTCTCCGCAAGGTGATCGCCAAGCGCATGGTCGAGTCGCTGCAGACCTCCGCGCAGCTGACCACCGTGGTCGAGGTGGACGTCACGTCGATCGCACGGCTTCGCGACTCGGTCAAGGCGGAGTTCGCCGAGCGCGAGGGCGTGAAGCTGTCGTTCATGCCGTTCCTGGCCAAGGCCACGATCGACGCGCTCAAGGCGCACCCGTCGCTGAACGCCGCGATCGACACCGAGAAGGGCGAGGTCACCTACTACGACCACGAGAACCTCTCGGTCGCGGTCGACACCGAGAAGGGTCTGCTGACCCCGGTGATCAAGGACGCCGGTGACCTCTCGGTCGCCGGGCTCGCCCGCAAGATCGCCGACATCGCCGACCGGACCCGCAACAACAAGATCGGGCCCGACGAGCTCGCCGGCGGCACGTTCACGCTGACCAACACCGGCAGCCGCGGTGCGCTGTTCGACACCCCGATCATCAACCAGCCGCAGGTGGCGATCCTCGGCACGGGCGCCATCGTCAAGCGTCCGGTGGTGATCGACGACCCGAACCTCGGCGAGACGATCGCGGTGCGGCACATGATGTACCTCGCCCTCACCTACGACCACCGCCTGGTCGACGGTGCGGACGCCGCCCGCTTCCTGACCGACGTCAAGGAGCGGCTCGAGGCCGGACAGTTCGAGGTCTGACCTCACCCCGCACGACTGACAGCGCCCGCCACCTGCGCCAGGTGGCGGGCGCTGTCACGTCAACGGCCGACCGCTCTCTCGAGCTCGGCCTTGCTCATCCGAGACCGCCCCTCGACGCCCTTCTGCTTCGCCTCGTTGTACAGCTGCGCCTTCGTCCGGCCGCCGGCACCGCGGTGCGAGCGCTTGCCTCCCCGGCGCCCGGACGAGACGTCCTGGGTGGACGTGCGGCTCTTCTGACGGGACTCACCAGCTCGAGCGCGTTCCTTGTTCACCGTGCGGGCAGCGATCTCCTCCGCGGTGTCCTCGTCACGGCCGCGCTCCTCGAGCCCCTCCTTGATGTGCTCGTACTGCCGTTCTCGCTTCTTGTTCCAGGCCTGCTGAGGCATGACCCCTCCTCTCGATCGCTCCTGGGTCGGAGTACCCGGCGCTCGATCCGGGCATGCGACAAAGCGCTGCCGCGGGTTGGAGCGGCATGCCAGAGTTTCCCCATGCGCATCGTGATCGCCGGCGCGTCCGGCTTCCTGGGCCAGGCCTGGCGCGAGCACCTCGCCCGCCAGGGACACGACGTCGTGCGTCTCGTCCGCGGGGACGCCGTGTCGTCGCACGAGTCGGGCTGGGACCCGTACGCCGGGAGGGTCGACCAGTCCGTGATCGACGAGGCCGACGTGGTGGCCAACCTCGCGGGCGCCCCGATCGCCCACTGGCCGTGGACGAGCTCCTACAAGAAGACCCTCCACGACAGCCGCGTCCTGACGACGAGGACCCTCGCGGAGGCGATCGCGGCCTCACCCAACAAGCCCGTGTTCCTGGCGCAGAACGGCATCGCCGGGTACGGCGACCGGGGCGACGAGGTGCTCACCGAGGAGTCCTCGACGCCGGGCGACACCACACTCGGCCGGATCACCCTCGAGTGGCAGGGCGCCACCGAGCCGGCCGCCGAGGCGGGGGCCCGGGTCTGCGTCTTGCGCACCTCCGTCGTGCTCCACAAGAGCGGCAGCGTCCTCAAGCCCCTCATCCCCCTCTTCCGGGCCGGGCTGGGTGGTCCCCTCGGCGACGGGCAGCAGTACTTCTCGACGATCTCGCTCAACGACTGGCTACGAGCCGTCACCTTCCTGGCGACCGACGACTCGTGCCAGGGCGTCTACAACGTCACCGGCCCCGAGCCGACGACCAACGCGGAGTTCACCAAGCAGCTCGGGCGGATGCTCAACCGCCCGACGCTGGTCCGTGCGCCCGCCTGGCCGATGCGGAAGGTGCTCGGCGAGCTCTCGAACGAGCTCCTCGGCTCTGCCAGGGTCGAGCCGGCCCGGCTTCTCGAGGAGGGGTTCGTCTTCGAGCAGCCGACCCTCAACGAGCGGCTCGCCGCCGCGCTGACTCCCTGACCGAGGCGACCCGCCACCGCCCGCCGGTACGACGCAGGTCGATGAGGCGCGTGGACGCCCCGTCCTGCGGCAGCCGGATGCGCATGCCACGGTCGACGGCGACGGCCCCGGTCAGCCGGTCGGTGACCTGAAGGACGAGCCGTCCGGGGTCCTCACGAAGCACCTCGAGCGCGAGCACCTGCATGCGCATGCCCTCCACGCGCAGGTCCCGGCGGAGGTACTCGCGCAGCAGTCGCGCGTCCGACGTACCAGCGGCCGACCCGGCGACGTAGAGCCGCCGCAGTGCCCGGACGTCCCCCTTCGCGAATGCTCTGCTCCGGGCCCGGTCCCACGCCCTGAGTACGTCGGACGCCGGGAAGCTCGCCTCGCCCGCTCCCACCGCCGGCGCCCCTCCCCCAGGCGCACCGGCCCGGGAACCACCCGACGAGAAGTGACCCGCGGGGTCCTGGTCAGCCGCACAACCGGCGAGCAGCACGGCAGCGAGAGTCGTCACGAGGACCACGAATGACGCGGGGACCTGCAGGGAGGGCGGACGCACGCCCCCACTGTGGCCTAGGAGCGGTGGCTGCCGCTCTCGCTGTCCACAGGTCCCCCTGCCGGCGGGACGCCCTCCACGCGATCCTCCTCGAACCCCTGCACCCCGTCGGCCTCGCCGAGGTGCAGCATCTCCGCGGTCGCGTGGTCGGCGTGGTCGGGCGTGTGCCAGAGCCTGCTCGGCCACCACACGAGCGGCCCCATGTCGTAGGCCAGCGACGGCACGAGAAGCGAGCGCACCACGATCGTGTCGAGGAGGACGCCGAACGCGACGATGAACGCGATCTGGGCGAGGAAGAGGATCGGGATGATCCCCAGGGCCGCGAAGGTCGCCGCGAGCACCACGCCGGCGGAGGTGATCACGCCGCCGGTGACCGACAGGCCCTTGAGGATGCCCGGGTGGGTGCCCTGCCTGATCGACTCCTCACGCACCCGCGTCATCAGGAAGATGGAGTAGTCGATGCCGAGGGCGACGAGGAACACGAAGCCGATCAGCGGGGTCGACGGGTCGGAGGCCGGGAAGCCGAACACGTTGTTGAACAGGAACGCGCTGATGCCGAGCGTCGCCCCGAACGACAGCACGTTGGCCACCAGGAGCAGGAGAGGTGCCAGCAGCGAGCGCAGCAGCAGTGCGAGCACCACGAAGATGACCAGCAGAATCGCGGGGATCACGATCAGCCGGTCGCGGTCGACCGTGTCTCGGGTGTCGAGCAGGGTTGCCGTCTGCCCGCCGATCACGATGTCCTCGCTGACCCGGTCCATCTGCGACCTCAGGTCGCGCACTGTTCGGGTGGCGCCTGCGGAGTCGGCGTTGTCGGCGAGCGTGACGAGCACGATGCCCTCGCCGTCGACGATCTTCGGCTGCGGCGGCTGCGTCGGTTGCCCCGGGGTAGGCGGCCCCTGCGGCCCCTCGGGCAGGACGCCGACCCCGTTCTGGGCAACGCCGCTCTGCTCCGCGGCGAGCGCCTTTGCCTGCGGGATCTTGTCCTCCGGTACGACGAGGACGGCCGGGCTGCTCTGGTCGGACTCGAAGTGCTTGTCGATGATGTCCTGGGCCCTGACCGAGTCCACGCGCGTCAGGAACAGGTCGGTCTGCGGGATCGGGTCCTCGTTGAGCGTCGTGACGAGAGCGGCACAGGCGGCGAGGGCGACGAGGGTGACCATCCAGACCGCCCGGGCGCGGCGGCCCACGAGACGTGACACCCGGCCCCAGACGCCCTTGGTGTCGGGGTGCTCGGAGCCGAACCGCGGCGTCATGGGCCAGAACGCCCTGCGACCCAGGAGGACCAGAGCGGCCGGGAGCAGGGTCAGCGCGGCGAACACGGCCGCCGCGACGCCGAGCGCACCGACCGGTCCGAGACCCTTGAGGCTCGAGAGGTCCGAGAGCAGCAGGCACAGGAGGCCGAGGATCACGGTGGCACCGGAGGCGACGATCGGCTCGGTCACTGCCTTCCACGCCTTGCGCATCGCGTCGTACTTCGACTCGTTGTCGCGGAGCTCTTCCCGGAACCGGGATACGAGCAGCAGCGAGTAGTCGGTCGCTGCGCCGACGGTCAGGATGAAGAGGATCCCCTGGCTCTGGCCGTTGACGTCCAGGATGTCGTTGTCCGCGAGGAAGTAGATGACCGCCGAGGCGAGGCCGAGGGCCAGGATCGAGGAGAAGAGCACCACGAACGGCAGCACCGGAGACCGGTACACCGCGAGCAGGATCAGCAGGACCACCCCCAGCGCGACGAGGAGCAGGATCCCGTCGATCGCTCCGAACGCGTCGATGAAGTCGCCGAGGACGCCGCCGGGACCGCCGACGAAGGCCGCCAGCCCGTCCGGCGCCGCCTCCAGCACGTCCCGGATGTCGACAACCGCCTTCTCGAGGGCGTCGCCGTCCGAGGTCGCGAGCGGCACGATCACCTGGGCGGCGGTCCCGTCCTGCGACGGGATCGGCCCCGCGATGGCGGTGGCGTCGACGTTGTCGACCTGCTTCACGTCGTCGATGAGGCCGGCGATGGCCTGCTGGTCGGTCGGTGTGAGCCCGCCGTCGCGCTCGAACACGACGATCGCGGGGACGTTCTCGGTGCCGATGAACTTCGTGTACTCGTTCTGGGCGAGCGTCGACTCCGCCGTCTTCGGCAGGAAGGCCGCGTTGTCGTTCTCCTGGACGCTCGCGAGCTTGCCCGCGAACGAGCCGAGCGGTCCGATGACGAAGATCCAGAGCAGCACGACCACTGTGGGGAGCACCCACCGCCTGGAGCGGCCTGTCCGGCGCGGGGTCGTCGGGGTGGAGGAGCTCGCCATCAGCGGGTGCCTTTCACATCATTACGGCCAGGGTGCGTGGCTGCGGTGCCGTGCGGAGGCCACCCGAGAATTCCGACACCGTCAGTTCCCATGATCATGCACGAGCCTTCCAAGGCCAACCACGAATCCCGCCGTGCACGACGCGTTCGCCACTCGTCACCGGTTCGCCACGGAGCCGCATCAGGACGGGTCGGGTTAGGCTCGGCTCCGTGAGGGACCTCAGATTCCAGACCGCCGGCCTCGGCGACGACGCGGTGGAGTACGTCGCGGCGTGGGACCTCCAGCGCGAGGTGCATGCCGGCGTCGTCGAGGGCGGGCCCGACACCGTGCTGCTTCTCGAGCACCCTCCGGTGTTCACCGCCGGGAAGCGCACCGAGCCGCACGAGCGACCGCTCGACGGCTCAGCGCCGGTCGTCGACGTGGATCGCGGCGGCAAGATCACCTTCCACGGACCGGGCCAGCTGGTGGGCTACCCGATCGTCCGGCTCCCCGACCACGTGAAGGTCGTCGACTACGTACGACGGCTGGAGGAGGCGCTGATCCACACCTGCACGGAGCTCGGTGTGACCACCGCCCGCGTCCCTGGTCGCAGCGGGGTCTGGCTCCAGGCCGACGGCCGCCGCCCCGAGCGCAAGATCGCGGCGATCGGCATCCGGGTCGCCCGAGGCGTGACCATGCACGGCTTCGCGATCAACTGCGACGTCGACCTCTCGTGGTACGACCGCTTCGTGCCCTGCGGCATCGACGACGCCGGGGTCACGTCCCTCTCCGAGGAGCTCGGGCGTGACGTGACCGTGGAGGAGGTCGCCCCGGTCGCCGAGAGGCACCTGCGCGAGCTGCTCGGCTGGGCGCCGTACACCCCCACCCCTGACTACGAGCCGCGCCCGGACCCCGCGAAGGTCTCCCGCCACGACACGCTGCGCGTCCCGGTGGTCAATCCACTGCGCTGACCTGGCCCGTCCGCCATGCTGTCCCCGACAGAAACGGGGACAACATGAGCGAGACGGTCATCGAGACCAAAGGACTCCGCAAGGAGTTCCGAACTCGGCGCGGTCGACACATCGTCGCCGTGCACGACCTCGACCTGGCCGTCCCGGCCGGTGGGGTGCACGGCTTCCTCGGGCCGAACGGGTCCGGCAAGACCACGACCATCCGGATGCTGCTCGGGCTCGCCCGGGCCAGCAAGGGCGAGATGCGGCTCTTCGGCGAGCCGGTCCCCCGCCACCTGCCCCAGGTCATGAGGCGGGTCGGCGCCGTGGTCGAGCAGCCGAAGTTCGTGCCGACCTTCAGCGGCCGCCGCAACCTCACGCTGCTGGCACGGTCCATCGGCCTGCCGAAGCGGAGCGTCGACGCCGCGATCGAGCAGGTCGGCCTGACCGGTCGCGACAAGGAGCGCTACAAGGGCTACTCGCTCGGCATGAAGCAGCGCCTGGCGATCGCTGCGACCTTGCTGAAGTCCCCTGACCTGCTGATCCTCGACGAGCCGACGAACGGCCTCGACCCGGCAGGGATCCGCGACATCCGCGACATGATCCGCGAGCTCGGGCAGAGCGGGGTCACGGTGCTTCTCAGCTCGCACATCCTGGCCGAGGTGCAGCAGGTGTGCGACTCGGTCTCGATCATCGGCAACGGCCGGCTCCTGGCTGCCGGCAAGGTGGACGACCTCGTCGGAGCGAACGGCGCGGCAACGATGCGCGTGGGGGTCGCCGACCCGGCGGCCGCCGCGAGCCACCTGCAGGAGAGCGGCTACTCGGTCACCCGCGAGAACGGTCACCTTCTCGTCGACGGCCCCGGGCGTGCCGACCAGATCACCCGCATCCTCGCGGCGAAGGAGCTCTACGTGCACGAGCTGACCCCGGTGCGAGCCGACCTCGAGTCGGTCTTCCTCCAGCTCACCAAGGACGCGACGATCTCGGCAGGTGCGGAATGAGACTCGTCCTCGTCGAGCTGACCCGGTTCCGCGCCCGCCGGGCGATCGCCCTCATGCTGTTGGCCGGGGTGCTCCTGGGCGCCCTGTTGGCCACGACGACCCTGTGGGACACGCGCCCCGTGACCGCAGCGGACATGGCTCGCGCCGAGGCCCAGGTCCAGCGCGACATGTCCTCGCAATGGTTCAAGCGGGAGCTGGCGCAGTGCGAGAAGCACCCGGACAGGTACAACGGTGACGGGGCGACGGCCGCGGACTGCGCCGAGTCGATGACGCCGCGTCCGGAGTGGTACCTCGAGCGTCGCCCGCTCGTGCTCGACGAGGTCCGCAACGAGGCGGGCATCGGGCTCGTGGTCCTGCTCGCGGGGATCATGGTGATCATCGGCACCACATTCGCCGGGGCCGACTGGGCGTCTGGCTCGATGAGCAACCAGCTGCTGTTCGAGCCGCGCCGGGCGAAGGTCTGGTTCGCGAAGGCGGCCGCCGTTCTCGTCGGCGCGATGGTCGCCTCCGCGGTGATCCTGACCGCGTTCTGGGCCGCCATGTTCGTCGCCGCAGACGTCCGCGGCATCAGCACGGGCGCCACTGTCCAGGAGGCCATCCGGGCGGAGGCCCTCCGCGGCGTCCTGCTCGCCGGCTTCGGGGCTCTGGGGGCCTACGCGCTCACGATGCTGCTGCGCCACACCGTGGGCACGGTGGCCGTGCTCTTCGCCTACGCGATCGGCGGTACGGCGGTCATCGCCGCCCTGCCGATCTCGGGGGTCGGCCGGTGGAGCGTGGGCAACAACGTGACGGCCTGGCTTCAGGACGGCTACGAGTTCTACGACGGGACGATCGCCTGCAAGCCTGGAGCGGGTGCCTGCGACCAGATGGTCAACGTGACCCTCGGGCAGGGAGCGACCTACCTCGGGGTGACCCTCGCCGTCGTCGCCGTGGCCTCGCTGTTGCTGTTCCGCCGACGCGACATCCCCTGACCCGGCGGGGTCCGCTCAGGCCCGATGCCTCAGCCCCTGACCGATGGACTGGTCGTCGGGCTGGCCGACGGTGTCCTGCAGTGCGTCCTCGGGCTCGCGTCGGCACGGTCCCGACGACGGCCTCGGCCGGGTCGAGACGACGACCGCAGTCGGCCTCCTGCTCCGGGTCACAGGGCTGGAAGCGAGTCACGCCGCCGAAGTTGCCGGTCCAAACGGTCCCGCCGGGGCCGATCGTGGTCGCGGCGTAGAAGCTGTTGCTCGTCGGGAAGGCGGTGGTTTCCACGGTCAGGGCCACCTCGCCGGTGTCCCAGTCGAGACCCTCGAGGGTCCAGACGCCGTCGCGTGCCCCGATCCCGTAGATCATGTTCGTCGCGGCGCTCATGGTGGGGATCCCGTTGGGGATGGCCACGTCCGGGTTCGACCAGACCACGTCGCAGGTCTTGGTCTCGGGATCCCACGCGAACCGCTCGATGCCGGCGGGGCGTTGCCAGGCAGGCCCGACAGCAGCTGGGAGTACGGCGCGACCTGAGGCGGCAGTTGGCCGACGACCGGGTCCAGCTGTCTGCAGGTTGTTGACGACCACCGCGCTGTGACCACGGACCAGCACCGACTGTTCCGACAGCGAGCGGTCGGCGGACTCGTCCCCGAAGGTCACCGGGATCTCGCAGGCGATACGGGGGTCGGCGCCCTTTCGGATCGGCTTCCACCCGGCGGGGATCTTGTCGCGCCACATCAGGACCAGGTGCATCAGCTCCTGCCCGTCGGTGATGACCACGAACCTGTCGTCGTCGCGGCCCGGTGCCCATCAGCGTCGGAGTCGAGCCGGACCCGGCGCCGAGACGACCGCCACCGGAGCCGCCCGCGCCTGCATAGCCCGATCGCCACCCCTGCGACAGCCGCGTGCCCGTCCAGTCGATCCGATACATCGCGTGGCTGGTGACGACGTAGAGGCCACCGTTCTCGTCGGCGGCGATCGAGTTCGACACCGTCTCGACCTCACCCTCGGGCCCACCGGCGCAGTCCTCGCCGTTGATGGAGAAGGTGCGCAGGTGCTTGTCGGTCATGCGCTCGGGCTGTCGCGGCACTACACCGACCACGCCGTTCTCGGTAGCGAAGGCGATGCGCCCGTCATAGGTCATCGTGATGCCGACGAGCTGGTCGTCGCCGCACAGCGCCGCGGCGGGGAGGTCGAATCGGCGCAGCAGAGCGATGGTCGAGTCGCGCCTGCCCGGGACGGCGTCACCGTAGACCTCGAGTGCTCTCGCCTGCCCGACGTGGAGACGGTTGTCGGCGTCGACGAGGTTGTACGCCCCGGAGACCGAGTTCGTCCCTGGTCCGGCACCCTCCTCCACCTGCGGGATGTACTTGTCGATCACCGTGACCGTCTCTGGGTCGATCTTGAGGATCTCATTGGTGAACCCGACGGTCGATGCCCAGATCACCCGGCCCCCGTCGGGATACTCGGGCGAGAACGACAGCACGACCGGCGCGGACGCGAAGCCGTCATGGTCGACGTTGACCTGCTCGGCAGGTCCTGTGGGGCCAGGGAACGGGGAGGACGCCTGGGCGTAGGAGTTCCTGTGATTGCTGGCCCACGGCGAGGCCGCCAGGTGCCGATTGCACGGCGGCTCCGCGCCGTCGACGGCCGTCGGGGTCTCGCAGTGCGACGGGGCCGCGGCGCGGGACGGCGCTGCGGATGAGTGAACCGCAACCGGCGCAGCTGTCGACACGGCCGCAGCCGGCGCGGTGAGTGACGGAGCCGCAACCGCGGCGAATGCAGTCAGCAGGATGTGGGTGCGCACGTCGGGGTCCTCGGCGGGTCTGCGGGTCGGGTCTGCGGGGCTGGGGTCAGTCGTCGTGGAGGCCGCGGCGGCGCGCTGTTCCCAGGCGTGCCCCGCGCCTTTCTGGCTGGCTTCCGGCGTCCTTCTCGTCATCGGAGAACGATCAGCTCGCCGATCGGTCACGGGTCCGCAGATCTGCAGTTCCGCGCCGAGGTGGCGGGCGAGATCCCTGGAGCAGGATGTGTCGCTCGGAACCACTCCCCTGTCGGCCCGAGCCGCCCCTCTCGACGTACTCCCGCTCGATTGGGGCGGCTCGGTCTCCCGGCGTAGAGTTGCGGGGTGACTCACGCGCCCACAGCCGACCAGCCCCAGGCCGAAAGCACACCGGGAGCCGCCCCGAAGGGTTCGATCAACCCCGACGGCCGCAAGCTCCTCCGCCTCGAGGTCCGCAACGCCCAGACCCCCATCGAGAAGAAGCCCGAGTGGATCAAGACCCGGGCAAGGATGGGGCCGCAGTACACCGAGCTCCAGGGACTCGTGAAGTCCGAGGGCCTCCACACGGTGTGCCAGGAGGCGGGCTGCCCCAACATCTTCGAGTGCTGGGAGGACCGCGAGGCGACCTTCCTCATCGGGGGCGACCAGTGCACCCGACGCTGCGACTTCTGCCAGATCGACACGGGCAAGCCGGAGCCGCTCGACCGCGACGAGCCCCGCCGGGTCGCTGAGTCGGTGCGCACGATGGGCCTGCGCTATGCCACCATCACGGGCGTCGCGCGCGACGACCTGCCCGACGGCGGCGCCTGGCTGTACGCCGAGACGGTCCGCGCGATCCACGAGCTCAACCCCGACACGGGTGTCGAGAACCTCATCCCCGACTTCAACGGCAAGCCGGACCTGCTCGCCGAGGTGTTCGAGTCCCGTCCCGAGGTGCTCGCGCACAACGTCGAGACGGTCCCGCGCATCTTCAAGCGGATCCGCCCGGCGTTCCGCTACGACCGCTCCCTCGACGTACTCACCCAGGCGCGCGAGTTCGGCCTGGTCACGAAGTCGAACCTCATCCTGGGCATGGGCGAGACGCGTGAGGAGGTCTCCCAGGCCCTGCGCGACCTCCACGACGCCGGCTGCGACCTCGTCACCATCACGCAGTACCTCCGCCCCTCGGTCCGGCACCACCCGATCGAGCGGTGGGTGAAGCCCGAGGAGTTCGTCGAGCTGCACGACGAGGCGATGGAGATCGGGTTCGCCGGGGTCATGTCCGGACCGCTCGTGCGCTCGTCGTACCGCGCCGGCCGGCTCTACCAGCAGGCACTCGCCCGTCGCGAGGGCCGGGAGCCGTCTCTCGAGAGCGTCGGCCGCACCGTCTGAGACACTAGGCGCACTCTTCCCCACGACTCGAACGAGGCAGCAAACACACGATGGCCAGGAAAGACAAGTCCGCCAAGCCGGCGAAGAACGGTCGCATGAAGCAGATCGTCGCCAGCTACCAGATGACCAAGCAGTCCGACCCGAAGGTCGGGCTGGTCCTGCTCGGCTGGTTCCTGCTCGTCGCGGCGGTCACGTTCGGGGTCCTCTCGCTGGTCCCCGGCCACTGGATCCTCGACCTGATCGGCGGGATCCTCTTCGGCGTCCTCGCGGTGCTCATCGTCTTCGGCCGGAGGGCGCAGCGGGCCGGCTTCAAGCAGATCGAGGGCCAGCCGGGCGCGGCCGCGGCCGCCCTCGGCATGCTGCGCCGCGGCTGGACGCTCGAGCCGGCGATCGCCTTCAACCGCAACCAGGACGTCGTGCACCGCGTCGTCGGCCCGCCCGGCATCGTGTTGGTGGGCGAGGGCAACCCGAACCGCCTGAAGCCACTCCTCTCGGCCGAGCGGCGCAAGCACGAGCGGGTGGCCTCGGAGGCCCCGATCCACGAGGTCGTGGTGGGTGACCAGGCGGGCGCGGTTCCGCTCCCGAAGCTGGTCAAGCACGTCACGAAGCTCGGCCGGAAGGTCAAGCCCGCCGAGATCACCGACATCCTCGCGCGCCTGCGGGCACTCGATGCAACGCGGTCGAACATCCCGCTGCCGAAGGGCCCGATGCCCACCAACCTCAAGGGCGCTCGCCAGAACATGCGGGGCCGCTGACCGGCGGTACGACGGGCAGGGCTACTGCCCCGGCGCCTGCACGATGTCCTTGCGCGGCGGCGCCTTGACCGTCACGGGCTCACCCCAGTCCGAGGTCTCCATGACCAGCGACGCCTGCTGCATCAGCTCGAACTCCACCCGGCGCATCAGCGCCTTGTCGTCGAGCCAGAGGTCGTAGGCGATCGTCCTTGGCACGCCGGACGTCCGGGGCATCCCCAGCGCCTTCGCCGCGGCCCGGAAG
Organism: uncultured Actinomycetota bacterium; assembly: GCA_963715375.1. Taxonomy (GTDB): domain Bacteria; phylum Actinomycetota; class Actinomycetes; order Propionibacteriales; family Nocardioidaceae; genus Nocardioides_C. The sequence goes on along the minus strand of CAVQSC010000015.1, from coordinate 72,122 downwards.
TCGACGGTCAGGCGGTAGTGCTCGAGGTCCTCGCCGTGCACCGACTCCTCCGCCACGAACTTCACCCTGCGCAGACCGGCCGCCAGGGCTTTGAACGTGTCCCGTGGGTCGACGGCCTGCATCTGCCCCACCATGGCCGCGAAGGGCGACGACTTGTCACCGGGGCGGACCTCGACGAACTTGCCCTGCGGCGTCAGCGGCGGCATGGACAGGTACATCACCCGGTCGACCATACGGATCTCGGCGCTCGCGACCCCGAAGGCGGCCCCGTCCATGGTCATCACCATGTCCTGGCGGGCACCCCTGAACACGATGTCTGCCTCGCCCTGCATCTCCATGCCTGTGACGCCGGTGGTCACCGAGACGTGGGCAGTCCGTTGTCCGTCCAGGGCCGCCTTCATCGCGGGGACCAGGGTCGACCTGTCCCAGGTGCCTTCGCCCGCGGCACCGACTCCCGCCGAGTCACCCGACTCGAGCGCCTCGCTGACTGCTTCGTCGGACGGGGCGGGCTCGGAGGCAGGCGCGGAGCCCTGGACCGCCGGGCTCTGGCCTGCCGGCTCACCGGACACCGGTCTGGCGTCCGTCCCACCGCACCCGGCGAGACCGAGCAGCAGGACCGGCACCGCGAGAGCTGAGCGCGAGAGAGACACGATGCGCATGGCGGACCCCCTGACAAGTTACGGACGAAAGACGCAATCCCCCGACGAGGCTACCTGCCGATGAGCTCCGGAGTAGTTTGATCACTCAGCGCCGATCGAGACATGAGGGAGCCTCGACCATGGCCGTACCCGGACGCGTACCCGAGGGTGCACCCCCTGGGCTCGCCGCCTCAGAGCTGTTCTCCGTCGACGCCTACACGCGCGAGTTCGAGACCAGCGTCCAGCGGGTGGACCGCGAGGAGAGCCGGGTCGCCCTCCGTCGTACCGCCTTCTATCCCGGCGGCGGAGGCCAGCCGCACGACCTCGGCATGCTGCTCTGGGACGGCGGCGCCGGCAAGGTGGTCCGCGTCGCTCGCGACCGTGAGGACCCCGCGACCATCTGGCACTGGCTCGACCTGGAGGGGTCCGCCGACGCCCTCCCTGTCGAGGGCACCGAAGCCCACGGCGAGCTCGACTGGGCCCGCCGCCACCTGACCATGCGCACGCACACCGCCTTGCACATCCTGTGCGGGGTGATCTGGGCCGACCACGAGGTCGCAGTGACCGGCGGGAACATGGATCCCGGCAAAGGCCGCCTCGACTTCCCGCTCCCCTCGATGTCCGCGGAGTTCGGGCGACAGGTCGAGGCGCGGATCAACGAGGAGATCGCCGCTGCCCGGGAGATCCTCGTGGAGTTCGTCGGGCGTGAGGTCGCCGACGAGGACCACGCCCTGATCCGCACGGCCGCGAACCTCATCCCCCGGGAGATCGACCCGCTTCGCGTCATCGACATCGTGGGCCTGGACAAGCAGGCCGACGGCGGCACCCACGTGCTCAGCACGGCCGAGGTGGGGCGCGTGGTGGTCACCGGCACCGAGTCGAAGGGGAAGGGCAACAAGCGGGTCCGGCTCGAGGTGGTCGACCCGGCTCCGTGAACGTTCAATCTTTCTACCGTCATCCACCAATCCGCCGCCCGTCTCACCGCGAACGACGGGCATGAGGGACACGAAGGACCACAACGCCCGCCCGTCCAACGACGGGCGTCCCACGGTTGCCGTCGTCGGCGGAGGCATCTCCGGCCTCACGGCTGCCTACCTTCTCCAGCGCACTCACCATGTCACGCTCTTCGAGGCGGACCCACGTGTCGGGGGCCACGCGCACACCCATGACGTCGCGCTGTCCTCGGGCGCCACCGTCCCGGTCGACTCCGGGTTCATCGTGCTGAACGACCGGACCTACCCGTTGCTGCGCCGGCTCTTCGACGAGCTCGGCGTCCGGACCCGGCCCACGGAGATGAGCATGAACATCTCCTGCTCCGGCTGCGGCCTGAGCTACACGGGCGGGCGCAAGGCCGACGGGATCTTCGCGCAACGGCGACGGGCGGTCGACCCCACGTTCTGGCGGCTTCTGCTCCAGGTCCGCTCGTTCCAGAAGCAGGCCCTCGCGTTCCTCGAGGAGCACCCGACGTCGGAGAAGACCTACGAGGAGTTCCTCACCGAGAACGGGTTCGACCGCCACTTCGTGACCCACTACGCGCTGCCCGTGGTCTCCTGCGTCTGGTCGATGGGCCACAACGACGCACTCGCCTACCCCGCGGCGTACCTCTTCGCGTTCCTCCGGCACCACGGCTTCCTCACGCTCGGGGACGCCCCCACCTGGCACACGGTCGTGGGCGGCTCCCGCTCCTACGTGGAGGCGATCACGCGTCGTCTCGACGTGGTGCGACCGGGGACCCGGGTGACCGCGCTGAGCCGCAAGCCGGAGAGCATCGAGCTCGACACCATCCCGGTCGGGGGCGGGCCGAACGAGCACCACAGCTTCGACAGGGTCGTCATCGCGACCCACGCCGACGAGGCGCTCGCCCTGCTCACCGACGCGGGCGAGGAGGAGCAGGCGACGCTCGGGGCGTTCGACTACTCGACCAACGTCGCCTGGCTGCACCGGGACGAGTCCTCGCTGCCCGAACAGCGCCGGGCCCGCGCGAGCTGGAACTACCGGCTCGAGGACTGCGACACCCTGACCGATCGGACGCGCGTGTCCTACTGGATGAACCGCCTCCAGGGTCACCCCGAGGCCGAGCCGCTGATCGTCACGCTCAACCCCGACGTGGGGCCCGCGCCCGAGCACGTGATCGCGACGATGACCTACCAGCACCCGACGTACACGGCGGAGTCCGTCGCCGCGCAGACCCGCCTCGCCTCGCTCAACAGCGACCGGCTGGCCTTCGCCGGCGCCTACCACGGATGGGGCTTCCACGAGGACGGCTGCCGCTCGGGCGTCGCCGCCGCGCAGGCGCTGGGGGCGACCTGGTGAACGCTGCCCACACGAGCCCCGCAACGGTCCGCGCCCTGGTCCACCACCGGCGGCTGCGGCCATTCACGTACGAGTTCTCGCACCGTACGACGATGTGGCTGGTCGACGCCGCCGACCCCAACGCCGCCTTCTCCCGCTGGCTGCGGCCCGTGGCCTCGATCCGGCCGCAGGACCACTTCGGCGCGGACGACGACCGTCCGTTGGTCGCGAAGGCGCGCCGCTTCATCCAGGCACAGGGGCTGCCCTGGACGGCGCACCGGGTGCTGATGCTCGCGAACGCCCGCAGCCTCGGCTACGTGTTCGACCCGCTCACGACCTACTTCTGCTTCGACGCACACGGCGACCTCGAAGGGGTGCTCGCCGAGGTCCACAACACCTACGGCGAGCGGCACTGCTACGCCCTGTCGGTGGAACGGCGGACGGCCAGCACCGACAAGACGTTCTACGTCTCGCCGTTCTTCGCGGTCGAGGGTCGCTACGACATCACCACCAGGCTCACCGACGACCAGGTGGCGGTGGCCATCTCCCTCACCTCCCCCGACGGGGCGACGCTGTTCACCGCAGCCGTCCACGGCGACCTCGAGCCCGCGACCCGGGCCCGGACGCTCAGGCGGGTCCTGGCGAACCCGCTTCCCTCCCAGCGGGTCTCCGCGCTGATCCGCTGGCACGGCATCCGGCTGTGGCTCCGGCGGCTTCCCGTCGTCCCACGACCTCCGCACCAGGCCCCGAAAGGCTTGTCATGACCGCACTCAGCACACCGGGCGCCACCGGCCCCGACACACTCGCCGGGCCCGAGGACAACGCCTCCTGGGACCTTCCCGCCGCTCCGTCGTACGGCCTCCGCGCTCGGGTCACGAAGCAGGTGCTGCCGCGCATCCTGCGCAAGGTGCCGGTCACCGCACGGTTCGCCACGGGCGAGGTGTACGGCGGGGGTGGGCAGCCGACCATCGACGTCAACCTGCCGAGGCCGTTCCTCGCACGTCTCGGGGCCAGCCCGATGATCGGTCTCGGGGAGTCCTACATGGCAGGCGAGTGGGCCGCGGCACCAGGGACCGACCTCGCGGACGCGCTCACGCCCTTCGCGAAGCGGCTGACCGACCTCGTCCCTCCCGCCTTCTACCGGCTGCGCCACGCGGTGCTCCCCCGGGGCCTCAACCCGGAGAACACCAGGACCGGGGCGCGGAAGAACATCGAGCGGCACTACGACCTGTCGAACGACATGTTCGCCTCGTTCCTCGACTCCTCCCTGTCGTACTCCTCGGCCCTGTTCGAGACCCTCGACCCCGCACCCACCACGGCGGACCTCGAGGAGGCTCAGCTGCGCAAGGTCGACGCGATCCTCGACGCGGCGGGGGTGGTTCCCGGCAGCCGTGTCCTCGAGATCGGCACCGGCTGGGGCACGCTGGCGATCCGGGCCGCCCAGCGCGGAGCGCAGGTCACGACCATCACCATCTCCTCCGAGCAGGCCGCACTCGCCCAGCAGCGCGTCGACGCCGCGGGGGTCTCCGACAGGGTCGAGATCGCCCTCCGCGACTACCGGGACCAGTCGGGGCAGTTCGACGCCGTGGTCAGTGTCGAGATGATCGAGGCCGTCGGCGAGAGGTACTGGCCGACGTACTTCTCGGCGATCGACTCACTCCTCGCACCGGGCGGCAAGGTCGCGATCCAGGCGATCCTGCTCGAGCACCACCGCTACCTCGCAACACGCGACACCTACACGTGGATCCACAAGTACATCTTCCCCGGCGGGCTGCTCCCCTCGCTCGAGGCGATCGAGCAGGTGGTCGGCGAGCACACCTCGCTGGCGGTCGCGAACGTGTTCCCGATGGGCCAGCACTACGCGCACACCCTGCGCCTGTGGCGCGAGCAGTTCCTCACGAGCTGGCCGAGCGTCTCCACGCTGGGCTTCGGTGAGACCTTCCGCCGCATGTGGGAGTTCTACCTCGCCTACTGCGAGGCCGGCTTCCGCGCGGGCTACCTCGACGTCGCCCAGATCAGACTGGAACGACCTGCCGCAGGTGGCTCCTGAACCAGTCGCGAGCCAGGCCGGCGGCCTCGGCAAGCGTGCCGGGCTCCTCGAACAGGTGGGTGGCCCCTCGCACGACGGCCAGCTTGTTCTCGCACCGCATGTGCCGCTGGGCCTCGCGGTTCAGGTCGAGGACCATCGAGTCGCGACTTCCGACGATGAGCAGCGTCGGTGCCCGGACCTCGTGGATCCGAGGGATCGCGAGGTCGGGACGTCCTCCGCGGGAGACGACGGCCGCGATCTCCGGGTCGGGCGCGGCGGCGGCCCACAACGCGGCCGCGGCACCGGTGCTCGCCCCGAAGTAGCCGATCGGGAGGCCGGCCACCGCAGGCATACCGCGCAGCCAGGACGTCACGCCGCTGAGCCTCTCGGCGAGGAGCTCCACGTCGAAGACCATGCTGCGGTCGTGCTCCTCGGTGGTGGTGAGCAGGTCGAAGAGCAGCGTCCCGATACCGGCCTGCTGGAGCACCTCGGCGACGTACCGGTTGCGCGGACTGTGCCGGCTGCTCCCGCTCCCGTGCGCGAACAGCACGACGCCTAACGCCCCTTCAGGGATCACGAGTCGTCCCTCGAGGTCGAGCGTCCCGAGGGAGATCCGCAGGTCCTCGTCCACACTGGGTCGGCCCGCGGAGGCCGGCCGACCGACGCCCTGCGTCGTTGCCCGACGCTCCATCAGCGTGGTGACCTCGTCGTCGGTGGTCTGCGCGAAGTCGGCGTAGAACTGGCCGACGGCGTAGAACTCGTAAGGCTGGTTCGGGCAGATGACCTGGTCCGCCTCGTCACGGAACCGCTCGGCGACGTCCATCGGGCCGACCGGTACGGCGAGGACCACGCGCGCGGCTCCCTGGGCCCTCGCGATGCGGCAGGCCGCCCGCGCGGTCGCCCCCGTCGCGACACCGTCGTCGACGACCAGGGCGGTCTTGCCCTCGAGGGAGGTCCGCGGCCGGCCCGCACGGAACCGGGCAGCGCGCTCCTCGACGACGGCGAGCTCACGTCGTTCCACCGACGCCATCTCGGCCTCGCTCACGTGGGCTAGTCGCACCACGTCGGGGTTGAGCACCAGCACGCCTTCCTCGCCCACCGCCCCCATTGCGAGCTCGGGCTGGAAGGGCACGCCGAGCTTGCGTACGACGATCACGTCCAAGGGTGCGTCGAGCGCAGAGGCGACCTCGAAGGCCACGGGAACCCCGCCGCGAGGCAGGCCGAGGACAACCGTGTCGGGTCCTCGCAGGTGCTCGACGCTCCGGGCAAGCTGACGGCCCGCATCGGCACGGTTCGCGAACATGGCTCACCTCCCGAAGAGTCTGCTTCTGCTCCTCACGCTAGGAGCGGACCCAGACCTCGGGCAGGGGCGTTGGTCCCGGCTACCGGCGCAGGGTCACCGTCTTCACGGCCATGTCGTGAAGGCCTCTCTGGTCGCGGTTGAACACCAGCGGCGGTATGACGAGGCAGATCAGGAACGTCCGCAGGAAGGCGTCGAGCACTGTGACCGGCTTGCCGTCGACCCGGACGACGACCACCCGGACCAGCAGCTGGCCGAAGGAGCCGCCGAGGAGAGCGGTCAGGAACGTCGCCTCGATCAGGAATACCCCCATCGTCGCCCACCTGTCGAGTCCCTGGCCGGTCCAGACATCCGTGCCGATGAAAGCGGCTGCGGTCAGCATGGAGGCCAGCCAGTCCAGGGACAAAGCAGCGATCCGGCGGCCCCAGCCGGCGACCGAGCCGGGGCCCTCCTCGGGGAGCCCGAGCCGCTCTCCCGGGTAGGCCGGACCTGCAGCCGCTGAAGGATGGGAGTCACTCACGACGGCAACGCTACCTGCGGGACGTGCAGCGCCCGCGCTGTGATCCAAAGCCCAGACTGTTACACGCGTGAAACAAACGGGATACGGTCACTTAACCGCCCGTACATAGTTTCGAGGGCAGTGGTGCAGCGCCGCATCGCGTGATTCTTCGAATGAGATCTCGGCCGCAAGCCAGGCGGCCAAGGAGGACGAATGTTCGCAAACGCCGACGAGCTCCTGAAGTACATCAAGGACGAAGGCGTCGAGATGGTCGACGTACGTTTCTGCGACCTCCCCGGCGTCATGCAGCACTTCACCGTTCCGGTGTCGTCCTTCGACACCTCGGTCTTCGAGGACGGGCTCAACTTCGACGGTTCCTCGATCCGCGGTTTCCAGGCCATCCACGAGTCGGACATGTCGCTGTTCCCCGACCCGACCACGGCCTACCTCGACCCGTTCCGGGACAAGAAGACGCTGGTCGTCAACTTCTTCATCCACGACCCGCTCACCGGTGAGGCCTACAGCCGCGACCCGCGCAACATCGCCCGCAAGGCGCAGGCGTACCTCAAGAGCAGCGGCATCGGCGACACCGCCTACTTCGCCCCCGAGGCCGAGTTCTACGTCTTCGACTCCGTGCGCTTCGAGACCAGCCAGAACGCCGGCTACTACCACATCGACTCCGAGGCCGGCGCCTGGAACACCGGCTCCGAGGTCAACAACCGCGGCTACAAGGTGAAGTACAAGGGCGGCTACTTCCCGGTGGCGCCGTACGACCACTTCGGTGACCTGCGCGACGAGATCGTCGTCGAGCTCGAGAAGGCCGGCCTGGTCGTCGAGCGGGCCCACCACGAGGTCGGCACCGCGGGCCAGGCCGAGATCAACTGGCGCTTCGACGAGCTGCTCGCCTCGGCGGACGCCGTGATGAAGTTCAAGTACATGGTCAAGAACGTCGCGTGGCGCAACGGCAAGACCGCGACCTTCATGCCGAAGCCGATCTTCGGCGACAACGGCTCCGGCATGCACTGCCACCAGTCGATCTGGAACAACGGCGAGCCGCTGTTCTACGACGAGTCCGGGTACGCCGGCCTGTCCGACATGGCGCGCTACTACATCGGCGGCCTGCTCAAGCACGCCCCGTCGCTGCTCGCCTTCACGAACCCGACGGTGAACTCCTACCACCGCCTGGTGCCCGGCTTCGAGGCGCCGGTGAACCTGGTCTACAGCCAGCGCAACCGTTCCGCCTGCATCCGGATCCCGATCACCGGCGCGAACCCGAAGGCCAAGCGCATCGAGTTCCGGTGCCCCGACCCGTCGTCGAACCCGTACCTGGCGTTCTCGGCGATGCTGCTCGCCGGCATCGATGGCATCAAGAACAAGATCGAGCCCCCGCAGCCGATCGACAAGGACCTCTACGAGCTCCCGCCGGACGAGCACGCCGACATCGAGACGGTGCCCGCCAGCCTCGGCGCGGTCCTCGACTCGCTCGAGGCCGACCACGACTACCTGCTCGAGGGTGGCGTCTTCACCCCCGACCTGATCGAGACGTGGATCGACTACAAGCGCCAGAACGAGATCGCACCGCTGCAGCTGCGCCCGCACCCGCACGAGTTCGAGCTCTACTTCGACATCTGAGACTCGTCGTAACCACCAAGTGGCCCCTGACCTGCACGAACGCAGGTTCAGGGGCCACTTTCGTTGGTCCGTGGACGCCCAAATACCGCAGTAATACCGCGGGAGATTCGATTGAGCTGCTGCGAACCTGTTGGCACGCAACAACACGGCGCCCCCCAACTCCATTGTCAGTCCGTTTGTAGTCCGTATAGTTATGGACAAACCAAACCAACAACAGAAGGACTGCAATGTCGAAGTGGGTTCCCGTCCTGGTTCGACTTGAGGACTACGCCGAAATCACCGCACTCGTAGCCGACCGTGAAGCGGGACGGTCGGACGCGACAACCGAAGTGAGCGTCTCCCCCGAAATCCCCGGCACGGCCAGTGTCAACGCCCACGACGCTCAGCTTGAATCTTGGACTCCCTGGTCCATCGACGATCTCCGGGCCCTGTCCGAGGGCACCAGCGAGACCGCTAAACGCTGGACGCTGGCGATGGACGCTTGCTGCGAGGTCGTTGGCACCGACCATCACTGGCTCTCGACCTCCGAAGTCGCTGAGCGCACCGGCATGTCCATCAACGAGTGGCGCGACGCACCGCGAAAGATCACGCGCCATCTCAAGGCCAATTACCCCAACGTCCCTCTTGACTCCAAGGGCGACCACATCTGGCCGCTCCTAGCCAAGGGCAAGCCTGGTTCCCAAGAGGTTCACTGGGCAATGAACACCGAGCAGGCGAAACGCTGGCGCCAAGTCCGGGGGATCCAGTGACCAACGGCCCGGACGGTGCGGACCGGGTCTTCAGGTCGTTGGCCGACGCCCTGGCCTCCCACCAGATCCCCGACGAGAACCACGCCCTCATCCGTCGCTTCTGCGAGCACGTCGGGATCAGCCGGTATGAAGATCGAGCCGGCTACATCAAGGCAGTCCGAGCCGACGGCGGCCCGGCGCTCCAGATCAACTTCGGGTGGACCAACGGCTTCCGCTCCGAGGCGGAGGTTCGCGAGGCCGTTGGCGACGACGCCTCGTACTGGGAGAGCGGTCGCGGAACCGGGCTCTGGGGAGTCACCCATCCGATCAACAACATCGGGCACGGTGGCGGCGGCACGGTCAAAGTCACGGCCGACTACGGTACCTGCCCGACCTGCTTCCTGAAGCTGCCTGCCACGGGCACGTGCGACGACTGCTCCTGACCTATTCGTCGATGCTCGGTACGCCGACGCCGTCGCACTCGCAACATCCCAGTTGCTCGACGGCGAAGGGAGGAAAGACTTGCTGCCGTGGAGACAGAGAAGCACGACGGCCCGACAGGACCGCCGTGCTTCTCACAAAAGGCCGAATGACCGGCCTAGGTGCGGCTGACGGCCCTTCGCTGAAGAGCGAGCACGGCGCCGCCGGCCAGGGCCAGTGCGAGACCGGCCAGGCCGACCAGCGTCAGATCCCTGGCCAGTCCGGTCTGCGGGAGGATCCCTGCCTGAGCCAGGAGCCCGGTCGCCGACCGGTTCACCACGCCCGATCGCTCAGCGGAGACCGCGGCGACCTCAGCAGGCGTTCCCGAGGCATCGATCTCGGCGGAGACTCCCGCCACCTCGTTCGCTACCGGAGCGGTGAGGTCGATGCCCGGCGTCAGGGCCTGCTCCCCAGGCGGCGTGCCGATGGCGTCATTCGGCGTCACCGGAGCCGAGTCCTCGTCCGACTCGCTCTCCTCGGTGTCGGCTGCGGGTCCGGTCTTTGCGGGAGCGGAGGTGTCATCGCGCTTCTTGCAGTGGCCGGGAACGCCCTTGCCCCGGTTGTCGTCCTCGCAGTCGGCGTCGTTGCCGGACCCGTTGTTGCCATCCTGGGAGCCGACCGTGCCGCCTTGTCCGCCGGCCTGGTCCACGCCTCCGTTGTCCATACCGTCAGGGTCGGCCTGAGCCTGGTAGGAGTTGGGCCTGGTGTGCTTGACGGTGGTCGTGCCGCTGCCGTTTCCACCCTCGGCTTTGCCGCCCATGCCCTTGGCGTCCCTCTTGCCGCCGGCGTGCGCCTTGCCGGCGGCGTGCGCCTTGGCGGCTTGGTGGGCGTGCCCGTCTCCGTTGCCGGGTGCCGCGCTGGCCGGGCTCATGGACAGTCCGCCCAGAACCATGACGAAGAAGACGGTCGGGATGGCTAGCCATCGAGACAAGCTGACGCTGCGTTTCATGAGTCCCCCTACGCCCGAGTCCGGGCTGCATCGTGTTTCCCCCTCGATGTCCCCACGACGAATCGTGCGACAGCTGTGGGGCGATCAGTGCGTCGCCATTACCCCGATGTGTCCGCTTGATGCCCGGAGTAAGGCCACGCATACCGGATAACGAACGCGAATCTCCGGGGTTACGGCGACCGATGCCGCGGCCTCGACGACGTTCGTTCGATCGCTCGGACCGGGGAACTCGGGGACTACCGTGAAGTCATGCTCATCGCCGAGGACCTCCTGCTGCTGCTGACCGACGACCGGACCGGCAAGCTGTCCACCTCCTCCAGCGCCGTCGACGTGGCGCTCGGCGGCGCGATGCTCATCGAGCTCACCTTCGCGAACCGGGTGGACGTGGCGGGGGAATCGGAGGCAGTGCGACAGGGGCGGCTGGTCGTGCGGGACCCGAGCCCCACCTCGGACGCCCTCCTCGACGAAGCGCTCGCACACCTGGAGAAGAAGCAGGGCAAGAAGCCCAAGGACGTGGTTCCTGCCTTGGGCAAGGGCCTCCGCGGTCGGCTCTACACCCGCCTGGTCGAACGGGGAGCTCTCCGCGAGGAAAGCGGGAAGACCCTCGGCATCCTGCCCAGGCACCAGTGGCCGACCGTCGACGCCTCGCACGAAGACTCCGTCCGGAGGGCGGTGACCCACGCCTTGCGCGTGGGCGCCACCGACGACCTGCGGGCAGGAGCTCTCGTCTCGCTGCTCCATGCCCTCAAGGTGGTGCCGAAGGTCGTGGACCCCGCCTCCGTCGGGATCACCAAGAAGGAGATGAAGGACAACGCCAAGGCCGTTGCCGAGGGCAGCTGGGGATCGGAAGCGGTGCGCATGGCGATCGACGAGATGATGGCTGCGGTCTTCGCGGCCACCACAGCCGCCACGGTGGCCGCCGGTAGCTCCTGACCAGCACCCGACGCCATCGCGCGGCCGCGCCCGCCACCCTGCTCAGGGCCTGACCGGCAGCTCCACGACGAACCTGGCCCCGCCCTCCGGCCGGTCCTCTACCCACACCTCTCCCCCGTGCCAGTGCACGTGCTGCGCGACGATCGCGAGCCCTAGCCCGACACCGGGACCACGACTCGCTCCGTCGCGGGCGAACCGCTCGAAGATCCGCTCGCGGTGCTGCTCGGGGACGCCTCGCCCGTGGTCGTCCACCTGCACCCTGATCGCGCCGTTCCTCCTCGACACGCAGACCACGTCACAGCCGCCCCCGTGGACGTCGGCGTTCTCGACGAGGTTGCTGACCACCCGTTCCAGCCGTCGTTTGTCGCCTCTGAGCACCACCCTTTCGGCAGCGGGCTCGACGACCGCGACCCGGCGTCCTGCCGCAGCATCTGCCGCATGCCTGATGAGGTCCGCGACGACCACCGGCTCGAGCGAGTCACCCTTGCCTCCGTCGGAGCGGGAGATGTCGAGCAGGTCGACCACGAGCCTGCGGAACCTCTGGAGGTCCTCGGTCAGCAGGTCGAGGGGCTCCACGACGTCCGGCGGGAACTCGGAGCGACGGTTCTGCAGCAGCACGATCGAGTTGATCATCGTGGTCAGCGGCGTGCGGAGCTCATGGCTCACGTCGCCTGCGAACCGGTTGTCGGCATGGACACGACGTTCCAGCGCCGCCGCCGTGCGGTTGAAAGACCTGGCGAGGGAATCGAGGTCCGGGTCCGTATCAGCGCTCAGCCGGGCCGACAGGTTGCCGTGGGCGATCGCTGCGGCGACCGTGCTGACGTCGGTCAGCGGTCTGAGCATCCGTCGGCTCGCTGCCCTTCCGGTGACGAGTCCGACGAAGCCCGCACCGACGACGCCGGCGACAAGAATGACCCAAAGGGTGTCCATCGTGCTCTGGAGGTCGAGCAGCGGGTAGAGCTCGAGCAGGAAGTTCTCCGCACCTTGCAGTGGGACTCCCACCACCAGGAAGCCGCGTCCGCCGACCGTCGTCCGGATCGAGCGGATCTCGCCTGCGGAGGTGTCGACCGCCAGGTCGGAAGGCAGTCCCAGCTCCCTCGCCGTGGAGTTCTGGTAGCTGTGTCCGTCGAACCGGATCAACGCCGCGATGCCCGGTGAGTTCTCGAGGCGGTCGATGAGCTTCGTGCTGGGACGCGCGCCCGACCTCAGCGCGGTGTCCAGGAACAGCGCGTCGCCGGTCGTCTCGGCGACTGCGGTCGTCTCCTGGTGCCGGTTGACGTACGACGACACGAGGACCCAGGTGGCACCAGCGAGGATCGTGGCGAGCGTCAGCGCCATGACGGCGAACCCGACCGCGACCCGGTCCCCCAGCCCCCAGCGTCTGCGCTTCACCCCCGCGAGTCCCCCTGGCACGGTCACCTCACCAGCCGGTAGCCCAGTCCCCGAGCAGTGACGACGAGCCGTGGGTTGCCGGGGTCACGTTCGACCTTGCCCCGCAGCCGCCGGATGTGTACGTCGACGATGCGACTGTCGCCGAAGTAGCCGTAGCCCCACACGCGCTCGAGGAGGTACTCGCGGCTGCAGACCTTCCCGTCGGCACGGGCCAGCTCGGCAAGCAGGCGGAACTCGGTGCGCGTCAGGGCGAGCGGCTTCTCGTCCCGGAGCACGAGGCCCTCGTCGACGTGGATCTCGAGGTCACCCGCCTGGATGCTGCGCGGACCGCCGTTGAGCGGCTCGGTGCGGCGCAGCAGCGCTCGGATCCGGGCGGAGAGCTCCTTCGCGACCAGCGGCTTCGTGACGTAGTCGTCGGCACCGGCCTCGAGGCCCGCGACGACGTCGTGGCTGTCCGTTCGCGCGCTCACCATGATGACCGGGACGTCACTCTCCCGCCGGATCCGACGACAGACCGCGAAGCCGTCGGTGTCGGGGAGCATGAGGTCGAGGAGCACCACGTCGGGGCCGCATCCGGTGAGGACTCGCAGGCCCTCGTCCCCCGTGGCGGCCTCCATGACGGCGTACCCCTCGTCCTGCAGGGCAAGGTGGAGCACCCGCCGAATCCGCGGGTCGTCCTCGACGAGAAGCACACTCCGGGCCACGAGGTCAGTATTACTCCGGCTTCCGACCATCAGCGGCGGCCGAGTCCTGATCGTGACATGGCGTCACCCGTTCGACACATGGCCACCCGCAATATGACGGAAGCTTGTCGTTTCTGTGTCGCTTCGCCGTCCGCCATGGCCGACAGACCTCCTTCTTCGTACCGTCCGAAGCAGGTGGTTCCGGCCAGCCGACCACCGGCGCCCTGGCGCTCACATCGAAGGTCTGACAGGGGAAACGGCATGAACCAGCACAAGAAACGTCGTACCGGACTGACCGCACTCTTCGTCGCGGCACTCCTAGCCGCAGGGGCCTGCAGCAGCAACGGCGGAGGTACCGGCGGGGGTGGCCCTGAGGGGCAGCCGGTGAAGGGCGGCACCCTCAACATGCTCGGTGACGGTGATGTCAGCTACATGGACCCCAACGCGTCCTACTACTCCGTCGACTCCCAGCTCCTCCGCCTGTGGAGCCGCCAGCTGTTCACCTTTCCCGCGATCGAGAACAAGACCAACACCGCCGCACCCGACCTTGCCACCGAGATTCCGACGACGGACAACGGTGGCATCAGCGCAGACGGTATGACTTACACGATCAAGATCCGCGAGGGCGCGAAATGGGATACGGACCCGGCGCGCCAGGTGACCGCGGAGGATTTCGTGCGTGGCGTGAAGCGGACCTGCAACCCGGTCGCGCCCTTCGGCGGGCTCCCGGACTACGCATCCCTGCTAGAGGGGTTCCAGGCGTTCTGCGACGGGTTCGCCAAGGTTCAGCAGACGCCTGCGGCAATCCAGGAGTACATCGACGGCAACGACTTCCCGGGGTTGCAGGCAAAGGACGACCTGACCGTGGTCTTCAAGCTGACCAGCCCCGCAACCTACTTCGTCGACATGCTCACGATGAATGCGTTCTCGCCCGCCCCCGAGGAAGTGCTGAAGTACCTGCCTGGCAGCCAGCAGCTCGGCCAGAACCAGGTCTCGGACGGCCCGTACAGCATCGAGTCGTGGAACCCGACCAAGGAGATCGTCATGGTGCGCAACCCCGCGTGGGAGGCGTCCTCTGACCCGATCCGCAAGGCCTACGTCGACAAGGTCGTCATCAACGAGAGCATCAGCCAGGACTCGGTCCAGCAACAGCTCGAGACCGGCACCCCCAGTGCCGACATGCAGTGGGACGTGCTCGTGCCACCTTCGCAGACGCCTCGTCTGATCTCCTCGAAGGACCCGCAGTTCTCCCTCGGCCCGACAGCCTCGTCGAACCCGTACATCGTCTTCAACACCATCTCGCCCAACAACAACAAGGTCATGGCGGACCTCAAGGTGCGCCAGGCGCTCGAGCACGCCATCAACCGGGACAACATCATCCAGGTTCTCGGCGGTCCGAAGCTCAACCCACCACTGACGCACGTGCTGCCGCCTGAGATCAAGGGGTCGGAGAACTTCGACCTCTACCCCTACGACGCCGACAAAGCGAAGCAGCTGTTGTCCGAGGCCGGTGTCGCGAAGGGGCTGACACTGAAGCTGCTCTACCGCCCCGCGTCGGAAGGAAGCCGGAAGAGCTTCGCGACCGTCCAGCAGGACCTGTCGAAGGTCGGCATCAAGGTTGAAGGAGTGGGGGCGCCGGACGCCGACTTCCTCACGAAGTACCTCCAGAACCCGGAGTCCGCGAAGACCGGCGTGTGGGACTTTGCGCTCGCGGGCTGGGGACCCGACTGGTACGGCAACGCGGCGCTCTCGTACTTCGGGCCGTTGTTCGCGGGCCAGCCGGCCTTCCCGCCGATCGGCAGCAACTTCGGCTTCTACGACAACCCCAAGGCCAACGACCTCATCGAGCAGGCGAGGACGTCCGCGTCGGAGCAGGAGTCGCTGAACCTGTGGGCAGAGGCGGACAGGCTGGTCATGGAGGACGCGGTGTTCTACCCCATCACCAGCCCGCTCAACGCGAACTACCACGCGAAGCAGGTGAACAACGCGATCTACATCTCCAGCATCCAGAACTTCGACGCGGCGAACGTCTGGCTCAGCGCCGACATGCAGGGCGGCTGATGGCTGTGGCCCTCCTCGAGGTGCAGGACCTGCACGTGTCCTTCAGCACCGACGACGGGGTCGTGCAGGCGGTCCGCGGTCTCACCTTCGAGGTGGACCGCGGGGAGACCCTGGGCATCGTGGGTGAGTCCGGTTCCGGCAAGAGCGTCGCGACACAGACGATCACCGGCCTCACCCGCGGGGCCAAGGTCACCGGGCGCGCCTACTTCGACGGTGACGACCTGATCCAGGCGTCGGACTCGCAGCTGCGGGAAGTCCGTGGAGTGCGGATCGGGATGATCTTCCAGGACCCGCTGTCGAGCCTGCACCCGGCCTACCGGGTCGGGTGGCAGATCGTGGAGATGATCCGCTCCCACGACAAGTCGGTCAGCCGGCAAAAGGCACGAGAGCGCGCCGCCCAGCTGTTGGAGATGGTGGGCATCCCGTACGCCGCCGACCGGATCGACGACTTCCCGCACCAGTTCTCGGGTGGGATGCGACAACGGGTGATGATCGCGATGGCCATGGCCCTGAACCCGGACCTGCTGATCGCCGACGAGCCGACCACAGCCCTCGACGTCACGGTCCAGGCGCAGGTTCTCACCGTGATGCGCCGTCTTCAGGAAGAGTTCGGCACCGCCATCATCCTCATCACCCACGATCTGGGTGTGGTGGCGGAGATGGCCGACGACGTCGTGGTGATGTACGCCGGGAGCGCCATGGAGCAGGCGCCCCGGAGGGAGATCTTCTACCAGCACCACCACCCCTACACCGAAGGCCTTTTCGCCTCCCTTCCGGGTCGCGGTGGCAGTCGGGAGCGCCTGACCCCGATCTCGGGCTCCCCTCCGAGCCTGATCAACCTCCCCCGGGGCTGCCCTTTCGCGGCACGGTGCCCCTACGCCTTCGACCGCTGCCGCACCCAGACACCACCCCTCGCAGAGGTGTTCGCAGACCCACGACATCGATCGGCGTGCTGGCTATCTCCGGAGGTGCACGAGCGGCGAAAGCAGCGTGAGGGCCTTCTCGCCAAGGAGGAAGCCAGGTGAAGACCGAAACAGTGCAGGCGGCTCCGCTGCTCCAGGCGGTCGACGTGCACAAGCACTTCCCCCTCCACCGGACAGGAGCGTTCTCGCGCAACGCGGGCTCGCTCCGGGCAGTGGACGGGGTCTCGCTCGAGATCTTCCCGGGCGAGACCCTCGGCCTGGTGGGCGAGACCGGCTGCGGCAAGTCGACCCTGGCCCGCTGCCTCACGCGGTTGTACGACGTGACCGGCGGCCAGGTGATGTTCAACGGCCGCGACATCACCTCGCTTTCTCGGCGGGAGATGCGTCCGCTGCGCCGGGAGATGCAGGTGATCTTCCAGGACCCCTACGGATCGCTGAACCCGCGGCGCCGGGTCGGCTCGATCATCGGCGACGCCTTCGCCATCCACGGCATCGGCGGCTCGTCCGAGCGCAAGCGAGACGTTCAGACGCTGATGGAGATGGTGGGGCTCAACCCTGAGCACTACAACCGCTTCCCCGCGGACTTCTCCGGCGGCCAGCGGCAGCGCATCGGGGTGGCGCGAGCCCTGGCGCTGCGACCCAAGCTCATCGTCTGCGACGAGCCTGTCTCCGCTCTCGACGTCTCCATCCAGGCACAGGTCATCAACCTCCTCACCGACCTTCAGAAAGAGCTGCACCTGACGTATCTCTTCATCACTCACGACCTGTCGGTTGTCCGGCACGTCAGCGACAGGATCGCCGTGATGTACCTCGGCAAGATCATCGAGACCGCCCCGGCCGACGCGATCTTCGACCAGACCAGGCACCCCTACACCCGTGCCCTGTTGTCGGCACTCCCGCCGGCCGACCCGGACTCCGCCGACAGCCGCGAGCGGATCGTGCTCGTCGGCGACCTCCCCTCTCCGGCGAACCCCCCGACCGGCTGTCGCTTCCATCCTCGCTGTCCGAAAGCGCAGCAGAACTGTGTCGAGATCGACCCGCCCCTCGAGCCGGTGCTGCAAGACCCGCCTGAGCACAGCACTGCCTGCCTTCACCCGGTCGAGGTGGGTGAGGACCTGAGTCTGGCCACTCCGGCGATCAGTGACACCGAGTTCGACCTCGAGGGCCCCACAAGCGCAGGAGCCAAGCCATGACGACGGTCGACACCATTCCCGCCGAGACGCCTGAGGCAATCGAAGGAAGGAGCCCGTGGCTGCTCGCATGGAGAAGGCTTCGCAAGGATCGCGTGGCGATGGGCTCGCTCGTGGTCATCGGGCTCCTCTTCCTGATCGCGATCTTCGCCCCGGTCTTCGCCTTGCTGACCGGACATCCGCCGAACGAGCAGTACCGCCAGATCGGGCTGTCCCCGGACGGCCTGCCACTGGCTCCGAGCAGGACCTTCTTGTTCGGCACGGACGACCTCGGCCGTGACATCCTGGTCCGCGTCGCGTACGGCGCCCGAGTCTCTCTCGGCGTCGGCGTGGTCGCCACGTTGCTGACCGTCATGCTCGGCGTCGTCTTCGGACTCACGGCAGGGTTCCTCGGCGGGATCGCGGACACCGTGATCGCCCGGTTGATCGACGTCGTCCTGTCGATCCCGTTCCTGCTTGCCGCGATCTCGCTGGTCTCCATCACCGGGCCCAGCCTGACGATCACCGTGCTGGTCATCGCATTCTTCGGCTTCGCGTCCATGGCCCGCATCGTGCGAGGACAGGTGCTCTCGATCAAGGAGCGGGAGTACATCGAGGCCGCCCGCTCGCTGGGCTCCGGAGACCTGCGGATCATGACCGTGGACATCCTGCCCAACGTCCTCGCTCAGATCATCGTCTACACGACCCTGCTGATCCCCGTCGTCATCGTCACCCAGGCGACACTGTCCTTCCTGGCCCTCGGGGTGCCTCCCCCGACCGCCGACTGGGGCGGGATGATCGACGAGTCCCGGAACTACTACCAGTCCGCTTGGTGGTTCATGGCGTTCCCGGGCGCTGCGCTGGTGGTCACCACTCTCGCGTTCAACCTCCTCGGGGATGGCGTGCGCGACGCCTTCGACCCGCGCGTCGACCGTCTGATGCGGAAGTGAGGGGTCCCCATGCTGCGCTTCCTGATCTACAGAACCCTGAACGGCCTGGTCGTGTTGTGGCTGATCACGATGGCCGTGTTCGCGCTGTTCTTCATCGCGCCCAGCAACGTCGCGCGGAGGCTGGCCGGCCGCCAGGCGAGCCCAGAGGCCATCGAGGCGATCAACCACCGGCTGGGGCTCGACCAGCCGGTGTGGAAGCAGTACCTCACCTTCGTGAACAACGCCCTGCACGGTGACCTCGGCTACGACTACTACTACCAGTTGCCGGTCACCACGATCATCCGCGACGCGCTCCCGATCTCGCTTTCGCTGGCGCTCGGCGCAGCGGTGATCTGGCTGGCGCTGGGCATCTTCAACGGCGTGATGTCCGCCATTCACCCGCGCACCCTTCTCGACCGGTCGTTGACGGTGTTCTCACTGTTCTTCTACTCGATGCCGTCGTTCCTCCTCGGTCTCGTTCTGCTCTACTTCCTCTACTTCCAGCTCACGCTCGCGGGATTCGACTGGTTCCCGGCGGGGGGCTATGTTCCGCTGAGCGACGGGGTCTGGCCCTGGTTCAACCACCTGATCCTCCCGTGGCTGACCGTGGCGTTGCTGTCGGCAGCGATCTACACGCGACTGACGCGCGGTTCCATGCTCGACGTCCTCGGTGAGGACTACATCAGGACGGCCCGGTCCAAGGGGCTCTCGGAGAACCGCGTGATCTACCGGCACGGGCTGCGAAGCGCGCTCACGCCGGTCGTGACCCAGTTCGGCATCGACCTCGGCCAGCTGGTGGGCGGTCTGATCGTCACCGAGACGATCTTCAGCCTTCCAGGCCTGGGCAAGACGTCGTACGACGCGATCATCCAGCAGGACCTACCGGTCATCATCGGCATCGTGCTCGTGGCCTCGACTGCGGTCGTGGTGGCGAACATCGCCGTGGACGTGGTCTACGCCTTCCTCGACCCGCGGGTGCGGCTGCACTGAACCGGGGTCACCGAGCTTCGGCGAGCTCGAGGATCCTCGTCTGCGGGGTCCCACGCAGACCCGGGGCGTTGCTCGGCGTGGACCAGACCTTGGTCCTCAAGAAGGCGAGGAAGCGTTCGGCCTCACCGGTCGAGTCGAAGTCGAGGTCGACCACGACGTACTTCGGGTCATCGACGGGCCGCTGGATCCGGTGCCCACGCACCCCGGACTCGACGCGGACCTCCGCGAAGCGTTCGAAGGCGGCCTTCCAGACGTCGAAGTCCACGACCGGGTGTTCGATGTGAAGGGTTGGCATCGTGGCTCCTCCGGAATGACGTGATGCTGTCTCGTCAAACGTAGGAAGCCGTCCTGTCCGTGCCCATCCCAGCTTCCTGGGGTCTTGGGAGACTGCCACCGACAACCGGACCGTCGTGACACGGCGGGCGTAGTGTCAGATCGTGGCGCGGTCAACGGCTGCGGCGCGCATCCAGAGGATCTGCGACTCCGTCGACGATGCGCGGGCGCTGCGGAGAGAGGTGCTCGAGGAGGTCCGACGGGCCGTCGGCTTCGACGCCTACGTCTGGCTGCTGACCGATCCCGAGACGTCTGTCGGCTCCTCGCCCCTGGCCGAGGTCCCTTGTGCCACCGAGCTTCCGAGGCTGATCCGTCTCAAGTACCTCACCGTGGTGAACCGCTGGACCGGCATCGACACCGGGTCGGTCGGACGACTTCGCGAGGCGACGGACGGCGACCTGACGCGCAGCCTCCTCTGGCGAGAGCTGCTGGTCGCCTACGACGTCGGCGACATCGCGTCCCTCGCCTTCCGGGACGCGTTCGGCTGCTGGGGGTTCCTCGACCTCTGGCGGTGCGACCCCCTGGCCGGGTTCAGCGAGGACGAGGCGTCGTTCCTGGCCGAAGTGCTGACACCGGTGACCGGCGCGCTGCGGCGTTGCCAGGCCGACAGCTTCGTCGCCCGCTCGCCGGACGAGGCCCGCCGTCACGGACCCGTAGTCCTCCTCCTGTCGCCGCAGCTCGACATCCTGGGGCAGACCCCCGAGACGCAGGAGTACCTGAGGCTTCTCGTCCCGACCTCGGAGGACCGGGTCCCGGTCCCGGCGAGCGCCTACAACGTCGCGGCGCAGCTCCTGGCCCACGAGGCCGGCGTCGACGCGAGCCCGCCCTACGCCAGGGTGCATCTCTCCGACGGCCTCTGGCTGACGCTTCGTGCGGCCCGGATCGGAGACGCCGACGAGCCGGATGACCGCAACATCGCCGTCACCATCCAGGAGGCTTCTCCCACGGAACGGGTGGACCTGTTCGCGCGGGCTTTCGGGCTCACCCCGCGGGAGAGCGATCTCCTTCGCCACGTGGCGACCGGCGTCGACACCCGCGAGCTCGCCGACCGGATGTTCCTGTCCGAGCACACGGTCCAGGACCACCTGAAGAGCGTCTTCGCCAAGACGTCCACGCACAGCCGCAGGGCGCTGCTGTCGCTCGCCCTCGGGACCTGAGGCGGGCGTCAGTCCAGAGTCTGCGTGAGCTCGTTGCACGACGAGGTCAGGACCACCCGCCCCCTGGCGCCGTTGACGATCGGCAGGTACGGCGGCACGTGGCCGCACTCGACGTCGGCGATGATCGGCACGCCCAGGGGCCCCAGTGCGTCGAGGACCGCCTCGTGCTGGGTGAGAGAGCTGATGCCGGGGGCGGCGGTGCGCCCCACGAGGACCGCGTTCGCGCCGGTGAAGAACCCGGCCAGCCTCATGCCGTGGAGGTTCCGGCAGATGGTGGCGGCGTCGTCCTCGGACGCCTCGACGTACACCAGCAGGCCCTCGGGCGCCTCGTCGCGCGCGAACGCCGCCGTGTCGCCGTACGGCGTCCCGGCGAGGTTGCACAGCGTCTCGATGCACCCGCCGATCAGCCGCCCCTCCACCACCACGTCCTCGTCGCTGTCGAGGCGCGTCCACCGCCCCTCCGCGTCGAGCTCGTACTCACGCACCTCGGGAAAGGTGCGGTAGTCGACCCACCCCGTCGACCGCCAGCGGTTCGGTGGCGTCTGGGTGAAGGACTCCCCCGGCTCCATCGTCACGATGTCCATCCACGACAGCAGCCCCTCGGGCGCGTGGTAGGGCGTGTCCATGAGGTTGTTGCCGTGGACGGTCGCGATGCCGGTCAACAGGGTGAGCGGCGTGATGACCGTCGACATGTCCGAGAAGCCCACGAGCCAGGTCGGCTCCGCGTCGCGCAGCGCGTCCCAGTCGAGCAGCGGCAGCAGGTCGATCGCGGTCTCCCCACCCCAAGGAGGCACGACTGACCGGACGGCCGGGTCGGTGAGCATCGCCATCAGCTCGTCCGCCCGCTCCTTTGCCGGCGCGCTGATGTGGCCCTCGCCGTCCATGCAACGGCCGACGACCACGTCGTACCCCTGCTTCTCCACTTCGCGGATCGCCACATCGAGGCGCTCGAGCATGTCCGCGGGGACGCCGCTGGACGGAGACGTGACGCCGACGCGGTCACCTTGGCGCAGGGGGCGGGGGTATCGCACGGACATAGCGGCGATCCTCACACATCTCGGTCCCGAGGAGTATCGAGTTGTCGCAGCAGGCCCTCTCACCGCGTACGGACGGGGAATGAACCCGGCTCACGCGTGGTTGTCGTTTCACCACCTGCGCTCCATCGGGAGGGGACATGGACTTCCCCGACAACGACGCGCTCGACGCCTACTCGAGCGTGGTCTCGGCCGTCGCCGAGACGCTCACTCCCCGGGTCGCCGCGATCCGGGTACGCCGACGGTCGCGCGGGCGCACCTTCGAGTCGGCCGGCTCGGCCGTCGTGCTCACCGCGGAGGGACACCTCATCACCAACGCCCACGTGGTCGACGCGGGAGACGAGGGCGAGGCCTCGTTCAGCGACGGGACGACGGCGCGCCTCGAGGTCGTGGGCCGCGACCCGCTGTCCGACCTCGCTCTGGTGCGCGCCGACCGGGCGGTGCCTCCACCGCCGGAGTACGGCGACGCCGACCGGCTCAAGGTCGGCTCCCTCGTCGTCGCGGTCGGCAACCCCCTCGGTCTCGCCGGCAGCGTGACGGCGGGTGTGGTCAGCGCCCTCGGCCGCGCCATGCCCGCCCGGACCCGCTCGGCCACCAGGATCATCGAGGACGTGATCCAGACCGATGCAGCGCTCAACCCCGGCAACTCAGGCGGCGCCCTCGGAGACTCGCGGGGCCGGGTCGTGGGCATCAACACCGCCGTCGCCGGCTTCGGTCTCGGGCTCGCAGTCCCGATCAACGCCACGACCCAGCGAATCGTCTACGCGCTCATGCACGACGGCCGCGTGCGCCGGGCCTACCTCGGCCTGGTCACCTCCCCTGCCCCGCTGCCGCCGAGCTGGGCCGAACGCACCGGGTCGCGCACCGGCCTGCGCGTCGTCGAGGTGGTCGACGGATCACCTGCCGATGCCTGCGGCCTGCGAGCCGGCGACATCATCCTGGCTGTCGACGTGACGCCCCTGGGCGACGCGCAGTCGCTCCAGCGGCTGCTGTTCGAGGAGGCCATCGACTCGCGGATGGAGATCACCGTCCTCCGCAGTGGCGCCCTCGTGGACGTGGTGGCCCGTCCGTCGGAGCTCACCGACTGACCGAAGCCTTCCTGACGTGACGAGACCCGAGGAGGGCCGTCCCCTGTGCCGGTCCTCTTCGGGTCCCGAGTCTGTTCGCGAAGTCGCCGACTGCTGCGCTCGGCGCGCTGGTTCGGATGGAGGTCCCCGGCCGCGGTCTGGGGCTCGGTGGCGATGGAGGTGAAGCGCTCTTCCTCCGCAGCCGGCGGTCCGCACCCTGGCTGCTGAAGGTGTCGCTGTCGGACAGGATACGACGAAGTGGCGGTCTGCGCCGCCGTTCTCGTCCCCCTTCAGTCCCAGAAGACGCGGTCCACCACCGCCCGGGCCCGCCGGGTCACGCGCAGGTAGTCGTTGACGAGCTCGTCGGACTCGCCCGGCTGGTAGCCGCACAGGTGCGCGACGGCCGACCTCTCACGGATGTCGCGCGGCAGGGAGTCCGACGCACGTCCCCGCACCAGGATGATCGCGTTGCGCAGCCGGCTGGCCGTGGACCAGGACTGCTTCAGCGCGTCGGCGTCCTCCGGCGGGAGCAGCCCTGCTTCCACGGCGGCGTCGAGCGCCTCGAGCGTGCGAGTCGTGCGCAGCGCCGGCACCTTCGCGGCGTGCTGCATCTGCAACAGCTGCACGGTCCACTCGACGTCGGCGAGCCCGCCGCGACCGAGCTTGAGGTGGGTCGCCGGGTCCGCTCCGCGAGGCAGGCGTTCCGAGTCGACCCGAGCCTTGATCCTCCGGATCTCCCGGATGTCGGCCTCCCCGAGGCCCTCCTCGGGGAAGCGCATCGGATCGACGAGGGCCGTGAACCGCTTGCAGAGCTCTCGGTCGCCGGCCACCGCCTCGGCCCGCAGCAGGGCCTGCGCCTCCCAGACCGCCGACCACTTGGCGTAGTAGGCCGCGTAGGAGTCGAGGGTGCGCACCAGCGCTCCCTGCTTGCCCTCGGGTCGAAGCCCGGTGTCGACCTCCAGGGCGGGGTCGCTGCCGGGCAGCGCGAGGAGGCGCCTGAGCTCGTTGACCACGTCCCGGGCCGCGTTGGACGCCTCCTGGGGGTCTGCACCCTCGGCCGGGTCGTGCACGAACATGACGTCGGCGTCGCTGCCGTAGCCGAGCTCGTGGCCGCCGAAGCGGCCCATCGCGATGATCGCGATGCTCGTGGGCAGCGGCTTGCGGCGCTCGGCCTCGACGGCGGCGGTGGCCGCTGCCAGGGCGGCCTCCAAGGTGGCCGCGGTCAGGTCGGTCAGGGCCCGCCCCACCTGCGCCACGTCGAGCAGGCCGACCAGGTCGGCGGCCGAGATCCGGAACAGCTCGCGGCGCCGGATCCCCCGGATGACCGTGATCGCCTCGACCGGGTCGTGCTGGCGGAGGCCGCCGGTCACCATCTCCTTCTCGACGGCCTCCCGGCTGAGCGGGACGAGCCCGTCCTCCTTGCCCAGCAGCGCGACACCCTCGGGCTCACGCTGCAGGAGGTCGGTGGCGTACCTGCTCGAGGCCAGGATCAGGGCGAGCCGCTCGGCCACCTGACCCTCGTCGCGCAGCAGCCGGAGGTACCACGGCGTCGAGCCCAGGGCCTCGGAGATCTTGCGGAAGCCGAACAGCCCCGCGTCGGGATCCGGTGCGTCGGCGAACCACTCGAGCATCACCGGCAGGAGGGTCCGCTGGATCGACGCGGCCCGGGACACGCCGCTGGTGAGGGCCTCGAGATGCCTCAGAGCGCCCTCCGGGTCGAGGTACCCGAGGGCAGCGAGGCGCTGCTTCGCGGCACTCGGCGTGAGGCGGGCCTCCTCCCCCGGCAGCTTCGCCACGGCCGCGAGCAGAGGACGGTAGAAGAGCTTCTCGTGGAGGCGGCGGACCTTCTTGCCGTGCAGCCTCCACTGTCGGTTGAGCTCCTCCACCGGCTCCCTGCGCATGCCCATCGACCGCGCGAGCGCGCGCAGGACCTCCTCGTCCTCCGGCACCACGTGAGTACGACGGAGGTGGGACAGCTGCATCCGGTGCTCGAGGGTCCGGAGGAACCGGTAGGCCTCGTCGAGAGCAGCACCGTCCTCGCGTCCGACGTACCCGCCGCGGGTGAGCTCGGCGAGCGCGCTCAAGGTCGTGGGTGGCCGGATCGCGGGGTCGGCGCGACCGTGCACGAGCTGGAGCAGCTGCACGGCGAACTCCACGTCGCGCAGACCTCCGGATCCGAGCTTGAGCTGGCGCTCCGCATGGTGGGCGGGGATGTGCTCGATCACCCTGCGACGCATCGCCTGGACGTCGGTGACGAACCCCTCCCGCTCGGCGGCCGACCAGACCATCGGGGTGATCCGCTCGACGTACTCCCGACCGAGCGCGCTGTCGCCCGCCACCGGTCGGGCCTTGAGCAGCGCCTGGAACTCCCAGGTCTTGGCCCAACGCTCGTAGTAGCCCTCGTGGCTGCTGAGCGTGCGCACCAGCGGCCCGGCCTTCCCCTCGGGACGAAGCGCAGCGTCCACAGGCCAGATCGTCCCCTCGGACGTGTGGTCCGAGCAGATCCGCATGAGGTTGGAGGCGAGCTGGGTGGCGGCCCTGAGCGACGGCGTCTCCGGGGCACCGTCCACCGGCTCGGCCACGAAGATCACGTCCACGTCGCTGACGTAGTTGAGCTCGTGACCCCCGCACTTGCCCATCGCGATGACAGCGAGCCGGCAGGTCGACGCCGAGTCGCCCACCCGGGCGCGCGCGATCGCGAGGGCGGTCTCGAGCGTGCCAGCGGCGAGGTCGGAGAGCTCGGCCGCGACGTCGTCGACGCCCACCCCGTGAGCGAGGTCGCGAGAGGCGAGCCTGAGCAGGTTGCGGCGGTACTCGACCCGCATGGCGTCGACGGCGGTCGTGTCGTCGAGCGTCGAGGTCGGGTCGGTCGAGGCGGGATCGGCGCCCACCGCCTCCAGCATGTTGGCGCGGAGCACGAACGCGGGCGTACGGGTCGACCCGAGGGTGGGATCGGTCAGCTCGTGCCAGTGGTCGGGGTGTCGCAGCAGGTGGTCCCCGAGCGCGGAGCTCGCTCCCAGGGCCAGCAGGAGCCGCATCGCGAACCCCTCGTCCTCGCAGACGGCGCCGAGAAGCCGGTCGCCGTCCGGCGCCGCGTGGACGAGGTCCGCAAGGTAGTCCGCGGCCTGGTCGGGGTCGGCCGCCGCCGCGAGCAGGTGCAGCAGCTCGTCGCTCGCGGGACCGAGCCGTTCGAGGGTTCGCGCCGTGGCCTCGGCTTTGCGGAAGCCCAGGCGAGCCATCTGGCCGGTGGCGGTGGACCTGCGGCCGTTCACCACGTCCGTGCCACCTCCCGGCTCATCGTGGCGAACCTGGTGGCGAGCGGGAGCCAGGACGTCTTGAGCTCCTCGGTCGCGGCAGCCACCTGGGCGACGTACCCGTCGAGGTCGACCCCTCGCTCGGCGGCGGAGTCGCGGTCGTCCTCCGCCCACGCCGAGATGATCTCCTCGCCGGCCTCCGGGTGCGACTGGACGCCCCACACCGTGGGAGCGAACCGGGCGGCCTGGATCTCACCGGCAGGAGTGCGGGCCAAGACCTCCGCTCCGTGCGGAGGCACCGCGACGATGTCGTTGTTCCACTGCACGGCGACCCTGGCGGAGGCGACGGCACCGAGCAGCGCGTCCCGGGCGGCCGCGGGCGTCCAGCCCATGTCGAGGACACCGATCTGCTGGCCGCGCGGGTTCGGCTGCACGGCACCGCCGAGGGCGACCGCGGCGAGCTGGTGGCCCAGACAGATGCCGAGCGTGGGGACGCGCTCCTCGGCGGCGACGCGCACGAGCTGCCTCACCCGGGGAAGCCAGGGCGCGCGCTCGTCCGCGTACGCGTCGACGGACCCACCGAGGACAACCATGCTGCGGTGGTCGTCGAGCCCCTCGGGAAGCTCGTCGCCGGCGTAGGGGCGGCGCACGTCGAGCGAGCACCCGGCCTCGCTGAGCCACCCGCCCACCCAACCAGGTGGGCACTGGGCCTCGTGCTCGACGACGAGTACCGGGAGCGAGGTCACGTTCGCGAGGCTACCGGGTGTCCCGGGTCGGACGGACGGCTCGCGTCAGATCACCGGGAGCATGAGGTCGCGCTCGAACGCGGAGACCTGGCCGCGGTAGGCCTCCCACTCCGCCCGCTTGTTGCGCAGGAAGAAGTCGTAGACGTGCTCCCCCAGCGTCTCGGCGAGCAGCTCGCTGTTCTCCATGACACCGATCGCCTCGTACAGCGTCTTGGGAAGCGGGTCGATGCCCAGAGACTTGCGCTCCCGGTCGTTGAGCGACCACACGTCGTCCTCGGCCTCCGGCGGGAGCTCGTAGTCCTCCTCGATGCCCTTCATGCCCGCCCCCAGGATGGCCGCGAAGGCCAGGTAGGGGTTGCACGCCGCGTCGATCGTGCGCAGCTCGACCCTGGTCGACTGTCCCTTGTGCGGCTTGTACATGGGCACCCGCACCATCGCCGAGCGGTTGTTGTGGCCCCAGCAGATGTACGACGGCGCCTCGCCGCCTCCGATGAGCCGCTTGTAGGAGTTCACCCACTGGTTCGTGACGGCGGTGATCTCCGAGGCGTGCCTCAGGACGCCGGCGATGAACTGCCGGCCGGTCTTGGAGAGCTGGTACTCGGAGCCGGCCGAGAAGAAGGCGTTCTTGTCGCCCTCGAACAGCGACAGGTGGGTGTGCATGCCCGAGCCCGGGTGGGTCGTGAAGGGCTTCGGCATGAACGTCGCCCAGATGCCCTGCGACAGCGCGACCTCACGGACCACGGTGCGGAAGGTCATGATGTTGTCGGCGGTCGACAGCGCGTCGGCGTACCGCAGGTCGATCTCCTGCTGCCCGGGGCCGCCCTCGTGGTGGCTGAACTCCACCGAGATGCCCATCGCCTCGAGCATCGTGATCGCCTCGCGGCGGAAGTCGGCGCCGGAGCTCTGGGCGGTGTGGTCGAAGTAGCCGCTCCGGTCCACGGGGATCGGGTCGGCGCCGGGCTCCGGGGCGTTCTTGAACAGGTAGAACTCGATCTCGGGGTGGGTGTAGAAGGTGAAGCCGGCCTCGGCAGCCTTCGACAGGGTGCGCTTGAGCACGAACCGCGGGTCGGCGTACGACGGGGAGCCGTCCGGCATCACGATGTCGCAGAACATGCGCGCCGTCGCCGGCCCTTCGCCTCGCCACGGGAGGATCTGGAAGGTCGACGGGTCGGGCTTGGCCAGCATGTCCGCCTCGTAGACCCGGGCGAACCCCTCGATCGCGGAGCCGTCGAACCCGATGCCCTCGGCGAAAGCACCCTCCAGCTCGGCAGGGGCGATCGCCACCGACTTCAAAGAGCCGAGCACGTCGGTGAACCACAGCCGCACGAATCGGACGTCGCGCTCCTCGAGCGCCCGAAGGACGAACTCTTCCTGCTTACCCATGAGGCAACTATGTCGCATCCCTGTTACAGGGACATGACACCCTCAGCCCTTCGGGACGTTGCGCTCCAGCTCGGCGAGCCAGGCCTCGGCGTTGCCGTCGGAGGGCGCACGCCACTCCCCGCGCGGGGACAGGGCACCTCCCGCGGACACCTTGGGGCCGTTGGGCATCGCGGAGCGCTTGAACTGGGCGAAGCCGAAGAACCGCTGGATGAACACCGTGAGCCAGTGCCGGATCGCGGCCAGGTCGTACGACGGCCGTCCCTCCTCGGGGTAGCCGGGAGGCCACTCCCCCGCCCTCGCGTCGTGCCAGGCGTGGTGGGACAGGAAGGCGATCTTGCTGGGCCGGTAGCCGTAGCGCAGGACGTGGAAGAGGTTGAAGTCCTGCAGGGCGTAGGGCCCGATGGACTCCTCGGTGGCCTGCGGGCGCTTGCCCTCCTCGGTCGGGATCAGCTCGGGGGTGATCTCCTGGTCCACGATCACCCGGAGCACGTCGTTGACCTCGCTGTCGAAGAGGCCCTCGCCGATCACCCAGCGGATCAGGTGCTGGATGAGCGTCTTGGGGACGCCTGCGTTGATGGTGTAGTGCGACATCTGGTCCCCGACGCCGTACGTGCACCAGCCCAGCGCGAGCTCGGACAGGTCGCCGGTGCCGAGCACGATCCCGCCGCGGTGGTTGGCGATCCGGAACAGGTAGTCGTAGCGCAGACCGGCCTGCACGTTCTCGAACGTCACGTCGTAGACAGGCTCGCCCTCGGCGAACGGGTGGTCGAGGTCCGCGAGCATCTGACGCGCCGCGGGCCTGATGTCCATCTCCTCGAAGGACACGCCGAGCGCCTTGGCGAGGCGGGTCGCGTTGTTCTTTGTCGTGTCGCCGGTGGCGAAGCCCGGCATCGTGTAGGCAAGGATCTCGCTGCGCGGGCGCCCGAGGCGGTCCATGGCGCGGGCGGCGACGATCAGGGCGTGCGTGGAGTCCAGGCCACCGGAGACCCCGATCACGATCTTGGGCTGCCCGATCGCGCGGAGCCGCTGCTCTAGGCCCGAGACCTGGATGTTGTAGGCCTCGTAGCAGTCGAGGGCCAGGCGCTCGGGGTCGTCCGGCACGAACGGGAAGCGGTCGACCTTGCGCAGCAGGCCGATGTCACCGGACGGTGGGTCGACGGTGAACTCGACGGTCCGGAAGCCGCCGACCCTGTCCGCCAGGGTGCGGCGGTTGTCGTCGAAGGTCCCCTGACGGATCCGGTCCTGGCGCAGCCGGTCGAGGTCGACGTCCGCCACGGAGCGACGGGCACCCTCGGGGAACCGCTCGGTCTCGGCGAGCACGTTGCCGCACTCGTAGATCATGGTCTGACCGTCCCAGGACAGGTCGGTCGACGACTCGCCCTCCCCCGCCGCGGCGTACACGTAGGCGGCCAGGCAGCGCGCGCTCGCCGACCGGACGAGCAGGCGCCGGTCCTCGGCACGGCCCACCGTGATGGGGCTGCCGGACAGGTTGGCGAGCACCGTCGCGCCGGCCAGCGCCGCCTCCGCGCTCGGAGGCACCGGGACCCACATGTCCTCGCAGACCTCGACGTGGAGGACGAGCCCCGGCACGTCCTTGGCGCGGAAGAGCAGGTCGGGCCCGAACGGCACCTGGGAGCCGCCGAGGGCGATCGTCGTGCCGCGCCGGTCGTCGCCGAGTGCGAAGTGGCGCTTCTCGTAGAACTCGCGGTAGTTCGGCAGGTAGGACTTCGGGGCGACGCCGAGGACCTCGCCGCGATGGATGACGACCGCGCAGTTGTAGACCCGGTTGCCGTTGGAGAGCGGGGCGCCGACCACGAGCAGGGGCGTGAGCTCACGCGACTCGGCCACCAGCCTCTCGAGCGCCGTGTGCACCTGCTCGAGCACGGCGTCCTGGAGGAACAGGTCCTCGATGGAGTACCCGCTCAGTGAGAGCTCCGGGAAGATCGCGACCGCGACGGCCTGCTCGTGGCAGGCGCGTGCCTCGGCGAGGATGGCGTCGACGTTCGTCTCGGGGTCGGCGATCGAGATCGGCACCGTGCACGCCGCGACTCGGGCGAACCCATGGCTGTAGGCAGAGGAGAAGTCCACGTCGCGATAGTGCCACGTGACCATCGGCACAAACGCCGACATGCCTGAGCGGTACTAGCCTTGGCAGTGGTCCGGGGACTCCATCGGGGAGCCTCGAGGTTCATGGAGGACGACGAGATGAGCGAGACGACGGCGCCGTACGGCACCGGTCCTGCGAAGGGCGGCGCACCGGCCAAGCGGGTGCGCACCCACCACCTGCGCGAGATGAAGCAGCGCGGCGAGCGGTGGGCGATGCTGACCGCCTACGACCAGTACACCGCGCAGGTCTTCGACGAAGCCGGCATCCCGGTCATGCTGGTCGGAGACTCGGCCTCGAACAACGTGTACGGCAACGAGACGTCGCTGCCGGTGACCGTCGACGAGCTGATCCCCTTGGCGCGTGCCGTCACGCGCTCCGCCAAGCGGGCGCTGATCGTCGCGGACCTCCCCTTCGGCTCCTACCAGGCCTCACCCGAGCAGGCCTTCCACACGTCGGTGCGCTTCATGAAGGAGGCCAACGCCCACGCCGTGAAGCTCGAGGGTGGCGAGGAGATGGTCCCGCAGGTGGAGCTGCTCACCCGCTCCGGCATCCCCGTCATGGCGCACATCGGCTTCACCCCGCAGTCGGAGCACAACCTCGGCGGCTACCGGGTCCAGGGTCGCGGCGACGCCGCCCAGCGCCTCGTCTCCGCGGCGAAGGCTCTCGAGGCCGCCGGTGCGTTCGCGATCGTCATGGAGATGGTGCCCGGCGATGTCGCCGCAGAGATCACCAAGACCCTCTCCATCCCCACGGTGGGGATCGGCGCCGGAGTGCACTGCGACGCCCAGGTCCTCGTCTGGCAGGACATGGCGGGCCTGCGCACCGGCCGGATGCCGCGGTTCGTCAAGCAGTACGCCGACGTGCACGGCGTACTCCTGAAGGCCGCCCAGGACTTCGCGGCCGACGTGGCCGCCGGTGCCTTCCCCGGCGAGGAGCACACCTTCTGAGGTTGCTGCGCCGTGACAAGTGGGGAGATACGGCAGCTCCGGCTATGTCGGACGAGTCGTCTCTCCCCACTTGCGGTGCCGCGCCCCCTTCAGGCGAGCATCGTCCAGAACCACGCGGCCGCGGCGACGAAGGGCAGCACGAGAACGCGCAACGGGTGCTTGGTGAACCAGGCGATCGAGAGCGCGAGCAGCACCAGCCAGACGATCGGCAGAACCACCAGGGTCACGGCGTCGTGGACCACGATCGCCGACCAGACATAGAGAAAGAGTGTCGTCGCCATCCCGGCAAGGCCGATGAAGGGGCCTGACTGACGGAGGTTCATCGTCACGCGAATGTCCTGGGTCCAGTAGAAGGATCGGGGCCGAAATCCCTTTGTACGCAAGGGATTCTGTCTCACAGCCGGGCCCCCACTATCCCGAGCACTGCTTCCGACGCAACGCGACACGCCTTGCGAGTTTCGCGAATTGGTCCGTTTTGCGCCGTGTTGTTGCCAAGATCATACGCGGGGGACGACCGCACCGGCCGTCCGCGACAACCGCCCGGCGAACGCCGGGCACCACGGACCCAGGAGGCACAGGTGCCTGCAGCAGCACAGAAGAAGGCGACGAAGTCGACCGCTAAGGCGTCGCCGGCGAAGAAGACGGCCACCGCGAAGGGCACGTCTGCGTCCACGGCAGGCAAGGCTGTGGGTGCGGCCAGGAGCACCACCAAGCGGACCACTGCCAGCGTCGCCAAGAAGGCGACCGGCGCGACCAAGAGCGCGACGAAGAAGTCCCCGGCCTCGAAGCCGGCGACCAAGAAGGCGCCGGCCACCAAGACGGCCGCCAAGAGCACGGCCGCGAAGAAGGCGACGACCACGAAGTCCGCTGCGAAGAAGGCCACGCCGGCGGCCAAGACCACCACCAAGAAGGTCACCGCCAAGGCGCCCGCCAAGAAGCTGAGCACGACCGCGAAGAAGACCACGGCTCCGAAGACCGCGACGAAGAAGGCCACCACCAAGGCGGCCGCCAAGAAGACCACGGCGAAGAAGAGCACGGCCAAGAAGGTGACGGCCGCCAAGTCCACCGCCAAGTCCACCGCGAAGAAGGCGGCGAAGAAGGCCACCCCGGCCAAGTCCACCGCCAGGTCGACCGCGAAGAAGGCTCCGGCGAAGAAGTCGGCGACGAAGACGGTCGCCAAGAAGGCCTCGGCCACCAAGTCGGCAGCCAAGTCCACAGTGAAGTCGACGGCCAAGAAGGCCACCGCCAAGAAGTCCGCGACCAAGAAGGCTCCCGCGAGGAAGGCAGCCTCGAGGTCCTGACCTGACGAGACGACGAGGGGAGGTCCTCCGGCATCAGCAGCCGGAGGACCTCCCCTCGGTCATGTCAGTCCTCGAGGTCGTCGTTCCAGCGCGGGTCGGTCTCCCACTCCTCGTTGCGCTCCTGGGCGTGCTCCAACGCCCGGGCCGCCTCCGCCTCGGTCGCGTAGGGACCGAGCCGGTCGGCGTTCCGACAACCGTCTTCGCCCTCGACCCGGTGGTGGGTCAGGCAGAACCAGTACGCCGCCATCGGCGCTCCTCTCCTCGTCGGGCCGACAGTCCGGTCCGGCCGTGCCGGTCTCCATGACAGCCGTCGGCCGTCGTACACCCTGATGGTGTCCCCGTGGTCAGAAACTACACTCGTCGACGTGAATGCCATCGCTCCTGGGACGATCTCGCCCCGACGCCCCGTGCCCGCGCACATCCCGCGACCGGAGTACGTCGACAAGGACGCTCCGACGCCTTTCGACGGTTCGGAGGTCAAGGACGAGGAGACGATCGAGCGGATGCGGGTCGCGGGTCGCCTCGCGGCCCAGGCCCTGCAGCTGGTGGGCAAGCACGTCGAGCCCGGCGTGACCACCGACGAGCTCGACCGGATCGGCCACGAGTTCCTCTGCGACAACGACGCCTACCCCTCGACGCTCGGGTACCGCCACTTCCCCAAGTCGCTGTGCACCAGCGTCAACGAGGTGATCTGCCACGGGATCCCCGACAGCCGGGTGGTCCAGGACGGCGACATCGTCAACATCGACATCACCGCCTACATCGGCGGGGTCCACGGTGACACCAACGCGACGTTCCTCGCAGGTGACGTCGACGAGGAGAGCCGGCTGCTCGTGGAGCGCACCGAGGAGTCGCTACGCCGCGCGATCAAGGCGGTCAAGCCCGGTCGCCAGGTGAACGTGATCGGACGGGTGATCGAGTCCTACGCCAAGCGGTTCGGCTACGGCGTGGTCCGGGACTTCACCGGCCACGGCATCGGCACGTCGTTCCACTCGGGCCTGATCATCCCCCACTACGACGAGCCCCACTACGACACGGTCATCGAGAAGGGCATGACCTTCACGATCGAACCGATGCTGTGTCTCGGGACCTACCAGTGGGACATGTGGCCGGACGACTGGACCGTCGTGACCAAGGACAAGAAGCGCAGCGCGCAGTTCGAGCACACCCTGCTGGTGACCGACGACGGTGCGGAGATCCTGACGCTGCCCTGAGGTCATTTACCAGGGTATGCAGGCAATTGGTCTCTTCCCACGGTGATATCACCATGGGAAGAGACAGTTCGCCGACATACCTTGGTAATCGGTCAGCGGAGGTCGTCGTACGACGCTCCGCCGGCCTCCGCCATCCGGCGCTCGACGCGGAGCACGCCCGCCTCGTGCTCCGGATCTCCTGACATGACGGCGGCGAGCCGCAGGTGTGGGAGGGCGTCGGAGTAGCGGGACTGCCTCTCGAGGACCCGACCCAGCGCGAAGCGCGCCCACACGTCGGAGGGGCACTCCTCGACGAGCACGGCGAGCTCGGTCTCGGCCTTGCCGAGCTGGGCGCTCTGGAAGTACGCCCACGCCCGCAGCGTGCGCAGGCTCGTGGACGTCGGCTCGCTCTCGATGGCGGGGTCGAGGATCTCGATCGCCTGCCGAGGGGACCGGTCCTCCAGGAGCTCCCACGCGCGGTGGTAGACGTCAGCTGGGTGGTTGGTGCGGCCCGGTGTCTGGAACGTCATGTCTCACTCCTTCACAGTCCGGGTGTCCCAACGTCGAGGTGCACCCACTCATTCCCCACCTCAGGCACCGCGACCACCGGAGCCCCTCAGTCCGGCGCCTCCACGTCGATCTGACGCACGACTCGCCCCCCGGCGATCTCGATGATCACGTTCTCGATGATGCGGCGTCCGTCCGGCATTGTCACGGTAACCATGAACGCCGCCGAGGTCTGGCCGGAGACGACACGGTTGGCCGATGCAGGGCGAGTCGGCAGCAAACCTTTGCGAGATGTTGCGGAAAAGAAATGTAAAAAAGTGCCCGATCGAGTGACAAAGCCGCTTAACGTGCTGCCACTACTCACTCACAAGGGGGAAACCTCGTGAACCGCACAATCATCGGCGGCCTGGCGAGCCTCGCGCTCGTCGCAACCGCCTCCGGGGTGGCCGCTGCCGCACCGGCCGACAGGGCGAGCAGCCCGTACGACCGTGCCGCGGCCAGCAGCCACAAGCCCGACGACCTCCCCAACCCCCTCGGCGACAAGCAGCGCGTCATGCGACGGGCCGCGCTCGACAAGGTGATCAAGGGCAAGGCGACCCCCCAGGAGCGCAACGGCTCCTCGGTCGTGAAGGTCGGCAGCGACTACGTCGAGCTGCGCCGGCAGTCGACCGACAAGATCTTCACCATGCTGGCGGAGTTCGGAGACCAGACCGACAAGCGGCTCCGTGGCACGCCTGGTCCGCTCCACAACCAGATCCCGGAGCCGGACCGCTCCCTGGACAACTCCACCATGTGGCAGCCGTCCTACGAGCGCGACCACTACCAGAACATGCTGTTCTCCGAAGCACCCGGCGCCAACTCGATGTCGAACTTCTACTCGGCGCAGTCCTCGAACCGTTACTCGGTCACCGGCACCGTCACCGACTGGGTGAAGGTGCCCTACAACGAGGCCTACTACGGCTCCAACGAGGCACCTGAGGGCGACGCCGCCACTTGGAAGCTGCTGCGCGACGCGGCCGCCGCCTGGAACGGCGACAAGAGCCAGCTCTCCCAGTACGACGTGTGGGACCGCTACGACTTCGACGGCGACGGCAACTTCAACGAGCCGGACGGCTACATCGACCACTTCCAGGTCGTCCACGCCGGCCAGGGCGAGGAGGAGGGTGGCGGCGCCCAGGGCACGGACGCCATCTGGAGCCACCGCTGGTACGCCTACTACACCGACTACGGGGTGACCGGGCCGTCCTACAACAAGGCCGGCGGCGTCCAGATCCCGGCGACACCGACCTGTGGATCGGCGACTACACCATCGAGCCCGAGAACGGTGGCGTCGGCGGTCTTCGCCCACGAGTACGGCCACGACCTCGGCCTCCCCGACCACTACGACACCTCCTACACCGGCGAGAACTCCTCGGCGTTCTGGGGCCTGATGTCGAGCGGTTCCTGGCTCGGCGACGACCAGATCGAGGGCATCGGTGACAAGCCGAACGACATGTCGGCCTGGGACAAGCTGCAGCTCGGCTGGCTCAACTACGCCGTGGCCTCCGGCACGAAGGCGACGACCTACAAGCTCGGCCCCGCGGAGTACAACACCAGCGACGCGCAGGGTCTCGTCGTCCCGCTGCCGAACAAGACCAAGACGGTTGCCCTCGGCACGCCGGCCGACGGCACGGCGTACTGGTCGGGCATGGGTGACGGCCTCAACACGAGCATGACGCTCAAGACGCCCCTGGCTCTGCCCGGCGGGCTCTCGCGCCTCGCTCGACTTCTCCACCTGGTACGACATCGAGGCCGGCTACGACTACCTCTACACCGAGGCGTCGACCGACGGCGGGTCCACCTGGACCAAGCTCACGCAACCGGCTGACCGGCAACGACGCCGGCATCGACGGCTCCTCCAACGGCAGCTGGGTGAGCACCTCGTTCAGCCTCTCCGAAGTCTACGCCGGCAAGAGCGTCCTGCTGCGCTTCCACTACCGCACCGACGGCGGCGTGGCCCTGAAGGGCTTCGCGGCCGACGGGATCACGGTGACGCGACGGTCGCACCGTGCTGTTCGACGACGGCGCCGGCGACGGCTCGAACTGGACGATGTCCGGGTTCAAGACCACGAGCGGCACCGAGACCAGCAGCCACCCGACGTACTACATCGCCGAGAACAAGGGCTACCGCTCCTACGACTCGACGCTCCAGGTCGGCCCGTACAACTTCGGGTTCCTGGACTCCAAGCCGGACTGGGTGGAGCACTTCCCCTACCAGGAGGGCCTGCTCATCTCGTACTGGGACGACGTCCCAGACCGACAACAACGTCGGCGAGCACCCCGGCGAGGGCCTGATCCTGCCGATCGACGCGCACCCGCAGCCCATGGCCTGGGCCGACGGCTCGCTGATGCGGACCCGGATCCAGGTGTACGACGCGACGTTCGACGTGCCGGGTACGACCGACCAGCTCACCCTGCACAAGAACAGCGCACCCACCACCGTCGGCGGCCTGCCGGAGAAGAGCGTCTTCTCCGACGCCGACACCTACTGGTTCGCAAGCAAGCCCGACGCCGGGCTGAAGCTGCAGCCGACCGGGACGACCATCACCATCAACGGTGAGAGCGGGAACGTCATGGACGTCACCGTCGCCCGGAAGTAGCACTCTGCACCACCCGATCGGCCCCGCTCGGCATCGCCGGGCGGGGCCGACGCCTGCGTGTGGTCGCGCGCAGGGTGGCTACGTCAGTCGCGCTCCCGGACATCGTCGCCTGCGGGATGGGCGTACCGGGACGGCCCCTGGTAGAGGTGCCCACGAGCCCAGCCCACCTCATCGGTCGACGCCGCCTTGTACGCCGATTCCTCGTTCTCCGCCTCCGCTATCTTCTTGGCGAGCCCGTCGAGCACGGCGCGCTCACGGTCGACGTGGTACTGGTTGAAGTCGCGTTGGGCCGAGTGAAGCAGGACCTTGGCCTCCTCCAGGGTGAGCGTGATGGTCAGGTCAGTCATGACTTCCTCCCCACGGGCGAGGACGGCTGGTTCCTGGACTCGCCCCATGCACTCATCGCACATCTGGGCCGACGGGACAGTCAGGGTCCTTGGTCACTAGTCGCGCTGGTTTGCGTTCTGGGGCCAACCGGTGCGACCGCTCCAGCTCCGGGAGAGCCGAGGCGGACTTCCTCCGGAGGGACGCCTGCCCGACACGGGTCAGGCCGGGGTAGGGGGATGAGCCGGCCTGTAGGCCGGGTTCTGTTCCCGTGCGCCTCTCGACGCACGTTCGGCGACCATCCATCTAGGACTGCCGTCACCGGCAGCCTCGTGCGGTCTACCCGCGGACTCGGGCGGGCCGCCCTCGAACATCCGCGCGGGCGGCGACCTTGCGGCCACCGCCCTTCTTGACCTTGCTCCAGGTGGGGTTTACCAAGCCGTCCCGGTCACCCGGCACGCTGGTGGTCTCTTACACCACCGTTTCACCCTTACCGCTCGCACCCGAAGGTTCGAGCGGCGGTCTGCTTTCTGTGGCACTGTCCCGCGGGTCACCCCGGGTGGGTGTTGCCCACCACCTCGCCCTGTGGAGCCCGGACCTTCCTCGGGGAGCGTTGCTCCACGCGGTCGCCCGGCCGGCTCATCCGGGTCAAGGATAGCGGTCAGACGAGCTCGAACCGCACCGTGCGCGTGTCGGGGTCGGCCTGCGCCAGGCGGACCGAGACGTTCGAGCCGAGCGGCAGCTCACGCTCGCCCGAAACGGTGGCCTCGATGGCCGGCTGCTGCACGACCACGTCGCCTCTGCGAGGGTCCTCCGGGTCGACGGCCACCACCACGCCGTCGAAGGTCTGGCCGACCGCGTTGCGCAGCACCTCCGCCTCGACCAGGTTCAAGATCGCGTTCTCGTAGCGGTTGGCCCTCTGGCCCGAGGCCTGCATCGTCGCCGGCAGCTGGTCGAGCTTCTCCAGGACCCACCCGGGCACCTCGGTCCCGGCGCACAGGGCCACGCAGATCTCCGATGCGTAGCGGTCCACGAGCCTGCGCAGCGGAGCGGTGACGTGTGAGTACTCCGACGCCAACGCAGAGTGCTCGGCCTGCTCCGGGACCGCGCCGTTGAAGCCGACGTACCCGGAGCCACGGAGCAGCCGCGCGCTGGCCACCACCATGGCGGCGTGCTCGGGTTTGCTCGGGTCCAGGGAGCGGATGAAGTCCGGGTACAGCTGCTCGGCCGGCCACTCGAGCCCGAGCGCCCTCGCCGTCCGGTGCAACCGCTGCACGTCGCGCTGGTCGGCGGGGGGCAGGGTCCGGAGCAGGCCGACCCGCGCGTAGATCATCTGGTCCGCGGCCGCCATTCCGGTGAGCAACGAGATCTGGGCGTTCCACTCCTCCACCGGGTGCATGCTGCGGAACGACAACGACCACCGGTCACCGTCGATGTCGATCTCCTGGTCCGGCAACGGCAGCGAGACCCCACCGCGCTCGGCCTCACGGTGCTTGCGCAGCTCACCGACCTCGCGCAGCAGGCCGAACACCTGGTCCGCCGTCCCCGCCTCGATCTCCCTCTGGACGCTGCTGTAGTCGAGCTTGGCGCGGCTGCGCACCAGCGCCCGCTCGACGTTCGCG
This sequence comes from uncultured Actinomycetota bacterium, assembly GCA_963715375.1. Taxonomy (GTDB): domain Bacteria; phylum Actinomycetota; class Actinomycetes; order Propionibacteriales; family Nocardioidaceae; genus Nocardioides_C. The sequence goes on along the minus strand of CAVQSC010000015.1, from coordinate 32,881 downwards.
TCCGTGCCCTCCCCCGCGCCGTCGACCTTGATCGTCCAGACGAGGGCTGGCCGGACCTCCCCCGGCAACAGGGAGGCCACGTCCTCGGACAGCACTTTCGGGTGCAGCGGGACCTTGGAGTCCGCGCCGTAGAGCGTCTCGCCTCGCAGGTTGGCCTCGAGGTCGACCGGGTCGCCGGGCGACACGAACGCCGCCACGTCTGCGATCGCGTAGTGCACCACGTAGCCGTCGCCGTCACGCTCGATGTGCATGGCCTGGTCGAGGTCGAGCGCCGAGGCCGGGTCGATGGTCACGAACGGGATGTCGGTGCGGTCGAGGTCGGGCAGCCGCGGGTTGCGAGCGGCCTCCTGCGCAGCCGCCTCGACCTCCGGCGGGAACTCCGGGGTCACCCCCAGCTCCGCCTGGATCGACTCGACCCCCTTGCGCAGCTCGCTCCCGTCGGCCTGGTGGACGCGTACGACGTGTCTCGTCACGGGTGGTCACTCCTCGCGGTCGGGGCGGACCTTGCTCAGCATAGGGTGACCTGCGTGCTGATCCTGCTACCTCCGTCCGAGGGCAAGTCCGCGCCTCGTCGCGGCAAGCCGCTCGACCTCGACCGGCTGAGCTTCGAGTCCCTGTCCGAACCGAGGGCCGAGGTCCTCGAGGCCCTCGTCTCCCTGTGTACGACGGCCGCGGTGGACGACGAGGGCGCAGTCGGCGACGTGACCAAGGCCGCCGAGGTCCTGGGCCTGGGCAAGACGCAGACCGACGAGGTGCTCCGCAACGCCGAGCTCCGCACCGCGGCCACCGCCCGGGCCGACCAGGTCTACTCCGGGGTGCTCTACGAGGCCCTCGACCTCGTGACGCTCGACGCCGCCGCTCGACGGCGCGCCTCGGGCCGGCTGGCGATCGCCTCGGGGCTCTTCGGACTGCTGCGTCCCGGGGACCGGATCCCGGCCTACCGGCTGTCGGGGTCGGTGTCGCTGCCCGGGATCGGTCCCGTGGCGACGTACTGGAGCAGCCGGCTCGACGAGGCGGTGCAAGAGGCGGCCGGCAGGGGTCTCGTGGTCGACCTCCGCTCGTCGACGTACGCCTCGTTCTGGCGGCCGGACCCGGACACGTCGCGCCGCGTGGTGACCGCTCGGGTCCTGCACGAGGTGGACGGCCGGCGCAAGGTGGTCTCGCACTTCAACAAGGCCACGAAGGGACGGCTGGTGCGTGCCCTGCTAGAGGGCGGTGGCAACGCGTCTTCGCCGGCGCGGTTCGCCGAGCAGCTCCGCGACCTCGGGTGGACCGTCGAGCTCGGCGAGCCCGGCCGACACGGGACCCAGCTCGACGTGGTGGTCACCGAGCTCTGGATCGGTCAGCGGCCCCGCGGTCTCTCGCAGGCGTCCCCGGGCACGAACATCTGCGAAAGGCCGCCCACCTCTGCCTGACCGACGTCGGCACACTCGTCCCCGGAGCGGATGAGGATGACGTGGGCGACGACGTACAGCACCGGGATCGCGACGAGCACCAGCGCGAAGACCAGGCGCCCGTCGAGGCGCGATCGCTGCTGATGCTCCATGCCGCTCCCCTGCCGAGACTGGTCTTTCCATGCTAGTCGCGGACGGGCCACGCGAGGCCCTCTCTGCAGCTGGAATGATCCGCTCGGGACGAGACCCGGACCGAGGCAGCGCGTTCACCGCCACAGGGCCACAGCATCCGCGCCAGACTGTGAGGATGACGAGCAGACCGCCGATCTCTGAACGCACCTTGATCCTGCTGCGGCACGCGAAGTCGGACTGGTCGGGTGACGAGGTCGACCTGGCGCGTCCCCTGGCCGACCGCGGCCGCCGTCAGGCACCCGACTCAGGGCGGTGGCTGAACGCGAACATCGGGAGCATCGCCCTGGCCCTCGTGTCCCCCGCCGAGCGTGCCAGGAGCACCTGGGACCTGGTCGTCCGCGGAGATCGACCAACCTCCGCGGTCGCGGCCCGATGATCGTCTGTACGCAGCGTCCGCAGAGGAGCTGCTTACCGTCGTACGGGAGCTGTCCGACGACCTCGACACCGTCGTCCTCGTCGGCCACAACCCCGGCATCGCGGACCTGGTCCTGCGCCTCACGGGTCAAGAGGTCCGGATGCCGACCTCAGCGGTCGCGGTGATCGACGTGCCGGGCTCCTGGGCGACCGCAGATCAGGGTCAGGCGACGCTGCGAACGTCAGGGAGACCCCCGGCGAGCTGACGCGAGTGGGACACACATCCAGCAAGCCGCTGACCCGCCGACCTCAGCGCCCGATGAAGGCGGACTCCATGGGTCTGGCGTTGAACAGCCGGAGCGAGGCGGTCCCGTCCTCGAACCACGAGATCACCGTGACCGAGGCCGGCGCGAGCTCCATCTTGTAGACCGCGTCGAGGGGTGCCCCGAGAGCCATGCGGACCAGCATCTTGATCGGCGTGACGTGGGTGACCGCGAGGACAGCCTTGCCGGGGTAGCCGCTGAGAAGGCGGTCGCGGGTGCGGCGTACTCGCTGGTCCATCTCCTTGAAGGAGTCACCGTGACCGCCCGGCGCGACGTCCAGGGAGCCCAGCCAGGCGTCGAGGTCGTCGGGGTAGGCCTGCTGCACCTCGTGGAAGGTCAGGCCCTCCCAGGTGCCGAAGGCGGCCTCGGCGAGCCCCTCCTCCACCTCGACCTGGTGCGAGAGTCGCTCGGCGATGATCTCCGCGGTCTCTCGCGTACGACGCAGCGGGGAGCTCAGCACGACGTCGATCTCCTCGGCCAGCGGTGCCAGCCAGTCCGCGACGGCCCGAACTTGTGCGCGGCCGTCCGCGTTGAGCGCCGGGTCGTGGCCTCCTCTGCCGCTGAACCGCTTCTCGGTCGTGTGGTCGGTCGCCCCGTGGCGCACGAGCACGAGCGTCGTGGGCGAGCCGAGGTCCCTGCTCCAGGCGACCAGGCGGGCCTGAGGAACCGGCTGCTCCTCGACCGGGACCTCCGCAACCCGGGTGCGCTTCGACGGCTTCCCCATCGCGGTGTCCAGGGCCTCGTTGAGCAGCGCGTCAGCGTCCTTGTTGCGCTCGCGCGGGATCCACGTCCACGTCGTCCCGAAGGGCGCGAGCCGGTTGGCCGCCATGGCGAGCGGCTTCATGTCGGGATGCTTGATCTTCCAGCTGCCCGACATCTGCTCGATGACGAGCTTGGAGTCCATCCGGACCTCCAGCTCGGCCTCGGGCGTGTGCTCGTTGTAGAGCTCGAGGCCGGCGATGAGCCCGCGGTACTCCGCGACGTTGTTGGTGGCGATGCCGATGTGCTCGGCGCGCTCGGCGATCACGGCGCCGGTGGCCGCGTCCTTCAACACGGCGCCGTAGGCGGCCTCGCCCGGGTTGCCACGTGAGCCTCCGTCGGCCTCTACGACCACGGAGGTAGGACGCTCGGCCATCAGATCCCGGACTCCGAGGTACGAACCAGGATCCGGTTGCACTCCTCGCAGCGCAGCACCTCGTCGGACGGGGTCTTCGCGATCTCCGCGAGCTCGGACGAGTTGAGCTGGAGGCTGCAGCCGCCGCAGCTGCGAGCGCGCAGGGCGGCCGCACCGACGCCACCCTTCTGCTCGCGCAGCCGGCTGTAGACGGCCATGAGGTCCTCCGGCATGTCCGAGGCCTTCTGCCGCCGCTCCCCCGCTGCCTCGGCGAGCTGCTTCTCGATCTCCTCGGCCGCCTCGTCACGGCTCGTGGTCGCGGCACCGACCTTCTCGTCGAGCTCGCTCAGCTGCGCGGTGAGCCTGTCGAGGTCGCGCTGCGCGTCCTCGAGCTTCTCCATCACCTCGAGCTCGGTGTCCTCGAGCTCGTTGATCCGGCGCTCGAGGGAGACCAGCTCACCTTGCATCCGCTCGAGGTCCTTGGGGTTGGTGATCAGCCCCTGGTCCATCCGGTCCTGGTCGCGCTTCCGCCGAGCCTTGACCTGCTCGACGTCGGCGTCGGCGCGCTTCTGCTCGCGGGTGAGGTCGTCCACCGCGATACGAGCGTCGCGGGCACGGTCCTCGACCTCTCCGCGCTGACGGGTCAGCTCCTTGAGCTCGGCGATCTGCGGGAGCGTGGCGAGCCGGTGCCGGAGCTGGTCCTGCCGGGAGTCCAGCTCCTGGACGTCCAACAGCTTCAGCTGCGCGAAGGGGTCGGCTTTCACTCTGCTCCTCGGGGCTCCAGGGAAAGGGTGCTACGGCTGGTGATGCCGGCGGCGCCGTACCGCTCAGGGACGGAAGGTCCACGGGTCGGTGCACGTCGTGCTCACGCGGGTCTCCACCGTATCCCCTCGCTCGGCGAAGGCATCCACCAGCGTGCGCTCGAGAACCGGCAGCCACGTCCACTCGGCAGCCCAGTGGGCGACGTCGACGAGCGCAGGGCCACCGTGCTCGAGGAACTCCGAAGCGCGGTGGTGCCGCAGGTCCGAGGTGACGTAGACGTCGGCATCGGTGCCGAGCACCGTCTCCAGGAGGAAGTCGCCGGCGCCGCTGGTCACCGCGACCGTCTCCACGACCCGGTCCGGGTCTCCGCCGACGCGGACGCCGTGCGAGGTCTGGGGCAGGACCCGATCGACCAGCTCTGCGAAGGCCCGCAGCGTCGTGGGCTTGCTCAGCTGCCCGATCCGGCCGCTTCCGCGCGCGGCCTTGCCCGTGCCTGGCACGTCGGCGAGCTCGATGACGTCGTACGCCGGCTCCTCGTAGGGATGCACGGCTCGAAGGGCCTCGAGCACCTGCCGGCGGCGGCCGCGAGGGAAGACCGCCTCGACCCGCGCCTCGGCCACCACCTCGACCTCACCGACCCGTCCGATCGCGGGTGTGGCGCCGTCGAGAGGGCGGAACCGCCCCTCCCCCTGGGACGTGAACGTGCAGCGGTCGTAGTCGCCGATCTTCCCTGCACCGGCGTCGGTGATCGCCGCGCGGATCCCCTCGGCGTCCTCGTGCGGCACGAAGGTCACCAGCTTGTCGAGGGGGTCGACCGGGTCGGGCACGATCACCTGCGGGTCCTCGACGTCGAGGGCGATCGCCAGCGACTCGTTGACGCCCAGAGCGGGGGCGTCGGCATTGGTGTGGGCGGTGAACAGCGAGCACCCGCCACGGATCAGCTGGTGCAGCACACGCCCCTTGGGCGAGGTCGCGGCAACCGAGTGCACTCCCTTGAGCAGCAGCGGATGGTGTACGACGAGCAGGTCGGCGTCCCAGGCGAGCGCCTCCTCGACCACCGCGGGGGCCGGGTCGACGGCGAGCATCACCCGACGGACCGGCTGCTCCGGGTCGCCGCACACCAGGCCGACCGCATCCCAGTCGGAGGCCAGGGACGGCGGGTACCACTGGTCCATCAGGCCGGTCACGTCACGCAGCTGCACGCTCATGGGCCGAGCCTAGGAGCAGCACCTGCCCCTCTGCATCTCGGCAGGCGTCAGGACGCGCAGAGCGTCATCGGGTGCTGGCGGGAGACGGGCCCGACCAGAGCGGCCGTGCACACGGCCGCGCTCCGGGGAGCACGCCGTGGCACCTCTACGACACGTCGTCGGGCCAGCACGTTGAACTTCAGCAGCGAGCACCGGTAGCACGGCACGAGCGCGTCACAGCAGCGGGCGCTGCGCAGCTTCGCGGCCAGCGCCTCAGCCTCGGACTCGAGGTCGGAAAGGTCGAGCATTGTGGCTCCTCCCAGGCGACAAGGCTCTTGTGGCGACTTCCCGAGAGTGGAACAACCGTATTCCACCGAAAACGGACAGAACAGACAGAAACGCCGGAAATGCCCGAACGATCACCCGAACCACCCAGACGGGTGGTTCGGAAACGGGTGAGAACGCATCGAACGGGTCAGCCCACCCGTCTCCGACGATGAGGACCCTGCGCCGGTACCCCGGCCCGACCAGGTCTCCGGTCGCCGCCAGCCGATCTCCGCATTCTGCCTCGCGGAGCCCCACTGCTCGCCTACCCTGCTGAGGCCGCCGATCCACGTCCTCTCGGGAGCCTCAAGCATGCCCTCCGCTCGTCGTACCGTCCTCGCTCCGCCGCTGGCCTTCGCCATGAGCCTCCTCGTCCTCGGACCGCTCGGTTCGGCGCCGGCGCAGGCGGCCGACAAGGACTGTGCGGACTTCGCGAGCCAGAAGGCTGCTCAGATCTTCTTCCTGAAGAACGGTGGCCCGGCGTCCGACCCGCACAACCTCGACTCCGAGGGAGACGGGATCGCCTGCGAGTCGAACCCCGCCCCGTACTACTACGGGAAGGTGCTGCCGGACGGGAGCACCGCGAAGAAGCCGGCCACGATCCGCCAGCGCGCTCGGGTCGTCAGGGTCGTCGACGGCGACACCCTCAAGGTCCGGCTCGCCAACGGCAACCGCAGGCGGGTCCGCCTCATCGGCATCGACACACCGGAGGTCCATGGGACCCTCGAGTGCGGAGGCCGCAAGGCCTCGGCCTCGATGCGCCGCCTCACGCCTCGTGGCACCCGGGTCGTGCTGGTCTCCGACCCCACCCAGGACAAGGTCGACCGCTACGGCCGCCTGCTGCGCTACGTGATGAAGTCCGGCCGGGACATGAACCGCACGCAGGTCAGCCTTGGCTGGGCCACGGTGTACGTCTACAACCACAACCGCTTCAAGCGTGTCGACGGCTACCGCAGCTCGCAGCGCGCGGCCAAGGACGCGGCGCGGGGCATCTGGGGCATGTGCCGCTGACAGCGGCGGGCGTCAGACGACCGAGTCGTGCGCTCCGCGCGCCGTCCAGGGACGCTCCTGGTCCCGGTACCACTTGCCGAGCTGCTCGCGGTAGCGGTCGCAGTCCTGCTCGGGGTCGGTCCGGAGACGGGCGTCGTACGTCGACGAGGTGCCTCGGTAGGTGATGAGCCGGCTGTCCCGTCCCTCGGACTCGATCTCGTCGGCGAGGTAGTGGAGCACGCCCACGAGCTCCTCCAGGGTGTCTGCCTCGAGGTTCAGCATGAACCTGTGTCGGCGATGCGGGGCCGGCATGGGCTACCCCTTCGAGAGTCAGTCCAGAAGCGCCCCCGCTGCCCCCAGATGGTAGGGAATGCAGGTCCGGTGAAACCAGACCTTCGTGACAAATGTCGGCGTGTCGTTTGCCAGGTGTGCGATCAGATCACGGACTCGTCGGCCGGGTGGCGCTGAGCGGGCAGGAGACGGAACGCCCAGCACTCACGGTGGAACGCGAGCCGCTCGAAGTTCACCGTGCGGAGAACTGCCTCCCCGCTCGGGATCTCACAGTGGCATTCGGTGCAGGTGTGTGTCATCGCTCCCCCTGGTTGCCGAGGTGTATAACGGTGCACCCGGCAGGCGTGTGGACGGATCCACAATCTTCGGGAGATTCGACGACGCCGAGGGATCTGCTCTCCACCTGACGAGGTCGCTCGGTCCAGGGTCAGGCCGCCCGGAACCTGCGGGCGCAGGTCAGGCAGCGCGAGTACACGTTGCCGTCGCGGTTGCGCTGGGTCACGGTCTGCTTCGTGCTGTCGCACGACGGGCAGAACGCCCGGCGGCCGAAGTCGGTGTCGAGGATGCTGATGAACGTCGAGGCTCTTCTCATGCCCGGATCATCGGCATGACCGGGCTGCGTCTTGAGAGCAGGCGAGGACCAAATGTCGAGGGACCTGCGTGTCACACCGGCTGACGCGGCTCGCCCTCGCGCTTGCGGCTGAGCCGTCGCCACACCCAGCTCGACGGGATCACTCGTCCGTCGACCACGTACACAGCGGTCGGCTCGTTCTCGAGAGTCATGGCGAGCTCACGCTCAGCCGCGACACGTCCCGCCACCAGCAGCGCGTCGCCTAGCCGGAGCAGGTAGTCGTCGTCCGGCGCGATCACGGTCGTGCCGTCCCGAAGCAGGGCGAGCACGACTGCGGCCAGTGGCTCCTCCCGGGCGGACGGGTCGCGCAGCAGGTCGCCGACCCGCAGCCCGTCCTCCGCGAGCCACGGGACGACGGCGGGCGACTCCTCCGGCGTGAGAGCGACCCGCCACAGGTCCGGCGTACCTCTTCCGCAGCGTTCCACGAGCCGGTCGACCAGGTGCGCGGCCCACTCCTCGCCCTGCCGAGGCACCTCGGGAAGGAACCGCATCAGCACCGGGTTCGCCAGCCGGGCGAGCGCCTCGTGGGCGAGCAGCTCACCGGGCAGCATGCCGAAGTCGACGCCGACCGAGCGGAACAGGGAGGCGTTCGCGGCTCGGTTCTGCATCGCGACCATGAAGGCGTCCGGGTTGGCCCTGCGGGCCGTCTCCACGAGCCACAGGTTGGTGATGTCGCTGTCGGTCGCGGCGACGAAGGCCACCGCCTGCTCGACGGCCCGCGTCACCTCCGCGACGTCGACCTTCTCGCCGGAGGAGGCATCCTCTCCCTCGATGACCGTCACCTCCAGCCCCTCCGCCCGCAGGTCGGTGGTGAGCTCGCGACCGAACCTGCCGTAGCCGCAGACGACCCACCGGCCGTGCGGCAGCGGCGGACGACGGGGCGGAACGGCGGTTCCCGGTGCGCTCGTCAGCCACATCATCAGCTGGTAGGCCGCGGGAGAGCGCAAAAGGATCCGCAGATGGTCCCCGAAGCGGTCCAGTGGGTTGAGCACCTCCGGCGTACCGCAGGCAAGCATCCGCGCGGCGATCTCGCGGGAGCTGGTACGCGCGATGACCGGGATCTCCGGACGGAGCAGGGACGTGGTCATCGTGACGTCGAGGTTGGTGTCGTCGTCGCCGGTCAGTGTGACCACGCCTTCGCAGTTGCGGTGACCGAGGCCCGCCAGCGCGAGCTTGCCCGTGTCGCGGGCGTCTGCGAGCAGTGCCGGGGTGTCGGCGCGGTAGGAGTCCAGGTCCACCGCGGCGATGCGGTTCTCGTTGTTGTCGACCACCACGAACCGGCGGCCCATGTCGTCGAGAGACCGGGCGAGCCTCTTCGTTGCGTTCCCGTACCCGACGAGCAGCAGGAACGGCTCCTTGAGATGGGCGACCTTGCGTGCGAAGTGACGTCGAGCCAGCGCCCGTCGGAACGCACGGTCCTGCATGAGCGCGAGGAGCGAACCGACCGCATAGGCCCAACCGATGACCGACAGGAAGATCGCGAAGGTGACCCACATGCGCTGGGCCGGCGTGAAGGTGTGCGGGATCTCGCCGAAGCCGATCGTCGTGGCGGTGAAGCTCATGAAGTAGAAGGACTCGAAGATGCTCATCCGCACCGGCCGCCCCTGGGCGTCCTGGCCCGGCACGATCGTGAGCCCCAGCACGCTGATCGCGAAGATCACGATCAGCACGATCAGGGGGATCCGCATCCGCCGGAGGACCAGCAGGATGCCGGCTGAGGGCTGGTCGGTGATGTCGGGCAGTCCGGGTTCCTCGCCGGGCTCCCGCCGGCCCTCCTCCTGGTCGACGAAGATCCGGTACCAGAACGCGAGCAGCGGGTTCGCCACGGCAGCCGCCTAGCGCCGTTGGAAGGACACGGTCTCGACGACGAGCAGGACGACCGAGACGACGTTCGCGAAGAGCGCTCCGCCCGACAGCGACACCACACTGGCGGTCATCTCACGGCTGAGTCCGTCCAAGACGTTCGTGGCGTAGGCCCACACGACTGTGGCGGTGATGAGCTGGAGGCTGGCCACCAGGCTCGTCGCCAGATGGACCGCGCCGATCTGGGTGCGGTCCCCGAACTTCAGCACAGTCGCGATCAGGTTGACCACGACCGCCGCGAACAGCTCGTACACGTTGTGCAGGTGCGGGTCCCCGAGGTCGCCGATGAAGAACCCGAAGTTCAAGGTGGCGGCGAGCAGCACGAAGAAGCCGAAGATCACCTTTTCCAGGTTCATGGCCGCTCCCCGCTGTACGAGACTTTCGCATCGTACGGCGGAGGACGGCCGCAGGAGGCGGAATCGACTCCCGCGGCAGGCCCGTCGGACCCGCTCAGCGGACGACCTTGACGACCGCCTTGACCAGATCCATCTGGGTGCTGTCGCCGGTCCACGTGCCGCTCAGCTTGGCCGGCTTCAGAGAGTCGAACGCCGCTCTGCGCAGGACCTTGATCTGCACCTTGACCACCTTGAAGCGCCCGGCTTCGAGAGACACCTTCCAGCCGCCTGCCGAGCGCATCGCGGTCGTGACATCGGTCGTTCCCGTGTAGTACCGGACCGCGGAGCCGGAAGCGGGCGCACTTCCCTCGACCGCGATGCTGTTCTTCACGTTGCCGTCGTTGTAGACCCGCGCGTAGAAGACCCGGGTCTGCGTCCGTCGGGCGTTGAGCGTCTTGGTCTGCCTGTAGCCGGTCGCGTTGTAGATGTTGTTGCCGATGTAGCCGGACGTCTGTGCGGTGCTGATCTGGGCGTCAGGCCGTTGGTCGCTCGCCGCGATGACCACCGTCATCGACTCCGGGGAAGTCAGCACCGTTCCGGCGCCGGGGTTGCTGAGCGAGAGGCCGATGGTCTCCCGTGCCTCGCGCGAGTTGTCGTCCTTGATGGTCAAGGCGATGGTCCCGGTGGTCTCGCCGGCAGCGAAGTCCAGCCTCCCGGCTGCGAGAGCGAAGTCGGAGTCCGGCGTAGCCGTGCCAGAGGTCGCGGCGTAGTCCACGGAGGTGGGGACGTCCGCGTTGCCGCTGCGTGTCACCGCAAGCTGGACCACTCCCCCCTTCTCGTTGACGGTCTGCGCCTGCCGCTTGAAAGCGACGACGGCGGAGTCCATGGGTGTCGTCCCCGCGACCCGGGCGGCGACGTTGGCGCGGATGGCCGGCAGCTGTGCGTAGAGGTTGCCGCCGGGGCACTCGGTGCTCTCCCAGTCACGGTGCCCCGAGATGGTCGGGACGTCCTTGGTCTTCTGGTTCACGGGGTTGACGTAGTGGACAGTCCCATCGGGGTAGAGGTTGTGCCGCGTCGACAGCAGTGCCAGCTCGCTCTCGACGGCGTCGACCGCCAGGGTCGTCGGCCGGGGGTCGCCCGTGCAGGTGGTGGACTCCGGCTCGAAGCAGCCCATGACCGAGATCCCCAGGTTGCCGGTGTTGTAGTCGTCGACGTGCGCACCGGTCACCAACCGGTCGGTACCCGCCTCGTGCGCGAAGTCGGAGCCGTCGCCGCCGTCGTACAGGCATGACCGGCTCGGGGTGTCCCCTGCGCTGCGGCCCTCGTAGACGACTCCGTTGCCGCCGACCAGGTACTGGTAACCGATGTCGGACCAGCCGTTGCTCTTGACGTGGTAGCTGTAGATCGCGCGCATGGTGGCGGCGTAGTCCTGGTCCGGGTCGTTGGGCCCAGCGGTGTGGTGCACGGTGAGCGTCTGCACGGGCGAGTAGGTCCGGGTGTCGCCATGGGCCCATCCGCTCATCGACTCGTCAGCGCCCCAGTCCGCCCGCGACATGCACTTGGGTGCGGCGGCCGCCGCGTCCGAGCGGCGGTGGCCGACGACGAGGGTCGGGCCGTCCGTGGTGTTGATCGCCGCGGCTCGCCAGTTGTGCCCCGCGGCGGGGAGGTTGCGCACCTGGTAGGCATCAGCCCGGTCGACACCGACAAGTGCCCCGGTGAACTGGCCGGCAGCCTGCGCGCCGTCCTGTTCGAGCGTCTGCCATGACGTCCATCGGCCACCGACGCGGAAGCGGACCTCGCCGTACGGCGCCCGCCCCTCGTCGGACAAGTGGCTCGACCGGGTCGCGAGATCGGCGACCACGCCGAAGTACTCGATCGGGAAGTCGACCTCGACCGGTGCGGAACCGACCGGCCGGGTGTCGTTCAGCGGCTTGTGGGTCGTGACCGCGACGGCCTGCGGCACGATGCTGAACGAGAGGGCGGTGACGAGGGTGATGACGGCGAGGACAGCGGCGCGTGCAAGCACGCGAGGGCACACGGACATGTGGCAGTTCTCCCGAGGTGATGGTGCGAGACTGTCACACTTCCGACATTCCGCCCGTCGCGCAAGTGTATTTCCGGCCCCGGGACGGTGAAGGCGGTCCGCTCGTCACCGTCCCGGCTGAGGCCGGCTCACGTCTCAGGCAGGCACCATTCCGTGCGGGTCGATCACGTACTTCTTCGCGGCGCCCTTGTCGAAGTCCTGGTAGCCCTGCGGGGCCTCGTCGAGGCTGATCCGCGTCGCGTTGACAGCGTTGGCGATGTGCGCTTTGTCGGCCAGGATCATGTTCATCAGTTGGCGGTTGTAGCGCTTGACCGGGCACTGGCCGGTGGCAAATGAATGCGACTTGGCCCATCCGAGCCCGAGGCGCACGCCGATCTGACCGATCTTGGCGTTCTCGTCGACGCCCCCCGGGTCGCCGGTCACGTAGAGGCCAGGGATACCCAGTGCGGCACCTGCACGAGCCACCGTCATCATGTCGTTGAGGACGGTGGCCGGAGCCTCCGCCGCGCCTGCGCCGTGACCTCGTGCCTCGAAGCCGACCGCGTCGACTGCGGCGTCGACCTCGGGTTCGCCGAGGATCTGCTCGATCATGTCCGGCAGCTCCGACCCGGAGCTGAGGTCGACCGTCGCGCAGCCGAACGACTCCGCCTGCCGAAGCCGGTCGGCGTTCATGTCGCCGACGATCACCACGGACGCGCCGAGGAGCTGCGCCGAGTAGGCGGCCGCGAGACCAACGGGCCCTGCACCGGCGACGTACACCGTCGATCCCGTGGTGACGCCCGCCGTGTAGGCACCGTGGTAGCCGGTCGGGAAGATGTCCGAGAGCATGGTCAGGTCGAGGATCTTCTCGAGCGCCTGGTCGCGGTCGGGGAACCTCAAGAGGTTGAAGTCGGCGAACGGCACCATGACGTACTCCGCCTGGCCGCCGAGCCAGCCACCCATGTCGACGTACCCGTAGGCGGCGCCGGCGCGAGCCGGGTTCACGTTGATGCAGATCCCGGTCTTGCCCTCGTTGCACATGCGACACCGCCCGCAGGCGATGTTGAAGGGCACCGAACAGACGTCCCCCTCCTTCACGAACAGCACGTCGTCACCGACCTCGACGACCTCGCCGGTGATCTCGTGACCGAGGGTCTGCCCGACCGGCGCCGTTGTCCGCCCACGGACCATGTGCTGGTCACTGCCGCAGATGTTGGTGGTGACCAGCTTCAGAATGGCGGCGTGGGGAGCCTTCCTCTTGATGCCGAGGCCGCTCACCACGTCCTCGGGCAGCTCGAGCTTCGGATAGTCGACCGACTCGACGCTCACCTCTCCCGGGCCTTTGTAGACGACGACACGGTTACCTGTCATGGCGCTTCCTTCCTTTGCGTGTTCGTTTCTCTCTTCTCGTACGTGCTGTGGGTCTCGTGCTTTCTGTGTGCGTCGCCGACGCGACCCAGGCGGCTCAGCCGTCGCCGCCGGAGGCGGGTGTGAATGCCTCCTCCTCCACCTGCCGCGCAGCCGCCTGCGTCTGGGCGACGAAGTCGTAGAGGAGCACAGCCGCGACGCCTCCGATGACCGGTCCGATCAGGTAGACCCCGAGATCGGACCACGGGATGCTGCCCCCGAACATCGTCACCGTGAGGTAGGGCCCGAAGGTGCGGGCAGGGTTGAGGGACCCGCCCGTGACCGGGGCGATGAGTAGGATCGCGGCGGCCACGGCGAGGCCGATCATGAGGCCCGCCCAACCTAGGGGGGCTCGCGAGTCCACCGCGAGGGCCATGACGGCGTACAGCAGGACGAACGTGCCGAGCGCCTCGGCGACGATGCCCTGCCAGTACGGCACGCCGTCGGCCAACGTGGTGGCACCGAGCCCGAGGTCGACGGAGTCCGTCCCGAACATGGCGACGATGAGCAGCGCGCCGACGATGGCGCCCACAACCTGCGCAAGGACGTAGGGGATCACCTCGGCCCACGGGAAACGGCGGGTCAGGGCCAGCGAGAGGGTCACCGCGGGGTTGATGTGGGCTCCGGACACAGGGCCGAAGCCGTAGATCACCACCGCGACCACGATGGCGAAGGCCAGGGAGATGAACCCGAGCCCCGCATAACCCACCTGGCCGTCCACGGTGAGCGTGGCGACCACCGATCCCGCGCCGACGAGGACGAGCATGGCCGTGCCGACTGTCTCCGCCAAGAGGCGGTGGAACAAGGCTGATGTCACCGAACGAACCCTCCCCCGAGGGGCGCCCCGGTTGGGACGTCCGCAGTCCTGCAACTGCTGTACGTGGCCACTCCGACGCCTCGCACGCTAACCACGGGCGTCGATGATCCGCAAGGCCGCGACTCCGGCCGAGAGGCCACGAGAACCTGGGACCGCCCGGTCCCCCCGGGGTGACAGGTGGTCTGCGCCAGGTCGCCCGAACGGGTGAGGAACCGAACCTGCTGGGGATACTCACGCGCATGACGGACGACGCCCTGGACCGAGAGTTCGCCTACACGCCCTGGCACGGAAGCTGCCGCGAGCTCTACGGCCTCGACCAGAGCGGCGAGCCGATCCACTGCCGTCGTCCGCTCGGGCACGATGAGGCGCTCCACGCCTCGGGGTACGGCGAGAGCCGGGTCCGCTGGGAGCTGCCTGCCTGAGGTCGCGACGAGCCCGGAACCTTCGAGGAGCGCTCTTCGGATCCTGCCGTCGCGGCGCATCTCGCGTCTTCGACGCGGGAGGTTGCGGGTACCCGGTGGAGCCCGACCCGCTACCGGCTGGGGGCCGCGCGTGCCTGCCCGTGGGCGAACCGCGCCACGGATAACAGCGAACCAGCGAGCAAGTCGGTGGGCGCAGCAGGGATCGAACCTGCGACCACCTCCTTGTAAGGGAGGTGCTCTACCGCTGAGCTATACGCCCCGAAGCGGGCCACAGCCTACGCGAGCCGCGAGCACCCGGACAAAAGCCGTCCCGACCTGGACCTGAAGGTCTCCAGAAACGCGAACGACCGCTGGCGTCTCGGGTCACCAGCGGTCGTTGCAGTGACTATTCAACCCAGCGCCGGGACCGCTGTCACAAGAATCGAGAAAATGTGGAGAGCTCCCTCGAAATCTTTACTTTGCGGGGCTCCCGGCGGGCCCGATCGCCTCGAGCGCCTGCACGTAGTCGTCCACGCTCCGCGCCTCACCCATGGCGTTGTGGACGCTCCACCGCAGCACCCCGCCCGGGTCGACCACGAACGTGGATCGTGTCGGGCACCCGTGCTCCGCGTCGAAGGCGTCGTACGCCGAGGCCACCTCGCCGTGCGGCCAGAAGTCGGACAGGAGCGGGAACTCCAGACCGTCCTGGTCGGCGAAGACACGCAGCGCGAACATCGGGTCGCACGAGACCGCGAGCAGCTCCCCGCCCGCCTCGGCGATCCGGCCGGACTGCTCACGCAGCTCGCGCAGCTCACCCGTGCACACACCGCTGAAGGCGAAAGGGAAGAACACCAGGACCACCGACCGCTCGTCGCGCCACTGCGCCAGCGAGCGACGACGGCCGTGCTGGTCGCGCAGCGTGAAGTCAGGGGCGGCGTCGCCGACGCGCAGGGTCATTCGTGCTCGGCCAGCTCTCGCTTGAGGATCTTGCCCGTGGCGTTGCGCGGAAGCTCGTCGAGGAAGACGATCTCGCGCGGGACCTTGTAGCGGGCGAGGTTGGACTTCACGTAGGCCTTCAGCTCGTCCTCGTCGGCGGCTCCCGGCGAGGAGAGTACGACGAACGCACGGAGTCGCTTGCCGAAGTCCGGGTCGTCGACGCCGATCGCCGCGACGTCGTCCACGGCCTCATGCCTGTGGAGGCAGTCCTCGACCTCCTTGGGGAAGACGTTCTCCCCACCGGAGACGATCATCTCGTCGTCACGGCCCTCCACGAACAGGTGGCCGTTCTCGTCGAAGCGCCCGACGTCGCCCGTGGACATGAGCCCGTCGATCATGTCCTTCGTGCCGCCGCCGGTGTAGCCGTCGAAAAGCATGGAGTTGCCGACGAAGATCCGGCCCGACTCCCCCGGCGGAAGCTCCTTGCCGTGGCCGTCGTACACCTTGACGATCGTCGCGTGCGGTGGCTTGCCGGCCGTGCCTGGCGCGTCGCGGAGGTCTTGGGGCTGGGCGATCGTTGCCCACGCGACCTCGGTGGAGCCGTAGATGTTGTAGAGGTGGTCGCCGAAGTGGTCCATCCAGTTGGTGCCCAGATCGCCCGGGAGCGCCGAGCCCGAGGCGGCCACCACCTTGACGTGGGAGAGGTCGTAGGACTTCAGCGTCGCCTCGGGCAGCTGCATGATCCGCTGGAGCATCACCGGGATCACCGCAAGGGAGTCGCACTCGTAGTCGGTGACCGCCTTCAGGCACTCCTCCGGGTCGAACTTGCGACGCAGGATCATCGTGCTGCCCAGGAGCATGGCGAGTGCCATGTGGGCCCAGCCCCAGGTGTGGAACAGCGGGGCCGCGATGTGCGTCGTCCAGCCGCGCTTGAGCGGCAGCCGTGACAGCAGCGCGACCGCGGCGTCGAACGAGCCCTCGCTGCGCGGCGCACCCTTCGGCGTACCGGTGGTGCCCGAGGTCAGGATGACCGCACGCGACCGCCGGTCGGGGGGTGTGAGCTCCGCGGCGGAGTTGGCCCGGATCAGCTTCTCGACCGTCGGCAGGTCGGTCTCCGAGTCCTGCCAGGCGTGGACCTTGTGTACGTCGATCCGCGCATCCTCGATGAGCTTGTCGAACTCGTCGTCGTAGACGATCGCGGCCGGCTTCTCACGCTCGCAGACGTCGCCGAGCTGAGGCGCGGCGAAGGCGGTGTTGAGGTACAGGATGTCGGCACCGAGCTTGGCGACCGCGATGGTCGTATCGACGAAACCGCGGTGGTTCCGGCACAGCACCGCAACGCTGTCGCCCTCCTGGACCCCGATGTCGCGCAGGCCGCGCGCGAGGGCGTTGCTGCGTTCGTGGAGCTCGCCCCAGGTGAGCTCGCCGCGCTCGTCGATGAGCGCGACGTCGCGCGGCGCGCGAACCGCGAGCGCGGCGAAACCGCCGGCCGGCCCGAGCCCCCACTTGCGCAGCACCCGGACCATCTGGAACAGGACGTGCGGTGGGTAGGGGCGGATCACGCCGGACGAGGTGAGCACGCGCAGCGCGGTGAGCTCCTTGTCGAGCAGAGCCCCGGCCTTGGCCTTCATCGAGTTGGTCCTCCTGGGTCGAGTCGGACCAACTGTAACGGCCGTTTACACCGGTGCATACCGGTCGTCTCGGACGTCGACCAGGGCTGTCCGAGCGCCCTGGTCGTGAGGGGTCAGTGCGCGGTCTTCGGCGCCACGAGGCGCGTCGCCGACCAGTCCTTGCTGACGCCCGCGGTCGAGGTGGTCGCGAGTCCGGCCACCTGCGCCGCCTCTGCGATGTCGGCGGGGTCAACGGCGTTCGGCCGACCGACCTTGGGGCTCAGCAGCCAGATGACGCCACCGCCGACCAGGTCGGTGAGGGCGTCCACGAGTGCGTCCACCAGGTCCCCGTCCTCGTCACGCCACCAGAGGAGGACCGCATCGACGACGTTGCCGTACTCCCCGTCCACCAGGTCGCCGTCGACGGCGTTCTCGATCTGAACCCTGAGGTCGTCGTCGACGTCCTCGTCCCAGCCGAGCTCCTGGATGACCATTCCGGGCTTGAATCCCAGCCGACTACCGGCGGTCTGGGTGGCGGTGCCTTCGTGGCCACCCGCGGTCGCGCTCAACTTGCCCCTCCAACGACGTCTAGGAGAGCACCCTCTGTGCTCCCGTGCTGTCGGGTAGTCCACCGGAAGTCACACGCCTACGCAACCCCAGCGCGCCCTCGTGTCCCGGGGCGGCGCCACCCAGGAGGCGTGGCGGACCGGACGAACACGCGATCGGCGCGGTCCCCGGCGCCCGCAGAACAGTCGTACTCCCCTCCTGGCCGCCACTCCGCCGCAGCCCGTCTGAGTGCTTCCGGCCCGCAACGCCAATGGCTACCGATCGGTAAATTTTGATACGGCCCTGCGCGTGACACGATGCATGGTGAGGGATTGCTGGACTGGACCCTCCGTAACACAGCGACGTGTACCTGAGAGCAGAGGAATCGTGTCGAACAACGACCGCTTCGGGACCCCTTCGATCATCCACGAGGGACTTCCCACACAGCTTCCCGACATCGACCCCGAAGAGACGCAGGAGTGGGTCGACTCCCTCGACGCGCTCCTCGACGAGCGGGGCAAGACCCGAGCCCGCTACGTGATGCTCAAGCTGCTCGAGCGTGCGCGTCAGAAGCAGGTCGGCGTTCCCTCGCTGCGCAGCACCGACTACATCAACACGATCCCTCCGGAGCGTGAGCCCTGGTTCCCCGGCGACGAGGAGGTCGAGCGCCGGATCCGCGCGTTCATCCGCTGGAACGCCGCCGTCATGGTCTCGGCGGCGAACCGGAAGGGCCTCGAGGTCGGCGGCCACATCGCCACCTACCAGTCGGCTGCCTCGCTCTACGAGGTCGGCTTCAACCACTTCTTCCGAGGCAAGGACCACCCGGGCGGTGGCGACCAGGTCTTCATCCAGGGCCATGGCTCCCCCGGCATCTACGCCCGCGCCTTCCTCGAGGGCAGGCTCACCGACGACCAGCTCTCGAAGTTCCGCCAGGAGGTGCAGCACGGCGTGGGCAAGGGCCTGCCGTCGTACCCCCACCCGCGTCTGATGCCGGACTTCTGGGAGTTCCCCACCGTCTCCATGGGCATCACCGCCCTGTCGTCGATCTACCAGGCGCGGTTCAACCGCTACATGCACAACCGCGGGATCAAGGACACCAGCCAGCAGCACGTGTGGGCCTTCCTCGGCGATGGCGAGATGGGCGAGCCGGAGTCGCTCGGCGCGATCAGCCTCGCGGCCCGTGAGGAGCTCGACAACCTCACCTTCGTCGTGAACTGCAACCTCCAGCAGCTCGACGGCCCGGTCCGCGGCAACGGCAAGATCATCCAGGAGCTGGAGTCCGTCTTCCGCGGTGCCGGCTGGAACGTCATCAAGGTGGTCTGGGGCCGTGAGTGGGACGACATCCTCGCCAAGGACGTCGACGGGGCTCTCGTCAACCGCATGAACACCACGCCCGACGGCCAGTTCCAGACCTACTCGGTCGAGTCGGGCGAGTACATCCGCGGTCACTTCTTCGGCGGCGACCCGCGCCTGCGGCGGATGGTCGAGCACCTGTCCGACGAGGATCTGCGCAAGCTGCCTCGCGGTGGCCACGACTACCGCAAGGTCTACTCCGCGTTCAAGGCCGCGTCCGAGCACGTAGGTCAGCCGACGGTCATCCTCGCCAAGACCATCAAGGGCTGGACGATCGACGCCCTCGAGGGCCGCAACGCGACCCACCAGATGAAGAAGCTGACCAAGGACGACCTGAAGAAGTTCCGCGACCGGCTCCACCTGCCGATCAGCGACAAGCAGATCGACGAGGCCGAGGTCGCGCCGTTCTACCACCCGGGTGCGGACGCGCCGGAGATCCAGTACATGATGGACCGGCGTCGCCAGCTCGGCGGTTCGCTGCCCAAGCGCGTGGTCCGCTCCAAGCCGCTCACGCTGCCCGGCGACAAGATGTACGACGAGCTCAAGCAGGGCTCGGGCAAGCAGCCGATCGCCACCACGATGGCCCTGGTCCGACTGCTGAAGGACCTCATGAAGGACCCGGAGATCGGCAAGCGGATCGTCCCGATCGCCCCCGACGAGTTCCGTACCTTCGGCATGGACTCGATGTTCCCGACCGCGAAGATCTACCAGCCGTCCGGGCAGACCTACGAGTCGGTCGACCGCAAGCTGCTGCTCACCTACAAGGAGTCCGCCCAGGGCCAGATGCTCCACGAGGGCATCTCCGAGGCCGGTGCCGTGGCCTCCGCGACGGCCGCCGGTTCGGCGTACTCCACGCTCGGCGAGCCGATGATCCCCTTCTACATCTTCTACTCGATGTTCGGCTTCCAGCGGACCGGCGACTCCATCTGGGCGATGGCCGACCAGCTCGCCCGCGGGTTCCTCGTCGGCGCGACCGCGGGGCGTACGACGCTCACCGGCGAGGGCCTCCAGCACGCCGACGGCCACTCCCCTCTCCTCGCAGCCACGAACCCGGCGGTCGTGCACTACGACCCGGCGATGGCGCACGAGGTCAGCCACATCGTCCAGGACGGCCTGCGACGGATGTACGGGTCGAGCGAGGAGCACCCGCACGGCGAGGACGTCATCTACTACCTGACCGTCTACAACGAGCCGGTCCTCCATCCCAAGGAGCCGGAGGACCTCGACGTCGAGGGCCTGCTGAAGGGCATCTACCACTACGCGGTGCCGCCGAAGGTCGATGTCGAGAACCCACCGCGTGTGCAGCTGCTCGCCTCCGGCGTCGGCTTCCCGTGGATCACCGAGGCGCAGCGGCTGCTGGCCGAGGACTGGGGCGTCCTCGCGGACACCTGGTCGGTCACCTCGTGGAACGAGCTGGCCCGCGACGCAGTGGCCGCCGAGGAGCACAACCTGCTCCACCCGTCCGAGGACGCGCGGACGCCGTACGTCACGCACAAGCTGAAGGAGGCCGAGGGGCCGTTCGTGGCCGTCAGCGACTACATGCGGGCGGTTCCGTACCAGATCGCCAAGTGGGTCCCGGGTGACTACCACGTGCTCGGCACCGACGGCTTCGGCTTCGCCGACACCCGGCCCGCGGCACGGCGCTTCTTCCACGTCGACGCGCAGTCGGTCGTCGTGGCGGCACTGCAGGCCCTTGCCGAACGCGGCGAGGTCAAGCGCGAGACGGTCCAGGAGGCCTTCGACAAGTACCGCGTCGACGACCCGACCGCCGTCCGTGGCGTGAAGCAGGAGGGCGGGGACGCCTGACCCCTCCGCAGCGACTGCCGGATCCGCCTGTCGTTCCCGTCCACATGGGCTGCAACGGCAGGCGGATCGTCGTTCCAGGTGTCGTTCCCGTCCGCATGGGCGGCAACGGCAGGCGGGTCGTCGTTCCAAGTGTTGTTCCGGCCACGTGGATCGTCACGGCAGGAGGGGCAACGAGCTCGGGACTTCCCTGGGAGAACCGTTGCTTCCCATGGCAAGTTCGCCGTGGGAGGCGACCAAACGCCTGCATACCTTGGTAATTGGTCGCCGCGCGTTCAGGCGATCTCGACGACCTCGGCGACGGCCTCGCGGGAGGTCAGGGTGGCCTCCATGCCGTTCTCGAGAAGGTGCCGCCACCGGTCGCGGTCGTAGACGGCCGGCTCGGTGGTGCGGATGAAGTCGTTGAGGAGCTTCACGAAGCGCTGCGGGTGGTCCTTGTGCGGGAAGTGGCCCGCGTTCGGGATCACCTCGACCGTTGCCTCGGGGGCGATCTGCCGGGCCAGCCCGGCGTGGCGGACCGGGATGACGGCGTCCTCGGTCCCCCACATCACGCACATCGGCATGGCGTGGGTGAGGTACGCGCGGTCGGCCATCGTGACGACCTGACCCCGCCAGTCGACGACCGCGCGCACCACGTGGGTGATCGCGGCGCGTGCCTTGCGGTCCGAGAGGTGCTGGACGATCTCGGCGACCTCGTCGAGGTCACGTGCGTGGGAGATCCCGCTGATCGACAGTCCTCGCAGGGCGAGCTTCACCGCCTGCAGGAGCCCCGGCATGGTCGCCACGCCCATGAGCGTCTGGAAACCGGGCAGGGAGATGGCTCGGATCGCCGGGGTGACCTCGCGGCCGATGCCGCCGGGCGCCACCAGGACCAGCCGCTCGGTGCGCTCGGGGAACTGGTAGGCGAACTGCATCGCGACACCGCCGCCGAAGCTGTGCCCGACAACGGTGGCCCGGTCGATGCCCAGCACGGTGAGCAGGTCGCGCATGCCGTTCGCGTAGCCGCCCACGCTGTAGTCGGCCCGCGGCTTGTCGGAGCGGCCGTGCCCGAGGAGGTCGGGCGCGATCACGGTGTAGCGGCGCGAGAGCGCAGCCATCACGGGCAGCCAGGTCCGGTGGTCACACCCCAGGCCATGCAGAAGCAGCAGCGCCGGCCCGTGGCCCGCCTTCACGTAGGCTCGCTTGTGGCCGTGGATGGTGAGGTACTGGACCTCGAACCCCTTAAGCATGGGTGATGCTCCTCACAGGTGCGTCCGAAGATGGTAACCGCAACTACCGAGCAACGAGGAGGCGAAAACCCTTGAAACATTAGGGTTTTCGCGATTCGGACACATCTCTCATAAGCGTCTAGACGACTTGCACCGACGGGCGGCAGCGGGAGGTCTACGCTCGGCCTATGACGGCTCCCCGGCGACGTACACGTGCGCAGATCGCACGGCGCCTCCAGACGTCCGTCGGCGACCTCACGACGGCAGCGCTCGCCCGCATGGAGCGCGACATGCCATGGTTCCGGGAGCTCTCCGCCGAGAACCGCTCGTGGATCGGCCTGATCGTCCAGGCCGGCATCAACGCCTTCGTGGCCTGGTACCGCGAGCCCAAGCCCGACTCCCCCACCGCCGAGGTCTTCGGGGCGGCCCCAAGGGCCTTGACCGGTGTTGTGAGCCTTCACCAAACCGTCGAGATGGTCCGGATGACCATCGAGGTGGTCGAGGAGAACCTCGTCGAGGCCGTGGGCGAGGAGGATGCGCCTTCGGTCCAGGAGGCGGTCGTGCGCTACGCCCGGGAGGTCGCGTTCGCAACCGCCGAGGTCTACGCCAGGGCCGCGGAGATGCGCGGCGCCTGGGACGCCCGGCTCGAGGCCCTCGTCGTGGACTCCGTTCTGCGCGCCGAGGCCGACGACACCGTGCGGTCGCGTGCCAGCGCGCTCGGGTGGCAGTCCCGCGGCGACGTCGCCGTCGTCCTGGGCCGGGTCCCGGCGAGGATGAACGGCGAGTCGGACCGC
Source organism: uncultured Actinomycetota bacterium (assembly GCA_963715375.1). Lineage (GTDB taxonomy): Bacteria > Actinomycetota > Actinomycetes > Propionibacteriales > Nocardioidaceae > Nocardioides_C. The sequence goes on along the minus strand of CAVQSC010000015.1, from coordinate 10,223 downwards.
GATCGCGAGAGCGCCGTCGACGAGGTACGACGGTCGGCACGGCACATGGGCCTCGACGCGCTGTGCGCCGTGCAGGGCGACCGCCTCGTCGTCGTACTCGGCGGGGTGGACAACCCTGACAAAGCCGGGGCCTCGATCGCCGGTCACTTCGGGGACGGGCCGGTCGTCGTCGGTCCGGTCGTGCCCGACCTGGTGCAGGCCCACATCTCGGCCCGTTCGGCCGTCGCGGGGCTCCGGGCGGCCCCGGGCTGGCCCGACGCACCACGGCCGGTGACCGCCGACGACCTCCTCCCCGAGCGGGCCCTCTCCGGCGACGGCCACGCACGCCGCCAGCTCGTCATGGCGGTCTACAAGCCGCTGCTGCAGGCAGGTTCGGCCACCCTGGACACGGTGTCGGCGTTCCTGGACCACGGGGGCTCGATCGAGGCGACGGCACGCGCGATGTTCGTGCACGCGAACACCGTCCGCTACCGCCTCCGCCGGGCCGCGGACGTGACCGGGCTGACCGCGACCGACCCCCGCGACGCCTACACCTACCGGGTCGCGCTCACCCTCGGGCGGCTCCTCCCGCCTGAGTCGGCTCCGAGCACCCCTTTGTAGGAACCCTACAAAAACGCGGCACCGATCTTCGTTCGAGCCGGTGCTGCTGAAGCCTGCCCCCGACGGGCACAGTGGAGGGGTGCTAGTCATCGTTGCTCCGGGCCAAGGCGCCCAGACCCCCGGTTTCCTCTCCCCCTGGCTGGAGGACCCGAGGTTCGCCGACCGTCTCACGTGGCTCTCCGCCGTCGCCGACATGGACCTGGTCCACTACGGCACCGAGGCCGACGCCGAGACGATCCGTGACACCGCCGTGGCGCAGCCGCTGCTGGTCGCGTCGGGCCTGCTGGCCGCACTCGAGCTCTTCCCGCACCCGGCGGACGCCTTCGGCCGGATCGGCGCCGTCGCCGGCCACAGCGTCGGTGAGCTGGCCGCCGCCGCGGGTGCTCGGGTGATCACCGCCGAGCAGGCGATGGTGCTCGTGCGCGAGCGCGGCAAGGCGATGGCCGCGGCCGCCGCCGCGACCCCCACGAGCATGACCGCCGTCCTCGGCGGCGACCGCGACGAGGTGCTCGCCAAGCTCGCCGAGCACGGGCTGACCGCCGCCAACGACAACGGCCCCGGCCAGATCGTCGCCGCCGGCACGGTCGAGCAGCTCGCCGCCCTCGCCGACGACGCTCCGGCCAAGGCCCGGCTGATGCCGCTCTCGGTGGCCGGCGCCTTCCACACCGAGCACATGGCCCCCGCGGTGGAGGTCCTGGCCGGCTTCGCCCGGTCGGTCTCGACGCACGACCCGCGCACCCCGGTCATCTCGAACCGCGACGGTCAGGTCGTCCACGACGGCCAGCAGGTCCTCCGCCGGATCGTCAGCCAGGTGGCCAACCCGGTCCGCTGGGACCTGTGCATGGAGACCATGCTCGACCTCGGCGTCACGGGGATCCTCGAGATGCCCCCGGCCGGGACGCTCACGGGGATCGCGAAGCGGGCCCTCAAGGGCGTGGAGACCTTCGCGCTCAAGACCCCCGACCAGCTCGACGAGGCCCGCAGGTTCTGCGACAAGCACGGCTCGGCATCCGCGCTCGACACCGCACCCACGTGGCGGATGCTGGTCTCCCCCGCCAAGGGCACCTTCCGGCAGAAGGAGGGCCTCCCGAGGGCGGCACGATCGAGCCGGACACGGCCGTCGGCGCGGTCGCCAGCCTCCGCGACGAGACGCCGGTCAACGCGCCCCACGGCGGCACCATCGTCGAGTGGCTCGTCCACGACGGCGACCTGGTCTCCCCCGGCCAGCCGCTGGTCCGTCTCCACCCGGAGGGTGTGGCCTGATGAGCGCCTTCGGATCCGCGGACTACACGCCCACCCACGGTCACGCCGCCGTGCTCGGCCTGGGCGCCTACCGCCCGAGCCGGGTCGTCCCGAACGCCGAGGTGATCGAGGCGATCGACTCCAGCGACGAGTGGATCCAGCAGCGGTCGGGCATCCGTCAGCGTCGTTGGGCGGCGCCGGAGGAGACCGTGCAGATGATGGCGGTGGCCGCGTCTCGCGACGCTCTCGCGATGGCCGGGATCGAGCCGGCGCAGGTCGACTGCGTCATCGTCGCGACCGTCTCGCACATGCTCCAGACCCCTGCCGTGGCGACCGCGATCGCGCACGAGCTCGGCACCGAGCGGGCCGCGGCCTTCGACATCTCCGCCGCCTGCGCAGGCTTCTGCCACGGGATCGCGCTCGCCGCCGACATGGTCAAGGGCGGCACCGCAAAGCACGTCGTGGTGATCGGGGTCGAGCGGCTCTCCGACCTCACCGACCTCCAGGACCGGGGCACCGCCTTCATCTTCGCCGACGGCGCCGGCGCCGCTGTCGTGGGCCCGAGCGACGAGCCGGGGATCGGCCCGGTCGTCTGGGGCTCCGACGGCGAGCAGTCCGACCTGATCCGCCAGAAGGAGGACTGGCGCGACGTCCTCCAGCAGGACTCCCCCGTCGATGCCCCACCTCGTGATGCAGGGCAACCCGGTCTTCCGCTGGGCGTCGTACGAGATGGCGAAGGTCGCCCAGCAGACGCTGGACCGGACCGGTATCACCGTCGACGACCTCGACGTGTTCGTGCCGCACCAGGCCAACATGCGGATCATCGACGCGATGGCCCGCTCGATGAAGCTGCCCGAGCACGTCCAGGTCGCCCGCGACATCGCGGACCAGGGCAACACCTCCGCCGCCTCGATCCCGCTGGCCCTGCGCCGGATGGTCGAGGAGGGCACCGCCAAGAGCGGCGACACCGCTCTCCTGATCGCCTTCGGGGCCGGCCTGGCGTACGCCGCGCAGGTCATCAAGGTCCCCTAAGGGCCGCGGTCCGCCCATGCCGATCGTGGGCGGCCGTGGTGCACCACCGCTGCACCCACGTCACGCGCACTGCTGACGAGACAACCACCATCACAGGAAGTGAGACACAAGATGGCTACCACCGAGGAGATCCGCACCGATCTCGCCGACATCGTCAACGAGGTCGCGGGTATCCCCGCCGAGGACGTCCAGCTCGACAAGTCGTTCACCGACGACCTCGACGTCGACTCGCTGTCCATGGTCGAGGTCGTGGTCGCGGCCGAGGAGAAGTTCGACGTCAAGATCCCCGACGACGAGGTCAAGAACCTCAAGACCGTCGGCGACGCCGTCGCCTTCATCGAGCGCGCCCAGAACGGCTGAGTGCAGGACGGATGACCATGACTCGAGTCTTCGTGACCGGGATCGGCGCGACCTCTCCCGTCGGCGGCGACGCCCCCAGCACCTGGGACGCCCTCCTGGAGGGTCGCTCCGGCGTCCGGTCCCTTGAGCAGGAATGGGCACAGCAGCTGGGTACGACGATCGCCGCGGAGGTCGCCGTCGACCCGGCCGAGGTACTCGACCGGGTCAAGGCCCGTCGCCTCGACCGGTCCGGCCAGCTCGCACTCGTGGCCGCCCTCGAGGCGTGGGCCGACTCCGGCCTCACGTCGGACGGCGAGGAGCCAGGCGTCGTCTCTGAGCGGCTCGGCGTCGCGATGGCGTCGGGCATCGGCGGGGTGCAGACCCTGCTGAGCAACTACGACAACCTGAACCTCAAGGGCCCGCGACGGGTCTCGCCGCTTGCTATCCCGATGCTGATGCCGAACTCGCCCGCGGCGAACATCGGCCTGGCGATCGGGGCGCGCGCCGGGGTCCACACCCCCGTCTCGGCATGCGCCTCGGGCAACGAGGCGATCGCCCTCGGCATCGACATGATCCGGCTCGGCCGCGCCGACGTCGTGGTCGTGGGCGGCACCGAGGCCGCCGTGCACCCGCTGCCGATGGCCGCCTTCGGGCAGATGATGGCGCTGTCCAAGCGCAACGACGACCCGGCGGCCGCCTCGCGTCCGTGGGACAAGGGTCGTGACGGCTTCGTGCTCGGCGAGGGCGCGGCAGCGCTCGTGCTCGAGTCCGAGGAGCACGCCCGCGCCCGCGGCGCCAAGGTGTACGCCGAGGCGGCCGGGGCCGGCATCACCGCCGACTCCCACGACATCGCGCAGCCCGACCCCGTGGGCCGGGGCGCCACCCGCGCCATGGAGATGGCGCTGCGCGAGGCGGACATGTCCCCCGACGAGATCGTGCACATCAACGCGCACGCCACCTCGACGCCGCAGGGCGACCTCGCCGAGGCGACCGCGATCAAGAACGCGCTCGGCGACGCGGCGGGCAACGTCGTGCTGACCTCCACCAAGTCGATGACCGGCCACCTCCTCGGAGCGGCCGGAGCCCTCGAGTCGATGGCGACGGTCCTCGCGCTCCACCACAGGATCGTCCCCGCGACGATCAACCTCGACGACCCCGAGGACACCGGCCTCGACATCGCCACCGAGCCGCGCAAGCTCGATGACGGACCGCTCGCTGCCCTGAACAACTCCTTCGGCTTCGGCGGCCACAACGTCGCCATCGCCTTCCGCAGCGTCTGACCGACGCACGAGTCCCAGGAGCTCCTCCATGACCGTCACCGCCACCCCCGCCGCCAAGCCGGCGAAGCTCCCCCGTGAGCAGGATCCCCGCAACCCGAACTTCCGGCTCGCGGCCCTGCTCGACGAGGGAACCCTCGAGCTGATCACCGAGGACGACGGCAGCGGGATGCTGGCGGCGATCGGCAAGGTGAACGGCGCTCCTGTGGTGGCGTTCTGCTCCGACGCCACCGTCATGGGCGGGGCGATGGGCGAGGTGGGCTGCAAGGTCGTCGTCCACGCCTACGAGCGCGCCGTCGCCGACCAGGTGCCGATCATCGGGCTGTGGCACTCGGGCGGAGCTCGTCTCGCCGAGGGCGTTCTGTCCCTGCACGCGGTCGGCGAGATCTTCCACGCGATGACTCAGGCCTCCGGCATCGTCCCGCAGATCTCGGTCGTGCTCGGTCCCGCCGCGGGCGGCGCCGCCTACGGCCCCGCGCTCACCGACGTGGTGATCCTCGGGCCCGAGGGCCGGATCTTCGTCACCGGCCCCGACGTGGTCCGGTCGGTCACGGGCGAGGACGTGGACATGCTCCGGCTCGGCGGTCCCGAGCCCCACGGCAGGCGCTCCGGCGTCGTACACATCCTCACCGAGTCCGAGCAGGAGGCGATCGAGCGCGCCCGCGCGGTCGCCCACCTGCTCGGCGCCCAGGGCTCCCTCGACGTCCACGAGGTGAAGGACGTGGACCTCGCGGACATGCTCCCGGAGTCGAAGAAGCGCGCCTACGACGTGCACCCCCTCGTCGAGGCCGTGCTCGACGAGGGCACCTCCCAGGAGCTCCACGCCCGCTGGGCCCCGAACATCGTGACGTCGCTCGGCCGGTTCGGTGGCCGCACCGTCGGCGTGATCGCCAACAACCCGCTACGGCTCGGCGGCTGCCTCGACTCGCTCTCGGCAGAGAAGGCGTCGCGGTTCGTGCGGATGTGCGACGCGTTCGGCGTGCCGCTCATCGTGCTCGTCGACGTTCCCGGCTACCTGCCCGGCGTCGGCCAGGAGTGGGACGGCGTCGTACGACGGGGGGCGAAGCTGCTGCACGCCTTCGCCGAGACCGTCGTGCCACGGGTGACCCTCGTGACCAGGAAGACCTACGGCGGCGCCTACATCGCGATGAACGCACGCTCCCTCGGGGCCTCGAAGGTGTTCGCCTGGCCGGGCGCCGAGATCGCCGTGATGGGCGCGGTCGCCGCCGTGCGGATCCTCCATCGGCGCAAGCTCGCCGAGGTCGCCCCCGACATCCGCCCGCAGGTCGAGGCCGAGCTGGCCGCCGAGCACGAGCGGATCGCCGGTGGAGTCGACAAGGCGATCGAGATCGGCGTCGTGGACGAGGTCGTCGAGCCGGCCTCGACCCGGACCGCCATCGCGAAGGCGATCGCCGAGGCCGGCGTCATCCGGCGCGGCTCCCACGGCAACATCCCGCTCTGACGCCCCGCCGCCGCTACTCGACGGTCACCGACTTCGCCAGGTTGCGCGGCTTGTCGATGTCCAGGCCGAGCTCCTGGGCGGCGCGGTAGGCCAGCAGCTGCATCGGGATGGTCAGCAGGATCGGGTCGAGCTCCGGCTCGTTCTTGGGGACCTCTATCCGCACCGCCTCGACCTCACCGAGGTCGACCCCGGGGTGGGTCACGACGCACAGCTGACCGCCCCTGGCGCTGATCTCGTGGAGCGCCCCGACGTTGCGCTCGGTGAGCTCGTCGTCGGGGACGACCGCGACCGTCGGGACGGCCTCGCTGATCAGCGCCAGCGGGCCGTGCTTGAGCTCACTGGTCTGGTAGGCCTCGGCGTGGAGGTAGGAGATCTCCTTGAACTTCTGCGCCCCCTCCCGCGCGACCGGGTAGCCGCGGACCCGGCCGACGAAGAACAGGCTCTCGGCGGCCGCCAGCGTCTTGGCCGCCGCCGCGATCTCGTCCTCCTTCTCCAGGATCTCGGCGATCTGCTCGGGGAGCCGCCGCAGGCCCGTCGATGAGCCGCTTGCCGTCGCTGACCGAGAGGTCGCGCACTCGGCCCGAGGTTCAGCGCCAGCAGCGCGAAGCCGATCGCCATCGTCGGTGAACGCCTTCGTCGAGGCGACAGCGACCTCCGGCCCGGCGTGCAGGTAGATCCCGCCGTCGCACTCCCGGGCGATGCTCGAGCCGACGACGTTGACGAGCCCGACCACCCGCCCGCCCTTGCGCTGGATCTCCTGGACGGCGGCGAGCGTGTCGATGGTCTCGCCGGACTGGCTGACCGCGACGTAGAGCGTGTCGGGCTCGATGACCGGGTTGCGGTAGCGGAACTCCGAGGCGGGCTCGGCGTCGGCCGGCATCCGGGCCAGCTCCTCGATCATGCGCGCGCCCATCTGGCCCGCGTAGTAGCGACGAGCCGCAGCCGAGGATCTTCACGCGGCGGACCGCGCGGGCCTCGCGCGGCGTCGAGGTTCAGGCCGCCGAGGTGCGCGGTGGCGAAGCGGTCGTCGAGGCGCCCGCGCAGGACGCGCTCGGCGCTGGCCGGCTGCTCGAGGATCTCCTTGTGCATGTAGTGGTCGTGGTCGCCGAGCGCGTAGTCCTGCGCACTGACCTCGATGGTCGACGGTCGCCGGTCGGTCCGCTGCTGGTCGTCGGGTGAACGTGCGTGAACCCGGACGGCCGTCACGGTGGCGAGCTCACCGTCGTCGAGGTGCACGACCTGGCGGGTGTGCCGGACCAGGGCCGCGAGCGTCGGACGCCACGAACATCTCCTTGTCGCCGACCCCGAGCACGAGCGGGCGAGCCGTTGCGGGCGACGACGATCCGGTCCGGGTGCGTCGGCGTCCAGGACGGCGATGCCGTAGGTCCCCTCGATCTGCGCGAGCGCGTCGAGGACGGCCTCCTCGAGCGTGGGCGCCTCGGAGCGTGCCACGAGGTGGGCGAGCACCTCGGTGTCGGTCTCCGAGGCGCAGCTCCACGCCGCTCGTCGGTGAGCTGGCGCCGCAGGGCGGCGGCGTTGTCGATGATGCCGTTGTGCACCACCGCGATCCGGCCCGACGCGTCGAGGTGCGGGTGCGCGTTCTCGTCGCGAGGGCGCGCCGTGCGTCGCCCACCGGGTGTGCCCGATGCCGACCCGCCCGGCGAAGCGCTTCGGGACGGCGGCCTGGAGGTCGCGGACCCGTCCGGCTCTCTTGAGCACGCGGGCGCCCGTGCTTCCGAGGACCGCGATGCCCGCCGAGTCGTAGCCGCGGTACTCGAGCTGGGTCAGTCCCTCGAGAAGGAAGGGCGCGGCCTGCTGGCCGCCGACGTACCCGACGATTCCACACATGCTGGAGGCTCCTTCAGCCGTAGACGATCCTGCGCAGCTGCCGCAGGGACAGCGCAGGCGCCGCGACGACGCGGCTCGCGAGCTCTGCGCTGATCTGCTCGAAGATCGCGGCGTTCTTCAGGCCGTAGGTCTGAAGCTCGTCGTGCCGGCGTCGGACGTAGTCCTCGGTCGGCTCGGCGTAGTAGGCCACCACGTCGTCGATCACCCGGGCCGCCTCACTCGGCCGCAGGCCGGTCGAGGAGGCGATCCGTGACACCAGGTCAGCATCAGGCATGGCGACCATCCTGCAGCAGGTGGAGCACTAAACAGCAATTCCTGCCCGAAATCGGGCAGGAACTGTGCCGATAGCGGATTTCCCCCGGGTCAGAGGTCGCAGCGGTTGACCAGGTCCCCGTGGGTCGGGCGGCGGTAGAGGTGGTCGGCCGGGGGGCGTCGCCGGTGCTCCACCCACGCCGTCAGAGCGTCGAAGGCGCTGCGAGCACAGGGCAGCAACGGCCGCAGCCGGTCCGGGTAGACGTCGTACAGGCCGTCGGTGTGCGTTCCGTCCTCGACGGAGTAGTAGCGGTGGAGCCTGCCAGACCCGGCCCGGTCCACGAGCCGGTCGTAGACGTCGGAGTCCGTGCGAGCCGGGAGCAGGGTGTCGAGCGTGCCGTGGACGGTGAGCATGGGCTTGCCGATGCGACCAGTCAGCTGCACGCGGCGCACCGCCTTCCGCACCGAGGCGGGCCGGCTCGCGTACCGGTAGTCGGCGTCGCAGCCAGGCGTGCCGCCGGCGCAGAAGGGGATCCCGGCGTCGAGGTCGCCGTCGTACCCGGGGTCGAACTCCTCGCGGTAGATCCGCTGCGTGAGGTCCCAGTAGTAGGCGTAGTGGTAGGGCCAGAGGAACTCGGAGCCCTTCGCGAACCCGGCCCGGATCATCGCCCTGTGCGCAGCGTGGTCACCGCTCGCGGCGTAGGCCGGGTAGTGCTTCAACGCGGTCGGCAGGTAGGTGAAGAGGTTCGGTCCCTGGGCCCGCCACAGCGTGCCCTCCCAGTCGACCCCGCCGTCGTACAGGGCAGGGCGGTTCTCGAGCTGCCAGCGGGTCAGGTAGCCGCCGTTGGAGATGCCCATCATGTACGTGCGCCTCGGGCCCCGGCCGTAGCGCTGGGCGAGGGCCGACTTGGTCGCCCGGGTCAGCTGGGTGACCCGGCGGTTCCACTCGGCGACCGAGCCTCCGGGCCGGGACCCGTCGGCGTAGAACTTGCTGCCGGTGTTGCCCTTGTCGGTCGAGGCGAACGCGTAGCCCTTGGCCAGGACCCAGTCGCCGATGATGAAGTCGTTGGCGTACTGCGCGCGCACCCCCGGCGCGCCGGTGACGACGAGCTTGCCGTTCCAGCGGTCGGGCATGCGGATCACGAACTGCGAGTCGTGGTTCCAGCCGTTGTTCGCGTTCGTGGTGGAGGTGTCCGGGAAGTAGCCGTCGACCTGGACGCCCGGCACACCACTCGGGTTCCTCGTCCCCGACGCGTGCAGGCCGTTCCAGTCGTTGACGTTCGTGTGGCCGGTGACGGTCGTGCCTCCGGTGGTCAGGTCGTCGAGGCAGGCCGACTTCTGGGTCTCGGCCCCCGGCACGTCGACGCGCTGCTGCCCGGCACAGTGGGCGGGCATCGCGGCCGACTTCTCGGACCCCGCAGCGGGCGGTACGGCGGCGACGGCGGCCGTGGCGAGGAGGAGTACGGCGGAGGCGGCGAGAGGAGCGAGGCGGGTCGACTGGCGCATGTGGCTCATCGTCGACCCGGACCGGATCGGCCTCAATGTGGCATCTGCACACAAATCACCCGTGCCGGTGTGGCCCACGACACGGCTTCGCGGACCGGCTGCTCGTGGGTCGTCAGCCGAGGTGACGCTCGAAGAACCGGACGGTCCGACGCATCGAGGTCGGCCAGGCTCCGACGAACGCGTGCGGCTCACCGGGGTAGGTGAACATCCGGGCGTCCACCCCGGCTGCCACGAGGGCCCGGAGCGACTCCCGGCTCCAGCGGATAGGACAGCTCTCGTCGGCGGTGCCGTGGTGGATCAGCACCGGCTCGGTGATGCGGCCGAAGAACGGTCGGGGGCTCGCCTCGCGCCAGAACCGCCGGTTGTCCTCGGGCGCGCCGTAGGCCCGGATGATCCGGCCGGCCAGCCCGGACCGGTCGGGGTCGTCACGGATCCAGCGGTCGAAGTTGTCCTCAGCCAGCGAGCTCACCGGCGCGAAGACCACAGCGGCGTCGACGAGGCCGGGCGCGACCGCCAGGACGTTGTAGACGACTCCCCCGCCCATCGACCTGCCGAGCAGGCCGATGCGGTCCTCGTCGAGACGACGCAGCCCGGCGCGACGCAGCGCATGGACGGCGTTGACGACGTCGACCGTGTAGCCGAGCCGGAGCCGCTCGTCCGCCCGC
>CAVQSC010000014.1:80000-82278 GCA_963715375.1 uncultured Actinomycetota bacterium | reverse complement strand
CGACGCGGTCGGGTCGTGCTCGGGATCAGCGGGCCCGGAGGTGCCCAGGCCGGAGCCGGACTGATGGCGGGGATCAGGCGTGGCAGACATGATACCGAGAGTATGTGACGGCGGTCTCAACGACCAGGGAACGACTCCAGAATGAGACGGCCCTCACATCGAGCTCGGGACGTCTCTAGACCACTCCTGCTGCTGGCGCGCGATCAAGAGCGGTGGCCCTGGAAAACGCAAAAGCCCCCGCGAGACGAGCCCGCGGGGGCTTTGCGAATTATTGTCCGGCGACGTCCTACTCTCCCACACACTCGCGTGTGCAGTACCATCGGCGCTGAAAGGCTTAACTTCCGGGTTCGGAATGGGACCGGGTGTTTCCCTTTCGCTATGGCCGCCGAAACTCTATGGAGCTTTCAAAACGGTTGTCTCCCGTTTGTTGCTCGGGAGCCACACAGTGGACGCGTAACATCTTTGTAAGACAAGCCCTCGGCCTATTAGTACCGGTCGGCTCCGTGCATTACTGCCTTCGACCTCCGGCCTATCAACCCAGTCGTCTACTGGGGGCCTTACCCGATTGATTCGGTGGGAAACCTCATCTTGAAACGTGCTTCCCGCTTAGATGCTTTCAGCGGTTATCACTTCCGAACGTAGCTAACCAGCCGTGCTCCTGGCGGAACAACTGGCACACCAGAGGTTCGTCCATCCCGGTCCTCTCGTACTAGGGACAGCCTTTCTCAAGTTTCCTGCGCGCGCGGCGGATAGGGACCGAACTGTCTCACGACGTTCTAAACCCAGCTCGCGTGCCGCTTTAATGGGCGAACAGCCCAACCCTTGGGACCTACTCCAGCCCCAGGATGCGACGAGCCGACATCGAGGTGCCAAACCATCCCGTCGATATGGACTCTTGGGGAAGATCAGCCTGTTATCCCCGGGGTACCTTTTATCCGTTGAGCGACGCCGCTTCCACATGCCAGCGCCGGATCACTAGTTCCGACTTTCGTCCCTGCTCGACATGTCTGTCTCACAGTCAAGCTCCCTTGTGCACTTACACTCGAAACCTGATTGCCAACCAGGCTGAGGGAACCTTTGAGCGCCTCCGTTACATTTTAGGAGGCAACCGCCCCAGTTAAACTACCCACCAGGCACTGTCCCTGATCCGGATAACGGACCTAGGTTAGACATCTAGTACGACCAGAGTGGTATTTCAACGTTGGCTCCACACGAACTGGCGTCCATGCTTCACAGCCTCCCACCTATCCTACACAAGCCGAACCAAACACCAATACCAAGCTGTAGTAAAGGTCCCGGGGTCTTTCCGTCCTGCCGCGCGTAACGAGCATCTTTACTCGTAGTGCAATTTCGCCGAGTCCATGGTTGAGACAGCGCCCAAGTCGTTACTCCATTCGTGCAGGTCGGAACTTACCCGACAAGGAATTTCGCTACCTTAGGATGGTTATAGTTACCACCGCCGTTTACTGGGGCTTAAGTTCTGCGCTTCGCCATTGCTGGCTAACACGTCCCCTTAACCTTCCAGCACCGGGCAGGAGTCAGTCCGTATACATCGTCTTACAACTTCGCACGGACCTGTGTTTTTAGTAAACAGTCGCTTGGGCCTGGTCTCTGCGGCCATCACCGCTACCATCCGCATGGGATGTCACGGATCCGGCCCCCCTTCTCCCGAAGTTACGGGGGCATTTTGCCGAGTTCCTTAACCATGGTTCACTCGATCGCCTTGGTATTCTCTACCTGATCACCTGAGTCGGTTTGGGGTACGGGCGGCGCACAGCTCGCTAGAGGTTTTTCTCGACAGCATAGGATTATCCACTTCGCCCCAACGGGCTCCCCATCAGATCTCAGCCACATGAGACACGGATTTGCCTATGTCTCGGCCTACATCCTTGGCCGTGGTCTACCATCGCCACGGTTGGACTGCCTTCCTGCGTCACCCCATCGCTTGACTACTACCAGTTCGGGTCCCGCGCTAGTAACCGTCCTCTCCCGAAGGATCAGACAGCGTTCGGGCGGTTAGCATCACCGGGTTCGTCATGGGCGCTGTTTTGCCGGTACGGGAATATCAACCCGTTGTCCATCGACTACGCCTGTCGGCCTCGCCTTAGGTCCCGACTTACCCAGGGCAGATTAGCTTGACCCTGGAACCCTTGATCATTCGGCGGACAGGTTTCTCACCTGTCATTCGCTACTCATGCCTGCATTCTCACTCGTGTGGCGTCCACGGCTGGATCACTCCGCCGCTTCACCCCCCACACGACGCTCCCCTACCCATCCA
>CAVQSC010000014.1:0-75000 GCA_963715375.1 uncultured Actinomycetota bacterium | reverse complement strand
GCGTACCTGACGGCGCAAGAGGTGGCGGTGACGCGGGAGGCCCTTGTCGTACTTGGACGCCGCCGCCATCGCGTCGTACAACGCCAGCCCGGCCCCGACGTAGGGACGCTCCCAGCCGCGACGGGTCAGCGGGTAGAGGAACGGGACCGGCTTGACCAGGTGCGGCGCGAGCCGGGTCAGCAGCAGGCCACGCTCCCGCAGGGCCTCGCGCACGAGTCCGAAGTCGAGCATCTCGAGGTAGCGCAGGCCGCCGTGGATCAGCTTGCTCGAGCGCGACGAGGTGCCCGAGGCGAAGTCGCGCTGCTCGACCAGCCCCACGGAGAGCCCGCGGGTGACCGCGTCCAGAGCCGTGCCGACACCGGTGATGCCGCCGCCCACGACGAGGACGTCGAGCTCTCCCTGCCCGAGCTGGTCGAGGGCAGCCTCCCGCGCCTGCGGGCTGAGCCTTGCGGCCTGGCTCATCGCGCCCCCAGGACCTGGCGCGTGCGGCTGCCGAGGGAGGGCAGCCGGTCGCGGGCGATGGGGTTCATCCCCTGGACTCGCGCCACCTCGGCCGGGTCCAGGTCGGCCATGGCGACCGCCGGCGACTCGTCTCCGACCCGGTCGAGCGGCCGACCCTCGGGGTCGTAGACGGCACTGCCGCCGTTGAACTCGTGCTCCCCGCAGCTCCCCGTGAGCCCGGCGAACACGACGTAGATGCCGTTGTCGAGGGCCCGGGCCGCGTAGTACAGGTCGCGCCGGTGCTCGGACCCCACGTAGTAGGCGGAGGGGCAGAGGTAGGCACTGGCCCCGTCGGCGGCAGCGGCCGCGGCATGCTCGGGGAAGCATCCGTCGTAGCAGACGCCGAGGCCGAGCTCCCACCCGTCGACGACGATGCTCGCGCCGTGGTCGCCCGGTGCGAAGAGCTCACGTTCAGCGTCGAAGAGGTGCTGCTTGTCGTACGGCGCGGTCACCGTCCCGTCCTCGTCGACGACGAGGAGGCTCAGCGTGGTCGGCAGGTCGGAACCGACGGGGGCGCGGCGTACCGCGGCTCCGACCACCACGACGGCCCGCCGGTCGGCGGCGACCGCCCGGAGCGGGTCGAGCCGGGGGTCCTCGGTGGTGAGGGTCTGCTCGGCCGTCCAGGTCTCGGGGGCGTAGCCGGTGAGGAAGAGCTCGGGGAGTACGACGACCCGTGCCCCCCGGTCCGCGGCGGACTCGACCAGCGACGCCGCCGTGCAGACGTTCGTGAGGACCTCGCCCGGGACGGACTCCGCCTGCGCAGCCGCGACGCGCAAGATGGCGTTCACCGGCTGCCCGTCGTCACTGGACCACGACCTCCACCCGCTGGAACTCCTTCAGCTCGGTGTAGCCGGTGGTGGCCATCGAGCGACGCAGCGCCCCGATGAGGTTCATGGTCCCGTCAGCGACCCGCGAGGGGCCGAACAGGATCTGCTCCAGCGTGCCCACGGTCCCGATCTCGACCCGCTCACCCCGGGGCAGCTTGGAGTGCCACGCCTCGGCGCCCCAGTGGAACCCGCCGCCAGGCGCCTCCTCGGCCCGTGCGAGCGGCGAGCCGATCATCACCGCGTCGGCGCCACAGGCGATCGCCTTCGCGACGTCGCCGCTGCGACCGATCGAGCCGTCGGCGATCACGTGGACGTAGCGGCCACCGGACTCGTCGAGGTAGTCCCGGCGGGCGGCCGCCACGTCGGCCACCGCGGAGGCCATGGGCACGGCGAGGCCCAGCACGGTGCGCGTGGTGTGCGCCGCTCCGCCGCCGAAGCCGACGAGGACACCGGCGGCGCCTGTGCGCATGAGGTGCAGCGCGGCCTGGTAGGTCGCACAGCCGCCGACGATGACGGGCACGTCGAGCTCGTAGATGAACTCCTTGAGGTTCAAGGGCTCGGCCTGACCCGAGACGTGCTCGGCGGAGACCGTCGTACCCCTGATCACGAACATGTCGACGCCGGCGTCGACCACGGTCTTGGCGAACTCCTTGGTGCGCTGCGGGGAGAGCGATCCGGCGACCGTGACGCCGGCCTCGCGCATCTCCTTCAGCCGCGCGGTCATCAGCTCGGCCTTGATCGGCTCGGCGTAGATCTCCTGCATCCGGCGGGTGGCCGCCTGGCCTCGCAGCTCACCGACCTCCGCGAGCAGGTCCGTCGGGTCGTCGTACCGGGTCCAGAGCCCTTCGAGGTCGAGGACGCCGAGGCCGCCGTACTTGCCGAACGCGACCGCGGTCTGAGGCGACATGACCGAGTCCATGGGTGCCGCGACGATCGGGATCTCGAACCGGTAGGCGTCGATCTGCCAGGCCGTCGAGACCTCTTCAGGGTCACGCGTGCGGCGACTCGGGACGATCGCGATGTCGTCGAAGGAGTAGGCGCGGCGACCGCGCTTGGCACGGCCGATCTCGATTTCCGTCACGTGAGGAGCCTATCTAGTCGGGTGCGGCCGGAGGACGGGCGTTCGCCACGAGCAGTGGCGGGACTTCGGGCGGGGCAAGCGCAGTCGGGGCGGCAGAAGGACGGACGGCGGCGTGGGCGGCGCAGCCGTGGTCGGGTCTGGCGGGAGGCCGAGCGGAGCGAGGCCGGATGGTAGGCAAGCCGCCCACGCCGACGGGAGTCCGCACCCGCTCGGTGTCCGTCACCTGCTCGTGTAGTTCGGCGCCTCTGCCACCATCTGCACGTCGTGCGGGTGGCTCTCCTTGAGACCCGCCGAGGTGATCCGGACGAACTGCCCGCGCTCCTGCAGCTCGGGGATGGTGCGAGCTCCGACGTAGAACATCGACTGCTGGAGGCCTCCGACGAGCTGGTGCGCCACCGCGGAGAGCGGGCCGCGGTAGGCGACCTGCCCCTCGATGCCCTCGGCCACGATCTTGTCGTCGCTCGAGACGTCGGCCTGGAAGTAGCGGTCCTTGGAGAACGACTTCTTGCCGCGCGAGGCCATGGCGCCGATCGACCCCATGCCGCGGTAGGCCTTGTACTGCTTGCCGTTGACGAAGATCAGGTCGCCCGGGCTCTCCTCGCAGCCCGCCAGCAGCGACCCGATCATCACCGAGCTGGCGCCGGCCACGAGGGCCTTGGCGATGTCGCCGGAGTACTGGAGGCCGCCGTCGGCGATGACGGGGACTCCGGCGGGCTGTGCGGCCAGGGAGGCCTCGTAGACGGCGGTGATCTGGGGTACGCCGACGCCGGCCACGACACGGGTCGTGCAGATGGAACCGGGACCCACCCCGACCTTCACCGCGTCGGCCCCCGCGTCCACCAGGGCCTGCGCGCCCGCACGGGTCGCGACGTTGCCGCCGAGGACCTGCACGTGCCGGGTGGCCGGGTCCTTCTTGAGCCGGGCGATCATCTCGAGCATGAGGCGCGCGTGACCGTTGGCCACGTCCGGCACGAGTACGTCGACGCCGGCCTCGACGAGGGTGGTGGCGCGCTCCCACGCGTCGCCGAAGTAGCCGATCGCGGCCCCCACGAGCAGGCGGCCGTCGGCGTCATTGGAGGCGTTGGGGTACTGCTCGGAGCGGACGAAGTCCTTGACCGTGATCAGGCCAGCAAGCTTGCCGTCCGAGTCGACGAGCGGCAGCCTCTCGAGCTTGTGCTTGCGCAGCAGCGCCGTCGCGTCCTCACGGCTGATGCCGACGGGTGCGGTGATCAGCGGCATCTTGGTCATCACCTCGCCGACGAGGGTGGTGCCCCACTCCGCGACCGGAACGAAGCGCAGGTCGCGGTTGGTGATGATGCCGACGAGCGTGCGGTCCTCCTCGATGACGGGGAGACCGGAGACGCGGTACTCGCCGCAGCGCTCGTCGAGCTCCTCCAAGGTTGCCTTCGCGCTGATCGTGACCGGGTTGGAGATCATCCCGGTCTGGGTGCGCTTGACGAGGTCGACCTGGTAGGCCTGGTCCTCGATCGAGAGGTTGCGGTGCAGGATGCCGATGCCGCCCTCACGAGCCATGGCGATCGCCATCCGCGACTCCGTGACCGTGTCCATGGCGCTCGAGACCAGCGGGATCTTGATGGAGATTTCCCGCGTCAGCCGCGTGGTGGTGTCCACCTCGCTCGGGATCACATCGGTCTCCCCCGGGAGCAGCAGGACGTCGTCGTAGGTGAGACCGAGGGCTGCGAACTTCTCGGGTACGCCAGCAGGAGTCAGGTTCATGAGGCCTTCCGAAGCAAGTGGCTGCAAGCCCCCAGTCTACCGAGGGGGCCGAGGCTGGGCGGGGGCGCGGCTTCCCTGGGCCGGACAAACGCGGACGCCGCCCGTGCCTGGTGGCTCGGGCGGCGTCCGTGAGTGCGAGGGTCAGTGGCCGTGGCCGTGACCGTGGCCGTGTCCGGCACCGGCCGCGGCGTTCTCGTCCTCTTCCTCCGGCTTCTCGACTACCAGGGTCTCGGTCGTGAGGAGCATGCCGGCGATCGACGAGGCGTTGACCAGCGCGGAGCGGGTCACCTTCACCGGGTCGAGCACGCCCTGGGCCACGAGGTCGCCGTACTCACCGGTGGCGGCGTTGTAGCCCTCGCCGGGCACGCCCTCGCGGACCTTGGCGACGATGACGTAGCCGTTGTCGCCACCGTTCTCGGCGAT
Source organism: uncultured Actinomycetota bacterium (assembly GCA_963715375.1). Taxonomy (GTDB): domain Bacteria; phylum Actinomycetota; class Actinomycetes; order Propionibacteriales; family Nocardioidaceae; genus Nocardioides_C. Next base: position 70,431 of record CAVQSC010000014.1, on the reverse strand, counting down.
CCAGCGCAGCGGCTCGTCGGCGGCCTTGCGCACGACGTTGACGCCCATTTTCTCGTCACCGTCGAGGCCGAGGTCGTCCTCGAGCACCTTCACCGCGTGGACGAGAGCCGAGCCACCGCCGGCGACGATGCCCTCCTCGATCGCGGCGCGGGTCGCCGACACGGCGTCCTCGATGCGGTGCTTCTTCTCCTTGAGCTCGACCTCGGTCGCGGCACCGACACGGATGACGCAGACGCCGCCGGCCAGCTTGGCGAGGCGCTCCTGGAGCTTCTCGCGGTCCCAGTCGGAGTCGGTGGACTCGATCTCGGCCTTGATCTGGTTGACGCGGGCCTCGACCTCGGCCATGTCCCCGGCGCCGTCGACGATCGTGGTGTTGTCCTTGGTGATGACCACGCGGCGTGCATGGCCGAGCACCTCGAGCCCGACCTGGTCGAGCTTGAGGCCGACCTCCGGGGAGACGACCTGGCCACCGGTCAGCGTCGCGATGTCCTGCATCATCGCCTTGCGGCGGTCACCGAAGGCGGGGGCCTTCACCGCGGCGGCGTTGAAGGTGCCGCGGATCTTGTTCACGACCAGGGTCGAAAGCGCCTCGCCCTCGACGTCCTCGGACAGGATGAACAGCGGCTTGCCTGCCTGGATCACCTTCTCGAGCAGCGGGAGCAGCTCGGCGATCGCGGAGATCTTGCCCTGGTGCAGGAGGATGTACGGGTCGTCGAGGACGGCCTCCATGCGCTCGGCGTCCGTGACGAAGTAGGGCGAGATGTAGCCCTTGTCGAACTGCATGCCCTCGGTGAACTCGAGCTCGGTGCCCATGGTGTTGGACTCCTCGACGGTGATGACACCGTCCTTGCCGACCTTGTCGAAGGCCTCGGCGATGAGGTCGCCGATCACGGAGTCACGGGAGGAGACGGTCGCGACCGCAGCCATGTCCTCCTTGGAGTCCACGTCGCGGGCGGCGTCGCGCAGCGCGGTGCCGACGGCCTCGACAGCGAGGTCCATGCCGCGCTTGAGCCCCATCGGGTTCGCGCCGGCAGCCACCGCGCGCAGGCCCTCGTGGACCATGGACTGGGCGAGGACGGTCGCGGTCGTCGTACCGTCACCGGCGACGTCGTTGGTCTTGGTGGCAACCTCCTTGGTCAGCTGCGCACCGAGGTTCTCGAACGGGTCGTCGCACTCGACCTCACGCGCGACGGTCACACCGTCGTTGGTGATGGTCGGGGCGCCCCACTTCTTGTCGAGGACCACGTAGCGGCCCTTGGGGCCGAGGGTCACCTTGACGGCGTTGGCGAGGAGGTCCACGCCCCGCTCGAGGGAACGGCGAGCGTTCTCGTCGAACTCAAGAATCTTCGGCATCGTGAGAGTGCAACCTTTCCGGTTGGTCTGGTGATAAGACACAGCCCCGAGGGCCCGAACGAGTCAGGCCGCCCGGGGCGGTGTCACAGAGATCGTGCTGACGGCTGGCGCCTGCGGCTTGGATCAGCCGACGACGGCGAGCACGTCGCGGGCGGAGAGGATGAGGAGCTCCTCGCCGGAGTACTTCACCTCGGTGCCGCCGTACTTGCTGTAGATGACCTTGTCGCCGACGTTGATGTCCATCGGGATGCGCTCGTCACCGTCTTCGTTGAAGCGGCCGGGCCCGACGGCGATGACCTCGCCCTCCTGCGGCTTCTCCTTGGCGGTGTCGGGGATGACCAGGCCGGAAGCCGTGGTCTGCTCGGCGTCGAGCGGCTTGACGACGATGCGGTCCTCGAGCGGCTTGATGTTGACCGACACGATGTCGACCTCCACTTTCTCGTTTTCGAGAGGTTCACATGGCTGATGGGGTGCTTGCGCGGTCGCACGCCGTCGCGGGGGTCGTGCGTCTTTGCAAGCATTGGCACCCTCGAAGCGAGAGTGCTAAAGCGAATCTAGGACGGGATTAGCACTCGGTCAAGTCGAGTGCCAGACTTCATCCCGTGGATCTCGAGGCCTTCCGCTGGTTGCTGTCCGACGAGGGCAGGTCGCTGCTCGCCCGCACCGTCGAGGTGTACGACGGGCAGCCCGGCCATGCCCTGGAGGCTGCGTCGTTCCTGAGACGGGACGCCTCCCCCGAGCAGGTCGCTGCGGCGATGACCCAGGTCGAGCTCCGGCACCGGGCACGAGCCAAGTTCGGCGACCTCGCGGACTCGATGTTCTTCACCCCGGACGGTCTGGAGCAGTCCACACGCCTCCGGGTCGCGGCACACCGCGCGGCAAGGGTCGCCGCCGCCGCCCCGTCGTCGGTGCTCGACCTCGGCTGCGGGATCGGCGGCGACCTCATCGCGTTCGCCCGCGCGGGCCTGACCGTCGCCGGCGTGGACCGCGACCCCCTGCGCGTCGCCGTGGCCGGCGCGAACCTCGACGCCCTGGGGCTGGGCGGGGCGGTCCAGGTGGCCGACGCAGAGTCCCTCGACCTCTCGGGGTTCGGGGTGGTGTTCGCCGACCCCGCCCGTCGTACCGAGCGGGGGCGGGTGTTCGACGTCGACGCGTACGAGCCGTCGTGGTCGTTCGTCGAGCAGCTGCTGCGACGGCCATCGGTGGTCAAGGTCGCGCCCGGCATCCCTCACGACGTCGTCCCCGACGGGGTGGAGGCCGAGTGGGTCAGCGAGGGGGGCGACCTCAAGGAGGCCTGCCTGTGGTCCCCCGAGCTGGCCATGGCGCGCCGCCGGGCGACGGTCATCCGGCCCACCGGGCTCGCGACGATCACCGATGAGGACGACCCCGGTGAGCAGTCCCTGCGCGAGCCGCAGCGGTTCCTGTACGAGCCCGACGACGCGGTCATCCGGGCGGGCCTGGTGACGGCGGTCGCGGCCGGAGTGCACGGCGGCCTCGTCGACGAGCACATCGCCTACGTCACGAGCGACGAGGGCTTCACGACGCCGTTCGCGCGGACCTACGAGGTCGTCGAGACGCTGCCGTACAGGGAGAAGGCTTTGAAGGCTGCGCTCCGCTCGCGTGGCATCGGCCGGCTCACGATCAAGAAGCGCGGGGTGGACGTGGTGCCCGAGGACCTCAGGCGCCGGCTCTCGCTCCACGGCGAGCAGGACGGGACGCTGGTGCTCACGCGTGTCGCGGGCAAGGGCACCGCGCTGCTGGTGCGGCCGGTGGGCTGAGCCCCCGCTGCTGAGCAGGCTGCGGCTGCCGCCTGCCGGCGAGTCACTGCACCGCCGCCGGCGGCGGCCTGCGCCTCCGACGACGCAGCCACCGCACCAGACCCCCGGTGGCCAGGACGACGCCGGCCGACACGAGGCCGATCTCCCAAGGACCGGCAGGCGGGTCCGCGCCCTCCAGCCCCTCGGCCTCGGGCCCTCGCGGGTTCCGGGGACGGCCGGGTGCCTGCTCCGTGGCGCCGACGACCTCCTCGCTGCTGCAAGCGCCGGTCTGGAAGCTGTCGGAGGCCCCCACGACGTAACGGTGGCCGTCGACGAAGTCGGCGTCGTTCGAGCTGCCGACGACCTGGAGGAGGTTGAACGGGAAGGGCGGCTGCTCCTGGCCGGAGAGGACCCACACCTCGGGGGCCAGGTCGGGACCGTGCCAGACCTCCTCTACGACGAGCCGGGTGTAGCCGCGGCGCTCCTCCTCCGCCGTCCCCACGAACACGACGTCGGAGCCCGCCGGTCCACTGCCCTCCGCACAGGAGGCCTCCGCGGGCACCGTGACGGCGAGCAGGGGCGCAACGGCCAGCACAGTGGCGGCGATCCCTCGCGACAGCGTCCTCATGGACCGAGGCTCCCGCACCCCCGGCGCGCCGTCGCGCGTCGTTATCGCACCGCAACATCTGTCGGGCATCTGCCGGCCGTTGTCACTGGCATCCATGTGGACGGGAACGGCAAGGCTGACCGCCCGGATCGGCGTCGTTCCCATCCATGTGGACGGGAACGGCGGTTTGGCCGCGGTCAGGTGCCAGGGTCGCGCCGGTACGACGCGGGTGGCGTGCCGACCACCTGCGTGAAGACGCGGGTCAGGTGCGCCTGGTCGCTGAACCCGAGCACCTGCGCGAGGTCCGCCCAGTCGACCGGGGTGTCGGCGTGGGCGGCCGCCGCCGCCTCGAGGATGCGGAACCGCTGGATGACCCACTTCGGCCCGATCCCGACGTACTCCGTGAAGCTGCGCTGCAGGGCGCGCAGGCTCGACCCGGCAACCGCCGCGAGCTGCTCCGCCCGGCGGATCTCGCGGTTGCCGCTCGGCCTCCGCGACGAGCCCGCCGACCCACCGGGCGGTCTCGTCGGGCTCCGGCTCGAGCGCGACGAGGTACTCCTCCAGCGCCGCGACGAGCTCCGCCGCGGACCCGTCGGCGAGGATGCGCACGGCAGCCGGACGGTCGTCGCTGCCCAGGACGTCCAGGCCGGGCTGCACGGTGCCTGCGAGGCCGCCCACCGACCTCCGCAGAAGCGGACGGAAGCCGGCCGGGTGGAAGGCGGTCCCGAGCACGAGCCCACGCCCGGTCAGCTCGCGCTCGAACGGCTCGCGGCTGATCCCGTGCACGAGAAGCCGTCCGTGCTCGGCGGCCACGTGGATGCGCGGCTGAGGCACGACCTGCTGCCGATGGCTCCCGGGCACGTCCCACCGGACCAGCCAGTGGTAGTCGACGAACTCGGCGAGCGAGGCACGCGGCGCGATCCGCTCCACGGTGAAGACCTCGGCCCCCGCACGCGGCCGGACTATCGCCTCGGGCCTTCCCCGTGGCCCTTCGCCCGGACTGCTCACGGTCGCGATGCTAGTCGTCCCCGGCCGTCGCGTTTGTTCAAGACCCGGCGTGGTGGGGCTCCTAGCGTCGAGGCCATGGACGAAACGACCAGCTACTCACACAAGGCAGCGTGCAGGTTCCAGGTCTCGTCGTGGGACGAGAAGGTCTTCTCCGACATCGACGGCGAGGGCACGACGTACGGCGAGGTCTACTACCCCAGGCGCGGGGTCAGCCGAGCCGAGGTGGGCTACTCCTACACCGGCGACGTGGAAGGGAGCTCGCGCATGGTCTACCTCATGGGCTACCGCGGCGGAGACGACCTCGTCCTGGGCCTGGAGCGGTTCACCGGGTCCGTCGACGGCCACGAGGGGTCGTGCGTGTTCCAGCACACGGGTTCCCACGACTCGTCGAGCGTCCGGGCACACCTCCGGGTGGTTCCCGGCATGGGCACCGGCGGCCTCGAGAACCTCCGCGGCGAGGCGGACCTGGTCATCGCGGGTCACAGCGAGGACGGCTACGAGCTGGTCCTGCACTACGACCTCGGCTGACGCGGGCGCGAGGGGGGACGCGGGTCAGCAGCCCGTGCGCTGGACGCCCTTCACCGGAACGGGGAGCCGGCCGGGCGCCCGGGCCTTGCCCAGGAGCACCTGCACCAGAGCACGCATCGCCCCCGGGGTGTCGCCGTACAGCGCGATCTTCGCGACCCGCGCCCTGCTCTCGCCCAGTGCGTAGGGCGTGTCCATGGTGACGGCGACGTCGGCCGACCGGCCCGACCCGCCGTAGCCGATCAGCGCCACCTTCGAGCCGGACCCCGTGCGCAGGCCCGCACGCGATGCCGCGGCGTTGAACCTGGCCACCGCCCCGGCGGACCCGGTCGCACGCACGGCCCTGCCGACAAGGCGTCCCCGGCAGGGGCCGCTCGCGACGGTCGCGGCGCCGGCGGAGAGCCGGTACGACGCGCGGCCACTCGCGCCGGCGTCCCGGATCACCGCGGGCTCGATGTCGCGCTGATGCAGCAGTACCGCGATCTGCCGGGCCGCGGCCTCCTCGACGCGGGAGCGCGCCAGCTTGCCGTCACGCACCGCCTCGACGATGGCGTCCCGGGCGGCGGTCGGACTCGGCGGCATGAGCAGCACGTCGTTGCCCGCCTGGAGCGCGCGCACGGCCGCCTGGCCACTGGAGTACTCGTTCGTCACCCCGCCCATGTTGAGGGCGTCGGTGACGACCAGGCCCTCGAAGCCGAGGTCGCGCCGGAGCAGGCCCGTCACCACCGGGCGGGAGAGGGACGACGGCGTCCCCCGGTCCACCGCCCGCACGTCGAGGTGCGCCACCATCACCGACGGCACGCCCTTGGAGACACCGGCCACGAAGGGCACGAGGTCGCTCTCACGCAGCTGGCGCAGCGACTTGTCCTGGACCGGGAGCTCGACATGGCTGTCGGCCTCGACCGACCCGTGGCCGGGGAAGTGCTTGACCACCGGCAGGATCCCCGCCGAGAGGTAGCCGTCGACTGCTGCGGTCATCTGCTTCGCCACGACCTTCGGCCGGCTGCTCGCCGAGCGTGACCCGATCGTCGGGTCGCTCGGGCCGGCCGTCACGTCGGCGTCGGGGGCGAAGACGGCGCTGAACCCGAGGTCGACCAGCTCGGCGCCGCTGGCGGCCGCGGCGCTCTGGGTCAGGCCGGTGTCATGGGCCGCACCAGCGCTCATGAAGGCCGGGAACCGTGTGGCGTCCCCCTTCACGCGCTCGACGACGCCGCCCTCCTGGTCGACGCCGATGAAGACCGGCCACTTCCGCCCGGCCTCACGGGCGGAGGCCTGCAGGGTCTGGTTGCTCCTGCGCAGCTGCGCCGTCGAGCCGATGTTGTCGCTCATGACGATCACGCCGCCGAGGTGCAGGCGGTTGACCAGCGAGGTGGGCGCCTGCCTCCCGTCGTACTCGGCGACGATCACCTGCCCGGCCAGCACGTCCAGCGGCATCTGGCGGGCGATCCGCTCGGCCCGGTGGATCTCCGCGGCGCTGGGGCCCCAGCCCGGCTCGATCCCGGCTTCGCCGGAGTTGTGTCGTGCGGGGGCGGCCTCCGCGGGCTTCGAGGAAGCCGGATCGGAGGGCGCCGACTTGGCCGACGAGGAGGCCCACTGCGCACGCTCGCCCGCGCTCTCGGCTCCCTCGTCCGAGCACGACGCCAGCAGGAGGGAGAGTCCGAGCACGGCTGCTGCGGTTCTCCAGGCGGTCATCGGTTGATCCTCTCAGGCAGTGGTCGGCCGCGCGGTACGAGGACCGGGGCCGGGTTGTGGGGACTGCGACGGCTCGAGGGGACGGCCACCCTCATGGCGCCACGACGACCGCCGAGCGGCCCGGGACCTCGACGACACCGTCGCCCATCTCGACGCCGGGCTCCCAGCTGAGCAGCACCTTGCCGTAGGCCTCGGTCCGGACGGGACGGTCGGACAGGTTCACGAGCACCTGATGCTCGCCTCGCTGGACCGTGAACAGGCCGTCCTCCCGGTCGTGCCTGACCCGGACCTGGTCGAGATGGGCGTCCCGGAGGTCCCGGCGCTCGCGACGCAGCCGGATCAGGTCGCGGTACCACTGGAGGAGCCGTGCATGGTCCCCCTGCGAGAGCTCGGACCAGTCGAGCTCGGAGCGCTCGAAGGTCGCCGGATCCTGCGGATCGGGGACCTCCTCCCGGTCCCACCCGTGCGAGGCGAACTCCGAGCGGCGACCCTGGCGGACCGCCTCCCCGAGGTCGGGGTCGGTGTGGTCGGTGAAGTACTGCCACGGCGTGCTCGCGCCCCACTCCTCGCCCATGAACAGCATGGGCGTCCACGGGGAGGTCAGCAGCAGCGCGGCCCCGCACGCGAGCAGGCCGGTGGGGACGGTCGCCGAGAGGCGGTCACCGGTCGCGCGGTTGCCCACCTGGTCGTGGGTCTGCAGCGAGGCCACGAAGCGCCACCCCGGCACGGAGGCGGCATCGACCCGACGCCCGTGTCTGCGCCCCCGGAAGGAGGACCACGTGCCGTCGTGGAAGAACGGCGTCTGCATCACCTTCTCCAGCGCGCCCGGGTCGGCGAAGTCGGCGTAGTAGCCCTGGGTCTCTCCCGTCAGCGCCACGTGGAGCGCGTGGTGGACGTCGTCGGCCCACTGGGCGTGGAGGCCGAGGCCCCCGACGACGTCGCCGCGCCCCCGCGGCGTGACGGTGCGGGGGTCGTTGCGGTCGGACTCCGCGATGAGCCACATCCGGCGGCCCTCGCGCGTCGAGAGGTCGTCGACCTCCTGCGACATCTCCTCGAGCAGGTGGACCGCACGGTCGTCGTGCAGCTCGTGCACCGCGTCGAGCCGCAGCGCGTCGACGTGGAAGTCGCGGAACCACTGACGTACGTTGTCGAGGACCCAGCGCCGCACCGGCTCGCTGTCCGGCGCGTCGAGGTTGAGCGCGGCGCCCCACGGCGTGTGGTGCCGGTCGGTCAGGTAGGGGCCGAACTCGCCGAGGTAGTTCCCGTCCGGGCCGAGGTGGTTGTAGACCACGTCGAGGCAGACCCCGAGGCCCCGGGCATGGGCGGCGTCGACGAAGCGCTGAAGGGCGGCCGGCCCGCCGTAGACCTCGTGCACCGCGTACGGCGCCACGCCGTCGTACCCCCAGCCGTGCCGGCCGGGGAACGGCGCCAACGGCATCAGCTCGACCAGGGAGACCCCGAGGTCGACGAGGTGGTCCAGGCGTGCGGCGGCCGCGTCGAGGGTCCCCTCAGAGGTGAACGTGCCGACGTGGAGCTCGTAGATCACCGTCCCCTCGAGCTCGATGCCGGCCCAACGCGTGTCGGTCCAGGCGAACTCGTCGGGGTCGAAGAGCCGCGACCAGCCGTGCGGACCGTCCGGCAGCCGCAGGCCACGCGGGTCGGGCCGGGGGTCGCCGCCGTCGAGGGAGAAGGCGTACGTCGTCTCAGGGTCGACCTCCACCGCCGCGTGCCAGTGGCCGTCGTCGCCTCGGGTCATCGGCTCCCGTGTCTCGGGCAGCAGCAGGTCGACCGACGAGGCGCGCGGCGCCCACACGGTGAACTCACGCATGTACCTCTCCTCTCAGCGGGCGACGAGCAGGGCGACGGGGAGCTGGGCGAAGACCTCGGCGCACCGCACCTCTCGTCCACCCTCCAGCATTCGGCCCGTGAGCTCGTCGCGCCAGGTGCCCGCGGGGAGCGTCACGGTCTGGTCCTTCCACCCACCGTTGTCGAGGAGCCGTCGTGTCGCGCGGGTCACGACACACGCCACCCGACCGGTGCGCACGAAGCCGACCGCGTGCTCGGTGCTCGTGGCCAACGGCTCGTAGGTCGCGTCGTCCCCGAAGCACTCGCGGAGCTCGCGGCGTACCCGCAGGGCACGCGAGGTCACCAGCAGCTTCTCGTCGTCGAGGGAGATCGGTGCCTCCTGCTCCAGGCGGGCGAGCCGCTCCTGCAACGCGTCGTAGTCGACCGGGCGCCGGTTGTCGGGATCCACCAGGGAAAGGTTCACGACCTCGCAGCCCTGGTAGGTGTCGGCGGTCCCGGGGAGCAGCAGCTGGAGGAGCTTCTGGCCCAGGATCGCCGCCCGGATCCCGTCCTGGTTCTCCAGGACGGCCTCGTCCACGGCTGCCCTCAGGGCGCCGCCGGGTGCGACGGCCTCGTCCGCGTAGGCCAGCACGCGGGCCTCGTAGGCCTCGTCGCCGTCGACCCAGGCTGTGTGCCGCTTGGCCTCACGCATCGCCTTGGTGAGGTACTCGTGCAGCCGGTCCTGCGGCAGCGGGCCCGCGCCGACGAGGGTCTGCCACAGCAGGTGGGCGGTGGGGCGGTCCACCCCGGCCTCGTCCGCGGCCTCGCGGAAGAGCTTCGAGCAGTCCTCCCACGCGATGGTGTCCTGGGCCACCGCGAGGATTCGGGCCCGCACGTCCTCGCTGCGCTTGGTGTCGTGGGTGGACAGCGTGGTCATCCCGAGCGGCCAGTCCCTCTGCTGGTTCGCCGCCCACGCGTGGAGGATGTCGGGCGTCGCGCGCTCGAGCACGCCGGGGTCTCCGCCGACCTCGTTCAGCGCGACGAGCCGGTGCCAGCGGTAGTAGGTGGTGTCCTCGATGCCCTTGGCCATCACCGGTCCCCAGGTCTGCTGGAGCCGGATCGCGAAGTCCAGGGAGCTGTCGTCGTCGGGGTTGTCGGCCCTGGCCAGCTCGGCGAGCTGGTCGAGCTCGTGCTCGAGGTCCGGGCGAGCCGCGACGGCCTTCTCGCGGGCATGCTGCAGGCGCCTGCGGGCAAGTGGCGTGAGCCGCTCGTCGGGGCGGACGTAGGCGCGGTAGACCTCGCTCGCCACCAGCAGCTCGACGACGGCGTCGCGCATGCGCTCCTCGTCGACCTGTGGCAGTGCGTCGCAGGCCCGACGGGTCAGCCGCTGCACCTCGGGCGCGAGGATCTCGTCGACCACCTTGCGCTTGGCACGCTCCACTGCGATCTCGAGGTCCAGCCCGCCGCCCGCCTCGACCCAGCACTCGTCGAGGACGGGAAGTGCGGTGGGGTCCACCAGGGCGGCCGTGACCGCGCGCATCGCGTCGTAGCCGGTGGTGCCGTCGCACGGCCAGTCCCTCGGCAGCCGCTCCTCCCCCTCGAGGATCTTCTCGACCCAGATGCCGGTTCCGGGCAAGGTGGCCTCGCGCAACTGCCGGAGGTAGCCCTCAGGATCGGCGAGCCCGTCGGGGTGGTCGATGCGGAAGCCCTCGATGACGCCGCGCCGGTTCAGGTCGATCAGCAGCCGGTGCGTGGCCTCGAAGACGTCGGGCAGCTCCACCCTCACCGCGATCAGCTCGGTGACGTCGAAGAACCTCCGGTAGTTCAGCAGGGCGTCGCTGTCGCGCCAGTTGGCCAGGACGTAGTGCTGCCTCGCGAGGACCTCCGCGACGTCGCCGCCCTCGGAGCCCGGCGCCACGGGGAAGACGTGGTCGTAGTAGCGCAGGACCGGCCGGCCGTCGTACTCGTCGAGCGTGATCTCGCCGGCCGCCAGCGCCTCCTCGAGCGTCCCGCCGAGGATCGGCAGGCCGAGCTTGCCTCCTGCAGCGTCCCAGTCGATGTCGAACCAGTGCGCGGTCGCGGCCTCGCGCCCGTCCCGAAGGGTCTCCCACAACGGCGCGTTGGCGTGCTCCGGAGCGACGAGCGCCATGTGGTTCGGCACCACGTCGACGACGATGCCGAGGCCGTGCTCCCGGGCGGTCTCGGCCAGGGACAGGAGTCCCTCCTCGCCGCCGAGCTCGTCGTTGATGCGCGTGTGGTCGAGCACGTCGTACCCGTGCTGGGAACCGGGCACCGCCTTCAGGATCGGCGAGAGGTACAGGTGGCTGATCCCGAGCGCCGCGAGGTACGGGACACGAGCCTCCGCGTCGGCGAAGGTGAAGCCCGCGTGGAGCTGGAGACGGTAGGTGGCGATCACGGAGTACTCGTTCCCCGTCCGGGCTGGTTAAACCTGTGACCCGCGACCCTCAGGCGTCGGACATGCCCGATTCGGCCGGTCCCGACCGGGTCGCGGCTAGCGTCGGTCCCATGACGACCTTAGAGCGCACCGTCACCGTCGACAGGCCCTTGCCGAAGGTGTTCGACTTCCTCAGCGACTTCACGACCACCAACGAGTGGGACCCCGGGACCGTGCGGACCGTCCGCGTGAGCGGTGACGGAGGTGTCGGTACGACGTACCGCAACACCTCGAAGTTCGCCGGCCGCGAGACCGACCTCACCTACGTCGTCGAGGAGGTCGTCCCGCAAAAGGTCTTCGCACTCCGGGGCGAGAACAAGACACTCGTCGCCCACGACACGATGACCTTCCGGGAGACTCCGGAGGGCACGGAGGTCACCTACGTGGCGAAGTTCGACTTCAAGGGGCTCGCGAAGTACGCCGCTCCGCTGCTCGCCCCGGCGTTCAAGAAGCTCGGCGACGAGGCGGCGAAGGGCATGCACGAGGCGCTCTCGCGGCTGTGACCGGGCCACCTTCGGCGCTCGACAGGGCCGAAACGGCTCACATGAACGATGTTGGCCCCGATCGGCGCTGAGCCAGGGGCCAGGACGACGCACCTGCGCGGTCACGGCCCCATCGGGTCGCGGAGCGCGTCGACGAGGGGCCACCAGTGCCGCTCTCCGAGCTCCGCCTCGGCCTCGCGCAGGTCGAGCCACGTCCCCTCGACCTCGCAGGCGCGAGGCACCTGGCAGTGCCAGACTGCGAAGTGAGCGTGCGGCACCGGCCACGGGTACCCGGGCTGAGGTGCAGGCACGAGGTTCCGCACGTAGCCGAGCAGCGTGGTCGGCCGGAGGCGCCCCAGCGCACCGAGCATGAGGTCTCCCCGGTGGAAGCCCACGGGGCGTCCGGTCGGCTGACCAGCACGTGCTCCTCGACAGGCTGTGCGTGCACCTCAGCCGAGGGCGGCCTTCTCGGCGCCGATCGTGGTGTCGTCGCCGTGGCCGGTGTGCACCACGGTGTCCTCGGGCAGCGCGAACAGCCTCTCCTTGATCGACGCGACGATGGTGTCGTAGTCGCTGAACGAGCGGCCGGTCGCGCCGGGTCCGCCGTTGAACAGCGTGTCACCGGTGAAGACGGAGCCGAGGGCCTCGGCGTAGAAGCAGACCGCGCCCGGCGCGTGGCCGGGTGTGTGGATCGCCTGGAGCCGGATGCCGCCGACCTCGATCACCTGCCCGTCGGCGAGGTCGACGTCCCACAGCTCCGTGGGGTGCGTGAGCTCCCACACGGGCCGGTCGTCGGGGTGCAGGAAGATCGGCGCCCGGGTCTCCTGGCGCAGCCGGGGCGCCACGCGGACATGGTCGTCGTGGGCGTGCGTGCACAGGATGCCCTTGACCTGCCGGTCCCCGACCACGGCGAGGATCCGGTCGACGTCGTGCGGCGCGTCGATCACGACACACTCACTGTCGTCGCCGACCACCCAGACGTTGTTGTCGACGTCGAAGGTCTCCCCGTCGAGGCTGAAGGTGCCGCTGGTCGTGGTGTGGTCGATGCGTGCCGCCATCAGAAGACCACCACCGAGCGGAGTACGTCGCCGTGGTGCATGCGCTCGAAAGCCTTCTCCACGTCGTCGAGGGCGATGCGCTCGCTGACGAACGCGTCGAGGTCGAGGCGACCCTGCTGGTACAGGTCGACGAGCATCGGGAAGTCCCGTGAGGGCAGGCAGTCGCCGTACCAGCTCGACTTGAGCGAGCCGCCGCGGCCGAAGAAGTCGAGCAGCGGGATGTCGGGGACCTTCATGTCCGGGGTCGGGACGCCGACGAGTACGACGGTCCCGGCGAGGTCGCGGGCGTAGAAAGCCTGCTTCCAGGTCTCCGGCCGGCCGACCGCGTCGATCACGACATCGGCCCCGAAGCCTCCGGTGAGCTGCTGGATCGCCTCGACCGGGTCGGTCTCCTTGCCGTTCACGGTGTGGGTCGCGCCTAGGCCACGGGCCCACTCCAGCTTCTTGTCGTCGAGGTCGACGGCGATGACCTTCGAGGCTCCCGCGAGCCGCGCCCCGGCGACCGCCGCTGCCCCGACCCCGCCACAGCCGATGACCGCGACGGACTGGCCGCGGGTGACCTGGCCGGTGTTGATCGCCGCGCCGATCCCGGCCATGACACCGCAGCCGAGCAGCCCGACCGCGGCCGGGTCGGCGGACGGGTCGACCTTCGTGCACTGGCCGGCATGCACGAGCGTCTTCTCCGCGAACGCACCGATGCCGAGCGCCGGCGACAGCTCCGTGCCGGCTCCGTCACCATCAGCGAGCGTCATCTTCTGGGCGGCGTTGAACGTGGCGAAGCAGTACCACGGTTCGCCGCGGTCGCACGCGCGGCAGTTGCCGCACACCGCCCGCCAGTTGAGCACCACGAAGTCACCTGGGGCGACGCTCTCGACGCCCTCCCCCACAGCCTCGACGACGCCGGCGGCCTCGTGGCCGAGCAGGAACGGGAACTCGTCGTTGATGCCGCCCTCGCGGTAGTGCAGGTCGGTGTGGCACACGCCGCAGGCCTGGACCTTCACGACCGCCTCCCCCGGCCCCGGGTCGGGCACGTTGATCGTGGTCACCTCGACAGGTGCGCCCTTCGACCTCGCGATGACTGCTCGGACCTGCTGCAACCTGGCCTCCTGATGCGTCGGCTTCTCCGCTTCGGCGTACTTCGTCACCCTACTGACCCGGGTGAAGGTGTCAGCGGATGAAGAGCCACGCGGTGGAGACGACGTACGCGGCGACGAGCAGGACGCCGAGGGCACGCGGGAGCGTCCCGGTACGGCGGCCCGCCAGGAGCACCAACGGCAGCGCCGCAGTGACCACGCCGACGGTCAGCACCGGGGTGCCGCGCCCGAGCAGCAGAGGGTCGACCCACGACGCGAGGCCGAGGGAGATGGTGGCGTTGTAGGCCACCGAGCCGATGGCGCCGGCCAGCGCGATCTCTGTGACTCCACGGCGGTGTGCGGCGAGGACCAGTGCGATCATCTCCGCGCTCGTGGCGAGGGCGAGCACGGTCAGTCCGATCACCGACTCCGTGGCTCCGAACGCCTCGACCAGCCCCTCGGCGCCCCGGACGGCGAGGAAGCCGCCGGAGACCATGCCGAGGAGCCCGAGCAGCACGACCAGCAGGGCGCGGGAGGGCTCCTCGCGCCGCGGCTCCTCGAGCTCCTCCTCGAGGACCTCGGCCATCTCGCCGATGACCGGGGGCTCCTTCTCACGACGCCAGACCCAGATGACACCCACGGCGTAGGCGAGGACGAGCACAGTTCCCTCGACCCGGCCGAGCACGCCGTTCCACATGAAGGCCACGGCGAGCACACCGGCGGCGGACGCCGCGGCGGCGTACTCCATCACGCGCCGGCTCACCGGCAGCGGCGTGAGCAGTGCGGCGAGGCCGATGGTCACGGTCAGGATCACGAGGTTGGCGCCGATCGCGTCGCCGGCCGCGAGTGCCGGATGCCCCTGGCCGGAGGCGACCATCGCGGTCACCGCCTCCTCGGGCTCCGCGCCGGCCAGCAGGAGGCCGAGGGCGAGGACGCTCACCCCGAGCCTGGAGGCGGCCTCCGAGATGTGCTCGGCGAAGGCCTCGGCCCCGGCGGTCAGGAGTCCCGCCCCGGCGACGAGCAGGACGACGGCGAAGAGTGTCTCGAGCACGGGCCCATCCTGCCGGAACACGAATGCAACCGATCAGGCGCATTTGGCGTCTTGGGGCTACCGGACCGGAGAGGATGGGAGGCGAACAGTGGAGCTCGTGATCGAGACGGGGGCACCGATGGAGCGTGAGGCGTCCTCCGGGCTGTCGGCACGCGACGCTGAGTTCGAGCAGTACATGGCCGCCCGTCAGCCCAGCCTCCTGCGCACCGCCTACCTCCTGACGGGCGACCAGCACAGTGCCGAGGACCTCGTGCAGACCGCGCTCGCGAAGCTCTACCTGTCGTGGGACAAGGTGCAGCGCCGCGAGCTCGTCGACGGGTACGTACGGCGGATCATGGTGAACGAGAACAACTCGCTGTGGCGCCGCGCGTGGAAGCGCAAGGAGGTCGCCACCGACACGGTCCCCGATCGCGTCGGCGTGAACGACCGACACGACCACGGGGAGCGCTCGGCCCTGTGGGACTTCGTGCAGACGCTGCCCCGCAAGCAGCGTGCGGTCGTCGTGCTTCGCTACTACGAGGACCTGAGCGAGGCCGAGGTGGCGGACATCCTCGGGATCTCGGTCGGCACCGTGAAGTCCCAGTCCAGCCGCGCCCTCGCCGCCCTGCGCGAGCGCGTGCACACCCAACCGATGCTGAGCCGCGAAGGAGAGGAGGCGTGATGAACGACTTCGACGAGAAGGACCTGCTGACCCGGGAGCTTCGTGAACGCTCCGCGGACGTCGGGGGCCACCCGATCGGACTCGACGCGGTGCGGCAGAGCGCCCGCAGGATCCGGCGGCGGCGCCACATCGTCAGCGGCGCGGTCGCAGCGGTCGTCGCCGGCATTGCGCTGCCCACCGGCGTCGCGGTGACCTCCGCCATCAACGGTCCTGACGGCCCGGTGAAGACCCCGCACGTCGCGACGACCCCGTCCGAGAAACCCGCGCCGAAGCCTCGCCCGGACGGGACCTTCCCGCTGACCCTCGAGGGTCTGGCGCGCGGGGGGAACCCCGAGGTCAGCTACGTGCTCAACGACGAGCGGACGCTGGTGACCCCCGACGCGCAGGTCGGTCTGCCCGAGGCCTACAGCCAGATCGTGCCCTTCAAGGGCGGCTGGATGGCGCTGGGCACCAGCGGCGAGGGCGGCAGGGAGAACGTCCTGCTCGACGCGGACATGAACGTCGTCGAGACGACGCCCGGCGGCGAGGGGCTGACACTCAACGCCGACGGCACCCGTCTGCTCTACGTCCAGCGTGACTACAACATTCCTGGTCGCACGGTCGTGGTCGAGACACCGGCGACCTCCGACTACGAGCGTGAGCAGATCACCTGGGACGCACCGCGCGACCGCTCGATCGTCCCCGTCGGCTACCTCGACGAGGAGCGCGTGGTCTTCCAAGCCATAGACGGCGAGAACCCGGTCATCGAGATGGGCGTGAACGATCGCGACCCCCGCACGGT
The DNA here is from genome assembly GCA_963715375.1 of uncultured Actinomycetota bacterium. Taxonomy (GTDB): domain Bacteria; phylum Actinomycetota; class Actinomycetes; order Propionibacteriales; family Nocardioidaceae; genus Nocardioides_C. The sequence goes on along the minus strand of CAVQSC010000014.1, from coordinate 54,143 downwards.
GCCTCTCGAGGGATTCGACAAGGTCACCTCGGTGTCCGAGGCATCCGGCCTCGTGGCGGGGACGCTGTCTGGTTCCTATGACCCCGCGAACGGCTCCTGCTCAGGCGTGATGGACCCCGCTGCCTCGAAGATGGTGTGGGAGACCTGCGACTACTCGCTGTACGAGTTCAGCCCCGACGGCCGCTACGTCATCGCCGGCCCGACGTACGTCGACATGTGGGGTCCGTCGCAGCTGACGGTCCTCGACACCTCGACCTGGAAGCCGGTGGTGGAGTTCACGCCCGAGAAGAACGTGGTCGGTCAGGTCTCACAGGCCACCTGGGAGGACGAGGACACGATCGACGCGGTGGTCGTCGAGAACGACGAGTTCGGCATCGTGCGGGCCGAGCTCGACGGACGCCTGGAGCTGACCACGGACACGTACAAGAGCACCGACATGTCGCTGCCCCTGTGGCTTGCCGGGCGGCCGCGCTTCTGACCCCGCTGAGCCTCTGGCCCAGGTGACCCCCGGCGGGGGCAGCCGTTTCCCAAGGTCCCTTGGTAGAACGTCACTTCCCGTCGTGAATACCCAACGGGAAGTGAGGCTTTCGCAAGGGACCTTGGGAAAGCGCGGTACGTCGACAGCGGGTCAGGCGACGATCGTGGTGACCGGCATGCTCGAGTCGGCGGGGAGGTCGAGGGACGAGGCGGCCCTCCCCCGGGCCACGAGCTCGGAGCCGAGGGCCGCCACCATGGCGCCGTTGTCGGTGCACAGGCCGGGCCGGGGCACCCGCACCCGGATGCCCTTGGCGGCTGCGCGCTCCTCGGCGAGCACCCGGAGGCGTGAGTTGGCGGCGACGCCACCGCCGATGAGGATGTCCTCGATGCCGTGCTGGACGGCTGCGTCGATCGCCTTTCGGGTCAGCACGTCGCACACCGCCTCCTGGAAGGACGCCGCGACGTCGTTCACCGGAACCGGCTCACCCGAGCGCTCCCGGGCCTCGACCCACCTGGCCACGGCCGTCTTGAGCCCGGAGAACGAGAAGTCGAAGCGGTGCCGTTGCAGGTCACGCCCCGACGTGAGGCCGCGAGGGAAGTCGATCGCCACCGAGCTGCCCGACCGCGCGGCCTTGTCGATGTGAGGTCCCCCGGGGAACGGAAGCCCGAGCAGCCGGGCGACCTTGTCGAAGGCCTCACCCGCGGCGTCGTCGATGGTCGCCCCGAGCGGCTCGACACCGGTCGTGACGTCCTCGACCCTGAGCAGCGACGAGTGGCCGCCGCTGACCAGCATCGCCACGCACGGCTCGGGGAGCGGCCCGTGCTCGAGCTGGTCCACGGCCACGTGGGCGGCGAGGTGGTTCACGCCGTAGATCGGCTTGCCGAGGCCTATCGCGAGCGCCTTGGCCGCGGCGACGCCCACGAGCAGGGCGCCCGCCAGACCCGGGCCGCTGGTGACAGCCACCGCGTCCACGTCGTCCAGGGACACGCCGGCCGTCTCGCAGGCCCGCTCGATCGTGGGCACCATCGCCTCGAGGTGCGCCCGCGAGGCCACCTCGGGCACGACCCCGCCGAAGCGCGCGTGCTCGTCGACGCTCGAGGCGACCGCGTCGGCGAGGAGGGTGTGACCACGAACGATTCCGACGCCGGTCTCGTCGCACGAGGTCTCGACGCCGAGCACGAGCGGCCCGTCGTTGGTTGGCATGTCCCTATCCTCTCCCGCCGCACCCAGCGCGCCCCAGCGAGCGGCGCATCACGACGGCGTCGCTGCCGTCGCGGTAGTACCGACGGCGTCGGTCGATCTCCACGAAGTCGGCTGCCGCGTAGAACGCCAGGGCAGCGGTGTTCACCGCGCTCACCTCGAGCAGCATCCGGTCGGCCCCCCCGGCGGCGGCCCCGTCCAGGACCTCGTCGAGGAGTGCCCGAGCCACGCCCTGCCGCCGACGCTCGGACCGGACGCCGATCCGCTGCAGGTCCACGACGTCGTCCGAGCGCATCGTGACGGCGTAGCCGACCACGTCGCCGTCGTCGGCCGCCACCAGCGCGTGCCGACCCGGACCCTCGAGCTCGCCGAGCACCGCGGACTCCGACCACGCGTCGACGCCGAACAGGGTCGCCTCCAGCGCTGCGAGCGCAGGGGCGTCCTCCGGGACGGCAGGGCGGATCCTCACGAGACCCGCTTCGGCTTGTGCGGCTCGGCCGCGTCGGGTCGCCGGAGGTACATCGGCTCGGGGTCGTAGCAGCTCGGCACGCTCCTCGGCGACGACCCGCGCCAGGACTCCCGCGCGGGGGTTCTCGGGTCCGCGCCCGTCGGGGAAGGCGTCCGGGTAGAGCACCGCGCCGCGCCCCACGACCGGCGTGTCCGTCGCCGCGGTCGGCCGGCTTGAGCACCTCGGGCCCGGCGAGGCGGATGCCGTCGGCGTCGTACGACGCGAGGTACACCTCCTTGCGACGCGCGTCCGTGGCCACGTGGAAGGGTCCGTCGACGGTGCCGGTGTCCACGGCCTCCACTGCGAGTACGTCGAGGGTGCAGACGCCGTAGACCGGGATCTCGAGGACCGCGGCGAGGGTCCGGGCCGTCATCAGCCCGACCCGCAGGCCGGTGAACGGCCCGGGTCCCACGCCGACCGCAAGGGCGGTGAGGTCCTGGCGCACGAGGCCGGCCTCGGCGAGCACCTCGTTGATGCTCGGTGCGAGCAGCTCGCCGTGACGCATGGCGTCGACCGTGGTCCGCTCGGCGACGACCTGCTGCCCGTCGTACAGGGCGACGGTGACTGCGGGGGTGGCGGTGTCGAACGCGAGAAGCACGGGTCGAGGTTACGCGAGCGCCTCGTGCAGCCCCGCACCGATCCACCGGGCGCCGACCGGCGTGAACCGCACGTGCCGGGGGTCGGTGTCGCCGTGGGCCTCGTCCGCGCGTGCACGGGTGATGGTCACCTCGAGCCGCGTCTCGGCGAGCCCCTCGGCCACGCCCTCGCCCCACTCCACCACGGTCACCGCCTCGTCGAGGGAGGTGTCGAGGTCGAGGTCGTCGAGCTCCTCGATGCCGCCGAGCCGGTAGGCGTCGACGTGGACGAGCGCGGGACCCCCTGCCAGCGACGGGTGCACCCGTGAGATCACGAACGTCGGGGAGGTGATCTGGCCGCGGACCTTGAGCCCCTCGCCGAGCCCCTGCGTGAAGGTGGTCTTGCCGGCGCCGAGGTCGCCGCTGAGGATCACCAGGTCCCCGGCGCGGAGGACACCGGCCAGCCGTTCCCCGAGCGTGTGGGTGTCCTCGGCGTAGGTCGCCTGCACCTCGACGGGCAGTGCCTTGGCCATGGTCAGCCAGGTGCCCTCGCGGTCGAGCTCGTCGTAGCCGAGGTGGCGCCAGAACTCCACGGTGGACGGCAGCTCCGCGCGAGCGCCGAGCACCAGGCCGTCGTACCCCTCCTCCGCCGCGATGCGCTCGGCGGTGCCGACCAGCGCGCCGGCGACACCGCCGCCCTGCGTCTCGGGGTGGACCGAGACGCGCCGCATCCGCAGCAGGTGGCCGTCGGGCAGGAGCATCATCGCCCCCACGGGGACCTCGCCGGCCACTGCGAGCAGGCCGCGGTGGAGCCGGAGCGCCTCGGCCACCGACTCGACGGTCTCCTCCGTCGCGGTGGCCGGGGGTTCCAGAGGAGGCCGGGCGCCGAACGCCGCGTGCACGACCCGCACGACGTCCTCGGCGCGCTCCGGGCCGACCTCGTGGACGACGACGGATCCGGGAAGCTCGTGCCTGCTCATACGGCGCGGTGCTCCGCCGCCATGGCCGCCTCGGTCATCCGCTCGAGCGCGGTGTTGACCTGCTCGCGCCGCTCGAGGATGACCATGTGGCCCGCGTCCGCGATCTCCACGAGCTCGGCGCCGCGGATCCGCGAGGCCATCTTGCGGCTGTGCCCGATGGAGGTCAGCACGTCGCCCGTGCCGCAGATGATCACGGTCGGCACCCGCTCGAAGGCATCGAGCACCGAGAACTTGTCGAGCTGGTCGAAGTTCGGGAAGAACTCCGCGATCACCTCGAACGGGGTCTTCGCGAGCATCTCGTCGACGAACTCGACGTACGGCGTGGGCACCTCGGTGCCGAAGGCCATCTTGCTGGTGACGAGGAAGCCGATGTCGGAGCCGGTACGACGGGCGCCGTCCACGAGTCCCGGGGCGCGGGCGAGGAGCGCCATGGCACGCGGGGTGACCTGGCGCATCACGCGGTCGGGCAGGTAGGGGTTGATCACCCGGTGGGTCTTCAGCCCGCCCGCCGTGGTGGAGACGAGACCGACCCCCACGATCCTGTGGCCGAACAGGTCCGGCGTGCTGGTCGGCGAGCGACATGATGGTCATGCCGCCCATGGAGTGGCCGACCAGGATGACCGGCCCCTCGGGGACGAGCTGCTCGAGCACCGAGCTCAGGTCGTGGCCGAGCTGGTCGATCGTGGCGTTGCCCGAGGGCGAGCGCTCCGAGCGCCCGTGGGAGCGCTGGTCGTAGAACACGAGGCGGCGCCGGCCCCGGAAGTGCTCGCGCTGGAAGTGCCAGCAATCGAGGTTGAGGGCGTATCCGTGGACGAACACCATCGTCGGCTCGTCCGTCGGGCCGTCGGGCTCGTCGACCTCCGCGTGCAGGTGGATGCCGTCGGTGGTGAGGACCTTCACCGGGTCCGAGCGGAGGGTGCCGAACGGGTCACGCGACGTCGACTGCTCCCGGCGCCGGCGGACCGACCGCCTCTTGGCGAGCGCAGCGGCGACACCGCCGGCGACGAGCGTGCCCGCGGCGGCTGTGGCGATCCCGACCGTGCGCCTCGAGCTCACGGGGCCTCCCCGACGTACCGGCGCTTCATGCGACCTCCGATGCGCGTGACGATCTCGTAGTTGATGGTGCCGCAGGCCTCCGCCCAGTCCTGCGCCGTGGGCTCGCCGTCCTTGCCCGGGCCGAAGAGCACCACGAGGTCACCCGCTGCCGCGTCGGCGTCGCCGAGGTCGAGGACGAACTGGTCCATGCATACCCGACCGGCGATGGGGCGAACCCCTCCCGCCGCGAGCACCGGCGCCTTTGACGAGGCGTGCCGCGGGATGCCGTCGCCGTAGCCGACTGGGACCACGCCGACGGTCGTGTCGTGGGGCGTGACGTAGGTGTGGCCGTAGGAGACCCCTGACCCCGCAGGCACGCCCTTCACCATTGCGAGGCGGCTCTGCACGGTCATCGCGGGCACCAGCCCCAGCTCGTCGGAGCTCGCGACCTCCGGCATGGGGGTCAGGCCGTAGGCGGCGATCCCGACTCTGACCAGGTCGAACCACGCCGAGGGGCGGGTCAGCGCTCCCGCGGAGTTGCACAGGTGGCGCACCTCGGGCCGGAGGCCGGACTGCTCGGCGATGTCGAGCGCCCAGCGGAAGACCTCCTCCTGCGCGTCGTTCGCGGGGTGGTCGGGCTCGTCGCTGCAGGCGAAGTGCGACCAGACCCCGGTCACCCTCACCTCGCCCGACCTCTCGGCGTCCGCGGCGGCGGCCACCAGGTCGGGCCAGTCGTCCTGGCTGGAGCCGCCCCGGGACAGGCCGGTGTCGATCTTGAGCTGCAGGCGAGCCACGGCCTGCACCTCACGGGCGGCGGCGCGGATCTCCTCGAGCTGGGCGACGGTGTAGGCCGTGACGTCGACTCCCGCCTCGATCGGCGGCCCGAAGTCCTCCCCCGGCACCGCCAGCCAGGTCAGCAGCGGGCCGGTGTCGCCGTCGGCGCGGAGGGCGAGCGCCTCCTCGATGACCGCGACGCCGAGCCAGTCCGCCCCGGCCTCCCGGGCGGCGCGAGCCACCTCGAGCATCCCGTGGCCGTAGCCGTCGGCCTTCACCGCGACCATCAGCGCACGGCCGTCGACACGCTCCTTGAGCGTGCGCACGTTGTGGCGCACGGCGTCGAGGTCCACGACGATCTCCGCGCGCGGGCCGAACGGGACAGGGGTGCTCATGACGGTGTCAATCCTGACATCCTCACTCGGCGAGCAGCAGACGGGACACGACCGGCACCGCCCGTGCGACGTCCGGCGCGGTGACCGGTCCACCGCCTCCGGCGTGCGCGGCGGCTGCCCCGTGGAGCCACGCTCCGACCGACCCCGCGTCCAACGGGCTCAGCCCCGCCGCGAGGAGCGCCCCGCACAGGCCGGCGAGCACGTCCCCGGAGCCGGCGGTGGCGAGCCAGGGCACTCCCGATGTCGAGACCCGGACCCTCCCGTCGGGTGCGGCGACCAGGGTGTGGCGTCCTTTGAGGAGCACGACGGCGTCGAAGCGTGACGCCGCCTCGCGGGCGTGGCGCAGCTGCTCCGCCTCGACCTGCTCCCGCTCAACCCCGAGCATCCGGGCAAGCTCACCGGCGTGCGGCGTGAGCAGGGCCGGTACGCCGAGGGGCCCCTCGACGTGGGTCAGCGCGTCGGCGTCCACCACGACGGGCACGCCGTCCTCGACGCAGCTGCGCAGGGCCTCCCCCGCGTCGCTGCCGCCACCCGACCCGACGACCCAGGCCTGCACCTGGCCGGGGCCGACCACGACCTCCGGGTGCGCCTGCCGGACCGGGTCGGCCGCGCCCCCGTCGTACCGGACCATGCCGACGAAACCGCTCGAGGCACCCGACGTGCACAGGACGCCCGCACCCGGGTAGCGCTCGGAGCCGGCGCGCACACCGACCAGGCCGCGGGAGTACTTGTGGGCTGACGGCTCCGGCACCGGCAACATCCGGGCGACGTCCTCGGCCTGGAGCGCCGTCACGGCCGCCTCGGGCAGGTCGAGCCCGATGTCGACGAGGTGCACCGCGCCGCAGGCCCGCGCGGCTGGGTCGACGAGGTGCGCGATCTTGTGGGTCCCGAAGGTCACGGTCACGGCCGCCTCGACGTGAGGCCCGTCGACCTCGCCGGTGTCGACGTTGACCCCCGAGGGCACGTCCACCGCGACGAACGGGACGTCACCGAGCTTCTCCACGACCCGGGAGGCGCCCTCGCGCAGCGGGCCCGTGCCGCCGATGCCCACGATGCCGTCGAGGACCACGTCAGGCGCGTGGGCGGCGTCGACGTCCACGACGACCAGGCCTCCTGCGGCACGGAGAGCCTCTAGGCCGGCTTGGTGCGCCTTCTCGGGGCTCAGGAGGAGCGCCTCGACCGCCGCCCCTCGGCGAGCGAGCATCGCACCCGCGAAGAGCGCGTCGCCACCGTTGTCGCCGGAGCCCACGAGGAGGAGGACGCGACTGCCGTACGCTCGGCCCAGGAGGTCGAGGACCGCGTAGGCCAGCCCGGCCGCCGCGCGCTGCATGAGCGCCCCCTCCGGCAGCGCCGCCATCAGGTCGCCCTCCGCCCGTCGTACCTCCGCCACGGTGTGAGCACTGCGCATGCCCTCACCCTAGGCCCCCCTCTCCGCTGTAAAGCGGGGTTATGGACGGTCCACAAGCGGCATACCGCTTGGGATGCGTCCACAACGCTTGGGTAGTCGGGTCCATCCAAACCGCCCACCGAGGGCTCGGTCAGGCTCTACCTTGCGAGGATGAGGATTCGGACGATGCTCCAGATAGCCCGGAGCGGTGACTTCCGCGCGCGGCTGAGAGCAGTCCGTGACGGGCAGGCCGCGGTACGCCTCGCCGCGGTCGGGGCCGGGCTCCGGACCGGGGTTCTCGACCACCTGCGCGAGGCGCCCAGCACCGCGACCGAGCTCGCCAAGCGCGCGGGCTGGTCGGACGAGTCCATCCTCGAGGGCCTGCTCCAGGTGCTCGCGGGCCTGGGCCTGGTGCGTCCGTCGCGAGACGGCTGGGAGCTCGCCGCTCGTGGGCGGGCCGTGCTCGAGGACGACGTGGTGCGGGCGACGTACGAAGGGTTCTCCGACTACCACACCGGCCTCTACGACCACATCGAACGGCAGCTGACGGGTGTCTCCGCGCGACGCGACGTCATCGACAAGGGCGACGTCATCGCCCGCCTCTCACGGGCGATGGACCCCTTCGTCCTCGACGCCCTCGGCAAGGAGGTGCAGGAGCGACAGCCGAAGCGGGTGCTCGACGTCGGCTGCGGCAACGGGCAGCCACCTCGTCCACATGCTGCAGGTCTCGCCGACCGCCACCGGTGTGGGCATCGAGGTCGACCACGCCGCCGCCACCATGGCGCGGGTGGCAATCACAGACCTCGGCCTCGCGAGCCGCGCCGACGTGGTCGAGGGTGACGTCCGGCAGGTCCTCGACCCGTCGATGGGCGGGTTCGACTTCGCGCTGCTCGCCAACGTCGTCTACTACCTGCCCGTTCGGGAGCGGGTGCCCCTGCTGCGGGCGGTCGCGGAGCGGCTCGAGCCCGGCGGGGCGCTGATGGTCGTGACCACGGCGCTCACCGACGCGCCGTTCAGCAGGCACTTCGACCTCCTGCTGCGCGCCCAGCAGGGTGAGATGGAGCTGCCCGCGATCGACGTCCTCGCCGACCAGCTCCGCAAGGCGGGGCTGACACCCGGCAAGGCCCGACGGATCACGCCCGGCGAGCCGCTCACCGCGCTCGTCGCCACGAAGGCCTAGCTGCTCGGTCTCGCGACGTTCGTCAGGACGGACGGGAGAGTAGCCGGCGAACCTGTCGTGCACCTCGACGGCCGCATTTCCCAACGCAGCCGCCTTCTGCCGGAGAAAGGTCGCGTGCCTTCTCGCTGACCGCCCCGAACACCCGCCGGACCAGGGAGACCCGCCAACATCCCAACCGTTGTGGACGCATCCCAAGCGGTATGCCGCTTGTGCACAGTCCATAACCCCGCGTTACAGCGGGGGGTCAGGACTCCAGGACCACCACGGCGGACGCGATCCCGGCGTCGTGGGAGAGCGAGACGTGCACGCTCGTCGCGCCGAGCTTCTCCGCCCGGGCGAGCACGCTGCCGCGGATCTCGAACTGCGGGTTGCCGGTGGCCTCGCTGACCACCTCGGCGTCGTGCCAGTGCATCCCGGTGGGCGCACCGAGCGCCTTGGCCAGCGCCTCCTTCGCAGCGAACCTCGCCGCTAGGGAGGCGAGGGGGCGCTCGCGCTCCTGCTCGGTGAAGAGCCGCTCCCGCAGCGTCGGGGTGCGCTCGAGCGCCTCCTCGAACCTCCCGACGTCCACGACGTCGATGCCCACGCCCAGGATCATCGTGGCTACTCGACCGTCACGGACTTCGCGAGGTTCCGCGGCTGGTCGACGTCGAGACCCCTGTGCGTCGCGAGCTCGCAGGCGAACAGCTGGAGCGGGATGATCGAGACCAGCGGCTGGAGCAGCGTCGGCACGCGCGGAAGCCGCAGCAGCACATCGGCGTACGGCGCCACGACGTCGTCGTCCTCCTCGGCCAGGACGATCGTGCGTGCGCCGCGGGCGCGGACCTCCTGGATACCGCTGACCATCTTGTCGTGGAGCTGGTCGCGGCCACGGGGAGGAACGACGCAGAAGACCGGCAGGCCCTCCTCGATCAGCGCGATGGGGCCGTGCTTGAGCTCGCCGGCGGCGAAGCCCTCCGCGTGGATGTAGGCGAGCTCCTTCAGCTTCAGCGCACCCTCGAGCGCCACCGGGTAGCCGGCGTGTCGGCCGAGGAACAGCACCGAGCGGGACTCGGCGAGCTCCCGGGCGAGCTCGTAGACCTGCTCCGCGTCGTCGAGGACCTGCTGGATCTTCGCGGGCGTCTGCGCGATGGCGGCCACCACCTGGGCGATCTCGTCGCCGTACCTGGTGCCGCGCACCTGGGCGAGGTAGAGCCCGAGCAGGTAGCACGCGGCGAGCTGGGTCGTGAAGCCCTTCGTGGAGGCCACGCCGATCTCCGGCCCCGCGTGGGTGTAGATCACCGCGTCCGACTCGCGCGGGATAGTGGACCCGTTGGTGTTGCAGATCGCGAGCACCTTGGCGCGCTGCTCCCGGGCGTGCCGGATCGCCATCAGCGTGTCCGCGGTCTCGCCCGACTGGCTGATGGCGACGACCAACGTGTCACGGGTGAGGATCGGGTCGCGGTAGCGGAACTCCGAGGCCAGCTCGACCTCACAGGCGATGCGCGTCCAGTGCTCGATGGCGTACTTGGCCACGAGGCCCGCGTAGAACGACGTGCCCGACGCGATCACGATGATCTTGTCGACGGCGCGCAGGTCGTCCTCGCTGATCCTGATCTCGTCGAGCTGGAGGGCGCCCTGCTCGTCGTGGCGGCCGAGGAGTGTGTCGGCCACGGCGCGAGGCTGCTCGAAGATCTCCTTGCGCATGAACCAGTCGTAGCCGCCCTTCTCGGCCGCCGAGAGGTCCCAGTCGACGTGGTAGGGCTTCGGCTCCGCGGTCTTGCCCTGGAAGTCGGTGACCTCGATCTCGTCCCTGGTGATCGTGACCACCTGGTCCTGGCCGAGCTCGAGGGCGTCACGTGTGTGCTCGATGAAGGCGGCGACGTCCGAGGCGACGAAGTTCTCGCCCTTGCCGACCCCCACGACGAGCGGCGAGTTGCGGCGCGCGGCCACCACCCGGTCGGGGTCCTCGGCGTCGACCGCCACGAGCGTGAACGCGCCGTGGAGGCGACGCGCGACGTGCTGCATCGCCTCGGTCAGGTTCGCCCCGGTGGCCAGCTCCTTCTCGAGCAGGTGGGCGGCCACCTCGGTGTCGGTCTCGGAGCGGAGGTCGTGCCCGGCGGCCTCGAGCTCGGCCCGAAGCGCGGCGAAGTTCTCGATGATCCCGTTGTGCACCAGAGCGACCCGGTGGTCCTGGCCCAGGTGCGGGTGGGCGTTGCGGTCGTTCGGGGCGCCGTGGGTCGCCCAACGGGTGTGGCCGATGCCGGTCGTCGCCTGCGGGAGCGGGGTGTCGCTGATCGCCTTCTCGAGGTTCCCGAGCTTCCCGGCGCGCTTGTCGGAGACGATCGCCCCGTCATGGACCAGAGCGATTCCCGCGGAGTCGTAGCCGCGGTACTCCATGCGCCGAAGACCCTCGACGACGATGCCCTGCGCCTGCTGTGGCCCGACGTACCCAACGATTCCACACATGCGCTTCACCCTACCGGCGAGACCGGCCCCGGCGGCCCGCGCGGGGGTGCGGAACAATGCGGGCATGGCTCCTGCCCCCGCACACGGCCACACCGGACCGAACCACGTCGGCGACCGGGAGTCCTCGCCGTACGTCGAGCTCGACCGGCGGGCCTGGGCGGCGCTCGGAGCGGCGACCGAGCAGCCGCTCACCGAGGAGGAGGTCGCCCGGGTGCGGGGCCTCGGCGACGAGCTGGACCTCGACGAGGTCTCCCAGGTCTACCTTCCGCTTTCGCGGCTGCTGAGCCTCTACGTCAAGGCGGCGGGAGAGCTGCACAGGGCACAGGAGGAGTTCCTCGCCCGGCCGTACCCGCCACGCACGCCGTTCGTCATCGGCCTCGCCGGGTCGGTGGCTGTCGGCAAGTCGACCACCGCCCGCGTGCTGCAGCACATGCTCGCCCACTGGCCGGAGCATCCCTCGGTGTCCCTGGTCACGACCGACGGCTTCCTGTACCCCAACGCCGAGCTCCGGCGGCGCGGCATCCTCGGGCGCAAGGGCTTCCCGGAGTCCTACGACCGCAAGGCGCTGCTGCGCTTCGTGATGGACATCAAGTCGGGCAAGGAGGAGGTGGAGGCTCCGACGTACTCCCACCTCGTCTACGACGTCGTGCCCGACGAGAAGGTCGTCATCAAGCGGCCCGACATCGTGATCATCGAGGGGCTCAACGTCCTCCAGCCGGCGCGGGTCCGGGAGGACGGCCGGACCGGCCTCGCGATCAGCGACTTCTTCGACTTCTCGGTGTACGTCGACGCGGCGACCAACGACATCCGCCGGTGGTACACCGACCGCTTCCTGCGGCTGCGGGAGACAGCCTTCCGGAACCCGGCGTCGTACTTCGCCAGGTACGGCGACCTCACCGAGGCGGAGGCCGTCGAGGAGGCGCACCGGATCTGGGACACGATCAACGGGCCGAACCTCAAGCAGAACGTCCAGCCCACGCGCAGCCGGGCCACCCTGGTGCTCCGCAAGGACACCGACCACTCGGTCCGCTGGGTGCGGCTGCGGAAGCTCTGACGCGTCGGAAAATCGCGTGCGGACGGACGGGTGACGGCCCTACCGTCGAGCCCATGCAGACCATGGGCCCGGACATCAAAGCGCTCGACGTCGCGGACGACAAGCTGATGCGCCGGTGGTACGACCTCACCGAGGCCGCCGACCTGCACGAGCGTCCGTGGGCACCCCAGTGGTCGTTCGAGGAGATGACCGTCCAGTTCCGCGAGTCCGACGGGTCGACGCGCCGGGTCGTGACGGGCGCCTTCGAGGGCGACGACATGGTCGGCGCCGGCACGCTGGTCCTCCCGCTGCTCGACAACACCGACAAGGCCTACGGCGGCGTGTACGTCGAGCCCTGGCATCGGGGCCGAGGCATCGGGAGCGCACTCGTCGAGTGCTTCGTCGCCCTGCTGCGAGCCGAGGGCCGGAGCGCCCTGCTCGTCGAGTCGGCCCTGCCGGTCTCGGAGCGAGAGCACCACCCCTACGCGAAGTTCGCGCGCAAGCACGGCTTCTCCATGGCGAACGTCGAGGTGCGCCGCGTCCTCGACCTCCCCCTCGACCCGGGGCTCGCGGAGGCGATGGGAGCGGAGGCGGCGCCGCACCACGAGAGCTACGAGATCGTGACGTTCGAGGACGAGATCCCCGAGGACCTGCTCCCGTCGTACGTCGACCTGCTCAACCTGCTCGCCCTGGACGCCCCGACGGGAGAGATCGACTTCGAGGCGGAGGCGATCACCCCCGAGGTGTACCTCCGGAACGCCGAGATCCGCCGGGCCGCGGGTCGCCACCGGCTGACGACGCTCGCTGTCACCCCCAACGGCGAGGCCGTGGCCCACACCGACTTCGTGGTCCCCCGCGAGGACCGGCCGAAGGTGTACCAGTTCGGCACGCTGGTGCGCCGCGACCACCGCGGCCACCGTCTCGGGACGGCCGTCAAGCTCCAGAACCTGCGGGCGCTGCAGGAGCGCTACCCCGACCGGACCGAGATCCACACCACCAACGCCGAGGACAACCGCGCGATGGTCGCGATCAACGAGCGGCTCGGCTTCCGGGTCGTCGAGATCTGCCCGGAGTTCCAGCTCAAGCTCTGACCCGACCTGGGCTCAGAGCCGTTTCTGGTACTCCCCCACCCGTTCGACGGGGTGGAAGCCCATCTGCTCGTTGACGCCGATCATGTGCCGGTTCACGTCGGCGTTGTAGGTGGCGAGGGTGGCGCTGCCGAGCCTGGGCTGGGCCCAGAGCAGGTTGCGCACCTTCGTGGCGAGCCCGAGGCGGTGTCCCCGGTCCTGCGGCCGCGCCAGGGTCCCCCACTGGTAGACGCGCCCGGGGTCGTACCTGGGCAGCACGAACTCGCTGTACGCCGCGACCTCCCCGGCCTTGTCGAGCGCAACGGTCGTGAACTTCGTGCGGCCGGACTCCTCGAACACCTTCTCGTCGGCGCGGATGCGTGCCGCGTCGAACGCCTCGGTCTCCCTCTCGATCTCGCCCGAGGGCGCCTCGCTCATCAGGGTGCCGAGGATGGCGGCGAAGGAGTCGATGACGTCGTCGGGGATCGGTCCGACGAACTGGCGGAACGTGTAGTCGCGGTGGTAGGGCTCGGTCTCCGCGACCAGGCCGCGCAGGGCGCGATCGTCGACGGGCAGGTCGAGCACTCGCAGCACGTTGCCCAGACCGAACGTGTACCCCCGGCGCCGCGCGTACTCGGCGTAGGGCGTCCCGGCGCCGTCGGTGGGTGCGTCGTAGGGGTAGGCCACCTCGGTCAGGGCAACCTTCCGGTCGTGGTCCCGCGCGACCTGCTCCAGGTGGTCGAGCATCGCGCTGCCCCACCCGCGCCGGCGGTGCTCCGGGTGGGTCTGGACCTCGACGTAGGCCTGGTCGAGGTTGTCGTGCATGCTCAGGTAGCACATGCCGACCGTGACCACGCTGCCGTCGACGACCCCTGCGTAGGCGAGGTTGCGCTGGGAGGCGAGCTCGGCCGTGAAGGTGGCCCTCATCTCCTCGAGCATCCGCGGTGTCGCGTGAGGACGCTCGTGCCGGTTCGAGGCCAGGAAGGTGTCGTGCCAGGCCCTCATCGCCGACGGGTCGTGCGCGTCGAGCTGCTCGATCCTCATGCGTCCCCCAGCTGCTTCTGCATCTCGTGCACCTGCTCGACCGTGCGGTACCCCAGCCGGTCGTTCACGGCGTTCATGGCCTCGTTGACGTCGGCGTTGCCGGTCAGCAGCGTGCGACAGCCCGGGAACTCCTCCCGGACGAGCATGTGGTTGGTGGCCTTGAGCCTGAGCCCCAGCCTGTGCCCGCGGTGGGCGGCGGCAACGATCGTCCCGCCCTGGAAGCCCCGGTCGGGTGCGTGCTCGCTCACCATCGCCTCGGTCACGCCGACCACCTCGCCGTCCGGGGCCACGGCGACCGTGGTGGTCTCGTGGCGTCCGGCCCGGCGGAACCGCTCCTCCTTCTCACGGAGCCGCTTCTCGTCCCAGTGCTCGGCCTCGACGTCGAGGTCACCCGTCGGGGACTCCTCGGTGAACGACGCCATCAGCGAGCAGTACCCGTCGACGAGGTCGTCGGGGCAGAGCCGCCGCCAGCTGCGCAGGGTGTACCCCTCGGCCGCGGCCTTCGTCTCGTCGAGGATCGGCTGCCACAACGCCTCGGTCTCGTGAAGGTCCACGACCTTCATGTCGTCCACGACGCCCGTGCGGAAGCCGGTGCGACGGGCCAGCCGGAGGCCGGGTGACTCCGGTCCCTCCAACGGGGTGGCGACCTCGGCCGTCACGACACTGCGTCCCTGCGCGGCGATCGTCGCGAGAGCCGCTTCCACCAGGGCCGCTCCGGCGCCGCGTCGCTGGTGCAGCGGGTCGACGTACACCTCCAGCACGGCGAGGTGGGTGTTGTCCAGCTGCGGCAGGCTGATCTCGGCGCCGCCGAGCATGGCCTCCCCGTCGAACGCCGCGAGCAGGATCTTTGCCGAGGACGACGACGGCGTGGTGAACGCGGCACGGGCGGCCTGCCACGACCAGAACGGGCTCCAGGGTCGGCCGGCCTCGTCGGCAGCCTTCCCGAGCTCCCAGAAACGGTGGGTCAGCGCCTCGTCGCCTGCGTCGATCTCACGGATGTGCACGGCAGGAGGCTAGGTGTACGACGGCAGCACTGCATGCGGTTTTCCGAACCCGCAACCTCCGCGACGGCGGAACGAGTCAGAGGGCGAGCTGCTGACGAACCACACCGGCGAGGCGGTCCGCGACGGCGTGGGCCTGGTCGGCCGAGGCTGCCTCGACCATCACGCGCACGAGCGGCTCGGTGCCCGAGGGGCGCAGCAGCACCCGGCCGGAGTCGCCGAGCTCGGCCTCCGCCTCCGCCACCGCGGCGGCCAGGACCGCGTCCTCGCCCGCTCGGGACTTGTCGACGTCAGGGACGTTCACAAGGACCTGCGGCAGGCGGGTCATGACGTCGGCGAGCGCCGCGAGCGAGGCGTCCTTCTCGGCCATCCGGGACAGCACGTGCAGGGCGGTCAGGATCCCGTCGCCGGTGGTGGCGTGGTCGCTCATGATCACGTGGCCGGACTGCTCGCCGCCGAGGCCGAAGCGCCCCGCCTTCATCGCCTCGAGGACGTAGCGGTCGCCGACCTTGGTCTGGCGCACGTCGACGCCCTCACGCTGCATCGCCTGGACGAAGCCGAGGTTGCTCATCACGGTCGCCACCACGGTGTCCTCGGGGAGCTCGCCCGCGTCACGCATGGCGAGGGCGAGGACCGCGAGGATCTGGTCGCCGTCCACGACGTTGCCCTCGTGGTCGACCGCGAGGCAGCGGTCGGCGTCGCCGTCGAGCGCGAAGCCGACGTCCGCACCGTTTTCGACGACCGCCTTCTGGAGGACGTCGAGGTGCGTGGAGCCGCAGCCGTCGTTGATGTTGAGACCGTCGGGCTCGGCGCAGATCGCGACCACATCGGCGCCGGCGTCACGCAGCGCCTTCGGACCGGCGGCCGACGCCGCGCCGTGGGCACAGTCGAGGACCACCCGGATAGGGCGCCGCTCGGAGCCGTCGGCCGGGTCGGACGCGATGTCGAGGCGCCGGGGCAGGGTGGAGACGAGGTGGGCGGCGTACCTCTCGACCGCCTCGTCGTAGGTGGAGACCCGGCCGACCGCGCTGCCCGTGGGCCGGTCCCAGGGCTCGCGGAGCCGCTTCTCGATGGCGATCTCGATGTCGTCGTCGAGCTTCACGCCGCCACGGGCGAGGAACTTGATGCCGTTGTCGGGCATCGGGTTGTGGCTGGCGGAGAGCACCACGCCGAGGTCCGCTCCCAGGGCGTCGGTGAGGTAGGCGACGCCGGGTGTGGGGAGGACACCGAGGAGGAGAACGTCCACGCCGGCGGAGGCGAGGCCGGCCACGACGGCGGCCTCGAGGAACTGGCCCGAGATGCGGGTGTCACGGCCGACAACGGCGACGGGCCGGTGCCCAGAGAAGGCACCGGCCTCGCCGAGGACGTGCGCTGCGGCTACGGACAGGTCCAAGGTGAGCTCGGCGGTCAGCTGACCGTTCGCGAGCCCACGGACACCGTCGGTGCCGAAGAGACGTGCCACTACTACAGGGAGTAGCGGATCAACGCTTGCTGAACTGGGGCGCCTTGCGGGCCTTCTTGAGGCCGGCCTTCTTGCGCTCGATGACGCGAGCGTCGCGCGTGAGCAGCCCGGCCTTCTTCAGCGACGGGCGGTTCGCGTCGACGTCCACCGCGTTGAGCGCACGGGCCACGCCGAGACGCAGCGCGCCGGCCTGGCCGGTGATGCCGCCACCGTGGATGCGGGCGATCACGTCGAAGCGGCCGGCCAGGTCGGTGGTCACGAACGGCTCGTTGACGACCTGCTGGTGCAGCTTGTTCGGGAAGTAGCTCTCGAGCGTGCGGCCGTTGACGGTCCACTGGCCGGTGCCGGGAACCAGGCGCACGCGAGCCACAGCCTCCTTGCGGCGGCCGGTGGCCGAGGCAGGAGCGATGGTCGCGGGGCGAACGGGAGCGCCCTCGCCCGGCGCGCTCTCGGAGCTGTAGGCGACGCCCTGCTCGTTGACCTCGTAGGTCTCCTCGACGCCCTCGGTGGTGGTCTCAGCCACGGATGTTCCTCACTTAACGACTGCGGTTCTCGGCGGGTGGTTACTGGGAGATCTGCGTGATCTCGAAAGGCTTGGCCTGCTGGGCCTGGTGCGGGTGCTCCGGGCCGGCGTACACCTTGAGCTTCTTCAGCATCTGGCGGCCGAGGCGGTTCTTCGGGAGCATGCCCCACACGGCCTTCTCGATGGCCCGGCGCGGGTCCTTCTCGAGGAGCTCGCCGATCGGGGTGGACGACAGACCGCCCGGGTAGCCCGAGTGGCGGTAGGCCATCTTGGTGGTGGACTTGTTACCCGACAGGGCGACCTTCCCGGCGTTGACGATGATGACGAAGTCGCCACCGTCGACGTGGGGGGCAAACGTGGGCTTGTGCTTGCCGCGAAGCAGCGTCGCGGTCTGGACGGCGAGGCGTCCGAGCACCACGTCGGTGGCGTCGATGACGTGCCACTCGCGCTGGATGTCAGCGGGCTTCGGGCTGTACGTACGCACGGTTGTTTGCCTTCTGATCGAAATCGGTTGTGTCTTCAGCCCGTTACACGGGCCGGGCGGCCAATCGGCTGACCCTCAGGGGTCCATGCCAGAACATGCCGCGACCGCCAAGACTACCGGCGGCTTCCACCCTCGGTCAAAACGGCCCCGGTTTCCCTCGCAGGACGGTTCGGGCATAAGTTAGACAGGACTACCTGTGACCTAACAGTACGACGTCCCCCGATGCGCACTTTGACCCAAGGCGCGTGTACGGACCCAGGACGGTCCCGACTCAGCGAGGAGCCGACGTGACCGACAGCACGGCCACTCATACCAACTCCACCACAGGCGCCGCCACCAGCGAGAGCCTCACCGTCCGCGACAACCGGACCGGTCAGGAGTACGACGTCCCGATCCTCGACGGAGCCATCAAGGCTGCGGACATGGGCAAGATCCGCCTGAACGACGAGACCCCCGGCCTCGCCGTCTACGACCCGGGCTTCGTGAACACCGCCTCGTGCCGCAGCGCGGTCACCTTCATCGACGGCGACAAGGGCATCCTCGAGTACCGCGGCTACCCGATCGAGCAGCTCGCGGAGAAGTCGACCTACCTCGAGGTGGCCTACCTCCTCATCCACGGCGAGGTGCCCACGAAGGAGCAGTACGAGTCGTGGGTGCACGAGATCACCTTCCACACCTTCGTGCACGAGAACGTCCGCCGCTTCATGGAGGGCTTCCGGTACGACGCCCACCCGATGGGCATGCTCCTGGCCTCTGTCGGCGCCCTCTCGACGTTCTACCCCGAGTCGCGCAACATCTCCGACGGCGACAACCGCCACATGCAGATCGTGCGCCTGATCGCCAAGATGCCGACCCTCGGCGCCTGGGCCTTCCGTCACGCGCAGGGCAAGCCCTACGTCTACCCCGACAACGACCTCGGCTACGCCGCGAACTTCCTCGCGATGCTGTTCAAGATGAGCGAGCCGAAGTTCCAGGCCGACGAGCGGCTCGTGCGGGCCCTCGAGGTGCTGTTCATCCTGCACGCCGACCACGAGCAGAACGCCTCCGCGAACGCCGTACGCGCCGTGGGCTCCACGCAGGTCGACCCCTACTCCTCGATCACGGCCGGCATCGCCGCCCTCTACGGCCCGCTCCACGGCGGCGCCAACGAGGCCGTGCTCCGCATGCTGCGCCGCATCGGCTCCGTCGACAAGGTCCCCGAGTTCATCGAGGGCGTGAAGAACGGCAAGGAGCGCCTGATGGGCTTCGGCCACCGGGTGTACAAGAACTACGACCCGCGCGCCAAGATCATCAAGAAGGCCGCCGACGACGTCTTCGAGGTCACCGGGGTCAACCCGCTCCTCCAGATCGCGCTCGAGCTGGAGAAGATCGCGCTCGAGGACGAGTACTTCGTCAGCCGCAAGCTCTACCCGAACGTCGACTTCTACAGCGGCCTGATCTACGAGGCGCTGCAGTTCCCGCCGGAGATGTTCACCGTGCTGTTCGCGATCCCGCGGACCTCGGGCTGGCTGGCCCAGTGGCTCGAGCTGGTCCGCGACCCCGAGCAGAAGATCGCCCGTCCGAAGCAGATCTACACGGGCGCGCGCACGCTGGACTTCGTCCCCGCCGCAGAGCGCTGGAAGTAACCTCCGAGCCGCTTCCCGCCCGGCTAACAAATACCAAGGGATGCAGACGAACTAACACTCCCCACGGTGAATTCACCGTGGGGAGTGTTGGTTTACCAAGGGACCATGGCAATTGGTGCCAGGCGACCGCGGGTCAAGCAGCCGTACGACGAGCGGGCCTCACGAGCGGACGAAGGCCAACCGCCACGCCTCGGGTCCCCGCTCGATGTAGCTCACCTCGAACGCCCCGGGCGAACGCTGCTCGATCTGCGCGAGCAGCGGGAGCGGGTCGTGCGGCGCGACGAGCACCAGACCGCCGCCGGGGCGCACGGCGTCGAGCGCACCGAAGATCGTGGCGTGCCGGATCGCGTGCGGTACCTGGCGGGCGTCGAGCTCGGGGTAGCCGGGGCCGTCCACCTCACCGCAGGAGCAGCTGTGAGAACCCTGGCCCTGTGCGGCGACGGCATCATGGCCGACCACGTCATGACCGTGCTCGAGGCCATGCTCGTGCGCGTGGGTCTCTCCCCCGCCGAGAAGCTCGTGCATTCCGTCGAGCAGCTCGGCCACGGACACGTCGGGAGCGCTGACGAGCAGGGGCAGCACCAGCTCGTTCTCCTTGGCCAGGTGGTTCTCGAAGGCGACCTGTAGCGCCTTGGCGTTGGCCGCCGAGCGGACCGGGTCCGCCACCGCACGGAGGCTCTGGACCAGGCCGGTGATGACATGGTGCTCCCCGAGCATCCCCTCGACGAGCAGACGGCCCTGGGGTTTCGCCTGCGCGGCCGGGTACATCGCCTTCTCCTCCGCCAGCGCGTGCGGCACGAGCTCCCGCTCGCACCAGTCCGCGAGCTCCGAACGTGCCTCTGCGGCGGCAGTGTCGTCGCGGTTCGAGGCCGCCAGGACGAGCGCCTCCACGCGAGCCGCGAGCGCACCGGCCATCTGGGCGTGATGCTGCTCGACGGCCTCAGCGGCCCGTGCGTCCGCCTCGTTGGACGCGATCACGACCTTGTCCATCTCTTCCTCACCTTCGTGGCCCAGCCACTGTCCCGTCGGGCCGTCGGGAGTGGCGGCCCTGCACGTTATTTATTACAGTAAACACCGTGGAAAATATTCCCAGCAACTTGGCCCGCTCCGGCTACGGGCCGCGTCCCACCACCCCGGTGCGGGAAGGCCGTGCCCTCTCCGCCTCGCGGGCGGCCGTCCTCGAGGCGCTCCAGAACGCGGGGGCGCCCACGAACCTCGCCGATCTGAGCGAGGCGACCGGCCTGCACCCGAACACTCTCCGCGAGCACCTCGAGGCGCTCGTGGCCCGCGGGCTCGCGGAGCGGCATCGTGAGGCCCCGCACGGGCGCGGGCGCCCCGCCTGGCTCTACGAGGCCACCGAGCCCGACCTCGCGACGGCCGGCTCCGAGTACGCCGGTCTCGCCGCGACGCTCGCCGCACACATCCACCGGACCAGCGCCGACCCGCGAGAGGACGCCGTCGCCGCGGGCCGGGCCTGGGGGCACGAGCTCGCGCGCAAGGCCGGCCCGCCCGAGGGCGGCGGCGCGACCGCCGCTCGGCGCAAGGTGGTCGGGCTCCTCGACGAGGTGGGGTTCGCCCCCGAGACCGACCAGCGGGTCACCACGGCGCGACTCACCCGCTGCCCCCTGCTCGAGACGGCCAAGGAGTTCCCGGACGTCGTGTGCGGCGTACACCTCGGCATCGTCCGGGGCGCGCTCGACGAGTACGACGCGGACAGCACGCGCACCGACCTCCAACCGTTCGCCGAGCCCGGAGCGTGCCGGCTCCAGCTGCTCACCCGGGCAGACCGGCGATGACCACGACGGCGGCCGCCGCCTCGCGGACCGTGCCCGTGTCCCGGCGACGCAAGAACGGCCTGGGCCGCCTCCCCTTCCTGCTCCCAGGGGGTCTCGCGCTGCTGGCCGGCCTCGACGCGGCGCTGATGCTGCTCGGTCTCCCGGCTCCGGTGTCCGCCTCCCGGCTCCCCGACGTCCACGGCATGCTGCTCGTCCTCGGCTTCGTCGGCACCCTGATCTCGCTCGAGCGCGCCGTGGCTCTCGGCCGCAGGGTCGGCTACCTGGCCCCCGGCCTCCTTGGAGCCGGGGCGATCCTGCTGGTGTCCCCAGCGCCTTTGACCTTGGGCCGAGGCGTGCTGCTGGCCGGGACGGTCGCCATGGCCTCGTCGTACGTCCCGTTGTGGCGGCGCCAGCGCGACGACGCCGTGCTCGTCCAGGCACTCGGCGCCGTCCTCGCCGTGGGTGCGGCGACGCTGTGGCTGGGCGGTGTCCCCGTGTCGAGCCTGTTGCCGTGGCTGGCCGGGTTCGTCGTGCTGACCATCGCCGGCGAACGCCTGGAGCTGGCGCGGATCGCGATGGGTCCGAACGCAGGTCGCACCCTGGTGCTGCTCTCCGCCGCCGTCGTGGTCACAGTAACGGCCTCCCTGCTCTGGCCTGCCGTCGCGACACCAGCCCTCGGCCTCGTCCTGGCCGCCCTGGTCGGCTGGCTCGTGGTTCACGACGTGGCACGGCGCACGGTGCGGTCCGCCGGCCTCACGCGGTTCATGGCTGCCAGCATGCTGGCCGGCTACTTCTGGCTCGCCGTCGCGAGTGGCGTGTGGCTGCTCGGCGGTCCTGCCACGGAAGGTGTCCGGTACGACGCCGTGGTGCACGCCGTGTTCCTGGGCTTCACCCTGTCGATGATCATGGCCCATGCGCCGGTGATCCTCCCCGCGGTCCTGCGGCGACCGATGAGCTACCACCCGGCGTTCCTCGTGCCCGCCGCCGCACTGCAGGCCTCGCTGGCCCTCCGGCTGTGGGCCGGTGACGCCCTGGGCCTTCAGGTGGCCTGGCAGGTCGGTGGGGCGCTCAACATCGTGTCACTGCTGGCCTTCGTCGGGGTCGCCGCTTGGTCGACCACGGCCGGACCGAGGGCCGGGGGCCCGCGATGAGCAAGACCTCGCGCGGCTTCTGGCCCCTGCGCGACCTGCCGGTCGTGGTGTGGCTGGTGGCGACCGGCATGGTTGCCCTCGTACACCCGTTCGTCCCCGCACCGCGCTGGCTCATGATCCACCTGCTGCTGCTCGGCGCGGTCAGCCACGCGATCCTCGTGTGGAGCAGGCACTTCGCGGACGCGCTCCTGCACACTCCTCCCCGTCCGGGTGACCGGCGTGTGCAGTCCTCGCGACTGCTCCTGCTGAACGGCGGCGTGGTGCTCGTGGTGGGCGGGGTCCTCGGCGACGTCTGGCCGCTCACCGTGGCCGGCGCCGGCGGCGTGGTCGGCGCGGTCGGCTGGCACGGCGTCGCTCTCGTGCTGCAGATGCGGCGGGCGCTTCCCTCGCGTTTCGGCGCCACCGTCCGCTACTACGTCGCGGCCGCCGCACTCCTCCCGCTCGGTGCGACCCTCGGGACGATCCTCGCCCGCGGGCTCGCCGACCCCCTGCACGACCAGGTGAAGCTCGCCCACGCCACGACCAACGTGCTCGGCTGGATGGGCCTGACCGTCGTCGGGACCCTCGTGACCCTGTGGCCGACCATGCTCCGCACCCGCATGGCCGAGGGCGCGGAGCGTGCCGCGCGACGGGCCCTCCCCGTCCTGGTCGCCTCCCTGCTCGTGACTGTCGGGGGTGCCCTGGTCGGCATCCGGCCGGCCGTCGTACTCGGGCTGCTCGGCTACCTCGCCGGGCTGTCGCCTGTCGCCGTGCCGTTCGTGAAGGCCGCGCTCGGCAAGCGCCCCTCGTCGTACCCGACGTGGTCGGTCCTGGCCGGTCTCTGCTGGCTGGTCGGCGCGCTGGCGGCGCTGGCCGTGGGTATCGCGACGGCCGGCTCCTGGGAGGCGGCGGACGACCGTGTCTCCTGGTTCACGCCGTTCCTGGCGGCAGGCTTCGGCGCGCAGGTGCTGCTCGGCGCCACGTCGTACCTCGTGCCGATGGCTCTCGGAGGAGGTCCGAGCGCCGTCCGCACCGCCAACACCGTGCTCGACCGGGGAGGTGCGCTGCGCATCACGCTGGTCAACGGCGGCCTGGTCGTCGCGGTCCTGCCGGTGCCGAGCACGGTGCGTGTCGTCGCGACACTCCTCGTCCTGGGTGGTCTCGCCTCGTTCGTGCCTTTGCTGGTCCTCTCGATCCGGGCCTCGCGCCGGGTGAAGGGCGCCCCGGCCAGAGACCTGCCCGACAACGAGCGGAGGCCCGCCCGTCCGGAGGGAGATCGACCGGCAGGACAGGTCACCGGCCTCGCCGCGACCGGGCTCGCCGCGGTCGTCCTGGCCGTGGCCGTCGGTGTGGCGGTCGACCCGGCGTCGCTCAGCGGAGGCGCGACCCTGGCCTCGGCCTCCGCCGGCGTCACGGCGAGCGGCCAGACCCGGACCGTCGAGGTCGAGGCCCACGACATGCGGTTCTGGCCGGCGACGATCCAGGTCACCGCGGGGACACGGCTGGTCATCGAGCTGACGAACAGCGACGACCAGGACGTGCACGACCTGGTCCTCGACTCCGGCGCGGACAGCGGCAGGCTCGCCCCCGGTGAGTCGGCGACGGTCGACGTGGGCGTGGTCGGGCGCGACGTCGAGGGCTGGTGCTCGGTCCTCGGGCACCGGCAGATGGGCATGGTGCTTAGCGTCGACGTGACCGGCTCCACCGCTGCAGCAGCCGGCGGAGCCGGTCACGCCGACCATCAGCACGGCCCCGGCGCCGAGACCCAGGACGCGACGAGTCACGACATGCCGGCCGACCAGGGCTCGACAGCCAAGGCCCACGAGGCGGCTCGCCTCGACCCCATGGCGAGCCCCGGGAAGCGACTTCGTGCCTCACGGGGCCCAGCTCCCCGTCCCTCGAGCCGGGACGCGTGCACCGTCGTACTCTCACCGTCACCGAGGTCGAACGTGAGGTCGCACCGGGCGTGACGCAGCGCCTGTGGACCTACAACGGCTCCGCGCCAGGGCCGGTCCTCCACGGACGAGTCGGCGACACCTTCGAGATCACCCTGGTCAACGACGGCACGATCGGCCACTCGGTCGACTTCCACGCCGGCGCACTCGCACCGGACCGGCCCATGCGCACGATCGCGCCGGGCCAGTCGCTCGTGTACCGGTTCACCGCGACCAGGGCGGGGATCTGGATGTACCACTGCTCCTCGATGCCGATGTCTGCCCACATCGCCAACGGGATGTTCGGCGCCGTCGTGATCGAGCCCCCGGACCTGCCCGAGGTCGACCGAAGCTACCTCCTCGTGCAGTCGGAGCTCTACCTCGGCGAGCAGGGCGGCGAGGTAGACGTCGACAAGGTGGCGGCCGAGCGGCCGGACGCGGTGGTCTTCAACGGCTACGCCGACCAGTACGACGCGCGCCCCCTCGCCGCGCGCACCGGGGAACGGGTCAGGGTCTGGGTCCTCGACGCGGGCCCGAACCGGCCGACCTCCTTCCACGTCGTGGGCGGCCAGTTCGACACCGTGTACGCCGAGGGCGCCTACCTGCTCCGAGGAGGAAGCGGTGGCGCGCAGAGCATGGCGCTGGCCCCGGCGCAGGGCGGCTTCGTGGAGCTGACCTTCCCCGAGCCGGGCAGGTACCCGTTCGTGTCGCACGTCATGGTGGACGCCGAGCGCGGCGCCCACGGCCTCTTCGAGGTCACCAGCCCTCGGTAGGGTCGCGGGCATGGGCACGACGGACGCTGTGGTCTTCGACATCGGCAACGTGCTGGTCAGGTGGGACCCGCACCCGGCGGTCGCCGCGGCGGTCGGAGGCGCGGAGGCGACCCGGTTCCTGGGCGCGTCCGACTTCGACTTCGCCGCGTGGAACCACGCCCAGGACGCCGGTCGCCCCTGGACCGAGGCCGAGGCCGAGGCCACCCGGTCACACCCGCACTGGCGAGAGCACATCCTCGGCTACCGCACCCACTTCACCCGGTCACTGCTCGGCCCCATCGCGTCCACGGTTGCTGTGCTCGAGGAGCTGCATGAGCACGGCGTACCGCTCTTCGCGCTCACCAACTGGTCCGCCGAGCTGTTCCCGCACGCCCGCGAGCGCTACGAGTTCCTGGGGCTCTTCGACGACATCGTGGTCTCGGGCGCCGAGGGGGTGGCCAAGCCGGAGCCGGCGATCTTCGACGTCCTGGGCAGCCGTGTCGGGCATCCCCTGGACCGGTGCGTCTTCATCGACGACAGCCCGGCCAACGTGGCGGCGGCTGCCAAGGCGGGCCTCGACGCGATCCTCTTCACCGACACCGGCCACCTTCGTGACGACCTCCGCGAGCGCGGACTCCCGCTGAGGGCCGCATAGCACCTCCGCGGGCCGGACATGTCGTTCGGCCCTGGTGGTCGCTTCACCTCGGACGCACGATCGGGGAAGAACCACCTGAAGGGGGGCTTTTCCATGCGTCGGCGCAGCGCACTCACTCTCGTCACGGTCGCTATGTTGATCCCCACCGCCGCCGTGGCCGGCGAACCGGTCACCGGCACGCCGGCGGACGACTCCCTGGTCGGCACACCGCAGGCCGACGTCATCCGTGCGCTCGCGGGCGACGACTTCGTCGGGGCGTACGCAGGCGACGACCAGGTCCTCGCCGGGCCGGGGCACGACAAGGTGGAGGCCGGCCCCGGGGACGACGAGGTCTTCGGCGGTCCGGGCCGCGACTTCGTCCGTGGACGGGGCGGCGACGACATCCTCTTCGGACGTGGCGGCCGCGACTTGCTCTCCGGCGACAGCGGCAACGACGAGCTGTACGGCGGACCGCGCAGCGATGGGCTCGACGGCGGCAACGGCGACGACCTGCTGCGCGGGGGCATCGGCGGCGACGGGCTCACCGGAGGTAGCGGGGACGACGCCCTCTACGGCGGCACCGGCCCCGACTCGCTCACCGACTGGGTCGCCACCGAGCTCGACGTGCCCGGACCGCAGGACGAGGACCTCCTCGTGGCCGGCCCGGGCAAGGACTTCATCGGCCTGGCCGACGGCAGGGACGTCGTCCGCGCCGGCCGCGGCGACGACCTGGTCAAGGTCGACGTCGACGGGTCCGCCGACGTGATCGACTGCGGTCCGGGCAAGGACAGGGTGCTGTACTACGGGCCCGTCGAGGCGATCGACGTGAAGCGCGGCTGCGAGCGGATCGTCATGATCCCGCTCGAGCCGCGCCCCTGAGCCGGTCCGGTCTCGTGTCCCCGAGGGGCAGGTCGCTCAGCCTGCGCCCACCGGCGGCTTGGAGGTCCTGCGCAGGCGAGCCTTGACGTCCGTGCCCGCGTTGAAGGCCGCCGTCATCGCCCTGTCGGCCGGTGAGCCCTCGCGTGGCAGCATCCCGATCTGACGGGCGAAGTCGAGGCCGTCGTAGTAGATCGTGTTGTGCCTGAGCTTCCCGTCCTCGAACCTCATCACGTCGCAACCCTCCAGCTCCACCGAGCGTCCGGTCGCGTGGATGCCCTGGAAGGGGGTCCCGGTGAACGTCCCGGTGGCCCGCCACTGGACGACGGCGTGTTCCTCGTCGGAGACGACGTGCAGGATCTCGAGGTCGAAGTCGGGCAGGGCACCGAACAGCTCGGCGAAGAAGCCTCGGACCATCTCTTTTCCGTAGAACTTCCCGATGGCGATGAAGTCGTCGACGACCTCGGGATGCCAGAACGTCTCGACCGCGTCGAGATCGTGGCTCTTCAACGCAGCGAAGTACCCGGTTGCCACCAGCTCCGGCGACGCCGCCTGCTCCACCATGTCACTCCTCCGTTCCCGCGAGACGTGACGGTCGGAAGCCCCGCCTCCTTCGCGAGCCTGCCCGTCTCCGCTCCCGGCCACCATGGCTCGTTCAGGCGGTTGACTTCGTCGGGCCCTGGGCGGTCCTAACATCGACGACGTGTCCACAGACCCAGCAGCCCGGCCGTCCCTCCACGAGTTCGAGCGCCTCGTGGACAAGCACGTCACCCCTCACCTGGCCCGGCTCGGATACGCCCGGATCGGGGCGTACGAGAACGAGCGGTCTTCGAGGGCGCCTCTGGTGGCTGCTGCGCGGCATCGGCTGCTCGGGCGGCTGAACCTTCGTCGTACTCGTCGGGTGCACCTGACCGGGGAGCCCGACCAGCTTGCGATGGGCTACGAGGCGCTCGACGAACAGGCGGCGGCACGCCTCTTCCCGGGGGACCCGGCGTCGGACGAGGTCTGGCTGTACTTCGACCTGTCCTCCGGATCCCTCGATCTCACCTCGGGGATGCGACTCCCCGACCTCGTCGGGCTTCACGGCGCTCCGGGCGACGACCTGGTGATCCTCTCTCCGGAGCAGCCGCTCGCCACACGGCTGGAGCGGCTCGACCAGGTGTTGGACAGCTTCGTCCGGTCGCTCTTGCCGCCGTGATTCGGGTGGCCGTGGACCTGGCAGCCGTGCACCGCCATGTACTCCGTGTTGCCGCGTGCCACGGGCCGCGCGTGGCCTGGCCACGATGTGCGCCCCGCCAGAGGACGAAAGCCTCTGCCCTCCCGTGGTCCTGGATACCAGGCTGAGGTCCCAAGAGGGGCCGTCGTCGCACGACGCGACGGCTTCACACCCGCGCATGGAGGAGGTCACATGGAGCGGTTCACGCCGCAAACGGTGACCCTCCACGGCCACCAGCTCGCTTATCTGGACAGCGGAAAGGGCTCGGTGGTGCTCTTCATCCA
Source organism: uncultured Actinomycetota bacterium (assembly GCA_963715375.1). Classification (GTDB taxonomy): domain Bacteria; phylum Actinomycetota; class Actinomycetes; order Propionibacteriales; family Nocardioidaceae; genus Nocardioides_C. The sequence continues at coordinate 26,346 of CAVQSC010000014.1, read as the reverse complement.
CGGCATTCTCGGCTCGCACCGCAACTGGACTCACCTCATCGACCGCATGGACGACAACCACCGGGTGATCGTGCCCGATCTCTTCGGGCACGGCCACTCGGCCAAGCCGATGGGCGACTACTCGCTGGGCAGCCACGCAGGAACGTTGCGCGACCTTCTGGACCGCCTCGGCATCGAGCAGGTCACCCTCGTCGGGCACTCCCTCGGCGGCGGGATCGCGATGGAGTTCTACTATCTCTTCCCCGAGAGGGTCGAGCGACTGGTCCTGGTCGCGAGCGGCGGCCTCGGCCGCGAGGTCAACGCTGTCCTGCGGTCCGCGACCCTGCCCGGGGCGGAATGGGTGCTGCCCGTCATCGCTTCGGGGTGGGTGCGTGCGCACGCCGAGGCCGCCGGGCGGGTCATGTCCAAGGTGGGCTGGCGACCCAGCTCGGACCTCACCGCGATCTGGCAGGGCTTCACCGCCCTCGGGGACGCCGAGAGCCGTCGCGCCTTCCTGGCCACGACCCGCGCCGTCATCGACCCGGGGGGCCAGAGCGTCAGCGCGCACGACTACCTGCCCGACGCCGTGCCGATCCCGACCCTCATCGTCTGGGGCTCCAGGGACCGGATGATCCCGCCTTGGCACGCGATCCGCGCGCAGCAGTCGATCCCGGACTGCCGCGTCGAGCTGTTCGAGGGAGCCGGACACTACCCGCACCTCGACGAGCCGGATCGGTTCGCCGAGCTGTTGCGGGACTTCATCGCGACGACCCGACGGGGCGAACCGCCAAGCGCGTCCGAGGCTTGAACCGCTCCACGTGTGTGTGCGAGCGGACCTCCGCCCATGCGGAGGGGCCCCCAAGTGGTCCCCTCGCCCCGCTCGTCATCGCGCCCGCTGCACGCGCCCCTCGTCCCACACCGGGCCGTCTGACTCGTAGACCGAGCCGTCCGCGCCGTACACGAGGAACCGGTCGAAACCGCGGGCGAACCAGCGGTCGTGCGTCACCGCGACCACCGTGCCCTCGAACGCCTCGAGCCCCTCCTCGAGCGCTTCGGCCGACTCGACGTCGAGGTTGTCGGTCGGCTCGTCGAGGAGCAGCAGCGTGGCGCCCGAGAGCTCGAGCAACAGGATCTGGAACCGTGCCTGCTGGCCACCCGAGAGCGACTCGAACCGCTGCTCGGCGGCGTGCGCGAGCTCGTAGCGGTCGAGTGCCCGTGAGGCCTGCTCGCGCGGCATGCCCTGCCGGTGCTCGTCACCGCGGTGGAGGATCTCCAGCAGCGTGCGCCCCTTGAGCTCAGGATGCTCGTGGGTCTGCACGAACCACCCAGGCCGGACGCGTGCGCCGAGACGTGCCCGGCCGGTGTGGCGAACCGGGTCGATCCGGGTCTCGTCCACGGGACGGTGCTCGACGTCGGGGTCGCTCCCGCCGGCCGCGAGCAGCCGCAGGAAGTGCGACTTGCCCGAGCCGTTGGAACCCAGGACGGCCACCCGCTCGCCGTACCAGACCTCGAGGTCGAAGGGCTTCATCAGCCCGGTGAGCTCGAGCTGCTCGCAGATGACCGCGCGCTTGCCGGTGCGCCCCCCGGTGAGCCGCATCGTCACCTGCTGCTCGCGTGGGATGGCCTGCGGCGGTCCCGCCTCCTCGAACTTGCGCAGGCGGGTCTGGGCGGCCCGGTACTGCGAGGACATCCCGTCGTTGTACTCGGCCTTGATCTTCAGGCGCAGCACGAGTGCCTTGAGCTTGGCGTGCTCCTCGTCCCAGCGCCTGCGCAGCTCCTCGAACCGCTCGAACCGGTCCCTGCGCGCCTGGTGGTAGGACGCGAACCCACCGGGGTGGACCCACACGGTGTTCCCGGCGGCGCCGAGCTCGACGGTCACGACGCGGGTCGCGGTGTTGGCGAGCAGCGCGCGGTCGTGGCTGATGTAGAGGATGGTCTTCGGGGACTCGTTGATCCGCTGCTCGAGCCACGTCTTGCCAGGTACGTCGAGGAAGTTGTCCGGCTCGTCGAGGAGCAGCACCTCGTCAGGGCCGCGGAGCAGGAACTCCAGGACCAGGCGCTTCTGCTCGCCGCCCGACAACGTCCTGAGGTCGCGGTACTTCGCCTTGTCGTAGGAGATCCCCAGGGCGGCGGTGCAGCACACGTCCCAGGTGACCTCGATGTCATACCCGCCCGCGTCGGCCCACTCGGCCAGCGCCGCGGCGTACTTCATCTGGGTCGCCTCGTCGTCGTTCTCCATCATCGCCAGCTCGCAGGCATCCACCTCCGCGGCGGCGGCGCGCACGCGCGGCGGAGAGACGGACAGCAGCAGGTCGTGGACCGACTTGCCCTCGTTCTCGTGGGTCACCATCTGGCGCATGACACCGAGCCCGCCGGAACGGACGACGGTGCCCTCGTGCGGCGCCAGGTCGCCGGTGATGATCCGCAGCAGCGTGGTCTTGCCTGCGCCGTTCGCGCCCACGAGCGCGACCTTCGCCCCCTCCCCCACCCGGAAGGAGACGTCGTCCAGGAGCACCCGGCCGTCCGGGAGCTCGTACCTCACACCTGCTACGTCGACGTGGCCCACAGCGGTCCATCCTCCCCCAGCCGCTCTCGACTCGCATCGCAATAACCGGGTGGTACGACGACCCGCGCACCCGAAACGGGACCAAAGCCGGAGAAGACGCATCCTTCGTCCCTCCGCGACATCTGCCATGACGCGGGATGCTTGTCCTGAGAAGAGGTGACCTGCGATGACAGGCTTCGCGTCTGTTCTGAGGTATGTCGCATTCACGTTCATGGCGCTGTTCGGCCTTCTCGGCGGGCTGTTCGTGGCCGGCTACGCGTTCGAGGACCCTGGTGGCTGGGCCGCCGTCGGGATGACTGCCCTGTGGGTCGTCCCGGTGGTCGGGATGAGCATCCTCGCGCTCCTGCGCCCGGAGGCCGCAGCCCCGGTCTTCGTCGCGGCGACCGCCCTCGTCGCGGTGTTCACGCTCGCAGACGCAGCCTTCGGCCTCATCCCGCGCGACGACGTGGGGCCGGTGGCGGCGATCACGGTCTTCGCACTCGTCGTCGCGCTGGCTTTCCTCGGCCTGCGGCGACCGGGCCTCGCCGGCCTGCTCATGATCGTCGCGGCGCTGTCGCAGCTCGTCGCCACGGTGGTAGGCGTCGCCGTCCACGACGGCGGCGAGGGTCCGGGCATGGGCGCCATGCTCGGCGGATCCTCCGGCGTGGTGGTCCTGCCGGCGCTGGTCGTGGGCGCGCTGTTCTTGATCGCAGGGACGATGACGCACGAGTCCCTTCGCCCGGGAGGCACCCCGCGCACGAGGCCCGCCCACTGACCACCGGTGGCCCGGGCCACGACCGCGACCGAGAGACGCACAGGCTGGACACAGCAAACTGCCCAGGCCCTCTCAGGGTGCGAGCGCACGCTCGAACCATGAGACGAACAGACCCGGACCGAGAGCGGACAAGCTCCCTGCGCCGATCCCGGGTGGCACGGCAAGGCCTCGTCGCCGGGGCCGTCGCCGGGTCGCTGGGCATCGCCGGCGCTCTCGGTCTCACAGCAGCAGTCACCCAGGGAGCTGCGCCCTCGGGCAGCACCGCCAGCACACCGAGCAGCGGTGCCGGCTCCGAGCAGGGCAGCGCAAGCCAGACCCAGCAATACCTCCTTCAGGGCGACGACGACGGCGGACAGGAGCTCGACGACGACGGTGGCGGCCAGGTGTGGGTGCCGGCGCCACCGTCCAACCAGTTCAGCGGTGGCGGCGGCAGTGCCGCCACACCCCACGCGCAGTCGGCGGGGTCGTGACATGACCGCGTCGACCTCCTGGACCCTCTGGAGCACGACCGCGCGTCTGGTCGTGACCGACGACGTCCTGCTCGAGCAAGCGACCGACATGGTGAAGCGCTACCTTGCCCAAGTCGAGGCCGCTGCGAGTCGGTTCCGCAGCGACTCCGAGCTCCTCCGGCTGACGCCGGGCCCGAACGGCCTGGTGCGGGTCGGCGACGTTCTCGCCGACCTGATGGCGGAGGCGCTGCGCGCCGCGCGCCGGAGCAACGGCCGCGTCGACCCCACCGTCGGTACGGCGATGCGCAGGATCGGCTACGACCGGGACATCGAGCTCGTGCTGCGCGACAGCGCCCCGGTCACCGCCGTGGTCCGGCCCGTCCCGGGCTGGCGACGGGTCTCGCTGACCGGCAACTGGCTCCGGGTCCCGCGCGGAGTCGAGCTCGATCTCGGCGCCACCGCGAAGGCGGTCGCCGCAGACCGCTGCGCCTCTCTCGTCGCCGGGCTCGGCACCGGCGTCCTGGTCAGCCTCGGCGGTGACATCGCGACCGCGGGTCCTGCGCCCGAGGGAGGCTGGCGGGTCCTCGTGCAGGACCGGCCCGAGGACCGCTCCGTCCTGGTGACGCTGGGGCCCGGCGATGCGTTGGCCACCTCGAGCACGGTCTCCCGCGCCTGGTCGCGCGGCAGCCGACGGCTCCACCACATCGTCGATCCGGCAACCGGGCAACCTGCGAAGACCCCGTGGCGCAGCGTCACGGTGGCGGCGCCCTCGTGCGTCGAGGCCAACACCGCGTCGACCGCAGCCCTCGTGATGGGCGACGCTGCCCCCGGCTGGCTGACCTCGATCGGCCTGCCCGCCCGGTTCGTGCGGGACAGCGGCGACGTCGTCGTGCTCGAGGCCTGGACGGGGGCGGCGGCATGAACCCGCTCCTCTCGAGCGCCCTTTGGTACCTCGGGCGCGGCACCGGTGTCGTCGCCCTCGTCCTCCTGACGCTCGCGGTCTGCCTGGGCATCGTCACCAGGTCGGGTCGGCGTCTGCCGGGGCTCCCGCGCTTCACGGTGGCGGACCTGCACCGGACAGCGAGCCTCACGGGGGCCGGGCTGATCGTCCTCCACGTGACCTCGCTCTTCTTCGACCCCTACGCACAGCTTCGACTGATCGACTTCGTCATGCCCTTCCAGGGGCAGTACCGCCCGCTCTACCTCGGCCTGGGCACCTTGGCCGTGGACCTCCTTCTCCTGGTGGTCGCGACCAGCCTGCTCCGCCACCGGCTGGGGCCGCGGGTGTTCCGGGCCGTCCACTGGGCGACCTATGTCCTGTGGCCACTCGCCTTCCTGCACGGGCTGGGGATCGGCACGGACGCTCCCACGACATGGTTCACCGGCTTGGCCGCCGGGTGCGCGGGCGCGGTGGCCGCGACTGCGATGTGGCGGCTCACCCCGGCGTTCGGACAACGCGGCCGGATCCGCATTCCACGAGAGGCACGGACCAGATGACCCTCGCACCAGTCACGCACCGGACCGCCCCGGTGGGCAATGAGCGCCTGCTCCACCGCGACGGCCCGTCCTTCGCGGCGCACCACGACCGGTTCGGACCGTGCTCATCCCTCACCGCGTCCGAGCTGGTCGCGCTCGCAGGCCAGGCGGGTCTCACCGGCCGCGGCGGAGCGGGCTTCCCCGTCGTCCGGAAGCTCGAGGCAGTCGCCGGACGGTCCGGTGTCGCCGTCGTGGCCAACGCCCTCGAGGGCGAGCCCCTGAGCATCAAGGACCAGACGCTGCTGACCCACAGCCCTCACCTCGTGATCGACGGCCTCACCCTGGTCGCCGACGCCATGAGGGCGAGGACCGTCGTGCTCGCCACCGGCAGTCCCCAGACCGAGACGCTCGTGCGCCGCGCCCTCGACGAGCGGCGGGCCGCGCACCATGACAGCGTGCGGGTCGACGTACGCCTGCTCGCCGACGGCTTCGTCTCCGGCGAGGAGTCAGCCCTCGTGAACGCCCTCAACGGGCGGCCGGGGGTGCCCAGCGACCGGTTGTACCGGGTGTTCGAGCGCGGACTGGGCGGCCGTCCGACCCTGGTCCACAACGTCGAGACGTTGGCCCACCTGGCGTTGATCGCCCGCTACGGCGCCGACTGGTTCCGCAGCCAGGGCACGTCGGAGGAGCCGGGAACCTTCCTCGCCAGCGTCGACGGAGCGGTTCGGCAGGCCGGCGTGGTGGAGGAGCCCCGGGGAGTGCCCCTCACGGACCTGCTGGCCAGGGTCGGCGGCAGGCAAGCAGAGGTGCGCGCCGTACTGGTGGGTGGTTTCCACGGCGCCTGGGTGCCGGCGGCGGCTGTGCCTCACGTGAGGATGAGCAGGGCGTCGCTCGCGGCGTACGACGCCTCCCCCGGGGCCGGCGTGGTCTACGTGCTCGGCGCCGACCAGTGCCCGCTGGACACGGCCGCGCGGATCGCGGGCTACCTCGCGGACCAGAGTGCACGGCAGTGCGGTCCTTGCGTGAACGGGCTGCCCAGGATGGCCGACGCTATGCAGGGTCTGGCCGCAGGGCGGCGCGACCCAGGCCTGGTCGAGCAGGTCAGCCGCATGCAGACGCTCGTCAGCGGTAGGGGGGCCTGCTCGCACCCCGACGGGACCGTCCGGATGGTGCGGAGCACGATGCGCGTCTTCGCCGACGAGGTCGACCTGCACCTGAGGGGAGGCTGCAGTGGCGCGTCTTCACGTTGACTGGACCCGCTGCGACGGGCATGGCCTGTGCGCCGAGCTGCTTCCCGAGCTGCTCGACTCCGACGAGTGGGGCTACCCGCTGCCGAGGACGGGCGAGCGGGAGCCGACCATCCCGAGGCGTCTCCTTCCGCACGCCGAGCACGCAGTCGGCTCGTGCCCGCTGCTGGCGCTGCGGATCGTCGCCTGATCCCCAAGACGTCATACGTTCCCGGTCGCTGTGAGATCGGGAACGTATGACGTCCCGGTAGAGGGTCAGGCGGTGTCGCTCTGCTCCGAGACGTTCGAGCGTCCGGCCTCGAGCCGCGCCACGGGCACCCGGAACGGTGAGCAGGAGACGTAGTCGAGCCCGACCTCGTCGAAGAAGTGGATCGAGTCCGGGTCCCCTCCGTGCTCGCCGCAGACCCCGAGGTGGATGTCGGGCCGGGTGCTCCGACCCTTCTCCACGGCCAGTCGCACCAGGCCTCCCACACCGTCACGGTCGAGGCTCTCGAACGGCGAGACGCCGAAGACGCCCTTGTCCAGGTAGGTGCCGAAGAACTTCGCCTCCACGTCGTCGCGGGAGAAGCCCCAGGTCATCTGGGTCAGGTCGTTGGTGCCGAAGGAGAAGAACTCCGCGGCCTCCGCGATCGCCTCCGCGGTCATCACCGCTCGCGGCAGCTCGATCATGGTCCCGACCTTGAAGTCGAGCTCGACGCCGAGCTCGTCCTCGATCTGCCCAGCCACCTTGATGATGTCGGTCTTGACGAGCTCGAGCTCCTGCACCGCCGCCACGAGCGGGATCATGATCTCGGGGTGCGGGTCGCCACCTGCCTTCCTCCTCTCCGCCGCGGCCTCGAGGATCGCGCGCGCCTGCATGGAGAAGAGACCGGGGATCACGATGCCGAGCCGCACACCACGGAGGCCGAGCATCGGGTTCTGCTCGTGGAGCCGCTTCACGGCGTCGAGGAGCTTGTGGTGCTTGGCGTCGCGCTCGTTGTGGTCGTCCTCGATGGCGACCTCCACCGACAGGTCGGTCAGGTCCGGCAGGAACTCGTGCAGCGGCGGGTCGATGAGCCGGATGGTCACCGGCAGCCCGTCCATGGCCTCGAGGATCTCGATGAAGTCCTGCCTCTGGAGGGGCAGCAGCGCCGAGAGCGCTTCCTCCTGCTCCTCCGGGGTCTCGGCGATGATCAGGTGCTCGACGAGCTCCCGCCGTTCCCCGAGGAACATGTGCTCGGTGCGGCACAGCCCGATCCCCTCGGCCCCGAAGCGGCGGGCCCGCGCCGAGTCGTCCGGGGTGTCCGCGTTCGCGCGCACCCCGAGGCGGCGGGTGCTGTCGGCGTGCTCCATGATCCGCGCCACCGCGCTGACGAGCTCGTCGGACGCGGCTACCTCGTCCCCCTCGAAGTACCGGACCACCAGGCTGTCGACCACAGGGACCTCGCCCTTGTAGACCTCGCCGTTCGTGCCGTCGATCGAGATGAGGTCGCCCTCGCTGACGACCTGCCCGTCCGCGCAGGTGAACTTCCTTCCCTTGACGTCCACGTCGAGGGATTCTGCGCCGCAGACGCACGTGCGACCCATGCCACGGGCCACGACCGCGGCGTGCGACGTCTTGCCGCCACGGCTGGTCAGGATGCCGCGAGAACACACCATGCCCTTGAGGTCGTCGGGGTTGGTCTCCCGGCGTACCAGGATCACCTGCTCGCCGCGGTCGCTCCACTCGACGGCGGTGTGCGAGTCGAAGACCGCCCTGCCCACGGCGGCACCAGGAGAGGCGTTCATGCCCGTCGCGACGAGGTCCTTCTCGGCGTCGTCGTCGAACCTGGGGAACATCAGCTGCGCCAGCTGCGCACCGGTGACCCGGCGTACAGCCTCGTCCATGTCGATCAGACCCTGGTCGACGAGCTGCACCGCGATCCGGAAGGCCGCCTCGGCGGTGCGCTTGCCGACGCGGGTCTGGAGCATCCAGAGCTTGCCGTGCTCGACGGTGAACTCGATGTCGCACAGGTCCCGGTAGTGCTCCTCGAGCTTCTGCATGATGTGCATCAGCTCGTCATGCGACCTCTTGTCGAGCTTCTCGAGGTCTGCCAGCGGCACGGTGTTGCGGATGCCCGCGACGACGTCCTCGCCCTGCGCGTTCTGGAGGTAGTCGCCGTACACGCCCTGGGCCCCGGTGGCAGGGTCGCGGGTGAAGGCGACGCCGGTGCCGGAGTCCATGCCGACGTTGCCGAAGACCATCGCCATCACGTTGACCGCGGTGCCGAGGTCGGAGGGGATCCGCTCCTGGCGGCGGTAGAGCACCGCGCGCTCGGTGTTCCACGAGTCGAAGACCGCGCGGACCGCCATGTCGAGCTGCTTGCGCGGGTCCTGCGGGAACGGCTCGCCGGTGTGCTCCTTGATGATGCGCTTGTACGTCGTGACGAGGTCCCGGAAGTCCTCCGCGTCGAGGTCGAGGTCGCTGTCGGAGCCCTTGGCGTGCTTCCTGGCCTCCAGCTCGTCGTCGAACAGCTCTCCGTCGATCCCGAGCACGGTCTTGCCGAACATCGTCAGGAGCCGGCGGTAGGAGTCGTAGGCGAACCGCTCGTCGCCCGACTGGGCGGCAAGGCCGTGCACGGACTCGTCGTTGAGGCCGATGTTGAGGACGGTCTCCATCATCCCCGGCATGGAGAACTTCGCACCCGAACGCACCGAGACGAGCAGCGGGTCGCCCGGCTGGCCGAGTCGCTTGCCCATCGTGCTCTCGAGGTCGGCGAGGTGGGCGGCGACCTGCTCGGCCATCTCGGCCGGCTCGTCCCCGCGCTCGAGGTAGGCGCGGCACGCCTGCGTCGTGATGGTGAAACCTGGCGGGACAGGAAGCCCTAGGTTCGTCATCTCGGCCAGGTTCGCACCCTTGCCCCCGAGAAGGTCCTTCTGGTCCTTGCTGCCCTCTGAGAATGCGTACACGTACTGGGTCATGTGCCGATCATGCCGCACGGTTTACCAAGAAGGCAGGGGCCCTTCGTCCGCTTTGGCACAGGACGACCGACCCTGGGGTCACCCGGTCGATCAGTCCTCGGTCTGCTCCGCCCAGAGGTTGATCCCGGCGTCCACCGCGTGCTCGTCGATCCTGCTCAGCTCCTCCTCGGTGAAGGCCGGGCCGGAGAGCGCGTCGAGGTTGACGTCGAGCTGCTCGACCGAGGAGGCACCCACGACCAGGGACGTGACGCGCGAGTCGCGCAGGGCCCACTGCAGGGCCATCTGCGCGAGCTTCTGGCCCCGTTCCTGCGCGATCTCGTTCAGAGCCCGGACGCGTCGCAGCACCGCCTCGTCGAGGTGGTCGGGCGGCAACGACCCGCCGCGCGCCGCGCGAGATTCGGCAGGGACGCCGTCGAGGTACTTGTCGGTGAGCAGGCCCTGGGCGAGCGCGGTGAACGCGATGCAGCCCATCCCCTGCTCCTCGAGCTCGTCGAGGAGGTCGTACTCGATCCAGCGGTTGAGCATCGAGTACGACGGCTGGTGGATCAGCAGGGGCGTGCCCAGCTCGCGGGCGATGGTCGCTGCCTCACGGGTCTTCTTCGCGGAGTACGACGAGATCCCGGCGTAGAGGGCCTTCCCGGACCGGACCGCGTGGTCGAGGGCCCGCATCGTCTCCTCGATGGGCGTCTCGGGGTCGAAGCGGTGGCTGTAGAAGATGTCGACGTAGTCCAGACCGAGCCGGCCGAGGGACTGGTCGAGGCTGGACAGGACGTACTTCCGGGAGCCCCCGCCCTGGCCGTACGGACCCGGCCACATGTCCCAGCCGGCCTTGGTCGAGATGATCAGCTCGTCCCGGTAGGGCTTGAAGTCCTTCTTCATGAACTGACCGAAGTTGACCTCCGCCTGTCCGTACGGCGGGCCGTAGTTGTTGGCGAGGTCGAAGTGGGTGATGCCCCTGTCGAAGGCCCGCCGCAGGACGGCGCGCTGCACGTCGGCCGGCTTGTCGTCGCCGAAGTTCTGCCAGAGGCCCAGCGAGATCACCGGGAGCTTGAGACCGCTCCTCCCGGTGAAGCGGTACTCCATGGACTCGTAGCGGTCTGCGGCTGCTTCGTACTCCGTCATGGGGCAAGTCTGCCAATCCAGCCGTTCCGGCCAGGCTCGCACCCCTCGTCGATGCGCGCCACGGCGCTCGCGGGCGTTCGGCCTAGGGCCTGGACTCCTTGGTCCACCACGCCAGCGACGGGAAGTTCGCAATCGAGATCGACCCGTCCTGCGGCAGCTTCCCGGGGTGGCGGTCGTCGACGAGAACGTTGCCCTCTTTGTCGTACAAGACGACCCGCTGCGCACCGGGCGCCTCGCCGGTGGCGACCTGCGCGGAGATCTTCGGCGTCATCCTCCCGGTGTAGCTGAACGACAGGTACCCCCGCCGCACGTCCGCCCAGGACTGGACCCCGTCCGGTGTCGTGACCCGGACCGCGGCCACGTCGGCGGGTCGCCGGTCGTTCCAGTGCATCGTGAACTGCGGACACTTGGCGTCGACGGCCCACCGCTCCTCATCGGTCAGGGGGCTCACGCACGGTGTCTCGAAGTCCGGGACCGAGACGGTGGCCGTCCCCTCGAGGCGCGGGTCGTTGACGTAGGGGGCCTCGTAGGCGTCGATCCCGCCGATGCTGCGCTCGGGGAAGGAGACGCCGGTCGGGTAGATGCTCATGGCGTTCTTCACCCCGCTGTCAGGCCTGCGTGCGAACTGGCACTCGCCCCACCGTGTCCCGTCCTCGGAGAGGAGCGTCGCCTCGACCCGGTTGTCGGTGACCGCACTGGTCATCAGCCTGGGCTCCCCCAGCAGCTCGAGTGCCTTCTCCTCCGAGGCGTTCCAGGGCGCGTAGGCCGTGACGTTCTCCTTGCGCATGCAGGTCGCAACGATCTCCTCGGCGCTCACCGTGCTCCCAGCGGCGACTGCTCCCTGCTCCCCCGGGTCACGCACGAGGCCGGGCACGAGGCTGGCCGCACCCGAGACCACGACGGCGGCGGCCAGTCCGCTCAGCGCTACGGTGGCGCGGCGGCGTCGTAGCCGGCGCCGCCCGAGGTGCAGGTCCGACTCGACCTCTCGATGCGGCGGCTCCACACCGAAGGACGCGTCCAGCCGGTGTGCGAACTCAGCGGGGTCCATCGTCTTCTGGTCGTTCATCAAAGGCTCCTCGCTCGCTCGGCGTCCACGTCGTCCGCGGTCAGCAGCCTGTGCAGCGCGGCAAGGCCACGGGACGTGTGGCTCTTCACGGTTCCGGTCGAGATGTCGAGCTCCCACGCGGTCTCCTCGACCGACAGGTCGAGCCAGTGCCGGAGGACGACCACCTTGCGCTGCATGGGAGGCAGCTGCTGGAGCGCCTGCAGGAGCTCCGAGCGGTCGTCCTGGGAGTGGTCCGGGGCAACCGGGCGGTCGAGGCTCTCGACGCCGAGGGTCTCACGACGCCACGGTCGCCTCGAGTCGTCGATGTTGGCCCGCACCAGGATCCGACGCGTGTAGGCCTCCTCGGCGCCCTCCTTGTGCAGTCGTGGCCAGGCGACGTACAGCTTCGCCAGCGCCGTCTGCACCAGGTCCTCGGCCCGGTGCCAGTCGCCGCACAGGGCGTACGCGATGCGTCGCAGGTGTGGCCGGCGCGCGGCCACGAAGGCTGCGAACTCGGTCTCGCTCCTGCGCATGGACCCTCCTCCGGGGCTCGACACTCTCACGCCTCAGACGGAACGGACGCCAGATCGCGTTGTCCTGCAGCGGGAACTTCCTGCTCAGAGCGGAAGAGCGAGGCCCTCGGTGACGACCATGTCGGTGAACGCGATGACGTCGGCGGCACGCCGGTCAGGGTCGTCGTCGTAGAAGCCGCTGCTCTCGCCGGTCACCCGCACGGCCAGCGCCTCGGTGACGATCGGGCGCCACCGCTCGCCGAACCTCGCGCCGGCGTAGCGGCCCGCACCGGTCTTCGAGGTCAGCGCGCCGGTCGCCAGGAGGTGGTGCAGCCGGCTGACCCCGAGGACGCACCAGGCGACGGTGCCGGGCATGCCGGCCTCGGCGGGGAACCGTGCCAGCGCGTCCGCCTCGTCGCGCCAGTAGGACGCGAGGTTGTCGCGGGTGAAGCGGCGAAGCTCCGCCTCGTCGGTCCAGATGTCCACCTCCGAGAGGGCCGGTCCGCGGACCGTCAGGCCGTGCCGGGACAGCTCGTGCCAGGTCACCGGGTGGACCTCGAGCCGGGCCTCCTCGTGGAAGAGACCGCCGTGCGTGCAGGGCACGTCCGGGCAGGAGTACGACGGCCGCGCCAGATCCGCCCAGGTCAGGTGGAGCCCGTCGAACGGCGGCCGCGCAAAGGTCGTGCCGACCTCGTCGTGCACCTCGCGGAGGCGGGCGAGCGTCGGCCGTCGGGACGGTCGGACAGCACCGCGACGTAGTCGATGTCGCTGCGGTCGTCGTACCACTCCCCGAAGCCGAGCGAGCCGCGCAGGTACAGGCCCTCCACCAGCCCCGGCATCGCCTCGTCGGCCAGCGACAGGAAGAGGTCGGTCACCTGCCGGACCTGGCTGGGGAGCGAGCTCATGGCCGGCCCCGCCGGGTCTCGAGGACGCGGAAGCCCTTCGCGCTGGCCAGCCGCTCGGTCGGGAAGCCCTGATCCCCGAGCCAGCGCTGGAGCGAGTCCGCCCCGAGGTTCTTCCCGACCACCATCACCGCGCGGCCGTCCGGCGCGAGTCGTGGCAGCCAGGTGAGCAGCAGGTCGTGCAGCGCCTGCTTGCCCACGCGAATCGGCGGGTTCGACCAGATCTCGTCGAACGCCACGTCCTCGGGCACGCGGTCGGGAGTCACGGCGGTGTAGCGGTCCGCGACCCCGAGCGCCGAGGCGTTCTCGTTGGCGAGGAGGAGCGCCCGCTCGTTCACGTCGACCGCCCACACGCGGGCGCCCGGGACCGCGACCGCGAGAGCGAGCCCGATCACTCCGTAGCCGCAGCCGAGGTCGAGGAACGTGCCCGGACCCGGCGGTGTGGTCTCCCGGAAGAGCACCGCGGTGCCGACGTCGAGGCGGCCCTGCGCGAAGACGCCGGACCCGCTGGTGAGTGCGAGGTCGTGGCCCCAGACGTTCGCCGCGACCGGTGTGCGCCGGAAGGCGACGTTCGGGTCAGCCGTGAAGTAGTGCTCATCCATCGAGGCCCTCCCGGTGGTCCGTGGCATCGGGATCGGGCAGGGTCCGCAGCCGCCTGGCCGCTGTGGCCTGGGCCGCGAGCTCGGCGTCAGCCGGGTAGCCGACCTCCTCCAGCGTGAGCCCGTGCGGGTGTACGACGGCCACCCGGGGGTCGCGCTGCCGGGCCGTGAGCACCTCGCCGGCCCAACCGGGCTCCCGGCGCCCCTCCCCCACGACGATCAACGCCCCGACCAAGGCACGCACCATGTTGTGGCAGAAGGCGTCGGCCCGGACCGTCGCGACGGCCCGGCCGGCCTCGTCGCGCCGCCACGACAGGTCGAGAAGGGTGCGGATCGTCGTGGCGCCCTCCCGCTTCTTGCAGAAGGCCGCGAAGTCGTGCTCGCCTCGCAGCTGCGCCGCGGCCTCGTTCATCGCCTCGACGTCGAGCTCGCGCGGCCAGGTCAGGACGGAGCCACGAAGCAGCGGGTCCACCACGGCCGGCCGGTCCGCGATGCGGTAGGCGTAACGCCGCCACACCGCCGAGAACCGCGCGTCGAAGCCCTCCGGCGCAGCCGAGGTCCGGTGGACCCGGATGTCGTCCGGGAGGATCCCGTTGAGCCTTCGCAGCAGGGCCTCCGCCGGCGGTCTCGTGCTCCGGCCTGCGCCGGCCGCGAGCACCTCCTGCGTCGACGTCGAGGTGGGCCACCTGTCCCCGTGCGTGCACGCCGGTGTCGGTGCGGCCGGCGCACGTCACGGGCGCGGACTCGACCCGGAGGATCTGGGCCAGCGCGGCCTCGAGGGTCCCCTGGACGGTGCGCAGTGTCGGCTGGCTCGCCCAGCCGTGGAAGTCCGTGCCGTCGTAGGCCAAGTCGAGTCGCAGACGCACCCGCACATCCTTCCAGACCGGCTCAGTGCGCACGGTCGAGGCACTTCCGGTTTGTGCAACTTCAGAAACATGTCCACCTCTGAGTCATTGACAACGTTGCGCCCAGAGACGGACTGTTACCTACCTCACATCCCTAACACCCCAATGGGAGCCCAGATGCGACAGGAAACTCCTCGCCGCTGCTTCATCCGCCGCCCTTCTCACCGTCTTCACGCCCGGTGCCGCCCAGGCCGACCACTCCTGGGGCGGCTACCACTGGGCCCGGACGAGCAACCCGTTCACGCTGAAGCTCGGGGACAACGTCGACAGCAAGTGGGACGCCTACCTCGGAACGACCTCGACCGGACTGGAGCAAGTCGACGGTGCTCGACACGACGATCGTCGCCGGCTCCACGCAGCCCGAGAACGTGCAAGGCCACCACGGGACGGGTCGAGGTCTGCAACGCGACCTACGGCAACAACGGCTGGCTCGGCATCGCCTCGATCTCGGTCACCGGCGGCACCCACATCACCCAGGGCACCGTCAAGCTGAACGACACCTACTTCAACACGGCGCACCTACAACACCCCGGCGTGGCGCAACCTGGTGAGCTGCCAGGAGGTCGGGCACACCTTCGGCCTCGACCACCAGGACGAGACCTTCGACAACGCCGAACCTCGGCACGTGCATGGACTACACGAACGACCCGAGCACGAACCAGCACCCCAACCAGCACGACTACGACGAGCTGCTGACCATCTACAACCACCTCGACAGCACCACCACGGTCGGCGCCACCACCCCCAGCAACCACCCGCAGGTCGGCAACGACAGGGCCAGCTGGGGCAGCGAGGTCGAGGGGTCCCGCGCCGAGGGTCACTCGACCTTCGTCCGCGACTTCGGTGACGGGAAGGCAGTGATCACGTTCGTCTCCTGGGCGTGAGCACTCCTCTGACGCGTCGGTCGCCTGCTTGACCCGTCGCGTTCCGTCGCGAGATGCAACGAGGGCCCGTCACCGCGAACGGTGACGGGCCCTCGTCGTACAGCAGGGTGAGATCAGCTCACTCGGACTTCTTGTCCTCGTCAGCCTCGGCGGTCCCCTCGGCCGGAGCCTCGGTGGTCTCGGTCTCGACAACCTCGGCCTCGACCGCCTCGGGTGCGGTCTCCTCGGCCGGAGCCTCGGTGGTCTCGGTCTCGACGACCTCGGCCTCGGCGACCGGCGCGGCGGCCGGGGCAGCCTCCTGACGTACGAGCCGTCTTGGCCTTGGCGACGTACTCCTCGGTCACGAGCTCGATGACCGCCATGGGGGCGTTGTCGCCCTTGCGGGGACCGAGCTTCGTGATCCGGGTGTAGCCGCCCGGCCGCTCCGCGAAGCGCGGCCCGATCTCCTCGAACAGGGAGTGCACGACGCCCTTGTCACGGACGACGCGGAGGACCTGACGACGGTTGTGCAGGTCGCCCTTCTTGGCCTTGGTGATCAGCCGCTCGGCGTAGGGCCGCAGCATGCGGGCCTTGGCCTCGGTCGTCGTGATCCGGCCGTGCTCGAAGAGGCTCGTCGCGAGGTTGGCGAGGATGAGCTTCTGGTGAGCGGGGCTGCCGCCGAGGCGAGCGCCCTTCTTGGGGGTAGGCATTGTCTCTTCTTCTCAATTCTCCCGAGCCGTATCAGGTACCCGGGTAGCTGGATCTTCTAGATGGAACTCCGACGGGAGGGGGTGTTCCTCCCGCCGGGCTGCCCCACGGTGTTCAGGTCGGTCAGTACTGCTCGTCCTCGACGAAGCTGTCGTCGTCGTCCTCGTACGCCGCGAGGGCAGCCTGCGGGTCGAAGCCCGGAGCGCTGTCCTTGAGCGAGAGACCCATCTCGACGAGCTTGGCCTTGACCTCGTCGATCGACTTCGCGCCGAAGTTGCGGATGTCGAGCAGGTCCTGCTCCGAGCGCGAGATGAGCTCACCCACGGTGTGGATGCCCTCGCGCTTGAGGCAGTTGTAGGACCGGACGGTCAGCTGGAGGTCCTCGACCGGCAGCGCGAGGTCGGCGGCGAGCTGCTCGTCGACCGGCGACGGACCGATGTCGATGCCCTCGGCCTCGACGTTGAGCTCCCGGGCGAGCCCGAACAGCTCGACCAGGGTCTTGCCCGCCGAGGCGATCGCGTCACGGGGACGGATCGACGGCTTGGTCTCGACGTCGATGACGAGCTTGTCGAAGTCGGTGCGCTGCTCGACACGGGTGGCCTCGACCTTGTAGGTCACCTTGAGCACCGGCGAGTAGATCGAGTCGACCGGCATCCGGCCGATCTCGACGTCGCCGGCCTTGTTCTGCACCGCGCTGACGTAGCCACGACCCCGCTCGACGACGAGCTCCATCTCGAGCTTGCCCTTGTCGTTGAGGGTGGCGATCTTCAGCTCCGGGTTGTGCACCTCGACACCGGCCGGGGGCGCGATGTCAGCAGCGGTCACGTCGCCGGGACCCTGCTTGCGGAGGTACATGGTGACCGGCTCGTCGTGCTCCGAGGAGACCACGAGGTCCTTGAGGTTGAGGATGACCTCGGTGACGTCCTCCTTGACCCCTTCGACGGTCGAGAACTCGTGCAGCACGCTGTCGATCTTGATGCTCGTGACCGAGGCACCGGGGATGGACGAGAGCAGCGTGCGGCGCAGCGAGTTGCCGAGGGTGTAGCCGAAGCCGGGCTCGAGCGGCTCGATGACGAACCGCGAGCGGAACTCGTCGACGACCTCTTCCGACAGTGTCGGGCGCTGAGCGATAAGCACTGTGATTCCTCTCCGAGCCCACCCGCTATTTGACGGGCTCGAAACGGCAAGGACTAGGTCCTCGCTGTCTGACGGCGGACGTTGTTCAGTTTTCTCGGCCGTGTCGAGCCAAGTGATGCCCGGCTGTGCCGCAGGACATCATCACGACCTGCGGCAGCAGCCAAGACGTGCCTTACTTCTTCGAGTAGTACTCGACGATGAGCTGCTCCTGGACCGGCAGGTCGATCTGCGCGCGGACCGGAAGCTGGTGCACGAGGATGCGCATCCGGTTCGGCAGCGCCTCGAGCCACGCCGGGACGTTGCGCTCGCCGTGCGTCTCGCGAGCGACGATGAACGGCGTCATCTCCCTCGACTTCTCGCGGACGTCGATCACGTCGTGCTGGCTGACCTGGTACGACGGGATGTCGACCTTCTTGCCGTTGACCTGGAAGTGGCCGTGGACGACGAGCTGGCGGGCGTGACGACGGGTCCGGGCGAAGCCGGCGCGGTAGACGACGTTGTCGAGACGGCACTCGAGCAGCTGCAGCAGGTTGTCACCGGTCTTGCCGGCGCGACGGCTGGCCTCGGTGTAGTAGCTGTGGAACTGCTTCTCGAGCACGCCGTAGGTGAAGCGGGCCTTCTGCTTCTCCTGCAGCTGAGAGCGGTACTCGCTCTCCTTGATGCGGGCGCGGCCGTGCTGGCCGGGCGGGTAGGGACGACGCTCGTAAGCCTGGTCGCCACCGACGAGGTCGACACCCAGGCGGCGCGACTTCTTCGTCATGGGGCCGGTGTAGCGGGCCATGTTTCAGAACTCCTTGGATTCGCTGGTGTCGGGATCAGACGCGGCGGCGCTTGGGCGGGCGGCATCCGTTGTGGGGCGTCGGCGTGACGTCCGCGATGGTGCCGACCTCGAGGCCGATCGCACCGAGCGAACGGATCGCCGTCTCGCGTCCCGAGCCGGGGCCCTTGACGAAGACGTCGATCTTCTTCATGCCGTGCTCCATCGCCCGACGACCAGCAGCCTCGGCTGCCATCTGCGCGGCGAACGGGGTGGACTTGCGGGAGCCCTTGAAGCCGACGGTGCCGGCCGAGGCCCACGAGATCACCGCACCGGTCGGGTCGGTGATCGTGACGATGGTGTTGTTGAACGTGCTCTTGATGTGAGCCTCGCCCTGGGCGACGTTCTTCTTCTCCTTGCGGCGCACCTTCTTGGCGCCGGCAGCCTGACGGCTCTTGGGAGGCATTCAGTTACTCCTGAGGATTGTCTGGTTAAGCGAATCGAGGAAGCAGACCCGTGACAGCGGAACGGCCGTGCCGATCCAGCGATCACTTGGCCTTCTTCTTGCCGGCGACGGTGCGCTTGGGGCCCTTGCGGGTGCGCGCGTTGGTCTTGGTGCGCTGGCCGCGGACCGGCAGGCCCTGACGGTGCCTACGCCCCTGGTAGCTGCCGATCTCGATCTTGCGACGGATGTCGGCCTGGACCTCACGACGGAGGTCACCCTCGATCTTGAAGTTGGCTTCGATCTCGTCACGGAGCTTGACCAGCTCCTCGTCGCCCAGCTGGTGGACCCGCATGTTGGGGTCGACCCCGGTGCTGGCCAGGAGCTGCTGGGCGCGGGTACGGCCGATGCCGTAGATGTAGGTGAGTGCGATCTCGATGCGCTTGTCGCGCGGGAGGTCGACACCAACGAGGCGTGCCATGAAAGGCGGTGTCCCTTCGGTTGGTCGGAGGTGTCGGTTCGTGCCGCGTCCCCACCCGCCTCGGCGGGGCCCCGGCCTCCGGCCCGGGGGTCGCATCCGGCCCTGGCCGCCCTCGTGCTGAGGACGACGGCGGTGGCGGATGAGCGGTCACGATCGGTGGGCCCACCTCAGTCGGGCCCGGGTTCAGTTGTCGCCCGGAGTGCCGAACTGGCTCGGCCACCCGGTGCGCCGGGGGCTCAGCCCTGGCGCTGCTTGTGGCGAGGGTTCTCGCAGATCACCATGACGCGGCCGTGGCGACGGATCACCTTGCACTTGTCACAGATCGGCTTGACGCTCGGGTTGACCTTCATGTTCGAAGCTCTTCTCGTGTGCTTGACCCCGGACCGCAGGTGCGACGCCGGAGCCGTGGACGGCTGGCAGGCCCGATTGCTCGGGTTTACTTGTACCGGTAGACGATCCGCCCGCGGGTCAGGTCGTACGGCGAGAGCTCGACGACGACTCGGTCCTCGGGGAGGATTCGGATGTAGTGCTGACGCATCTTGCCGCTGATGTGGGCGAGGACCTTGTGGCCGTTGCTCAGCTCAACCCGGAACATGGCGTTCGGGAGCGCCTCGACAACAGTCCCCTCGATCTCGATCACGCCTTCTTTCTTCGGCATGTCCTCCGCAATCTGTTGATGACTGGTCTACCGTTACGGCACTGCTGCGGCACATAGACCTCTCGGTCCGGTGCGCCACGCAGGTGGCCCGGGAACCTCCCGGCCGCTCGAAGAGCCGCCGGGTGGACCTCGTGAAGCCCGCCGAAGTGCCCCATCCCGGACGCGATGAGGCCCTCGCAGGAGAGGGACGCGCCGTCTGCCGGGCAGCCGCAGGGCACCACGAAACAGGCCCACGTTGGGCCGACGTCCAAGTCTACGGGAAAAGGTGCTCCAACCCCTAATCGGGCGGGTGGACGCGACCGTCAGCGGCCGCCGAAGGGCACGCCGAGCTCGGCGAGCTTGGCCTCTCCCCCGTCGAGCGCGGTCAGCACCCAGGCGCCCTCGGGGGTCAGCGTGAACGTGTGCTCGAAGTGCGCGGCGAGCGAGCCGTCGTCGGTCTTGACCGTCCAGTCGTCCGCGAGCACGTGGGTCGAGTGGTCGCCGAGGACCACCATCGGCTCGACCGCGAGGGCCAGCCCCTGGACGAGCTTGGGGCCCTTGCCCGGACGGCCGTAGTTCGGGACGTTCGGCGGCTGGTGCATGGCGCTGCCGATGCCGTGGCCGACGTAGTCCTCGATGATCCCGAACCGCCCTGCTCGCGGACGTAGCTCTCGACGGCGTGGGAGATGTCGGTGACCCTGCCACCGAGCCGGGCGGCGGCGAACCCCCGCCACATCGCCTCCTCGGTGACCCGCATCAGCTCGAGCGCCTCCTCGGGCACCTCCCCGACGGCGACGGTGATCGCGGCGTCGCCGTGCCAGCCGTCGACGATGGCGCCGCAGTCGATCGAGACGACGTCTCCGTCCTCGATCACCCGGTCACCGGGGATGCCGTGCACGACCTCGTCGTTCACCGAGACGCAGATGCTGCCGGTGAAGCCGTGGTAGCCCTTGAACGACGGTGTCGCGCCGGAGGAGCGGATGTTGTCCTCGGCGATCCGGTCGAGCTCGAGCGTGGTGACGCCTGGGCGCACCGAGGTGCGCAGCAGCTCCAGCGTCTCGCCCACCACGAGGCCGGCGGCACGCATCTTGTCGATCTGCTGCGGCGTCTTGATCTCGACGCCGCGCTCTCCGAACACCATGATCAGCTCGCTGCGTCGCGGACCTTCTCCAGGGCGCTGAAGATCCGGTCGCTGACCTCGTCGACCACACCCATGCCGTCGACCTCGACGAGGAGGCCGCGGTCGGCGTACACCTCGAGCAGCGGTGCGGTCTGCTCGTTGTAGACGTCCTGCCGGTGGCGGATCACCGACTCCGTGTCGTCGGTGCGCCCCTCGGTCTCGGCCCTGTAGAGCAGCCGCTGGACGAGCTCGTCGTCGTCCACGGTGAGGACGACGACGGCGTCGAGCGAGGTGCCCGCGTCGGCGAGCATCGAGTCGAGCTCCTCGACCTGGGCGACCGTGCGGGGGTAGCCGTCGAGCAGGAAGCCTCGGGCGGCGTCGTCCTGCGACAGGCGGTCTCGGACCATCCCGTTGGTGACCTCGTCGGGGACGTAGTCGCCAGCATCCATGTAGCGCTTGGCCTCGCGGCCGAGCGGGGTGCCCTCGGACACGTTGGCCCGGAAGATGTCACCGGTGGACACGGCCGGCACGCCCAGCCGGGTGGAGATCACCTTGGCCTGGGTGCCCTTGCCGGCGCCCGGCGGGCCCATGAGGATGAGTCTCATGCGCGGGGTCCCTGCGGAATCATGAGCGAAGCGGATGATTTCGTGGGGCGGTTCATCAGCGGAGGAATCCTTCGTAGTTTCGCTGCTGCAGCTGGCTCTCGATCTGCTTCACCGTGTCGAGCGCGACACCGACCATGATCAGGATCGACGTACCGCCGAACGGGAAGTTCTGGTTCGCTCCGATGAGGACGAACGCCACCAGCGGGATCAGCGAGATCAGACCGAGGTAGAGCGAGCCCGGCAGCGTGATGCGGGACAGGACGTAGGAGAGGTACTCCTCGGTCGGCTTGCCCGCCCGGATCCCGGGGATGAAGCCGCCGTACTTCTTCATGTTGTCGGCGACCTCCACGGGGTTGAAGGTGATCGCGACGTAGAAGTAGGTGAAGAAGATGATCAGCGCGAAGTACACAGCCATGTAGAGCGGGTGGCTTCCGCTGGCGAAGTAGGTCTGGACGAACTGGGAGAACCACGACCCCTGGCCGCCGAACTGCGCGGCCATCGTCGGGAGGTACAGCAGGCTCGAGGCGAAGATGACCGGGATGACGCCGGCCTGGTTGACCTTGAGCGGGATGTACGTCGACGAGCCGCCGAACATCTTGCGCCCGACCATGCGCCGGGCGTACTGCACCGGGATGCGCCGCTGCGCCTGCTCGATGAAGATGACCGCCGCGATGATGACGAGTCCGACGACGATGACGATGGCGAAGATGAACCAGCCGTTGGTGGTCTTCACCCCCCACAGCGAGGCGGGGAAGGTGGCGACGACCTGGGTGAAGATCAGCAGCGACATGCCGTTGCCGATGCCGCGCTCGGTGATCAGCTCACCGAGCCACATGATCACGGCGGTGCCGGCAGTCATGGTGATGACCATGATGACCATGGTCGACAGGGCGTCCTCGTTGTGCAGCAGCGGGAGGTCGCAGTCCTGAAGCAGCGCGCGGTTCCTGGCCAGGGCGGTGATGCCGGTCGCCTGGAGGATCGCCAGCGCGAGCGTGAGGTACCGGGTGTACTGGGTGATCTTGGTCTGCCCGGCCTGGCCCTCCTTCTTGAGGGTCTCGAGGCGTGGGATCACCACGACGAGCAGCTGCAGGATGATGCTCGCGGTGATGTACGGCATGATGCCGAGCGCGAAGATCGTCAGCTGGAGCAGCGCGCCGCCGGAGAAGAGGTTGATCAGGCCGTAGAGGCCTTCGTTCTCGATCTGCTGAAAGCACGCCTGGACGTTGGAGACGTTGACTCCGGGCGCGGGCATCTGCGAGCCGAGCCGGAAGATCGCGATGATCCCCAGGACGAACAACAGCTTGCGTCGCAGGTCCGGCGTCCGGAACGCGTTGGCGAAAGCGCCTAGCACCTGGTCCTCTTTCTTCACGTGCGGGTATCTCGCTGTCTGCAGCGGGACCCCGGAAGCCTAACAGGCACGAAAGCCACGGTCTGACCGGTGCTGCGCTGTGCCCCCTGGTTATGCGAGCAGGGGCGTAGCCGGCTCGCGCCGTCCACGCCCCTGCTCGTCGATCTGTGCCGAGTGTGCTACTTCGTCACAGCTCGGTGGTGCTGCCGCCGGCGGCAGCGATCTTCTCCTTGGCGCGTCGCCGAGAACGCGTGAGCGGTCACCTCGCAGAGCCACGGAGACGTCACCCGAGCCGAGGATCTTCACGGGGTGGCCGCGGCGGACCGCGCCCTTGGCGACGAGCTCGTCGACGCCCACCGTGCCGCCCTCGGGGAAGAGCTCGTTCAGGCGGTCGAGGTTGACGACCTGGAACTCCACCTTGAACGGGTTCTTGAAGCCCTTGAGCTTCGGCAGACGCATGTGGAGCGGCATCTGGCCACCCTCGAAGCTGGCCGGCACCTGGTAGCGAGCCTTCGTACCCTTGGTACCGCGACCCGCGGTCTTGCCCTTCGAAGCCTCACCACGACCCACACGGGTCTTGGCGGTCTTGGCTCCGGGGGCAGGACGCAGGTGGTGCAGTTTGAGCGTCATGTCAGTCGACCTCCTCGACGACGATCAGGTGCCTGACCGTCTGGAGCATGCCACGGATCTCGGGACGGTCCTCCTTGACGACGACGTCGCCGATGCGCTTGAGACCAAGCGTGCGGAGGGTGTCCCGCTGGTTCTGCTTGCAGCCGATCGTCGACCGCTTCTGCTCGACCTTGAGGCGTGCCATCACTGGCTCACCTCCGCACGGGCCTTGAGCAGGGCGGCGGGAGCGACGTCCTCGACCGGGAGACCGCGGCGCTTGGCGACGGCCTCCGGCTCCTCGAGGCCGCGCAGCGCCTCGACCGTGGCGTGCACGATGTTGATCTGGTTCGACGAGCCGAGCGACTTGCTCAGCACGTCGTGGATGCCGGCGCACTCCAGCACGGCGCGCACCGGACCACCGGCGATCACACCGGTACCGGGAGCAGCCGGACGGAGCAGGACGACACCCGCAGCCTTCTCGCCCTGGACGGGGTGCGGGATGGTGCCCTGGATGCGGGGGACCTTGAAGAAGCTCTTCTTGGCCTCCTCGACACCCTTGGCGATCGCCGCGGGAACTTCCTTGGCCTTGCCGTACCCGACACCGACCATGCCATCGCCGTCACCGACGATCACGAGGGCGGTGAAGCTGAAGCGACGACCACCCTTCACGACCTTGGCGACACGGTTGATCGCGACGACACGCTCGATGTAGGCGGTCTTGTCCGCAGCCTGGCCACGACGGTCGTCGCGGCCACCGCGACGGTCGCCGCCGCCGCTACGGCGCTGGGATCCGCTCATTCGAACTACCTCTTCCTTCTCTGTCTCTTCGCGATCAGAACGCGAGGCCGCCCTCGCGGGCGCCATCGGCAAGGGCGGCTACGCGCCCGTGGTACTTGTTGCCGGCGCGGTCGAAGACCACGCCCTCGACACCGGCCGCCTTGGCCCGCTCGGCGACGAGCTCGCCGACGCGCTTGGCCTTGGCGGACTTGTCACCCTCGAACGACCGCAGGTCGGCCTCCATCGTGCTGGCCGAGGCCACGGTCTTGCCGACCAGGTCGTCGACGACCTGCACGGTGATGTGCTTCGAGGAACGGGTGACCACCATGCGCGGACGCTCGGCGGTACCGGTGATCTTCTTGCGGCCACGGACCTGACGACGCAGGCGCGACGCGGTGCGAGCGGCGGTGTGCTTCCCAGCCCTGAGTGCGATAGCCATCGTCACTTACCAGCCTTTCCGACCTTGCGACGGATCTGCTCACCCGCGTAGCGAACGCCCTTGCCCTTGTAAGGCTCGGGCTTGCGCAGCTTGCGGATGTTGGCAGCGACCTCGCCGACGAGCTGCTTGTCGATGCCCTGGACCCCGAGCTTGGTCGGGCCCTCGACGGTGAACGTGATCCCCTCGGGCGCGTTGAAGGTGATCGGGTGGGAGTAACCGAGCTGGAACTCCAGCTGGGTCGGGCCCTTGGACAGGACGCGGTAGCCGACGCCCACGATCTCGAGCTTCTTCTCGTAGCCCTGGGTCACACCGGTCACCATGTTGGCGATCAGCGTGCGCGTCAGGCCGTGCAGGGACTTGCTGAGGCGCTCGTCGTTCGGACGCGACACCTCGATGGCGCCGTCCTCCCGCGAGCGACCGTGATCGGGGACGCGACGCGTGTGCGAGAGGGTGCCCTTGGGCCCCTTCACGGTCACCTTGCGTCCTCGACGCCACGTCAACACCGACGACCGTATGCTCCAATGCGCGCATCGCTGCGAGCAACCGTGATCGGGGAGGCCACCGTGTGCGCGAGGGTGCCCTTGGGGCCCTTCACCGTCACGGTCCTCTCCTCGACGGCCACGTCAACACCGGACGGGACCGTGATGGGGAGCTTGCCAATGCGCGACATGCTTTTCTCTCCTCCTGGTCTCGTCGTTACCAGACGTAGGCGAGGACTTCCCCACCCACGCCCTTCTGGTTGGCCTGGCGGTCGGTCAGCAGACCCTGGCTCGTCGAGATGATCGCGACGCCGAGGCCGCCGAGCACCTTCGGGAGGCCAGTGGCCTTGGCGTACACACGGAGACCGGGCTTGCTGATGCGCCGGAGTCCGGCGATCGAGCGCTCACGGTTCTGTCCGTACTTGAGGGTCAGGGTGAGGTTCTTGCCCACCTGGTCCTCGGGGGTGTCCTCGACCTTCCAGGAGGTGATGTAACCCTCCTGCTGGAGGATCTCGGCTACGCCGGCCTTCAGCTTGCTGTAAGGCATCGACACCGAGTCGTGGTACGCCTGGTTGGCGTTGCGCAGACGGGTAAGCATGTCTGCGATCGGGTCAGTCATCGTCATGGCCGAAAGGGCCCTTTCCCACCGTGGTTTCGCCCGCTAGTCCGGGCGACCTTCAGCGATCTGGTTGCTTGATAAGTCGAAAGGATCTTGATGCGTGCTCTACCAGGAGCTCTTGGTGACGCCGGGGAGCTCTCCCCGGTGAGCCATCTCGCGCAGGCACACGCGGCAGAGACCGAACTTGCGGTACACGGCCTTGGGTCGGCCGCAGCGCTGGCAACGGGTGTAGCCCCGCACCTTGAACTTCGGCTTGCGTGACGCCTTGACGATCAGTGCTGTCTTCGCCATCGTCTCACTGCTCCTTGAACGGGAACCCGAGCTGCTTGAGCAGCGCGCGACCCTCGTCGTCGTTCGTAGCGGTGGTCACGACCGTGATGTCCATGCCCCGCGAGCGGTCGACCTTGTCCTGGTCGATCTCGTGGAACATGACCTGCTCGGTCAGACCGAAGGTGTAGTTGCCGCGGCCGTCGAACTGGTTGCCCGAGAGGCCACGGAAGTCACGGATACGCGGAAGCGCGAGCGTCAGCAGACGGTCGAGGAACTCCCACATGCGGTCGCCACGAAGCGTGACGTGCGCACCGATCGGCATGCCCTCACGCAGCTTGAACTGCGCGATCGACTTGCGGGCCTTGGTCACCTGCGGCTTCTGACCGGTGATCGCGGTCAGGTCGCGCACGGCGCCCTCGATCAGCTTCGAGTCGCGGGCAGCCTCGCCGACGCCCATGTTGACCACGATCTTGGTCAGGCCGGGCACCTGCATGACGTTGGCGAACTGGAACTCGTCGCGCAGCGCGGGGAGGATCTCCTCGCGGTAGCGCTGCTTGAG
>CAVQSC010000013.1:0-7303 GCA_963715375.1 uncultured Actinomycetota bacterium | reverse complement strand
AGCGCAGCCGATGCAGGTGCGGGCGACCGGACGGGCCTCGAGGCGCGCGGGCGCGATCGGCTGACCGCACGACTCGCAGACGCCGTACGTCCCGTCCTCCACCCGCTCCAGCGCGGCGTCCACCTCGGTGAGGTGTGCGCGCGCCTGGTCGACCAGGGCGCCGACCTGCGAGCGCTCGAAGGCGATCGTGGCGCCCTCGGGGTCGTGCTCGTCGTCGGCGTTGGAGTCGGCCGAGGCCTCGACGATCCCGGCGTAGTCGCCGACCAGGTCCGCGAGCCGTTCCTGGGTGCGCTGCCGCTCCGCCACGAGGGCGCGGACCGGGTCCCAGGCGGTCATGCCACGGCCCTCAGGTCACCGGGGCGGCGGCGATGAGGCCGTCCGCGATGATCCGGCGCTGGATCTCCGACGTGCCCTCGAAGATCTTGGTCAGCCGGGCGTCGCGCCAGTAGCGCTCGACCGCGAACTGCGTGGTGTACCCGTTGCCGCCGAAGATCTGCAGCGCCTGGCTGGTCACCCGCTCGGCCATCTCCGACGCGTAGAGCTTGGCCTGGGACGTCTCGGTGTTGGCGGTGGCGCCGGAGTCCACGAGCCAGGCGGCGTACTGGTAGAACTGCCGCGCCGCGGCCACCTCGCTCGACATGTCGGCGAGCATGTGCCGGATCGCCTGCTGCTCGGCGATGGGCGCACCGAACTGCACGCGCTGCTGGGAGTAGACCAGGGCGTCCTCGAGCGCGCCACGGGCAAGCCCGACTGCGCGGGCGGCCGTCTGCACGCGTGCGACGTTGAGCCAGCCCAGGCTGTGCTTGAACCCCTGGCCCTCCTCCTCGCCGGTGTCCTGCAGTGCGTCGACGGGTAGCCGCAACCCGGAGAGCTCCAGCTCCCAGGTGGTGAGGCCGAAGTAGCCGATCTTGTCGATCGGCTCCCCGGTGATGCCGTCGGGGAACGACCCGCGCTCCTTCTCGACCAGGAACAGCTCCAGCCCGTCGGAGGGCCCCCGGTCCTCGCGCGGGGAACGGGTCCGGGCGAGCAGGTGGATGAAGTCGGCCGACCGCGCGTGCCCCACCCAGCGCTTGGTGCCGCTGACCACCCAGCCGTCGCCGTCCCGCTCGGCCCGGCAGGACACGTTGGCCAGGTCGGAGCCCGCCTCGGGCTCGGAGAACGCGATCGCCCCGATCCGACGTCCTTGGGCGCTGAGCCGGCGCAGCGCGAGCCGGCGCTCGGGGTCGGGGTTGTCGCAGCCGGTGCCGTTGCCGCGGGCGATGATGCTGCCGACGCTCATCCAGGCCCGGGCGAGCTCCTCGGAGACCAGGCAGTACTCCAGCACGCCCAGCCCGAGACCGCCCTCGTCCTCGGGGATGAGGACGCCGAAGAGTCCGAGCTCGCCCATCCTCTCGAGGATCTCGGCCGGGATGTCCTCGTGCCGGGGGTCGAGCCGGTTGGCCACCGGGAGCACCTCGTCCATCGCGAACGCGCGGACCGTCTCGACCAGCGCGGTGCGCGCCGGGGTGTCGTAGGGGCTGCCGGCCGGCGCGACGGTGTGCACCGGCTCGAGGTTGTGGCGGTGCCAGGCGGTCATGGCCGCCAGCATGTCAGTCAGCGGATGTCGACGGCGGGATTGGCCTCGACCAGCCGGTCGGTGACCGCGTTGAAGACCCTGCCGACGGCCTCGAAGTCGGTAGGCCCGGCAAGGTCGACGAGGTACTCGCGCACCCCACGCACATGCGTCGGGGCTGCCGTCTGGAGAAGGGCGTAGCCCTTCTCGGTGAGCACCGCCTCGACCCCGCGGCCGTCGGAGGTGCACGAGACCCGCTCGACGAGACCGGCGCGCTCGAGACGGGTGACGGTGTGGGTGACCCGGCTGCGGGAGTGGCTCAGCGAGTCGGCCAACGGTGCCATCCGCAGCCGGTGCCCCTCGGACTCGGAGAGCCGGACCAGCACCTCGTACTCCGGGAGCGAGAGGTCGTGGTGGATCCGGAGGTCCCGGTCGAGCCGGTCCATGAGCAGCGTCGTGCCGACGAGGTAGGCACGCCAGGTGCGCTGCTGCTCGGCGTCCAGCCAGAGGACGTCCTGGGTCTGCGAGGTCATGGCACCAGTCTACCGACGCCCGACTTGAAGGTACAATAAACGATCCCGGCCGCTCAGCTCATCCGCGCTCTGTGGGAGGTCGCGGCTGAGCTGAGCGCCGGTGCCGACGGTGCTTCTTGAGCGCTCAGCTCATCCGCGCTCTGTGGGAGGTCGCGGCTGAGCTGAGCGCCGGTGCCAATGGTGCGTTCGAGCGCTCAGCTCATCCGCTCGAGGATCATCGCCATGCCTTGGCCGCCGCCCACGCACATCGTGATCAGGCCGGTCTGCTTGTCGTGCCACTTCAGCGAGTTCAGCATCGTGTTCTGCAGCCGGGCGCCGGTCATGCCGAACGGGTGGCCCACGGCGATCGCGCCGCCGTTGATGTTGAGCCGGTCGAGGTCGATGCCGAGGTCCTGGTACGACGGCACCACCTGCGCGGCGAACGCCTCGTTGATCTCCACGAGGTCGATGTCGTCGATCGTCATGTTCGCCCGCGCAAGGGCCTGCTTGGTCGCCTCGACCGGGCCGAGCCCCATGATCTCGGGCGAGAGGCCGGTGACGCCGGTGGAGACGATCCGGGCCAGCGGGGTCAGGCCCAGCTCGCGCGCCTTCGTGTCCGACATGATCACCACGGCGGCCGCGCCGTCGTTGAGCGGGCAGCAGTTCGCAGCCGTCACGACGCCGTCGGGGCGGAACACCGGCTTCAGGCCGGCCGCGGCCTCCATCGTGACGCCGGGGCGCGGGCCGTCGTCGGTGCTGACGACCGTCCCGTCGGGGGTGGTGACCGGGGTGATCTCGTTCGCCCAGAAGCCGTCCGCGATCGCCTTCTCGGCGAGGTTCTGGCTGCGCACGCCGAACTCGTCGAGCTCCTCGCGGGTGAGGCCGCGCAGCTTGGCGACGTTCTCGGCGGTCTGGCCCATCGCGATGTAGGCGTCGGGGACGTTGCCGTCCTCGCGCGGGTCGTGCCAGCCGACGCCACCCTCGGCCGTCTTGGCGGTGCGCTCCACCGCGTCGGCGAACACCGGGTTCTGGGTGTCGGGCCAGTGGTCGGAGGTGCCCTTGGCGAAGCGGGACACCGTCTCGACGCCGGCCGAGATGAACACGTCGCCCTCGCCGGCCTTGATGGCGTGGAAGGCCATCCGCGAGGTCTGCACGGAGGATGAGCAGTAGCGCGTGATCGTCGCGCCGGGGAGGCCGTCGTACCCCATCAGCACCGCCACGATCCGGGCCATGTTGAAGCCGGACTCGCCGCCGGGGAGGCCGCACCCGAGGTACAGGTCGTCGATGTCCTGCGGGTCCAGCTCGGGGATCTTGTCCAGCGCGGTCTGGATGATCGTCGCGCTCAGGTCGTCGGGGCGGAGGTCCTTGAGCGAGCCCTTGTTGGCGCGACCGATGGGGGAGCGAGCGGCGGAAACGATCACTGCCTCGGGCATGGTGGGGCTCCGATCTCAGACGATGTCAGGGTGGACCTCAGCCTAGAACCGATTCCTGCGAGGATGACTGTGTGGCTCGACACATCTACTACTGCCCCCTGCGCTGGGCGGACATGGACTCCCTGGGGCACGTGAACAACGTGGTCTACGTCGACTACCTGCAGGAGGCCCGCGTGGACATGCTCCGCGTGCACGCCCCTGTGCAGGGCGGGGAGGAGCTCGCCGTGGGGACGGTCGTGGTGCGGCACGAGGTGGAGTTCGTGCACCCGCTGGTGTTCCGGTTCGAGCCGGTGCGGATCGAGACCTGGGTGACGCAGGTGCGCGCGGCCACGTTCACGATGGCCTACGAGATCCTCGACGAGCTCCCGGACGGGGAGCGGCGGGTGTACGTCCGCGCGCGGACCGTGCTCACCCCGTTCGTGTTCGCCGAGGAGCGACCGCGCCGGGTCAGCGCCGAGGAGCGCGACGTGCTCGAGCGCTTCCTCGAGCCGGCAGGAGATGTCGCATGAGCCGGCATCGCTACGACTGCTACGTCCGGTTCTCCGACGTGGACGTCTACGGGCACGTCAACAACGTCAAGTACTTCGAGTACTACCAGGAGGCCCGGCTGGCCTTCCTCATGGCGCTGGGTCGCGCGGAGGGCGAGGCGGGGTTCAGTCTCGTCGTCGCGCGGCTCGACGTGGACTACAAGCGCCCGATCATGTTTCGCCCTGAGCCGTATGTCGTCGAGTCCTGGGTGACCCGCATCGGTACGTCGTCGTTCGGCGTCGCCTCGGAGATCCGGGACGGCGACACCGTGCTGTCGCGGGCGCAGGCGGCGATGGTCACCTTCGACCTGGAAGGGCAGCGGTCCCGGCCGTTGACGGCGGGCGAGCGGGCCCGGCTCGAGACGGTGCTGGAGACCTGAGGCCTCGACAGGCTCGACGAGCCGGAGCCGGCTAGACCTCCTCGAGGGTGTTCACCATGAACTGCGCGGCGTGGGTGACGTAGTCCCAGAACTGGGCGTCCTGCTCCGGGGTGAGGTTCGCCGCGTCGAGCCCCGCGCGGAAGTGCACCAGCCAGTGGTCGCGGGCCTTCGGCGTCACCGCGAAGGGCGCGTGCCGCATCCGCAGCCGCGGGTGGCCGCGGGTGTCGGAGTACGTCGTCGGGCCTCCCCAGTACTGCGCGAGGAAGAGCGTGAACCGCTCCCGGGCCGGACCCAGGTCCTGCTCCGGGTACAGCGGCCGGAGCACCTCGTCGTCGGCGACGCCCTCGTAGAAGCGGTCGACGATCTTCGCGATCGTGGGGTAGCCCCCGATCTCGTCGTAGAAGGTCGGCCCGTCCTGCGGACCCGATGCGGTGCTCACTTGTCTATTGTCCCCATCCCGGCAAGAGTCGGACACGAACCCCCTGAATGCGTCCACAAGAAGAAGGAGTTGTCGATGGCAGCCACCCGCACCGCGAAGACCCACTGGGAGGGACCCCTGCTGGAGGGAGGCTCCGGACAGGTCACCCTCGAGTCGTCGGGACTCGGGACGTACGACGTCTCCTGGCCGGCCCGCACGGACGAGGCCGCCAACGGGCGGACCAGCCCCGAAGAGCTGATCGCGGCCGCGCACTCGTCGTGCTTCTCGATGGCGCTGTCGAACATGCTCGCCAAGGCCGGCACACCGCCGCAGGCGCTGGACACCAGGGCCGACGTGACCTTCGTGCCGGGCGAGGGCATCACCGGTGTCCACCTCACCGTCGTCGGCAGTGTCGAAGGCGTCGACGAGGCCGGCTTCAAGGAGCACGCGGAGAACGCGAAGAAGGGCTGCCCCGTCTCCCAGGCACTGACCGGGACGACGATCACCCTGGAGGCGTCGCTGGCCTGAGCGCCGCCGCGGCTCAGCTCGACGCAGGGGCTCCGGACTGGTCCGGGGCCCCTGCCGCGTCCTCGGCGGAGCCGTCGGAAGAGACGGGCAGGGCGGCGGGCGTCCTGGGCTCCTCGGTCCGGTTGATGATGACCCGCGCCGGACGTGCCAGCTCGATGCCCTCGTGGTCGAACCGGGCCTTGATCCGTTCGCGCATCTCCCGCGCGACCGCCCACTGCTCCAGCGGAGCCGTCTTCATCGTCACCCGCACCGTGATCCAGTCGGGGGTGAGGTCCTGGACGCCCCAGACCTCGGGCTCCTCGATGATCATGCTCTTGAAGTCCTCGTCCTCCCACACGTCGTGGGCGACGTCCTTGAGGATCTCCTGGACCCGGTAGAGGTCCTGGTCGTGACCCAGCGGCACGTCGACCACGGTGCGCGCCCAGTTCTGGCTGGAGTTGCCGACGCGGACGACCTCGCCGTTGCGGACGTACCAGACGGTGCCCTCGACGTCCCGGAGCCGGGTGACCCGCAGGCCGACCGCCTCGACGGTGCCGGAGGCCTCGCCGAGGTCGATGACGTCGCCGACGCCGTACTGGTCCTCGACGATCATGAAGATGCCCGACAGGAAGTCGGTCACCAGGCTCTGCGCGCCGAAGCCCAGGGCGACGCCGACGATGCCGGCGCTGGCGATGAGCGGGCCGACCGGGAAGCCGAGCTCGGCCATCGCGGTGATACCGGCGATCGAGAAGATCGCGATCGACGTGATGCTCTTGAGCAGGGAGCCCATGGTCTGCGCGCGCTGCACCCGGCGGCCGGCCACGACGGCCGCAGTGGTCTTCTTCTGCTCCGCGGCCGGCTTGTGCTTCAGCATCGGGGTCGGCAGCCCCTCGGCGGCGCGGCGGGTGATCCGGTCGATCATCCGGTGCAGGAACCAGCGCGTCACCAGGGCGATGACCAGGAGCACGATGAGTGCCACCGGCTTGGCGATGAGCCAGTCGGCGGCCTCGGCGAGCCAGGCGTTCCCGGTCCACTGGTAGACCAGGTCGCACCAGTCCTCACCGGTGCCGCACTCGGGCGTTGTCTGCAGGAGGCTCATGGGTCGGACCATAACGAGACGCCGTGCCGCCCTCAAACTCAGGTTCGCTACCCTGGACGCGTGACGAAACCCCGCAGAACACCCGTTGTACGGCGCGCCTCTCGTGCCTTGGCGCTGACTCCCGCTGTCCTGCTCGTGACCGCCGCCACACCGTCGTTCGCGACCGCTCCCGAGCAGTGGGGCGAGACCCCTTCGGTGGACCCGCTCCACGCACTCCTGGTGATCGTGCTGATCCCCGCCGGGCTGTTCGCACTGATCACGCTGCTGACGCTGCTGCCGTCCATGGTGCGGGGCGAGAGCTCCTACCACCCCGGCCTCGCCTGGCGTCACGAGCCCGAGTGGTTCGGCGGTCCGCGCGACGGTCTGGAGAAGGCCGACAAGACCGACCCGGCCGCCCTCGAGGGCGCCGCTGACCGAGGCGGTGCCAGTGGCCGCTGGTGAGGCGTTCACCGCCGCGGAGCGCCATGAGATCGACAAGGCCATCCGTGACGCGGAGACCATGTGCCGTTACGAGTTCTCCGTCTACGTCGGCGCTGCCGACCAGGAGTCCCGGCCCTTCGCGGAGCGGCTGCACGCAGCCCTTGTCGCCCCCGCGCGCTCGGTCCTGGTGCTGGTCGATCCGGCGGCCCGGATCGTCGAGATCGTCACCGGTGCGGAGGCCCGCCGCGTGCTCGACGACGCCGAGGTGAAGCTCGCCACGCTGTCCATGCAGACCGCCTTCGCTGCCGGTGACCTGGTCGGCGGGATCAAGGCCGGCGTGCTCCAGCTCGCCGAGCACGCCCGCCGCCCCACCCTCCTCCACACCGAGAGTTGAGTGTGGGCTAGTTCACCCATGAGTGTGGGTTTCTTCCCGCCCTCACGCGAACAACCCCGCA
>CAVQSC010000012.1:0-13014 GCA_963715375.1 uncultured Actinomycetota bacterium | reverse complement strand
GGAGTGGCCCGTTCGCGTCTGGTCCGCTCCCGCTACTGACCTCTAGCGTGGTGCCGGAGGTCCGGCATGACACCGCGCAGCATCCTCGACGGCGCTGTCCGTCGCGAACCACTGGCCGGCCACGACGGCAAGTCCGGTGCTGCGCTCGAGCGGGTGGTCCTTGCCGACGGCCGGCGCGTGGTGGTCAAGCGGCTGGACCCGGCGACGGACCTGATGATGAGCCTGACGCACGACCCGGTCGGCCGGGAGTTCCGGCTGTGGTCGTCCGGGGGGTTCGACGGGCTGCCGGCGGGCTGCGGGCACGCCGTCGTCGACGGCTGGGCCGAGGACGTGGGCTCGACGCTGGTGCTGCGCGACCTGGGCGGGGCCGTGCTGAGCTGGGAGGACCGGCTCGACCGCGAGCAGTGGCTGTTCCTGGTGGACCGGGTGGCGGCGCTGCACCGTGCGGGGGTGGACGACTCGGCCGAGGGGCTGGCCTCCCTCGAGGACCAGATCGGCCTCTTCGGCCCGAGCCGAGCGCTGCAGCTGGCCGAGGGTCGGGAGCTGATGGCCCTGGTGGCGCGGGGGTGGGAGCACTTCGCGCGTCTCGTCCCGGCCGAGGTCGCCGCGCCGGTGCTCGCGCTGGCGGACGACCCGGCGCCGCTGGCGACCGCGCTGCGGGCCCGCCCCACGACGTTCGTGCACGGCGACCTGTCCACGGTGAATCTCGCGATCGAGGGCGACACCCTGGTGCTGCTCGACTGGGGCCTCGCGGCGGTCGGCCCCGGGGCGCTCGACATCAGCCGCTTCATCGCAGGCTGCTCCTCGGTCGTGGAGGTCCCCCGAGAGCAGATGATCGCCGACTACCGGAATGCGGCGGGACCGGCGTACGACGAGACCGCCATGCGGCTGGCCCTGCTTGCCGGGCTCGTCTGGCTCGGTTGGAACAAGGCGCTCGACGCGGCCGAGCACACCGACCCTGTCATCCGGGAGCGCGAGGCTCGGGACCTCGCCTGGTGGGTCGTCCAGGGGCGGGCGACCCTCGATGCGGGTCTGCTTCCGTCCGGTCCGCCCCCGGCCCGCTGACCAGTCCGTTCGGGCTCTGGACGGGGGCTGCCCTCCGCCCGACGATGGGGCTGCGGGGCAGGTCGAGGAGGTTTCATGGACGTCAGCACGCTGCACCGGCGCACCGTCGAGTGGTGGGAGTCCCGGGTGGACGGGGTCGCCCCGGACGGGTGGGGAGCGAGCACGCCGTGCGACGGCTGGACGGTGCGCGACCTGGTGAACCACGTCGTCGGCGAGGAGCTGTGGACCGTGCCGCTGATGGAGGGCGGCACCATCGCCGAGGTCGGCGACC
Organism: uncultured Actinomycetota bacterium; assembly: GCA_963715375.1. GTDB lineage: Bacteria > Actinomycetota > Actinomycetes > Propionibacteriales > Nocardioidaceae > Nocardioides_C. The sequence goes on along the minus strand of CAVQSC010000012.1, from coordinate 11,678 downwards.
GCTTCGACGGCGACGTGCTGGGGGAGAGGCCGGCGGAGACGTGCCACGCTGCGGCCTCCGCCGCCGTGCGCGCCGTCGACGAGGTCGCACCACGAGGCGTGAGGGTGCACCTGTCCTACGGCGACGAGGACGGGGAGGAGTACGTCCGCCAGCTCGCCGCCGACCACCTCGTGCACGGGTGGGACCTCGCGGTGGCAACCGGCGCCGACAGCCGGCTCGACCCCGAGCTGGTCGAGGCGGTGGCGGCCTGGTTCGCCGAGCGCGAGGAGCTCTACCGCGGCGCCGGCGCGATCGCGGCGCACGTGGACCGGCACGGCGACGCGCAGACCGAGCTGCTCGCGGCGTTCGGGCGCGATGCGCTCTGGGCCGCCACCCCGTAACCGCCGCGCCGTGCCCGAGGGTCTGGGCATCAGGGCCGGATTTTGCTTGGATGGATGCCATGTCCTCGGAGCAGCAGCACCATGTCGACCCGGCCATCAGCGACGCCGTGGAGCACATCGCCAACAGGTTCGGCGCGCAGGGCCTCTGTGACCTGATCGCCGTCGCACGTGACGAGCTTGCGCGCGCGGAGGCCGCGCTCAAGGAGCTCTCCGAGCTCGACGCCTGAGCACCGGGGCGCCTGCGGCGACCGTCGCGCAGGGGCCGGCCCGCTGAGTTCGAACGATCCGCGGTGACGGCGTACCCTGGGACCTCTCCCACCCCCAGCGTTCTGCGAGGTTCCACCGTGCCGACACTCGGTTCCACCGAGACCGCCGCCCCGACCGGCGCCCGCTCGCTGTTCCCGCGCCTGGAGCCGCTGCTGCCGACCGTGCAGAAGCCGATCCAGTACGTCGGCGGCGAGCTGAACTCGACGCAGAAGCCCTGGGGCGACGACGACGCGACGGTCCGCTGGGCGCTGATGTACCCCGATGCCTACGAGGTCGGCCTGCCCAACCAGGGCGTGCAGATCCTCTACGAGGTGCTCAACGAGCGCGACTGGATCGTCGCCGAGCGCACCTACTCGGTGTGGCCGGACATGGAGAAGGTGATGCGGACCGGCGACGAGCAGGGTCCGATCCCACAGTTCACCGTCGACCAGCACCGGCCCGTGCGCGCCTTCGACCTCTTCGGGATCTCCTTCTCGACGGAGCTCGGCTACACCAACATGCTGACCGCGCTCGACCTCGCCGGCATCCCTCTGCACGCCGCGGACCGGACCGAGGAGGACCCCGTCGTCCTCGCCGGTGGGCACGCCGCGTTCAACCCCGAGCCGATCGCCGACTTCCTCGACGCCGCCGTCCTGGGGGACGGCGAGGAGATCGTGCTGAAGATCTCCGACGTGGTGCGCGAGTGGAAGGCGCAGGGTCGCCCCGGTCTGGGCGGCCGCACGCCGCGCGACGAGCTGCTGTACCGGCTCGCCGTGTCCGGCGCGGTCTACGTGCCGCGCTTCTACGACGTGGAGTACCTGCCCGACGGCCGGATCAAGCGCGTCGCGCCGAACACCTCCGGGGTCCCGTGGCGGGTCCACAAGCACACCCTGATGGACCTCGACGCCTGGCCGTACCCGAAGCAGCCGCTGGTGCCGCTGGCGGAGACCGTGCACGAGCGCTACTCGGTGGAGATCTTCCGCGGCTGCACGCGCGGCTGCCGGTTCTGCCAGGCCGGGATGATCACCCGGCCGGTCCGCGAGCGCTCGATCACCACGATCGGCGACATGGTCGAGAACGGCATCCGCACGTCAGGCTTCGAGGAGGTCGGCCTGCTCTCGCTGTCGAGCGCCGACCACACCGAGATCGGCGAGGTCGCGAAGGGGTTGGCGGACCGCTACGACGGCACCAACGTCTCCCTGTCGCTCCCGTCGACCCGGGTCGACGCCTTCAACATCACCCTCGCCAACGAGTTCTCCCGCAACGGTCGCCGCTCCGGGCTGACCTTCGCGCCGGAGGGCGGGTCGGAGCGGATGCGCAAGGTGATCAACAAGATGGTCACCGAGGAGGACCTGATCCGGACCGTCGCGACGGCGTACTCCCACGGCTGGCGGCAGGTGAAGCTCTACTTCATGTGCGGGCTGCCCACCGAGACCGACGAGGACGTCCTCGAGATCGCCGACCTGGCCAAGAAGGTCATCGCCAAGGGCCGCGAGGTGTCGGGACGCAACGACATCCGCTGCACGGTCTCGATCGGCGGGTTCGTGCCGAAGCCGCACACCCCGTTCCAGTGGGCCGCCCAGCTCGACTGGGAGACCACCGACGAGCGGCTGAAGAAGCTGCGTGACGACGTGCGCGCGGACAAGAAGTACGGCCGTGCGATCGGGTTCCGCTACCACGACGGACGACCCGGCATCATCGAGGGACTGCTCTCCCGCGGCGACCGTCGCGTCGGACGGGTCATCGAGCAGGTGTGGCGCGACGGCGGCCGGTTCGACGGCTGGAGCGAGCACTTCAGCTACGACCGCTGGGCCGAGGCCTGTGAGAAGGCGCTGGCCGGTACGCCGGTCGACCTCGACTGGTACACCGTCCGCGAGCGGGAGCACGCCGAGGTGCTGCCCTGGGACCACCTGGACTCCGGCCTGGACAAGGACTGGCTCTGGGAGGACTGGCAGGACGCCATCGACCCCGACTCCGACGTCGAGGTCGAGGACTGCCGCTGGACCCCGTGCTATGACTGCGGCGTGTGCCCGCAGATGGACACCGAGATCCAGATCGGCCCGACCGGCAAGACCCTGCTGCCGCTCTCAGTCGTCTGACTGTGCTGAGCGCCGGCGAGCACAATCGGCGCTCAAGGGGTGTGCCCCTAGTGACGGCGGCACGTCGAGCAAGCGCGCTTACCGGATCTGCCTGCGACAGCGCGTTCGCACCGAACGGCTGGGACGGCTTCTCATCCCGCCGGGGTGATGCCGGGTCGTCAACGGCCCGGCGATCATCCCGTCCAAAACATTCGCCGCGGTAACTGAGCGTGGTGCCCAGCTCTCGAACGGAACGGAGCTCCTGATGACAGTTCACGAGGTAGCGAGCAGGTCGTCTCGATACCGCGTCAAGCCCGCGCCGCTGGTGGGCGTCACGATGATCGTTGCCTACGTCGTCGTGGTCTTCGGCATCCAGCTGAGCTCCGGCATCCCGTACGTGGACTGGGTCAGTACACCGGCCAACGGTCTACGCACCGCTGTCCTTCCCCTCGCCGTGGGGTCGGTGCTGCTCATCGGCTTCCTGGCGATCGCGCGCTGGGACATGATCTGGAGCGACCCGGGCCGGCTGCCGATGACGACGGTCATGAAGGTCGCGGTCTACTTCTTCGTCGCATGCCTCCTCGTCCGTGCCGTAGGGATCGACTGGGGCGCGGTGGATACCGGACTGCTGCTCGTGGTACTCGCCTCAGGCGTTCTGGTCGGTTTCGCCGAGGAGACGCTCTTTCGTGGGATCTTCTTGCGCTCGATGCGGACCCACGGCCGCACCGAGGCCGCGGCCGCGCTGTGGACCGCGATCGCGTTCGGGCTCTTCCACCTGCCGAACCTCGTCGTCGGCTCTGGGCCGACCCAACTCGTCCAGATCTTCCTCGCGGCCATCTCCGGCGCCACCCTGTACGCGTTCCGGCGCTATCGGGGCCTCATCCTGACCGCCATGATCGCCCACGGCCTCTGGGACGCGTCGCTGTTCCTGTCAGACAGCGACGGCCGCGACTGGCTGGGCCCTGCCAACCTCCTGCTCCTCGCTGGCGGCCTTGTCCTCGGCATCCTTGTGCTCGTCTCGATCTGGCGCACCGACAAGACGACCGTGGTCACCCCCGCGGGCATCGAGCAGAATTGACCCAGGCCGGGCACCCGAGGCAACCGGGGGTCTCTCGCAGCGCTTGGAGTACCCGGTCACTATCACCCGCTGAACGTTCTATGCCGCGGATGTGTGAAGTCCTGACGTGCCGAACTGCGGTTGTTTCCCGAACCGCAGAACCATGCTCGGGGCCGGATCATCACTCGTCGGAGCGAAGTGCCAGGCCAGAATCTTCACCGGTCGGGGCGTACGGAACCCTCGAAAAGCGGCGTACGCACGCTGACCTTTGGCGCTCCCGTTCAGGTTTGGCTTGCGGGAAGCCAATGCCGTCGACAAGCTCCTGACTCGCGATCTGCTGCCACCTGGTGGCACTAGTGGCACTTAGTGACAGGGTGCTGTTCCATGATTGACGACGCCGCGAAGGCCAACCTGTACAACTACCTGAAGCACGAGCGCGAGGCGGTGCTCGCCAAGCTCGACGGGCTCTCCGAGTACGACGTACGTCGTCCGCTGACCGTCACCGGGACCAACCTCCTGGGCCTGGTCAAGCACTTGGCGACGTGGGAGGCCAGGTATCTCGGCGAGGTCTTCGACCGTCCCTTTCCTGAACCCCTGCCTCGGTGGGACGTCGAGGCCGAGCGACTCGCCGACATGTGGGCGACCGAGCGCGAGTCCCGCAGCGACGTCGTCGACCGCTACCGACGGGTGTGGGCCCACAGCGATGCGACGGTGGACGCCCTCGCCCTCGATGCCACGGGCCGCGTGGCCTGGTGGCGGGACGCCGAGGTGCCCCTGTTCAACATCCTCGTCCACCTGCTTGCCGAGACCAGTCGGCACGCCGGCCACGCCGACATCCTGCGCGAAGCGCTCGACGGAGCGGTGGGAACCGACGCGGAGGACATGGCCGAGAAGCGGCACGACCCAGCCTTCTGGACGGAGCGGCGCGAGGAGATTGAGGCGGCCGCCAGGGCAGCCGGTTCGACCTAGATCGCGAGCTAAGACTGGTGCCGCTGTGCCTTTGCTTCGGCCGCGCGCGGGAGATCGCTTGGTGCGCAAACCATCCGGGTGAGTGCATCGCCCGCGACCTCATGCCCCACCGACGATCACCAGTTCGTTGCCTTCGGGGTCGGCGACCCGCCAGCGATCCTCCGACCCCTCAAGGAGCCGGCCACCGGCTGCGACGGTCGTGGCGAGGCGCGTCTGTGCGAGGTCCGACGGCACCGCGAGCTCGAAGTGGATGCGGTTGCGCTGCCGGCGCCGCTCCGTCTCCGAAGCGTCGAGCTCTTGGAACACCAGCACCGGGTTCAGCCGCCGCGGATCGTGGATGTCGCTGACCTCGGCTCGCCGGTCGTGGGTGTATCCGAGTGCGGCGACCCAGAACGCGCGGACCGCGGCGACGTCGGCGACGTCCAGGAAGAGCTGAGCGAACCGCGGCAGCCCCGGATCTGCAGTGGCCCCCAGTTCGCGGGCAGCGGTCTGGAGGTTTCCGGCGAGGTCGGTGAAGTCGAGTTCGAGGCCGTGGGCGTCGTCCTCCCACTGGTCCTTGGCGCTGTCCATGATCACGAGCCCGGGGCGCAGGTCGACCAGCAGCGGGAAGCCCGTGTCGCCGGCCAGCGCCGCTGCTGCGGCGGCCAGGTCCTGCTGCTGCGTCGGCGAGGTGATGCGGTAGCACGCCATCGCGCTGAACACCGCCTGCCAGTCGGCTGTCGCGATCGTCTCACCGAGCGCCTCGCCCGGCACCAGGTCAACCTCGTTGCCGTCGGGGTCGGTGTGACAGACCCCGTACGGTCCCGATGCCTCACCAAGACTTGCCTGCTCGACCACCGCGGCCGGCCGCACCACGTCGAGGTGGATGCGGTGTCGCAACGGCCGTGGCTCGGTCGACTGCCGGATCCGTATCGCGGGGTCGCGCCACAACGGGTCCGCCAAACCGCCGTCCTCTGCAGGCGCGTAGTCGAGCACGCGCTGCCAGAACCGCCTCACCCCAGTCGGGTTCGGGGATTCGAACACGACGCTCAGGTGCTGCAGCACATCAGGGTTGGGGGCCAGCCCGAGATCCCGCGCGGCCACCGACACCGGCTCGGCGTGCCAGCCCGAGTCGAGGCGCACGCGCATGCCTGTCGCGCGCAGGTCGACCGTGATCCCGGGCGACATCTCTGCGATGCGCCCGGCCAGCGCAGCCCCCTCGATCAGCGAAGGCGCGTCGAACCATGCCGTCGCAACGCCGTCGACCACCCGCCAATCTGTTCCGGTCTCTGTCATACCCGGCACAGTAGAGCCCATTCCGGACGATCTCTTGCTGGATAGTGATCATGTCCCGGTCGGGGGCATTGATGGAGGCCGTGACCATCCCGCTGAGCGCGTCTTGCGCAACGGTCTCGATAAGAGGAGCGGCGACGTCGAGCGGAAGCCCATTGAGCCTGTGTGTAAGTTGCCGGGTGTGACTATCGACGGTTCACGTGCCCGCTCCGTGCGGCCCTTTTGGGGCCGGCCGGGCACGCCGACAACATCACGGCGTCACAGGGCCAGTTGGCCACTCCTGATCGGGAAGGTGCCCAGGTGGAAGTGACGGGGAACCGATCGCTCGTAGAACGACTCAGGGTGCGTGAGTCGTGGCAGCTCTGGCTGCCGGCCTTGGCCGCACTGGTCGTGGGTGCGGTGGTGTTTCTCGACGGCGCCATGACCCCGTTCGGCTGGATGGTCAGCTCGCTACTCGTGAAGTTCACCATCCCGTACGTGCTGCTGGTGCTGGTAGACGTGGTGCTTGCCGTCTTTGCGGTCACAGGTCGCGGCACGGAGCGGCAGGCACTCGTAGGGATCACCATCGCCACGATCCTGGCTGCAGCAGCAGTCGTCCTGCTGGCAACCGAAGTCACCGCCGCCGTCGTCATCCTGGCCGCCCTCGGTCCGGCGTGGTACGCGACCAAGCGCTGACGCCTACGAGACAGCCCGCGGGGGTGCTGGCATGATCAGGTCGTGTCTTCGAGCTCGGAGTGGTGTGGCGATCAGCTCGCTCGCGCTGTGGTTGCGCTCCGACGTCCCGCGGTGATCGCCGTGGACGGTGTGGACGGAGCGGGCAAGACCACCTTCGCAAGCCACCTTGCAGCCTCGATCGAGCGAGCCGGAAGACCCACGGTGATCGTGCACGAGGACGACTTCCTGGCTCCGCGAAAGGTCCGCCACCGCCGCGGCCGACAGTCGCCGGACGGCTTCTTCCTCGATTCCTACGACCTCGTCGCTCTCACCCAGCACGTACTGGATCCGCTCGGGCCACGAGGAGATCGACGAATCCGGCGTGCGGTCTTCGACCACCGTCGGGATGCACCGATCCACGCACTTGACGAGGAGGTGCCCATCGATGCCGTTGTCCTCGTCGAGGGGATGTTTCTGCACCGCGATGAGCTGGCAGGCCGTTGGGACTGGTCCGTCTTCCTCGACGTGCCGTTCACCGAGACTGCCCGCCGGATGGCGGAGCGGGACGGTAGCCACCCCGACCCGGAGCATCCGTCCATGCGGCGCTACGTCGAGGGTCAACGGATCTACTTCGCCACTTGCCGGCCACACGATCGGGCGGCGATGGTCCTCGACAACACGAACCCGCGTCCACCCGTCAGTGCGGCCGCCGGTGGTAGTCGGGTGACTCGCCGGCCTTGAGGTTGCCGCGGTAGACGCCGTCGCGAAGCTCGATCACGTAACCCTCGAGCTCGGGCATCCCCAGGTCAGCAGCGACCTGCAGCTCACCCTGCCAGTCGTAGGGGACTCGCACGAACTGCACGCCGAACGGCCCCTCCTGATCGGAGTCAAGGACGCCCTCGAGCACGACGTACACCGGCGTCGGGTCGCCCATGCAGTTCCCCACGCTGCCGGTGTTGACGACCGTCCGGCGCTCGCGGTCGGTCTCGTAGTACGGATCGTGGGTGTCGCCGTAACAGACCACGGTCGGTTCTGGGCCGTCCCCGGTCGCCGCCGTGTTGCAGAACAGCCCGAGGAACTCCTCCTCGTCGTGGTCGAACCGCACCCTGCGGTGCACCGTGTCCTCGGAGGCGTGGAACAGCCGAATGCGTCGACCGCTCATCGTGAAGTCGTAGCTGAACGGCAGTGACCGCAGCCACCGGCCATGTCCTGGCCCGAGCTCTTCCAACCACCACTTCAGGGCGTCGCTGTCGAACTCCCTGTCCGGGTCGGGCAGGAAGTCGTCCCAGTTGCCGAGGATGTTGACCTCGCAGCGCTCACGGCACAGGTCCACGACCTGACGGCCACGAGGCCCCTTGCCCACGTAGTCGCCGAGGTTGTAGATCTGCTTGATGCCGCGAGCGTCGATGTCAGCGAGGACAGCTTCGAGTGCGGTCAGGTTGCCGTGGACGTCCGAGATCAGCGCGATGCGGTCGAGAGGCACCCGCACACCCTAATCGGCAGCCTCATGCCGCAGAGCGGTCATGTCGAGTTCAGCATGCGCCAAATCACGGAAGCGCCGGGCGCGTCGCTGAGCCCGAGAACGGCTGGGTCTCTAGGTTCGGACCCATGTCCGACGACGTTTGGAGGTACATGCCACTCGGGCCGGCGCTGAGCCTGGTCTTGGCCACCGCGAGTGCGGTGGCGGCAATCTACGTAGCTGTCGTCCGCTCGCGAACAACTCGCGCCGTTGCAGTCGCGATGCTCGTGGCCTCGGTCATGATCGTCCTCGCCTACACGGCGCGCGGCGCGCTCTCGAACCACGACGGAGAGTTCAGCTGGCGCCTAGGTGAGTCGATCAGAGCCGAGTTGCGAAACATCAACAGGTCCCTGGGCCTGGTGAACGTCTTCGGAAACGTCGCGATGTTCATGCCCACCGGCTGGTTGATCGCGGTGCTCTCCGCTCAGCGACCGATCCTGGTCGGAACCCTCTGTGCGCTGTTGCTCTCGACATCAGTCGAGGTCTGGCAGATGCTCTCGGGCTCGTTCGGGGACGTCGATGACCTCGTTCTCAATGGACTCGGAGGGTTCTTGGGAGCGGCAGCTGCAACCCTCCTTCAGACGCTTGGAACAGCGTCGACGACCGGTGACAGCGATGCTGAATCGAGCAACGCGCCCGCCTGAGCAGCGATGTGCAGTCCTGGGACGAGAGCTCATACCGATCCCATCCCTCGACACACGAACGCGCCGCCGCGGAGACCAGTTCGTGCATGGCGGATCTATGCCGACCCCGCGGGGCACCCGCTCTGCCTCGTGTCCGTGCCCGAATAGGTCATCTACGCGGCGTCTTCGTTTCGTGAACTCGTCGCCAAAATGCACGGCCGTTGTCGATACTGGCGCGATGGAGCTGCTCGAGCGTTCGTCACAGCTGGAGGCGTCACCTACCGCGACGACGAGGTGCCGCCGGGGCACCCGCTGCGCCGCTGCCTGTCCCAGCTGGCCACCGAGCGCAGCACCCGGCGCCTCGACGTGCCGCGGCTCTCCGCCACCGCGGTCGCCGAGCTGGCCGCCGGCTCGGGTCTCGAGCCCGACGTCGTGCTCCAGCTCACCGGCGGCAACCCGTACTTCGTCACCGAGCTGTTGCGCGGCGGACCGGCCGACCAGCTCCCGACCTCCGCACGGGACGCCGTGCTCGGGCGCGTCGACGCCCTCGACCGGTCCTCCCGGCGGCTCCTCGAGACCGCGTCGCTGCTGGGAGCGCGGGCCGACCTCGACCTGCTCGACGAGCTGGTGGCGCCCGAGCCCGAGGCCTGGGACGACCTCCTCGACTCCGGCCTGCTCGTCTCCGAGGGCGGGGACCTGCGCTTCCGCCACGAGATCACCCGCCTCGCCGTCCAGGAGACGGTCCCGCCCCACCGCGCGGCACCGGTGCACGCCCGGGTGCTCGCGTTGCTCGCGGGGCGCGACGACGTCGACGACGCCCGGCTGGCCCACCACGCCGAGGGCGCGGCCGACGCCGCCGCTGTGCTCCGGCACGCGAGCGCGGCCGGCGCACGAGCATCGTCGCTCGCCTCGCACCGCGAAGCCGCCCTGCAGTACGAGAGCGCACTCCGCTGGGCCGCGTCCGCGGACGCCCGCACCCGGGCGGACCTGCACGACCGCCTCGGCACGGAGTACGGCCTGCTCGATCGGTGGGACGAGGCGCTCGAGTCGCGGCTCACCGCCCTCGAGCTCTGGCGCTCGGTCGACGACCAGGTGCGCGAGGCCGACACGCTGCGACACGTCTCCACCTGCCACTACCGGCTCTGCCAGGGTCTCGAGTCCGAGCGCACTGGAGAGGCCGGTCTGGCCCTGCTGCGCCCGCTCGGCCCCTCCCCGGAGCTCGCCCGGGCACTGATGGCGCTGGCCAGCCAGCACATGGTCAACGGCCACGACGACGAGGCGATCGCGATGGCCGACGAGGCGATCGCGCTGGGTGAGGCCCTGGACCTGCCCGACGTGGTCAGCCACTCCCTCACCACCCGGGGTTGCTCCAAGCTGAACGCCGGGCGCCCCTGGCGCGAGGACCTGGAGCGGTCGCTGGAGGTCGGGCTGGCCGCCGACACCCCCGAGGCCGTGGCCCGCACCTACGCGAACCTCCAGTCCGGGACGATGACCGAGAACGACCTGGGACGGTCAGAGCGGTGGTTCAGGACCGGGATGGAGTACTGCGAGGGGCACGACCTCGGCACCTACGCCAACTGCCTGGCTGGAGGGCAGACCACCCTCCTCGAGATGGCCGGGCGGTGGGACGAGTGCATCGCGCTCTCCGAGGCCCGTCTGGCCCGTCCCGACCTCTCCCCCGTGAACCGGCTGGGTACCTACTTCGCCCTCGGAGCCGTGTGGGCCCGGCGCGGCGACCCGGCCGCCGCCTGGCCGCTCCTCGACCAGGCGCTCACCGATGCGACCACCCTCGCGGAGCCGCAGTACCTCGTACCGGTCCACGTCGCGCGGGCCGAGGCGCACTGGCTGGGGGTGACGTGGAGTCAGCGCGCGCCGAGGCAACGGCGGCCGGCGAGCACGCGCACGGTGTGGTCCCGTGGATGCGAGGCCTCGCGTCCGTGTGGCGTCAGCGACGACCTCCCCGGCTTGCCCGGACCGGTCGGCGAGCCGTTCATGACAGCTGACCGGCGACCTGGACGCGACGGTCATGGCCGGGACCAGCGTGGTTGCCCCTACGACGCGGCCCTGGCCCTGGTCGACGCCGGGGACGAGGAGCACCTCCGCGACGCCCTCACCCGCCTCGACGCGCTCGGGGCCACCGCGACCGCCGCGGTCGTACGCCGGATGCTCCGGGACGCGGGTGCGCAGTCGGTGCCGAACGGCGTCCGGGCGACCACCCGCGCCCACCCGTGCGGCCTGACCCGGCGCGAGCAGGAGGTCCTCGAGCAGCTCGCCGACGGCCTCACCAACGACGAGATCGCGACCCGGCTGTTCATCTCGGCCAAGACCGTCGACCACCACGTCTCGTCGGTGCTGAGCAAGCTTGGCGTCCGAACCCCGGACCGAAGCGGCTGTCCGGGCACGGGTCCTGGGCCTCGTCGACTGAGGGGTCTCGTCGAGGGTCTCGACGACGCGCAGCGTGTCGGCGCGGGTGGCCGATCGAGGTCGTCGTGGACGTCGGGCGGGTGTCGGCGACCCAGGTGGACCGCTTGGACCAGATGTGCTGGAAGTTCTGGCGGTAGTCCCAGAACACGCCGCGCCGGTGGATGTGCACGGTGATCTCGTCGCCGTTGAGCGCCCGGTCCGACCAGTTCTGGGAGCCGGTCCACACGTGCCAGCCGGACTGGGTGCGGATCCGCCCGCCCAGGAGCATGTACTTGTCGTGCGTGAACATGTCGATCTCGCCGTTGCCGTTGCGATCGGTGTCGGGGGTCTTGATCAGCACCCCGTTGCGGGCCAGGACCTGCACGACCCGGCCACCCGCGTCGCTCTCCAGCACCCGGATGTCGCAGCCGCGCCGGCTCAGCTCGGCGACCTTGCGGGCCAGGTAGGCGCCTCGGT
>CAVQSC010000011.1:0-5469 GCA_963715375.1 uncultured Actinomycetota bacterium | reverse complement strand
GTTCGTGCAGTGCCCCGGTCCACGGACCGGGGCACTGCTGTGCTTTACGGGACATTCCTGCGAGGTGGTTCGCAAGTGGGTGGTCCGCATGGTCCAGACATACCTCGTCATTGTCCGATCGGCGGATAGACGCGCATCGTCAGAAGGTGCGTTGGGGCCCCCCAGAACCTGGGGTGATGGCGCACCTGCCCGGATGCGGGGCTCGGGGGTTGCCGGGCGACGACGGCGCACCGTGCGCCGCATCTGAACGAGGGGGCAACACTCATGCACAACGCACTATCTGAACGACGTCGTCGGCTCTTCGCCGGCGCGGCAGCGGCAGCACTGACCGCTGCACTCATCCCGGCAATCGCCCAAGCCACCCACGGCGACGTAAGCCTCTCCGGGAGCAATTTCGAGATCGACAGTGACGCGAACATCAAGGTCGACCACACCACGCCGCCTTCGTTGGACTGGGCCAACGTCACCGAGATCCGCAAGCCTGACCTCGACTCAGGCACCGGCGACGATTCGTTCGGTCAGGGGGCCAAGGAGGACACGGCGGTGCCCGCCGTGGTGGACGGCAGCATCCCGCCCAACAAGAGCGACCTGAAGTTCTTCGGCGTCTACCAGGAAGGTTCGAGCAGCAGTGGGTTCCTCAACCTGTACTGGTCTCGCGTCCAGGAACCCCAGGGAACGACGAACATGGACTTCGAGTTCAACCAATCGGCGACGGTCTCGAGCAACGACGTTACTCCCGTGCGAACGGTGGGCGACCTTCTGATCACCTATGACCTCGCTCAGGGCGGCACCACCGCCGTGCTCGGCAAGCGAACCTGGACCGGCACGGCGTGGGGCGCCTACACGCCTTTCGGCACTGACGCGGCAGGGACCATCAACACGTCGCCGATCCTTGCGGCCGACGCGGATGGTCTCGGCCTGCACTCCGAGCGCACATTCGGTGAGGCCTCGATCCGGATGTCCAGCATCATCCCGTCCGGGACGTGCACGAGCTTCGGATCGGCGTACCTCAAGAGCCGGTCCTCCGACTCGTTCACCGCTGCCCTGAAGGACTTCATCGCCCCGGTGCCGGTCAACATCACCAACTGCGGCCGGGTCAACATCGTCAAGACGGACGACGCGAACAACGCGCTCAACGGTGCCATCTTCACGCTCTACACGGACAACGCACCGGTGGGCGGCACCCGAGGTGTCGAGGACACAATCACGACACTGACCTGCACCACGTCCGGCTCCGGTGCAGATGCCGGGAAGTGCAGCATCTTGAACGTGCCATTCGGCAACTACTGGGCGGTCGAGACGACCACGCCAGCGGGGTACTCCACCGCCGCCGACCAGCAAGTCGCTGTCTCGTCCGGCACGTCGACTGTGACGCTGACCTTCATCGACGTCAGGCTGTACAAGATGATCGTGGTGACGTGCAACACGGCCAACGAAACTCTCGTTGACGCCACCGTCACGCTTACCAACACCCCCGGTGCGGACAGCAGGGAAACCATCAAGGCGTCCGAGCTGCCGGCCGGAGTCTCCGAGGCGGCGCTCTGCGGTCTTGCCGGCGCCAACTACGACGACCTCCCGGCGGGCACTTACGCACCCAGCGTCGAGCTGCCGGACGTCTCTCCGTTCTTCCCCGCAGTCCCGTAGGAAGGTAGCCAACACGTCTGAACCGTCCGCTACGCGGGCAAGAGCAAAGCACGGAGCCCGAGGCGGATCGTCTCGGGCTCCGCGCTTGCCGTTCCGGCACACGAGTCATGGGTAGTCCGTGACTGGCCCGTTCGGGTGTGACCCCTTTGTGCGTCATCGACTTCCCGATGCCGGACAAGGTTTCCTAAATCGGCAGATAGCGCGGTTCCGTCGAACGAAAGGGTGGTACCGCCTGGTCCAGACATACCTCGTCATTGTCCGAAGGGCCGATGGACGCGATCGTCAGAGGCGTGGAACGCGGCCAGATGGGATGGCCGGGAGGGTGTTCCGCTGGGGCCCGACGCGAGCTTCTCGGGGGTCGAGTCGAGTTGAAGTCGCGCAGATCGCGCGGCCTCAGGTGGAGGGGACTCAACTCATGCAGAACTTCGGAAAGACGGCCGCCCGGCGTGTGCGCGCGTACGCCGGCGGAGCATGGTCGAAGCATCGGACGGGGCAGGCGATCCTCGGGGCCACCGTGCTCCTGGTGGCGATGGTCCCGTCGGGCGCGATCGGCGCCAACGGGAACATCGGCAGCAACGCCATCGAGGTGTCGAGCGACGCCAACCTGTACCCCACACCCGCGACCGGCTGTACGGGCAACGCCTTCAACGCGACCGTGACCGGGTTCGACTGGGTGAAGGACTGTCTGGCCAACACCGACCTGACCGTCGGCACAGACGCGGCAGCACAGAAGGGGCACTGGAACGGCTTCCGGGTCGTGGACGGCATCGCGGGGGCCGACCAGGACATCTTCCTGACCGGCGGCAAGGAGAACCTGCTGGACACCTGGAACCCGGGTCCGGGAAGCGTGGGCTCGTCGAAGTACGACATCACCCAGGCCTACATCGCGAACAACTCCACCGATGCGTTCTTCGGCATGGAGCGCCGCGGCAACAACGGCACCACAGCTTTCGACTGGGAGTTCAACAAGCGCGCGCCCAGCGACCCCGACTTCCCTGACTACGTCCCGACACGGACCCAGGACGATGTCCTGCTCACGTTCGAGATGCAGGGCTCGGGATCCTCGGGCTCGGCGACACCCTTCCGGTTCGTCTACGACGACCCCGACTACGCCAACAACATGGTTGATCCGCCCGCCGACACCGACCGGGACGGCACGTATGTGGCGACGACCATCGGCGGGATCGTGACCGCGATCAACAACGCCGCCACCCCCTCGGCGCCATGGGGCACCGTGAACTCGCACGGGGACTGGACGACCGGCACCATCGACCGGTTCCAGTTCGCGGAGGCCAAGGTGCCGCTGTCCCTGCTGGACATCGACCCTTCAGACACCTGCACGGCGATCAGTCGCTTCGTCCAGGTGCGCACTCGGGCGTCGTCGACGGACAACAGCGACCTGAAGGACCTCACGAAGATCTTCAGCTTCGACTTCTTCGCGCCGCAGAACCCGACGCAGACTCTCGCGGAGCTCTGTGACGCCAAGTTCTCGTTCGACTCCTCGATCGACTCCGGGACCGCCCCGGACTGGAAGTTCGAGATCACAAACCCGACCCAGGTCACGCTCACCGGGCTCAATGGTCTGAATCTCTCCGGGCCGAACACCGTGAACGGCAAGAGCGTATGGACCGCCACGAGCCAGTTCTCGGGCAACGTGCAGGTGAACCTCCCGGCTGGTCAGGACAGCGTGACCATCGCTGTCTCCCAGTCGGTGGCGGACGCCAACAGCTGTGACACCAGTTCGAGTGGCAGCATCGTGGTCCACCGTGGACTGGGTATCACGGCAGCGCTGACACCCCAGTGCGGTAACGCCTTCGACTACTCCGCCACCGCAACAGGTGGAGTCGGCACGAAGTCGTACTCGTGGAGCTTCGAGAAGCTCACGTCGACGGGGCCGGACGTGTGGACCCAGGTTGCGACCAGGACTGACGTGTCGGGCTCGATCGACATGGACACCGTCGATGTGGACCCGAACACGACTGGTGTTCAGCCGGCCGGCCAGGGTACGTACCGAGGCGTCGTCACGGTGACCGACGAGGCGGATGCCATCACCGGGAAGCCCGTGTGTTCCAAGCAGGCCACGACCGCTTCCATCGCGGTCTACGACGCTCTCTCTGCGACCGCGACAGTGACGCCCGACTGTGACAGCACCTTCGGCTGGAGCACGCAGGTGTCCGGCGGCAAGGCGCCGTACGACGGCTCCGTCCGGGTGCAGAAGCTGGTCTCGGGCACGTGGACAGACGTCGGTAGTGCCACGACGTTCACCGATGACGCCGATGGTGCCGTGTCGGGAAGCTTCGACATCGCTGCGGACTCGGACCCGAACACCACGGGGATCCAGCCCTACGGTGAGGGCAGCTACCGGATCCACGTTGCTGCGAGCGACGACCAAGCCGTGCCGTGCACCACGACGCAGGACTCGGCGGCGAAGGACATCCGCAACGAGCTGTCCGTCACGGCGGCGAAGCAGAGTGCGGACGGCGCGGCGCTGACCGTCGCCATGAACGGAGGGTCGAACGCCCCAGCTGGCGACAACCCGACGTTCCAGTGGCAGTACAGCGTCGACGGTGGGCCGTGGAACGACCTGGCCTCGAAGACGACCGAGGACATCACCTACGGGACGTTCGACACCCAGGACACGAGCGCCGCAGCGGTGACGTTCAACATCGCCAGCGGAGTCGCGAGCGGTGACTACGCCGGCAAGGTGTGGGTCGTGGACCTTCGGTTGCACGTCAGCCGGACGCTCAACGGTCAGCTCTGCGAGGCCAACTCGCCGGCGGTGACGGTGAAGAAGCTGACGGCCGTCGACCCGTAAACCGCTAACCGCCCGCTACCAGGGCGACAGCAGCCGCACAGAGCCCAAGGCCGAGGCCTTGGGCTCTGTGTATGCGCTCGCGGAGCAGCAGGGCAGCGAGCAGCACGGTGGTGGCGGGGTAGAGCGAGGCCAGCACGCCGGCCACCGACAGGTAGCCGCGCTGGCTGGCCAACAGGAACGCGCCGGTAGCAGCGGCGCCCAACGGCCCGGCGAGCAGCGCCCACCGCACGGTCCGGCCCCGCGGCACCCACGCGGCCCGCAGCGCCAGCGCGAGCAGCACGACCACCGGCACCGACACGAGCTGGGTGAGCGTGAGCGGCCACAGCCCGGCGCTGTCGGGCACCTGGCCGAGCGCGGCGAACAGCACCCCGAACCCCAGCCCGGCGAGGACGCCGTCGACCAGCCCGTCGGCAACGGCCAGCCCGGACGACGGCGCCTCCTCGTCGAGCCGGGCGAGGTCGTCCTCCGGAACGCTCGCCACCAGCCAGATGCCGGGCAGCGCTGCCACGATCCCGAGCCACACCAGCAGCGACGGTCGCTCGCCGCCGAGCGCGCCGACGAGGACGGGTACGACGGCCGCACCCACCGCCGAGACGGGAGCCACCACGCTCATCCGGCCGGTCGAGAAGCCCGCGGTAGAGGAAGCCGGTGCCCATCGCCGCTGCCGACCCCGCCAGAAGCGCCCACGCGAAGTCGGTCGGCTCGGGCGTCCCCGGCACGCCGAACGCGATCAGCGCAGTGCACACCGTGGCGGAGAACTGGCCGAGGACCGCGACCGCCCACGCGGAGGCATGACGCGACACCAGTCCACCGACGAAGTCGGAGAGACCGTAGGCGACGGCGGAGACGAGGGCGAGGAGGACGGCCACGGCGTCAGGTGACGAGGGCGCCGACGAACCACGTCATCGCGGCCAGCGTGCCGGCCGCGAGCTCGATCAGCACCGAGACTCCGGCGGCTTTGAGAGCGTGCTTCGTCGACGGCCAGGCGGCTTCGTGCCCCACGCGCTGGA
>CAVQSC010000010.1:0-3729 GCA_963715375.1 uncultured Actinomycetota bacterium | reverse complement strand
ATTGGGGGATAGACGAGCATCGTCAGAGGGTGCGTCGGGGAGCCCTCCAAGCCGATGGGGTGACGCGCACAGGTCCGTGTGTGGGGCTCGGGGCCTGGCCGGACCAGCGGCGGCGCAAGGCGCGTCGCCTCGGGTTGAGGGGACTCAGGCATGCACAACTTCGGAAAGACGGCAGCGCGGCGTGTGCGCGCGTACGCCGGCCGTGGATGGTCGAAGCATCGGACGGGGCAGGCGATCCTCGGCGCCACCGTCCTTTTGGTGGCGATGGTGCCGTCGGGCGCGATCGGCGCCAACGGGAACATCGGCAGCAACGCCATCGAGGTGGCGAACGACGCGAACCTCTATCCTGCGGGCGCGACCGGCTGTACGGGCAACGCCTTCAACGGGACCGTGACCGGGTTCGACTGGGTCAAGGACTGCCTGGCCAACACCGACCTCACCGTCGGCACGGACGCTGCAGCCCAGAAGGGGCACTGGAACGGCTTCCGGGTCGTGGACGGCATTGCGGGGGCCGACCAGGACATCTTCCTGACCGGCGGCAAGGAGAACCTGCTCGACACCTGGAACCCGGGTCCGGGAAGCGTCGGCTCGTCGAAGTACGACATCACCCAGGCCTACATCGCGAACAACTCCACCGACGCGTTCTTCGGGATGGAGCGCCGAGGCAACAACGGCACCACGGCGTTCGACTGGGAGTTCAACAAGCGCGCTCCCAGCGACCCCGACTTCCCCGACTACGTCCCGACGCGGACCCAGGACGATGTCCTGCTCACGTTCGAGATGCAGGGCTCGGGATCCTCGGGCTCGGCGACACCCTTCCGGTTCGTCTACGACGACCCCGACTACCCCGACAACATGGTCGACCCGCCGGCCGACACCGACCGTGACGGCTCGTACAAGGCGACGAGCATCGGCGGAATCGTGACCGCGATCAACAACGCCGCCACCCCCTCGGCGCCCTGGGGCACCGTGAACTCGCACGGGGACTGGACGACCGGCACCATCGACCGGTTCCAGTTCGCCGAGGCAAAGGTGCCGTTGTCCCTGTTGGACATCGACCCCTCCGACACCTGCACGGCGATCAGTCGGTTCGTCCAGGTCCGCACGCGGGCATCGTCGACCGACAACAGCGACCTGAAGGACCTCACGAAGATCTTCAGCTTCGACTTCTTCGCGCCGGTCAACCCGACCCAGACTCTCGCTGAGCTCTGTGACGCCAAGTTCTCGTTCGACTCGTCGATCAACAGCGGGACCGCCCCGGACTGGAAGTTCGAGATCACCGAGCCGACCCAGGTCACGCTTTCCGGCCTCGACGGCCTGACGCTCAGCGGACCCAGCTCCGTGGGCGGCAAGCGGGTCTACACCGCAGCCGACCAGTTCTCGGGCAACGTGCAGGTGAACCTGCCGGCCGGTCAGGACAGCGTGACCATCGCTGTCTCCCAGTCGGTGTCGGACGCCAACAACTGCGACACCAGCTCCAGTGGAAGCATCGTGGTCCACCGGGGTCTCGGCGTCACGGCGTCACTGACACCCCAGTGCGGGAACGCCTTCGACTACTCGGCCACCGGGACAGGAGGAGTCGGCACGAAGTCGTACTCGTGGAGCTTCCAGAAGCTCACCTCGACCGGCCCGGACGTGTGGACCGAGGTGGCGACCAGGACGGGCGCATCAGGCTCGATCGACATGGACAGCGTCAGCGGTGGCGGGCAAGGGACGTACCGAGGCGTCGTCACAGTGACCGACGAGGCGGATGCCAGCACCGGGAAGCCGGCGTGCACGGCGCAGTACACCACCAGCTCCATCTCGGTGTACAACGACCTCTCGGCGACCGCGACGGTGACGCCTGACTGTGACAGCACCTTCGGCTGGAGCACGCAGGTGTCCGGCGGCAAGGCGCCGTACGACGGTTCCGTCCAGGTGCAGAAGCTGGTCTCGGGCACGTGGACAGACGTCGGCAGCGCCACGACGTTCACCGACGACGCCGATGGTGCCGTCTCGGGCAGCTTCGACATCGCTGCGGACTCGGACCCGAACACCACGGGGATCCAGCCCTACGGTGAGGGCAGCTACCGGATCCACGTTGCGGCGAGCGATGACCAGGCCGTGCCGTGCACCACGACGCAGGACTCGGCGGCGAAGGACATCCGCGATGCGCTGTCCGTCACGGCGGCGAAGCAGAGCGCGGACGGCTCGGCCCTGACCGTCGCCATGAACGGAGGGTCGAACGCCCCAGCGGGCGACAACCCGACGTTCCAGTGGCAGTACCGGATCGACGGCGGCGGGTGGAACGACCTGGCCTCGAAGACGACCGAGGACATCACCTACGGGACGTTCGACACCCAGGACGCGAGCCCCGAAGCGGTGACGTTCAACATCGGCAGCGGAGTCGCGAGCGGCGACTATGCCGGCAAGGTGTGGGTCGTGGATCTCCGGTTGCACGTCAGCCGGACGCTCAACGGCCAGCTCTGCGAGGCCAACTCGCCGGCAGTGACGGTGAAGAAGCTGACGGCCGTCGACCCGTAAACCGCTAACCGCCCGCGACCAGGGCGACAGCAGCAGCACAGAGCCCGAGGCCCAGGCCTTGGGCTCTGTGTATGCGTTCGCGGAGGAGCAGTGCCGCGAGCAGCACCGTGGTGGCGGGGTAGAGGGAGGCGAGCACTCCGGCCACCGACAGGTAGCCGCGCTGGCTGGCCAGCAGGAAGGCACCGGCCGCGGCGGCGCCCAACGGCCCCGCGAGCAGCGCCCAGCGCACGGTCCGGCCGCGCGGTACCCATGCCGCGCGTAGCGCGACCGCGAGCAGCACCACCACCGGCACCGAGACCACCTGGGTGAGCGTGAGCGGCCACAGCCCGGCGGTGTCCGGCACCTGGCCGAGCGCGGCGAAGAGCACGCCGAAGCCGAGGCCGGCGAGGATCCCGTCGACGAGCCCGTCCGCCACAGCCGGTCCGGGCGAGGCCCCCTCGCCGTCGAGCCGGCCGAGGTCGTCCTCGGGGACGCTCGCGACCAGCCAGATACCGGGAAGCGCCGCGACGATCCCCAGCCACACCAGTAGCGACGGCCGCTCACCGCCGAGGGCGCCCACGAGGACGGGTACGACCGCCGCGCCGACCGCGGAGACCGGAGCCACCACGCTCATCCGGCCGGTCGAGAACCCGCGGTAGAGGAAGCCGGTGCCCATCCCGCTGCCGAGGCCGGCGAGGAGCGCCCAGGCGAAGTCGGCCGGATCAGGACTACCCGGGACGCCGAACGCGATCGCCGCCGTGCAGATGGTGGAGGAGAGCTGGCCCACCACGGCCACCGCCCACGCCGAGGTGTGACGCGACACCAGCCCGCCGACGAAGTCGGAGAGTCCGTAGGCGACGGCGGAGACGAGAGCGAGGAGAACGGCCACGGCGCTCAGGTGACGACGGCGCCGGCGAACCAGGTCATCGCGGCCAGCGTTCCGGCCGCGAGCTCGATCAGCACCGAGACGCCGGCGGCCTTCAGTGCGTGCTTCGTCGACGGCCACGCGGCGTCGTGCCCCACGCGCTGGAGCTCGGCGAGGTAGACACCGAGCACGAAGCCGAGGAAGAGGCCGACCACCGGGACGACGAAGAAGCCGACCACGCCGAGGGCGCCACCGAGGAGCAGGGTGCGCTGCGGGACGCCGGTCGACTTGAGGCGTCGCCCGGGGACGGCGTACTTCACCACACCCCCGACCACGAGGAAGGTGGTGACGATCGCGAAGAC
>CAVQSC010000009.1:0-3515 GCA_963715375.1 uncultured Actinomycetota bacterium | reverse complement strand
CGTTCCCGGTGTAGTATAGGTGACTTGATTGCCCTGCCGGAGGGCATCGATACCAGCAGAAATGGCGTACAGCATTTTGTCCATGCCGTAAATTGAGCCAATATACTCTTCACTCTCCAGGCCATTCATCACCGATAGGATGGTAGTTGAATCACCCACCAGTTTCTCTAACCCGTGGACTGCTTCCGCCAGGTGATGGTGTTTGAGCGCAACTATCAGCAGATCAACCGGTTCTGTGGCCGTTTCAGGGTTTATTACCGGAATGTTATAGAGCTTTTCGTTGACAATAAGGCCGTTACTTTTTAGCTTTTCGTATCGCTCACCTTTGGCAACAAGAGAAGTTGAAAAAAACGGGTTGTCGAAAAACCGGGTAACAAAGTATGCCCCCATCGCTCCGGCACCCAGAACGGCTACCTTCTGAATTTCCTGCATATTTTTCACTTCCTGTAGTTTATTTTCCGCAAACCGCCGCGACCGGCGAGTGCCCCGATCACGGTGCGCAGCGCGGTCGCGGTGCGCCCGTTGCGGCCGATGACCTTGCCCAGGTCCTCGGGGTTCACGCGAACCTCGAGGACGGAGCCGCGACGCAGCTCCTTGTCACGCACGGTCACGTCCTCGGGGTGGCGAACGATGCCACGCACCAGGTGCTCGAGCGCCTCGGCCAGCATCGGGCTCAGGCCTCGGCGGGCTTGTCGGCGTCAGCCGAGTCCGTCGCCGCGTCCGCGGCCGGAGCCTCGGTCTCGGCGGGCGCCTCGGCCGGGGCTCCGCGGCCTTGTCCTCGGGCTTGTCCTCGGCCGGCGCCTCGGCCGGGGCCTCGGCGCCTTCTCCTCGGGCTTGTCCTCGGCCTTCTTCGACGCCTTCTTGGTCACCGCGCCGGCCTTCGGCTCGTTGGCGGAGTCCTTGAGGGCCTCGTTGAAGATCTCGGCCTTGTCGCGCTTGGGCTCCTTGACCTTCAGGGTGCCCTCGGTGCCCGGCAGGCCCTTGAACTTCTGCCAGTCGCCGGTGACCTTGAGGAGCGCCTCGACGGCCTCGGACGGCTGCGCGCCGACACCCAGCCAGTACTGCGCCCGCTCGGAGGTGACGTCGATCAGCGACGGCTCCTCCTTCGGGTGGTACTTGCCGATCTCCTCGATCACGCGACCGTCCCGCTTCTTGCGGGAGTCGACGACGACGACGCGGTAGTACGGCGCGCGGATCTTGCCCATGCGCTTGAGACGAATCTTGACGGCCACGAGTGTGGTGTCTCCTTGACGAATTGTGAGTGGGTGAGCGCCTCCGGGCCAGGTGGGGCCAGGCCGTCGAGCGCTGCGCGGTGTCTGCGTGGCCGGATGAGAGGGCCCGGGCACGCAGGACTCAGAGCGACATTCTGCCATGCGTCGCGGGTCTTCCTCCAATCCGAGCCTGCGCACACGCGACCTCCGGCGGCTCCGCCGCGTCCTAGGAGTGGAAGAACGCCCCGGCGTCCGGCACCGTCCGGGGCCCCGACGCGCCGGGCAGGCGACGAGCTAGGCGACGACCCGCCCGCGCAGCACGATGCGCTTCGGCTCCTTGAGCACGCCGAGGTCCGCGAGCGGGTCCCGGTCGAAGACCACGAAGTCCGCGGTCGTGCCCTCGGCGAGGTTGTCGTCGAGACCGAGCCAGGTCCGCGCCCGCCAGGACGCCGCGCCGAGCGCGTCCTCCGGCGTCAGGCCGTAGCCGGCGAGCTCCAGCACCTCGTCGCCGATGAGGCCGTGCGGGAGCACGCCCCCTGCGTCGGTCCCCGCGTAGATCGCCACGCCGGCCTCGTAGGCGGCCCGGATGGTCTCCTTGCGGGTCTCGAACAGCCGCATCATGTGGTCGGCGTACTTCGGGAACTTCTCGCGCCCGGCCTCCGCGTAGCTGGGGAAGTTGCCGAGCTGCTTGGCGGTCGGCACCAGGGCGACGCCGTTGGCGACCATCGCGTCGATGAGATCGGTGGAGAGGCCGGTGCCGTGCTCGATGCAGTCGATGCCGGCGCCGATCAGGTCCGGCAGCGCGTGCTCGCCGAACACGTGGGCGGTCACCCGGGCGCCGCGCTCGTGGGCGACCTTCATGGCGGCGTCGAGCGACTCGCGGGTCCACGACGGGGTCAGGTCGCCGGCGTCGCGCTCGATCCAGTCCCCCACCAGCTTCACCCAGCCGTCACCGCGGTCCGCCTCCTGCGCGACGTACGCCGGCAGGTCCTCGGGCTCGATCTCGTGGGCGTAGTTGCGGATGTAGCGGCGGGTCCGGGCGAGGTGCCGGCCGGCCCGGATCAGCCGCGGCAGGTCCTCCCGGTCGTGGATCCAGGACGTGTCGGCGGCCGAGCCGCAGTCGCGCACCAGCAGGGTGCCGGCGTCGCGGTCGGTGAGCGCCTGCTTCTCCTGGACGTCCTCGGGCACCGCGCCGTTCTCGTCCAGCCCGATGTGGCAGTGCGCGTCCACGAGGCCGGGCACGATCCACCCCTCGGCGACGAGCTCCGCGGAGGCGACCCGCTCGTAGGTGACCCGCCCGTCGACGACGTACAGGTCACGGCTCTCGCCGTCGGGCAGGACCGGGCCACGGAAGCGGAGTGCGCTCATGGCGGCGACCCTACCCACCCGATTCGTCTGCGATCCGGCCCCGTCCCCACGCCGAGGAGCCGCAGACGAATCGGGGGTGGGTAGCCTGCGGGCCATGGACGAGTCACCGACCCACTTCAGCGACCCGACCACGGTCGAGGCGCGACGCACGTCGTTCGGTGCGCTCGCCGCGACGTACGACGCGGTGCGCCCTCGCTGGTCGGAGGCGACCGTCGACTGGCTACTGGGCAGCCCGGCGGGCCCGCTTCGCGTGCTCGACCTCGGCGCCGGGACCGGGCTCGGCACCCGCACCGTCGCCGCGCTCGGGCACGAGGTCGTGGCGCTCGACCCGTCGGCCGGGATGCTGGCGGCCCTGGACGCCGCGAGTCTCGCGCCGGAGCTCCGCGCCAGGATCGAGACCCGCGTGGGATCCGCCGAGTCCCTCACCGACCCCGACGCCAGCGCCGATGCGGCGACCGCGTTCCAGTCCTGGCACTGGTTCGACGCCGACAAGGCCGCCCGGGAGTGCGCTCGCGTGCTGCGTCCGGGTGGCTGGCTCGGGCTGGCGTGGCACGCGTGGTCGGAGAAGGCTCCCTGGCTGCGCGAGCTCGGCGAGGTCGTGGGCACCCCCGAGATGGTGTGGGACCCCGACCGTCCGCGCTGGGCCGCGGAGCTCGACGGCTTCGCCCCCGCAGAGAACACCCAGTTCTCCGTCGAGCAGGTGCTCACCGTCGACGACACGGTGCGGCTCGCGTCGTCGTGGTCGCCGGTGGCCGTGCGCGCCGACCGTGACGCGGTCCTGGACGACGTACGCGACCTCGCCCGCGTACGGCCGACGCCGAGGGCCGCGTGGTCTTCCCCTACGTCACCGACTGCTACCGCTACCGGCGCCAGCGCTGACCGCGCGGGGACGTCATACCTCCTGGGGCCCAGGACCCACGGAACGTATGACGTCCC
>CAVQSC010000008.1:0-4965 GCA_963715375.1 uncultured Actinomycetota bacterium | reverse complement strand
CGATCGCTCGACTTCCGCGCCGCCCTCGCGACCACGGTGGTTGTTGCTCTGGGCGTGGTCTCCTCCGTGCAGTACATCTCCCACTGGCAGTCGGACCGACGTTCCTACGACTACTTCGCGACCGTGGAGCGCGAGCTCTCTCAGTGGAATCGCAAGGTCCCGCTCGCGGACGCAGGTGTCCCGCACTACCTCATGTGGGCCTTCGGGTTCCCCGAGAACACCACGAGCCACGTGCTGAAGATGTTCGAGCAGGACATGTCATTCCCGACGCACACCACCGACGAGCTCTACATGATCGGTCGTCGGGGGAACGTCGTACCCGCGGTCATCCCCGAGGTGCGCCGGCACGTCCCACCCGAGGCGCGCTCGTGCGGCTACGAGGTGGACGAGGGAGTCACGCGGGTCCCGCTGGACGGCCCAGTCATCGGAGGCGGCTGGTGGGTGCGCATCGGCTACCTGGCTGACGGGGACAGCCCGATGACGATCGTCGCGGGAGACCTGACGCACGATGTCGAGGTGAGGGAGGGCCTGCACAGCGTCTACGTCCAGGCGGCCGGGAAGTTCGACGCGCTCGAGCTGTCCGGTCTCGAGGACGGCGTGACTATCTGCACCAACGACGTGACCCTCGGGCTACCGGTACCGTACGAGGCCCCATGACGGCCTCGACAGCCGAGGACCGCCGCTACCCCGCACTGAACGCGGTGCGGGCAGTGGCGGCGCTCGGTGTGGTGGCCACGCACACGGCGTTCGACACCGGTGAGGTCACCCGGGGTGCCTTCGGCGCCTTCCTGTCCCGGCTCGATTTCGGTGTCACTCTCTTCTTCGTGCTCTCCGGCTTCCTGCTGAGCCGCCCGTTCTTCGCCGCCCAGGCCTCGGGCCGACCCGCACCCTCCGCCCGGCACTTCCTGTGGAAACGCGGGCTGCGGATCCTGCCGCTGTACTGGGTCACCGTCCTCACGGCCCTGTCTCTGCCGGAGAACGCCGGCATGTCGTTCGGGGAGCTTCTGAACAACCTGACGCTGACGCAGATCTACACCCCTGGCCTGCTGCCTACCGGCCTGACCCAGATGTGGAGCCTGTGCACAGAGGTTGCGTTCTACGTGATGCTTCCTCTCCTGTGTGCCGGGCTCCTCTATCGCTCGAGCCGGTCGGACTGGTCTCCTGCCCGGATCCTGGCTGCTCTCGCCGGGCTTTCAGTGCTGGGCTTCGCATGGCAGGCGGTGGCCGGGGGGCTCAGCAACCCGCGGGTGGAGCACTACCACCAGTGGCTGCCCGGCTTCATGCCGTGGTTCTGCGTGGGCGTCGCCTTCGCCGTGGTCAGCGTCTACGGCAGGCGCCAGCGACAGGACCGGCGATGGGGCCTCCTCGACCGCCTGGGCGGAGATCTCGTGGGGTGCTGGCTGATCGGAGCAGCGGTGTTCGCGCTGGCCTGCACACCGCTGGCGGGGCCGAGGCTGCTGCTCCCCGCGACCGCTGCCGAGGCTCTCACCAAGTCCGTGCTCTACACCGTCAGCGCAGCCTTCTTCGTCCTGCCTCTGGTGTTCGGCCCGGAGTCGGAGGGGGTGGTCCGTCGCGTGGCGAGCTCTCGCCCCGCCGTATGGCTGGGTGACATCTCCTACGGGATCTTCTGCCTCCACCTGATCGCACTCGAGACGGTCATGGACGTGCTTGGCGTGAAGGTGTTCACCGGCCGCTTCCAGGACGTCTTCCTGGTTACCGTGGCCCTGACGATCGTCATGGCAGCCTTCAGCTTCTACGTCCTCGAGCGCCCCTTCCTTCGCCTCAAGAACGCGGGGCCCTTCGCTCCCAGGCCGGCCACGGCGATCGACAGGGCCGTCAAACCCAGCGCCTGACCGAGCTCGAGCGGGACCTGATCCTCACCAGCCCGGACCGCGGCATGCGCGAGCCCGGCGAGAGCAAGCGCGGCACCGGCGACGTAGGGAGCCCAGATCCGCGCGCGAACGGCGTTGCCGAGGAACACCGCAGCCGCGAAGGCCAGGAATCCCACCCAGCCGGCGATGAGCCCCCCTGCCAGGAGGGCCGCGACAGCGACCAGCCGGTCCGCGCATGCGCACGTCCCGACGCCGGCGTACCTGCGCCTGCGTCCCCACGGCATCGCCGCGGCGACCACCACGAGCACCGCGTCGACGCCGCCGAGCAGGGCAGTAAGGAAGGGCTTCTGCGGTGTGAACTCGAGTCTGACCACCTGGTCGACGCCGGGTGGAACGATCCAGCCCTGTCTCCACCCGTCCACGCGCTGTGCGGTGAGCTCCCCGCCGTTCAGCGTTGCCGACCAGCCTGGGTTGATGTTCTCGCTCACAACCAGGAGGACTGGCTCGTCGTGATCTGCGATCCGAACCACCCGACGATCCCCACCCCAGGCCTCGACGTCTACAGGGACCGAACGCGGTGCTACGGTCGGCGCCCCATCGAGCGTCAGCATCACCGAGTCGGGCTTGACGAGGGTCGAGGGCAGCACCTGTACGACGTTGTCGCCCTCCCGCATCGACACCGGCCCGTCGCCGCACCACAGGGCCGAGACCGACTCACCGCTCATGAGGTCGGACAGGCTCATCACGACCCTGGTCTGCGTGCCTTCGCCGTTGACGAACAGCGTGGGGCCGCTCCCGCACCCGTGGTCGACGTCGTCGTCCGGGTCGACCTCAGGCAGCGCCGCCCCGGGGAACGAGAGCTCGCCCACGCCGACCGTCAGCGGGATCGCACGACCGGACTCCAAGGAGTGCGCCGTCTCGACCTGTGGGAACCGGATCAGCACCTCGTCGGTCACCAGCCGCCGGAACCTGCCACCGCCGTCCCGCAGGTCCACGGTCCTGCTCTCACGACCTGCGACAAGGAGGAGCTGCAGCGGTCTCGCCCCCGGAGTCGTCCGGGCGACCTCCACGTCCACGGCGCCGAGCCTCACCGGCTCGGCCCAGCTCAGCCGGATGGAGGGCGTGACCCCGGGAGCCGCTACCCAAGCGGTCCGCGGGTCCCCGTCCAGAGTCGCGAGGCCACTTGCCCTCACGTCCTGGGACAGCGGCTTCGAGGTCTGGACCCGGACCGGGAAGGAGTCGGCGAGCTCTCCTGCCGTGACCCGGCTCGGGATGAGCGAGGCAGTGACATCCACGGCGTACGGGGCGGCGCCGGGCAGCGGCACGATTCGCTGGATGGACTCCTTCTCCTCACCGTGCCTCAACCAGAGGTCGTCGCACACCGTGGTCCCGTTCACGACAGCGCAAGCGGGTCGGTCGACCTCCCTCGAGAGCAGGACGTGTCGCGGGTTGTCCTCGAAGACGTCCGGCAGAGCCAGGAACCGCTGGGCGACGACGCCGGGGGCTGTCACCTCGGCCAGCGCGAACTGGCCGCCGATCCCCCCGCGGACGCGCGCGGCCCGGAGCTCCACGAACGAGACGAGTCCGGCCGGCAGCTCGTACGTCGCTGACCTGCCCGGCGTCGGCGCGGCCACCGTCGAGACGCCGCGGTCCGTCACGACCCTGAGTCTGGTGACCTCCGGCCCCCGCGTCGTCCCCGCCGTGACTCGCAGCAGGGGCACCTCGCGAGGCGCCTCGAAGATCACCCGCCACCATTGGCCGACAGCACCCGCGACACCCGTCGAGACCCATTCGGTCGAGCGGTCACTGTCGATCGCGGCGGCGGGCAGCCTGTCGGTCCGGATGGGCGGCAAGGCGCTCGCCTGCGACTGGGCGGAGGATGCCTGCACGGAGGCCACGCCCGCCCACTGCGCATGGGTCTCGTACCGCGACTGCCTGTCGTAGAGGCGGTGGTTCGGCTCTACGGAGCTGAGCACCCAAGGCTCCTCCGCGGTCATCGTCGCCGACTCGTTCTCGCGAACTGCGGTGAAGGCCATCTCCCGGCGGCGCAGACCGTCGGTAAGAACAGTGGGGCCGGACCAGAAATGCCTCGCCCTGTCCCCGACGAGCACCGTGGGTCTCGAGAGATCGACCGTGCCCGGGGCCGAGCGGTCGGACAGGGCCGCGCCGGGCTCACCGGCGACCACGGGGACGCTGTCGGCCGTCCACGCAGACACCTTCCCGCGCGCGTGGTCGACGGCGTAGACCTCCACGGCGGCGTACGCCTCCTGACGACCCCGGTTCACCACGACCCGCACGTCTTGGTCGGTGGTGGAGACTGCCCTTCCACCGATGGTGGGACCAAACTCGGCCACCTTTTGGATCCCCGGTGAACCGTTCAGCGCCTGGTGGAGCACCACCGGGTTCGGTGGGCTCGAGCGGAACGGGTGGATGTCATTGCGCACGACCAGGTGCCCGACGCCGTTGTCCGCGAGCAGCCCGGCCAGGCGGGGGCTGGGTCGACCCCGTTCCAGCTCACGCGTGATCGCGTCGAGCAGGCGAACGTTCCCCGGCTGTGCGAGGGGGATGATGTTGCGCACTGCCCACGGACTCGCAGCTAGCGGTTGCAGGACGTCGTCGCGAGGGCTCCCCCACCGGTAGTCACCGAACGCACTCGCCGGCACCAGCAGAGCGGTTCCACGGCTTTCCTGCGCCAGGTAGTCGGCCGTCTGCTGCCAGTAGTCGGGGACGTCGTCGAACGCACCGGTCGGGGGCAGCCGGCCCGCGTACGCCGGCACGGCGAGGCCCGCGACGGAGACGACCACTGCCAGGATCGCCATCTTCGCCGGCAGCGTCCTGGACGCGGCTCGCACGTACTCGCCCACCGTCGACAGGATGTGCGCGAGCCCGAGGACCAGGCTGAGCCTCAGCACGACGTCGTACTTGTGAAGGTTGCGGAACGGCGCGAGATCGGCGTCGAGGAGCGCCAATCGTTCCTGCGCCCACCAACCGTGCAAGGGACCCGTGTAGCCGAATCCGATCAGCACGGCGCCGGTGAGAACGCCGAGGAAGAGGAAGTGACGGTGGGGGTTCGCCGGGTGGACGATCCCAGCGAGCCCCGCTCCCGCGACGACGGCTGCGTTGACGAGGAGTA
>CAVQSC010000007.1:0-4524 GCA_963715375.1 uncultured Actinomycetota bacterium | reverse complement strand
TAAGCGGCGTCGCGCAAACGGATGGGTCCACATGGTCCAGACATACCTCGTCATTGTCCGATTGGTGGATGGACGAGCATTGTCGGACCGTGCGCTAAGGGACCTCCCAGACAGTGGGGTGATTGCGTGCAGGTCCGGTGGGGCTCGGGGCCTGGGCCAACGGCGGCGCACGGTGCGTCGTCCGGGGTGGAGGGGACTCGCTCATGCATGACATCGGAAGAATGGTCTACAGGCGTGCGCGCGGATTCACCGCGGGCGGATGGTCGCGGCATCGGACCGGGCAGGCGATCTTGGCGGCCACAGTCCTTGTGGTTGCGATGGTCCCAGCCGGGGCGATCGGCGCCAACGGGAACATCGGCAGCAACGCCATCGAGGTGTCCAACGACGCCAACCTCTATCCCGCCCCCGCGACCGGATGTTCGGGCAACAACTTCAACGCGACCGTTACCGGGTTCGACTGGGTGAAGGACTGCCTGGCGAACACCGCCCTCACCGTCGGAACCGACGCAGCGGCGCAGAAGGGGCACTGGAACGGCTTCCGGGTCGTCGACGGCATCGCGGGAGCCGATCAGGACATCTTCCTGACCGGCGGCAAGGAGAACCAGCTCGACACCTGGAACCCGGGTCCCGGAAGCGTCGGCTCGTCGAAGTACGACATCACCCAGGCCTACATCGCCAACAACTCCACCGACGCGTTCTTCGGGATGGAGCGCCGCGGCAACAACGGCACTACCGCCTTCGACTGGGAGTTCAACAAGCGCGCGCCGAGCGACCCCGACTTCCCCGACTACATCCCGACGCGAACCGAGAACGACGTCCTCCTCACCTTCGAGATGCAGGGGTCCGGCAGCTCCGGCTCGGCGACCCCCTTCCGGTTCGTCTACGACGATCCCGACGTTGACCCGGGGACCGTCGACCCGCCCGCCGACTCCGATCGCGACGGCTCGTACAAGGCGACCACCATCGGCGGGATCGTCACGTCGATCAACAACGCCGCCACGCCCTCGGCGCCGTGGGGCACCGTCAACTCGCACGGGGACTGGACCACAAGCACCATTGACCGGTTCCAGTTCGCCGAGGCCAAGGTTCCGCTCTCCCTGCTGGACATCGACCCCTCCGACACCTGCACTGCCGTCAGTCGCTTCGTCCAGGTCCGCACCCGGGCGTCGTCGA
Organism: uncultured Actinomycetota bacterium; assembly: GCA_963715375.1. Lineage (GTDB taxonomy): Bacteria > Actinomycetota > Actinomycetes > Propionibacteriales > Nocardioidaceae > Nocardioides_C. Next base: position 3,351 of record CAVQSC010000007.1, on the reverse strand, counting down.
CCGACAACAGCGACCTGAAGGACCTCACGAAGATCTTCAGCTTCGACTTCTTCGCTCCGGTCAACCCCACCCAGACGCTGGCCGAGCTGTGCGACGCAAAGTTCTCCTTCGACTCGTCGATCGACACCGGGACCGCCCCGGACTGGAAGTTCGAGATCGCGGACCCCGCGGCAGGCCAGGCAACGGGCGTGACCTTGACGGGCGTCAGTCCACTCTCCTTGAGCGGACCCACACACGCGAACGGCAAGAGCACCTGGACCGCGACCGGCGCGTACTCCGGTCAGGTGTCGGTCGGCCTGCCGGCCGGGCAGGACAGCGTGACCATCGCTGTCTCCCAGGCGGTGTCGGACGCCAACAGCTGCGACACGAGCTCGTCCGGGAGCATCGTCGTTCACCGCGGTCTGGGCGTGACGGCATCGCTGACACCCCAGTGCGGCAACGCCTTCGACTACTCCGCCACCGCAACAGGTGGTGTGGGCACGAAGTCGTACTCGTGGAGCTTCCAGAAGCTGACATCGACCGGTCCGGACGTGTGGACCGAGGTCGCCACCAGGACGAACGTGTCGGGCTCGATCGACATGGACAACGTCACGGGTGGTGGGCAAGGGACGTACCGCGGCGTCGTCACGGTGACCGACGAGGCGAATGCCAGCACCGGGAAGCCGGCGTGCACCGCGCAGTACACCACCAGCTCCATCTCGGTGTACAACGACCTCTCGGCGACAGCCACGGTCACACCGGACTGTGACAGCACCTTCGACTGGAGCTCGCAGGTCTCCGGTGGCAAGGCGCCGTACGACATCTCCGTCCAGGTGCAGAGGCTGGTCTCAGGCAGCTGGACCGACGTCGGCAGTGCCACGACGTTCACGGATGACCCGGACGGCGCGGTCTCGGGCAGCTTCGACATCGACGCGGACTCCGACCCGAACACGGATGGGACTCAGCCATTCGGTGAGGGAAGCTACCGGATCCACGTCTCGGCCAGTGACGACCAAGCCACGCCGTGCACGACGACCCAGAACTCGGCTGCGAAGGACATCCGCGACGCACTCTCTGCCACCGCTGTGAAGCAGAGTGCGGACGGTTCCGCCCTGACTGTCGCCATGAACGGAGGGTCCAACGCCCCAGCGGGTGACAACCCCTCGTTCCAGTGGCAGTACCGGATCGACGGTGGCGCGTGGAGCGACCTGGCCTCGAAGACCACCGAGGACATCACCTACGCGACGTTCGACACCCAGGACGCCAGCCCCGAGGCGGTGTCGTTCAACATCGCCACCGGAGCCGCCAGCGGCGCCTACGAAGGCAAGGTGTGGGTGGTGGACCTCCGGTTGCACGTGAGCCGGACACTCAACGGCCAGCTCTGCGAGGCCAACTCGCCGGCAGTGACGGTGAAGAAGCTGACGGCCGTCGACCCGTAAACCGTTGACCGCCCGCAATCAGGGCGACGGTGCTGCGCGGAGCCCGAGGCCAAGGCCTTGGGCTCCGTGCGTGCGCGCCCGGAGCGGCAGCGGAAGAGGTGACGGAGATCCCCTCACGAAGGACCACGACCGGGACGACTTCGCCGCCGCCAGCTGACACAGCTGACCGGGCTAGCCCGTTCAGGCTGACTCGAATGGCGGTGCCCCGGTCTCCGGACCAGGGCACTGTCACCTTTTTGCGGGACATGCCGACCGGGCGCGCGCAGAGGTATAGGCCACATGGTCCAGGCACACCTCGTCATTGTCTCAGCGCCCCGTGGACGCGCATCGTCAAAGAGCGTGCGGTACGCCCCCCGGACTCTGGGGCGCTAGCGCACAGACCCGGACTGGGGGTCTCGGGACAGCCGGGCGACGACGGTGCACCGTGCGCCGCGTCAGGCGAGGGGGCAACACTCATGTCAAACGCAATGTCTGCACGACGTCGCCGGCTCATCGCCGGCGCGGCAGCGGCCGCACTGGCCGCAGCACTCATCCCGGCGATCGCCGAGGCCAGTCACTCAGAGGTGAGCCTCTCCGGTAGCAACTTCGAGATCGACACCAACGCCAACCTGAAGGTCGATGACCCCAGCCCGTCGATCGACTGGGCGGGCGTCGCCCAGGTCAACGGTGAGGACGCGGAGACCGGTCAGAACGACGACTCGTTCGGCCAGGGCACGAAGGAAGACACGGCCGTCCCGACAGTGGTCGACGGCTCCATCCCGAACAACAAGAGCGACCTGCTCAACTTCGGCTTCTACCTCGAGACGATCAACCCTTCGACCCAGTTCTTGCACCTGTACTGGCAGCGAGTGCAGGAGCCCACGGGTACGACCAACATGGACTTCGAGTTCAACAAGAACAAGGCCGAGGGAACTGGGCTGTCGTCCAATGGTGTCACGCCGATCCGGAGCACCGGGGACCTGCTGCTCCAGTACGACCTTGCCCAGGGTGGAACGCACCCGGAGCTGTTCCTGTCGCGGTGGGTGACAAGCGGAGCGGGCTCGCAGTGTGAGGCCGCGAACTCAGTGCCTTGCTGGGGTGACAGGGTGAACCTCACGAGCTCGGGAATCGCAACCGGTTCGATCAACACCTCGGCCATCCCCGACGGTGAGTCCGATGGTCTGGGTGCGATGTCGAGTCGCACCTTCGGCGAGGCCTCGGTCGACTGGGACCAGATCGCCGGCGGCACGGGCTGCACCTCCTTCGGTAGCGCTTACCTCAAGAGCCGGTCGTCCGACTCCTTCACAGCCGCGATGAAGGACTTCATCGCGCCGGAGTCCACTGGCTTCGACTCGTGCGGCTCCTTGCGCTGGTTGAAGAAGGACAACACCGGTGCACTTCTCGGCGGAGCCACGTTCCAGGTGTGCCAGACGCACAGCTACGACGGCACCAGCTACACCGACATCGCCGACGTGTGTGTCTCGGTCGTGGACAACAGCGCTCCCGACACGGACACGACGGCCGGAGAGTTCCAGCTCGACGACAAGCCGCTCGGTCGCTACACGATCACGGAGACGGCGGCACCCGCCGGCTACGACATCGTGACCGGCACCCAGACGGTCAACGTGACGAGTGCGACGGTGTTCTCCGCCGCGCTCGACTTCGTCAACAACCCCCAGATGAAGATCATCGTCCTCACCTGCAACACGGTGACCGAGAAGCTGGTGGACTCCACGGTGGAGATCGACGTCGACAAGAACGCGACGACCGACAACAGGAAGGCGACGCTGACAGGCAGCGCCTTTGACTCCCTGTGCAGCACCGGCGGCGCCGTCTACGACAACCTGCCGTGGGACACCTACAGCGGCAGTGTGGAGGTTCCCGACGTCTCGCCGTTCTTCCCAGTCGTCCCGTAGGAAGGGAATCTAACCCGCGGCGACCATCACGATCGCTG
>CAVQSC010000006.1:0-543599 GCA_963715375.1 uncultured Actinomycetota bacterium | reverse complement strand
CCAAAACTGGTCTGTAAGCGCCGTCACGGTCTTCCAGCGGCTGTCCGGTTCGTCCGCATGACCCCGCTGTGTCTGTTTTGAGAGGACATTCCTAGGGTATGGAAGCGACGGGTTGCTCGCGATGCGGGTGGGGCCGAATACGACTTGTTGATGGGGGCTTTGCGCAGTGTCGGTTCTCGAGCTCCGCGCACCTTCGACGACAGGCGTCGGCCTGCACACCTACGAAGCAGCGGTGCGAATCGCTGACGCCGTCCTGATGTTCCTCGCCACGGCGGTGGCCTGGCGCTACTGGTCCAGCGACGGGGCCGTGGAACCGACCACGGGCTGGGGGACGGACTACCTGCTCTGGGCGGTGCCGCTGGTCGTCGTCTGGTACTGCATTCTCGAGGTGGCCGACGCCTACGACATCGAGAACGTCGCCGGATCGATCCACGAGCTGAAGGCGGTCGTGGCAGGCACCGTGTTCCTTGCGGCCTCGCTCGCCATCGCGGGCTACCTGTTCCAGTTCGAGATGTCCCGGGCGTTCTACTCGATCACGTTCGGGCTGGGGCTGACCGTCCTGGTGCTCTCTCACTTCGTCGTGAGGCAGATGCTTCGCCGAGCTCACTGCCGGGGCCTCTACATGCGGCCCGTCGTCGCAGTCGGCCGACGGCACACCGTCGAGAGCCTCGTCAACGAGCTCGAGCGGTCCAAGTACGCCGGCCTGCAGGTCGTCGCGGCTTGTGTGCCGGAGGAGGAGGCGTGGGAGCCGATCGGCCCCGTGCCGTGGGTCTTCCCGACCTCGTCCCTGCATGAGGTGGTTGTGGACTCCGGCGCCAGCCACGTGTTCCTGCTCTCCGGGGCGGGGGAGTCACCTCGCCACATCCGGCGCATCGCGTGGGCGTTGGAGGGCACGGACACGCAGCTGGCCGTCGTACCAAACCTGACCGATATCGCGGGCGGGCGGATCCGGCCGCGACCGGTCGCGGGTCTGCCGCTCATCGAGCTCGAGCAGCCCCAGCTCTCGGGAGTCCAGGCCCTCGCGAAGCGGGCGCTGGACTTCTTCGGATCGGCCTTCGGGCTGCTCCTGCTTAGCCCGGTGTTCGCCGTGGTGGCCTTCATGATCAAGCGGGACGACGGCGGGCCGGTCTTCTACAAGCAGGTCCGGGTCGGCATCGACGGCCGGGAGTTCGAGTGCTTCAAGTTCCGCTCCATGACGGTGGACGCGGACAGGCACCTCGAGGAGCTGCTGAGCCAGAACGAAGGCCACGGCGGGCTCTTCAAGATGCGTGAAGACCCACGCGTGACGAGGGTCGGCAAGGTCCTGCGGAAGTACTCCCTCGACGAGTTGCCGCAGCTGATCAACGTCGTGCGCGGCGAGATGAGCCTGGTCGGCCCGAGGCCGCCGCTGCCGCGGGAGGTCGAGGCATACCACTCCGACATGACCCGCAGGCTCAAGGTGCGTCCCGGCATGACCGGCCTCTGGCAGGTCTCCGGGCGCTCGGACCTCACCGCCGACGAGTCGGAGCGGCTCGACCTCTACTACGTCGACAACTGGTCGCTCATGCACGACCTGGTGATCCTCTGGAAGACAGTCCGGGTCGTGTTCACCGGCAGCGGCGCCTACTGAGACGTATTCCCTAATCTGCGCTGCGACGCAGAATAGGCGCCCCAAGACCTGGTTGGCGCTGTCCTTGGGCCCTAATCTGCACGAGCGCGCGGATTAGACCCGTGGCGCGGACCGCTCGGCAGCGTGGCCAACGGATCGGGTCCAACGAGCCGCCGAGGCGGATGCCTGGTCACTGTGTTGGGTTCGAAGAGCTTGTGTCCCCGAACTGTCTGCACACCACCTCGCGACCTGACCCGCGAGTACATCCGGCTGGATCACCGCTCATATGGGTGAATCGGCGGTCTGAAGCCACGGTTCGAGCGGGGTCACTCCGGCAGTTCTGCCAGACGCTCCTGGCAAGTCGCACATGCGGGCAGCGAGTCGTGATCCTGAGTCGGCACGAAGTAGGCGCCACAGAGGCCACGGACGGCCTCGCCATTTATGGTCTTGCCCGCGAGGTGCTCGCGATGGGCGTAATGACTCGTCGATCCCGGTTCGGATACGGCCAGCTCGCCAGCACTGACGAGCAACTCCAGGGCATCGACCCGGTCAGCCCACGCACCCGGCTCGCCGATGTTCGAGTACGTATTGCCGAAACGATCCCATCGTTGCTCCGGCGGCTCGATAGAGGTGAGGACCCGGACCGCGAGTTGCCAAAGTAGATTGCTTCCGGCGTACTGATTCTCAGGAATGATTTCGACCAGCACCTCGTCGGCTTCATATGCAACCTCGCGGACCACCGACACGGTGCAGTCGATGCGAGCGAACCGGCCCTTGCCAGGCACGGGGTGGTTGACCTCGAACCGTCGAGTTCCTCCTCCGTGGATGTCCCGCAAGGCTTCGAACACGGCCTCTTGCGTCCTGAGCTCCCACTCGGTGCGGAGCCGCGCCGCTGTCTCCTGCTTGAGTAGGCGGATGTCCCTCTCCGCCGGTAGCCAACGCGTCGGATCCCCGGACTCGTTCTCACGATCGATCTGTTTGTAGAAGTCATCCCGATCCTGATGCCCACCCTTTGCGAGCCCAGCGGCCACCAGCCAGCAGACCCCCGTCTCTGGGTCCTCCCAGACGCCGCCCCGCCACTGCGACTGCTTGATCTCAAGCAGCCGCAGGCGGGTCGAACTCGCGATAGGTCCCACGAAATTGTCGTCAGCCGGGTCAGCCCCAAACGAGTTCGCAGCCTTGTCAATGAGGGGATGCGGCAACTCGCTCAATGGATGCAGGTCCGCGAGGCGACCGTCAGCCAACGCGCGTTGGGGGTGCGCGGACTCCCAACCAGAGGTCAAATCCTCTTGGAGCACGCGGAGCGTCGGTCGAGCGCGGCGATGGTGCACTCGTCCCATTTTGCCTAAGCGCGCCGACGATGGTCGCCGACTCGCCCTACCTCAGAGCAGGTCGGCGATCTCGTCGTTGGCTGCAACAGCGGTCTTGCGCTGATGAGCGAAGCGTTCGGCAAGCTCGCGACGGTCGCGCTGGTGCTGCTTCTCGAACTCAACAAGGTCGCGCATGCGGATGCGACGATCGCGACCAACTCGGTGGGAGAGGATCTCGCCGCGGTCGAGCAATTTGTAGAGGTGAGTGCGGCTCATGTGTAGACGCTCTGCGGCTTGGCTCGGCGTGATCGTCTTGTCGCCGTCGATGGTCACAACTTCGTCACCTTCGCGGATGCAGCGGCTGATGCTCAGCAGAAGATCGCGCAACTCGGGACCGGCATCGGAGCGCGCGAACTCATCGAGTGCATCAAGCTGCTCGGACGGGATCTTGGCGGTCTCAAGCGTCTGCATGGCGGCTTACCCCTAGTGATGTCACAGATGACTTAGGTGTCACAGATGAAACTAGCGTACGACAGTCGTACGACAAAGCGAAATCCCTGAAGAGGGAGAAGTGGACAACGTTCCGCACGGCGCTGGGCCACGTCCCTTAAGTCGCGGCGCGCGTGCCCTGGTGGAACCGGAGCCGCCAACCCAAGTGGCTGTCACGCACCCACACCGAGCTGCGCAGCCGATCGACCTCCCCGACGATCCGGAACGTCAGCAGAACCACGTCGTCGGCCCGCACAACCGGGTCGAGCAGTCGTCGCTCGAGCCGGACGACCTCGTCGAGGTCCGGGTCGCCGTACTGCACCTCAGTCGCGGGCGTCTTGGCGCTCGCGGTCGCGGTTGCCTCCTGGCGCGGGCACCGGGATGGTGTCGAACGCCGGCAGCCCGCGGCTCTGGCGGATCAGGCCCCAGAGGACCGGGCCGAGGATGAGCATGCCGGCGCCGATGATGCCGACCCACTGCGGCGGGACGCCGAGCATCTTCAGGCCGGTCAGGGTCAGCACGATCACGATGCCGCGGCGGATCACCGACTGGGAGACCCAGTTGGCGAGGCGCGCGCCGAGGAAGGTGCCGGGGGTGCCGCCGACGATCAGCGGGATGAGCACGCCCCACTCGACGCCGCTGACCAGCACGTGGCTGATCGCGGCCGAGAGCACCAGCGGCACCGCCTGGACCAGGTCGGTCCCGACGAGTCGCACTGCCGACAGGGTCGGGTAGAGCAGGAGCAGCGCCACCATGATCAGCGAGCCCGAGCCGACGGACGTGATGCCGACGAGGAGGCCGCCGACGGCGCCGACGAGGAGGGTCGGGAGCGGTCGCACGGGCGGGTCGTCCTGGGAGAGGACGCCGCCGTCGGTGACGATGCGGAGGTTGAGGTACATCCTCAGCGCGTACGTCGCCGCCGTGAACAGCAGTGCGACGCCGATCGCGTAGACGAGGAAGCTGTCCTGCTCGCCCTCGCCACCGCCGATCGCCTTGATGATGAACGCCCCTGCGAAGGCGGTCGGCACCGAGCCGATGATCAGCCACATCGCGAGCTTCAGGTTCGGCGACCCCTCGCGGTAGTGCACGGTCGCCCCGACCGACTTGTTCACGGAGGCGGCGACCAGGTCGTTCGCGACCGCGGCGGTCGGCGGCACGTTGAGGAAGATCAGCGCCGGCGTCATGAGTGCGCCGCCGCCCATGCCGGTGAGGCCGACGACGATGCCGATGAAGAAGCTGACGATGAGAACCGAGAGGGCGGAGACGGTGAGGATCTCGTTCACGACAGGTAGCCCTCCGCGCGCAGGTGGGTGAGCACGTCGTCGAGGGCGTCGTCGATGGTGCGGCCGGTGGTGTCGACACGGACCGCGGCATCCTCCGGCTCTTCGTACGGCGAGGAGATGCCGGTGAACTCGGGGATCTCCCCGCGACGTGCCTTGGCGTAGAGGCCCTTCCGGTCGCGCCGCTCGCACTCCTCGAGCGGGGTCGCGACGTGGATCAGCACGAACGCGCCTCCCGCCTCGTCGACCATCTGGCGCACCTGCTTGCGCGTGCTGTCGAACGGGGCGATCGGGCTGCAGATCGCGACACCGCCGTGACGGCTGATCTCGGCCGCGACCCAGCCGATCCGGCGGATGTTGGTCTCGCGGTCCTCCTTCGAGAAGGTCAGGCCCGCCGAGAGGTTCCGGCGTACGACGTCACCGTCGAGGCTCGTGACCGAGCGGTCGCCTTGCTCGAGGATCACGTCGTGCAGCGCGCGGGCCAGCGTCGACTTGCCGCTGCCGGAGAGACCGGTGAAGAACAGGACGAGCCCCTGCTCGTGCGGCTCCGGCAGGGCGGCGTCCACGATCCCGGCGATGTCGTCGGGCAGCTCGCCCTCGCCGGTGACGGCCACGACGTCGCCGGGCGCGTAGGCCGCGACGACCCGCTGGCCGAGCTCGTGGTCGAGGGCCGCGTCGCCACGGGAGGCCAGGGGCACTGCCACGACGTTCGCGTCCGGGTAGCTGGTTCGCCGCTGCGAGCGTGGCGCGGATGAGGGCCGGTGCGGGGAGCTCGGGGGTGCCGGTGCCGACCAGGGCCAGGAGTACGACGGGCGCGCCGTCCGCGGCCTTGCGGATGTGCTCGAGGTCCTCGGTGGTGAGTGCCCCGGCGACCGGGACGGTGACGGCGCGGTCGCCGTACTGCTTCTTCACCTCGTCGGGCGAGAGGTAGAGCCGGCGGAAGGCGCCGAACTCGTTGTGGGTGATCGGCGCGACGTCGCCGACGACGCCGGCCGTCCCCTCGGCCTCCGTGTCGTACACCGACTCCACCGTGACCGTCGCGAGCGGGACGCCCTCGGGGTCGACCAGCTCGATCGCCCCGGCGCTCTTCGCGGACTCCGCGACGTCGGCCGGCACGTGGAGGGTGACGAGTCCCTCGGGGCCCTCGAACCCGGTCAGCGGCGCGAGCGCGCCGTGGCTGAGCAGCTCGAGGTCGTCGAGCTCGCGGGGCGAAGGCGAGTACTGGGGTGGACTTTGACGAGATTCAGTCACCCGCACATGGTGCCACCCCCTGCGTCGGCGAAACTTCCCGTCCCCTCTGCGGCGGAGATGTCTGGTTACGATCGGCCGCTCGAGGCAATAAGGGGACACATGAAGCTGCTGGTCACAGGGGGCGCCGGGTTCATCGGCAGTCACTACGTGCGCTCGGTCCTCGGCGACGCCTGGGGACTCGACCGCCCCTCGTCGGTGGTGGTCCTCGACAAGCTCACCTACGCGGGCAACCTCGAGAACCTCGCGCCGGTCGCCCAGGACCCACGACTGCGGGTCGTCGTGGGCGACATCTGCGACCCCGTTGTTGTGGGCGAGCTGGTGGCCGAGGCCGACGCGGTCGTCCACTTCGCCGCCGAGTCGCACGTCGACCGCTCCATCCGCGACGCGGCCGACTTCGTGACGACGAACGTCGTCGGGACGCAGGTCCTCCTCGACGCCGCCCGCTCGCATGGTGTGTCGAAGTTCGTGCACGTCTCGACCGACGAGGTCTACGGGTCGATCGCCTCCGGGAGCTGGACGGAGGAGGAGCCGCTCCTGCCGAACTCGCCGTACTCCGCCTCCAAGGCGAGCAGCGACCTGCTGTGCCGGTCCTACCACCGGACCCACGGCGTGCCCGTGTGTATTACGCGGTGCTCGAACAACTACGGGCCGTACCAGTTTCCCGAAAAGATAATCCCGCTATTCACGATCAATTTGATCGACGGACACTCGGTTCCCCTGTACGGCGAGGGCGCGAATGTCCGCGACTGGCTGCACGTCGACGACCACTGCCGAGCGCTGCATCTCGTGCTTCTCGGAGGCCGGCCGGGGGAGATCTACAACATCGGCGGCGGCACCGAGCTCACCAATCGCGATCTCACCGGCCTGCTGCTCGAGGCCTCCGGGCGCCGGCTGGGACCGCGTCGAGCGGGTGCCCGACCGGCTGGGTCACGACCTGCGCTACTCCGTCGACACGAGCAAGATCCAGCGCGAGCTCGGCTTCAAGCCGGAGGTCACCTTCGAGCAGGGCCTGGCCGAGACGGTCGAGTGGTACCGCTCGCGTCGTGACTGGTGGGAGCCGTTGAAGAGGTCGCGACCCTGATGTGAACACGGTCGGATTCACGTTACGGGTGCGTTTCATTCCGTGGTCAGCGGCCGATTGAGGTTGTTATGTCCGATTCGGGGGGTTACGTTCGTCGAGTCACACAATTTCAAGAGGCTTTTCTCGGGGGAAGCGTTGTTTTCAAAACTGATCATCAAGAATTTCGTCGGCGCACTGGCCGTGGGTGGTGTCCTGGCCGTCAGCCAGCTCGCGAGCCCGGCCCTCGTGACCTCTTCACCAGCGATCGCCGAACGGGCCTATCCGGCAAGCGTCGTCACGAACACCGACCTCACCCTGGACCGCACTACTGTGCGTCCGGGCCAGCGCAACACCGCGCGCGTCACGGTCTCCTCCGACGACGGCACGCCGCAGGGCACGGTCACCTTCCGCGTCTCCGGCCATGACCCGCAGACGGTCACTCTCGTCAACGGCAAGGCGACCTACGACATGCCGACCGACCTGAAGGCAGGCAAGACCTACCAGGTCACCGCCACCTACAACGGCAACAAGGTCTACAAGAAGAGCAGCGACAGCGAGAACGTCACGGTCGAGGAGAAGGGCAAGGACGAGGTCAAGGGCCGCGAAGGCGAACGTGACGGGAACGGCAACGGCAACGGGTCCGCCGGTTCCGGCTCGGGCGACAACGGTTCGACCGGTGAGTCGGGCGACGAGGTCAAGGGCGTCGAGGCCGAGCGCGATGCCTCCGGTGACCTTCCCGCCACCGGCTCGGACGAGAACACCCAGCTCTACGCGCTCGTCGGGTTCGGCCTACTCGCCGCGGGTGGGGTCAGCCTCCTGATGTGGCGCCGCCGCACTCGCTGAGTCGGGTTCCGACTGCTGGTTTCTGGGCCTGTCGAAGTGTTCAGTCACGGGGGTTTCGACAGGCCCAGCTGAACGCCCAGGTGGGCGGGTCTCGACCGGCCCGTCCATCAGGGTGCTGCAGATATGGCACGAGCGGCACATCGACCCAGGGATCGACGGCACCCTCGAACTGCGCGACACCGCGACCGGCGAGATGACCAACCAGCACATCTTCGTCCAGTCCAAGGCCAGTGTCCGGTTCCCCGGCGAGACCGAGGAGATCCACTTCACCTGCGACCCGCGTGATGGGGCGCGCCGACGCGGCGAGGGCAGGCCAAGGCCTTGGAGTCCCTGTGCAACGACCTGGAGCGCCAAGCGGCGAAACGCCTACCTCCACACCCGGCTGATGGTCGCTATGGCCATGCGGGCGCCTACCTGGTCGGGTGAGCCGTGCAGCGGATCACTTGCCGGTCGTGTAGAACTCGGCGACCCTGGCGACGGCTTCGGCCTTCGTCATCGTGCGCACCTCCGCCTCCGGGATGTGCGCCTCCTGGGTGAGGATCCGGATGACGCCCAGCGGGATCGCCTCCGCGAGCTGTTGCGTCTGTCCCCGGTTCGGCAGCACCTGGTTGTTGACGCAGTCCCAGAACTCCTCAGCACTCACCTGCAACTGGTCACGCAGGATGTGCCGAAAGATGCTCGGTCCATAGTCGGTCCGGTCGACCGGATGACTGATCCGCGTGTACAGGATCCGTCCATCCGGCAGCGGCAACTCGTAGTTGACGTGGTGAGACCCGCGCTTGCCGTTGGCGCGCTTGCGCTCGATCCAACCCTCAGTTGTGCAGAAGGTCTCGTGGTCGCTCCGGGTGGCCGGAGGCCGCTTCTCCGACAAGCTGGTCAGGCGGCCAGCAGCCAGTTACGAAGTTGCTCGTCGGAAGCCAACGTGACGATCTGCACCAGCCCCCAGTTGTCCTCGTGGTTCGGGGCGAGGCGCAGCCGCTCCGTCCATGCCTCGGCGTAGTCGCGCAGCGCGTCGATCATCTCATCGACGGCCTCCTCGATGGTGGCGCCGTCCGCGGCGACCGGCACGCCGGGCAGGAAGATGCTCCAGCCGTCGCCGTCCGGGACAGCCTGGGCGCCGGAGGGGTGCAGGCGGATCAGGAAGTGCACCAGTCGGTCGGCGTCGACCGCCGCCACACGTCGCGTATCGCGGGTGACGGTCGCCGGGCGCCCCTCGTCCGCGGCGTCGAGCAGGTCCTTGAAGTGCTCGCGCGCCTCACGGGCGCTGCCATAGTTGACGGTTGCGGTAGCCATCGTTGCTCCTAGTGGTGCTGATGCGTGTACACAGCGTACACACCCTTAGCGTTCCCGTTCAATCCCTGGACCACGAGGGCACATGCGCTCTTGACAAGATTTATTGTCAAGAGCATGGTGGCGATATGCAGGACGTCGAGGTCATCGAGAGCGCGGAGGCAGCCGCCGCCGCGCTGGATCCGGTCCGGGCCCGGCTGCTCGGCGAGCTGGCCCGTCCCGGCCTCCGCCGCCGGGCTCGCCGCCCGAGTCGGCATCGCGCGCCAGAAGGTCAACTACCACCTCAAGGCGCTCGAGGCGCACGGCCTGGTGGAGCTGTCCGGCGAGCGCCGGCACGGGGGCATCACCGAGCGGGTGCTGCAGGCGTCGGCGGCGTCGTACGTCGTGTCGCCGGCGGCCGTCAGCGAGTCCGCGGCCGACCCGGACGCCAACGCCGACCACTTGTCGGCGGGCTACCTCGTCGCGCTGGCCGGCCGGCTGGTGCGCGAGGTCGGCGCCCTGGCGCGCCGGGCCGGCGCGTCCGGCAAGCGCCTGCCGACGCTGACCATCGACACGCAGATCGGCTTCCGGTCGGCCGCCGACCGGGCTGCCTTCGCGGACGACCTGACCGCCGCGGTGCTCGACCTGGCCGCTCGCTACCACCACGACGACGGGCGCCCGCACCGGCTCCTCGTCGCCGCCCACCCACTTCCTGAGGAGAACCCATGAGCACCACCCCGAACGTCCCGTACCGCCTGGAGTTCAGCGTCGAGGTCCCGGGCACCCCGGAGCAGGTCTGGCAAGCCATCGCCACCGCCAAGGGCATGAGCGCCTGGTTCGCGCCGACCGAGATGGAGGAGCGCGAAGGCGGCTCCCTGCACTTCACCATGGGCCCGGAGATGGGCTCGGACGGCCAGGTCACCGCATGGGAGCCGCCGCGCCGCCTCGTCTACGAGGAGGACTGGGCCGCCCTCATGGGCAAGGACCCCGATGCGCTCAGCCCGCTGACGTCGGAGTTCCTCGTCGAGGCACAGTCCGGCGGAACCTGCATCGTGCGCGTCACCAGCAGCGGCTTCGGGACCGGCGCCGCCTGGGAGTCGGAGTTCTGGGACACCATGGGCCCGGGCTGGATGCCGTTCTTCGACAACCTGCGCCTCTACCTGTCGCACTTCCCCGGCCAGGAGGCCACACACCTGGAGGCCACCGCCTCCCACCCCGGCGACGCGGAGGCGCTCTGGTCGACCCTGCACGACGCGCTCGGGCTGGGCGACGAGGGCGCGACGGTCGAGGTGCGCGGCGCCACCGGCACGGTCGAGCGCGTCGGTGAGCGGCAGACGCTGGTCCGGCTCACCGCGCCGGTGCCCGGAATGCTCAGCGTCTTCGCGTGGGACGAGGGCGGCGGCAAGGCGACGGCGGGCGTACGGGCGTACCTGTTCTCCGCCGACGCCGCGGACTACGTGCGGCGCGAAGAGCCGGCCTGGCAGGCCTGGCTGCAGGGACTCTCCGTCCCGGCCTGATCTTCTACCGTTACCGAGGGCGGCCCTGTCGACGCAGGTGCGTCACTCCGCCGCGATCCGCGTCTCGTGGTCGCGTGCTTCCCAGATCGGATGACCCACCCCCATGATGTTGGACACCGCGCTTCTGAGCAGTCAGCGAAACGACGCTCGTCGTCACCGCTCACGAACCGCAAAGGTCACCCCATCGGCTTCCAATTCAGGAGAACGGTTCCGCTGGAAGTAATCGTGGTTCCCCCCGGAATGCTAAGCGTCGTGACATTGGAGATCCCAGCAGGGCCTTGCGGTCCCTGAGGACCGGCTGGGCGGCGGCGGATGGCATCCCAGATCACATCGCGCTTGACCGGCCGTCCGCGGGGCTTGTTCTCGGGCACCACCGACAGACCAGCCAGCGGCCGCCTACCTTCTCGGCCACCAGGGACCCACCCCTCATGCAGCACAAGATCTTCTCCGCGCCGGGCGCCGACCCGTCCAACCAGAGGAGTTTGCGTGCATCAAAGTGACGGCCTTGTGGTTTCGACAAGCTCGATCACCCCTCGTCTCGACAGCCTCAACCACCGCCTGGAGCCCGACCAGCGTTAGGGTCGGCGACGTGCACGAACACAAGCGATTCGACGACGCGGCAGCGACGTGGGACGACGACCCCGGCCACGAGAAGCGGCAGGTGGCGGTGGCCCAGGCCATCAAGGAGGCCGTGAACCTCAGTCCTCGGATGAGCGCTGTTGACGTTGGTGGTGGCACCGGCCGGCTGAGCATCTTGCTCGCCGACCTGGTCGGCTCCGTTGTAGTGACCGACCCGTCCGCCGGAATGGTGCAGGTCGCACGGGAGCGGATCGAGGCTGCCGGGCTCAGTGACCGACTTCGCGCTGTCCAGGCAGACCTGACGATCGACCGGCTCGATGGGACCTACGACGTGGTGTGGAGCTCCATGGCGTTGCACCACGTTCAGGACCTGGAAGGACTGCTGCGGTCCGTGGCGGGCCTCCTGGTCGATGGTGGCCGGCTGTGCATCGCGGACCTTGACGAGGATCCTGACGGCGCCTTCCACGCCGACAAGGTCGACTTCGACGGACATCACGGATTCGACAGGCAACGCCTTGCCGAGCAGTTAGCCCGCGCCGGATTCGCGGACGTCAGCTTCGTCGACGCCACGACCATCCTCAAGGGTGACCGCGAGTTCGGCGTATTTCTGTGCACGGCGACCAAGGTGCATGAGCCCCGCGCAGACCACTGAGCGGAACAAGGTCGTTCCGCCGCGACACGGCGCCCCACCATGATGGCGGCTTGGGGCCGGTGGGGACGCATGCAGCAACACATAGGACGTGCGACTACTTGTCGGCATGCGCTGACAGACTCGGGGCATGTCCAGGCCGCCGCGCATCGAGCCCTCCGGTGACGTAGTCGCCCGGGTCGCGTCCACCGCCCTGGCACTGCCCGACGCTTACGAGGAGGACGCCTGGACCGGCGTGAGGTGGCGGGTCCGGAATAGGACCTTCGCCCACGTCCTGGTCGCCCAGGAGGGTTACACGTCGGCGTTCCGCGACGTGACCGGGGTGGCCGAACCAACGACGGTGCTGACCTTCCGGTCATCCGGCGACGAGCTGCTGGCCCTGACCCACGCCGGGCCGCCGTTCTACCAGCCACCATGGTCGCCCACCGTCGTCGGCATGGTGCTCGACGACGACACCGACTGGGACGAGGTCGCCGAGCTGGTGACCGAGAGCTACCGGTTTTGTGCACCCCAGAAGCTGAGGCACCGGCTGGATCGATGAGTCGTGCGGTCCGTAGGTTTCGAAGCCATGACCCAGTGGGTCGTGCGCCGAGATCGCGCCGCTGGGAGTTCCCGAACCGGGACGTGCGGACACGCGGCCGGTCGCGAGGCGGAACGACCGGCCAGTGAGCTCATGCGGTCATGCCGCCTTCGAAAGGGCGTCGGCGATCACTGCCGCAGTCTGTTCGGGGGCCTCGTCCGGGAGGAGAAATACCGCGCCCGGGACCGTCACCAAGGTCACGTTGGCCGCCGCCTCAAGCGTGGCGCGCTCCAGGTCGGTGAGCCCACCGTCGCCCTTCTCGGCGTGGACGACCCACACCGGGCTGCCCGATGCGGCGAGCTGGGCGGCGTAGTCCCGGTCGGCGGCGATGTAGTCGAGGTACTTGCCGCTCACCCGGACCGAATCGGCGGCCTTGTTCTGCTTGAGGTCCTCGACCAGATCCCGCTTGTGCGGTCCAGGTGTCTTGGCAGACCTTGCCATCAGAGGAAGGAGCCGGAGCAGGATGGCAAACGGCCAGCTTCCCACCCTCTGGGATACCCGCACGGCGGCGCGAAAGAACCCCGCCTCGTCGTCAGTCGTCAAGCTGATGCCCAGCAGCACGACCGGGCCCTGGAAGTGACCAGCTAGCAGCATCTCCAGAGCAACGGTGGCGCCATGGGAGAAGCCCACGAGCACGTCGCACCGGTGCTCCTTGGCCAACTCTCCCGCCGTACGGGCCATTGCCGGGACGGACACGTCGTCGGTCAGCGGGGCACCCGCCATGCCCGGCAGGGTCGTGGCCACCGAGCGCACTCCGGACAGTGCCTGATCGGCCATCACCAGGTCGAACGAGCGAGCAGCGTTGGCTCCGCCCGGCAAGAGCAGGACCGATCGGTCCGCATCCTCGGGTCCAGCGATCAGAAGCTCCCAGGCTTCCCTCATGGCAACCTCCGAAACAACGCCCGGCATCGTCCGATCAGGACCCCATCCGAGACATCGAGGGCATCGGGCTCTGGTCCGGGACGGTGAGTGCGGGAAGTGCGTCGGGGGCGACCAGCATGAGAACGCCGAGCAGGACCAGCACGATGGTTGTTCCGTACGTCGCCACGCGCCGCCACGGGACCGTCTTCTCGATCGCGATCAGCCCGGCGACCACGGCCATCCAGGTCACGCTCATCAGGCCCAGAGCGAAGAGCGAGGCCATCAGCGCCCAACAGCATCCGACGCACCATGCGCCGTTGCCCAGTCCCATGCGGAGCGCACCCGTCCACCCGTCGCGCCAGGAGCCGAGCAGCGTGCCCAGCGGGCTGCGGCATCTGCCCAGGCAGACCTCCTTGAGGGGTGTCAGCTCGTAGCCCGCCGCCACAAGGAGAGTCACCCCGGCGATGGTCTGTCCGGCGTTGTCCCAGGCCAGTGCGCCGTGCGCAGCATGCCTTGCGGCCACCGCGATCAGGAACGCGACCACCCCGGCCGTGGCCCAGGTGGCGAGGTAACCGGTGGTGAAGGCCAGAGGTAGGACGCGCGACCTGCTCATCCGTGCGTACAGGGCGACGGTCGGGGAGACCGACGGGAACATCATCGCCGCCATCATCACCACCCAGACGCCGATGAACCAACCAAACGTGCCTAGAGCGGTCCAGGGCCCGTTGTCCATGCCGCGCATGGCGCCGACCGTCCACCACCAGCCGATGGCTGCCAGCGCGAAGAGGACGGCGACGATCCCCAAGTGGGCACGCGTCGCGGCGTACGCCGGTCGAAGGCTCGAGCGCGCGACCGACTCTGCCTCGGTCATGACCTCAAGCGGCCCAGGAGAAGTTCGACGTCGACAGGCCGGACTTTCCGTCGTAGGTGATGCCGAAGGCATTGATCCTGGTGCGCTTCGCCTCTGCCATGGTCAGGTCAGACGCGACGGGGTGGAACATCCCGGCGAACCTCACGGGCTCACCGGTCTCGACGCCGAAGGGGACGATGTCCTGGATCTGGAAGTCGATCACGTCGTCTACCCGGACGCTGTGGAGCAGGCCGTCATCCTCGATGTCGATCGCCGCGCGCTGGACACCGAGCATCTCCCCGATCAGTGGCGCGAGGCCGGCCATCGGCCCACCCAGCTGACCGCCGAAGACCTGGACGAGCTTGTCGAACTGCTCCTCGGAGGCGTCCTCGTCGACGAACACGCCGACTCGCCAGTTGCCGTCTGTCATGACCTTTGGGGTGTCGGCGATGAGCACGACCTTGCGCCCGGCGATGTCAATGCCGTCCACCGAGCCGTCATGGAGGCTGAAGGCGAAGGTCACACGGCAGAAGTCGTAGGTGGCCCCGTGGTCGAGGGACGTGTTGCATGGGCACATGAGTTCGCAGGAGCAGGTCTCGCTGTAGCTGCCGGCCAGGTTCCACGCCATCGGACTCCCCCTCGCGCTCGCTTCCAGCCAGTTTCGCGCCGTGCCGAGCAGGGCGTCAACATGCCCGTCGTCAGGTGCTCCTGCCCACAGTCGTTGGGTAGGAACGGCTCGCCTGGAGGTGCGATCGACAATCGGAGTGGCCAGATGGTCCAACGTCTTTGAGGTCAAGCTGCCTGTGGCGCCTCCCCGCGCCTACTCGTTCTGAGCGCGGCGTCATCCGCGGCACATCACGCGTTGTCGTCGGTCGACGGGCATCCGGCCGCCTCCCTCCTTCGCCTTGCGAGGCGCCACACCTGACGCCGCTACGGCAGAGGACTTTCGTAATAGGCGGGAGCCGCGATGGTCGGAAAGCCCGTGATCGACGGGCGGCGCTCTGCCCGCTCTCCCATGCCGTCCGGGATGAGCACGTCGATAACTGCGTCGCCTCGGGTCCACCGGTGTTGGATGCCATCGACCCTTGAGTGAAGCAGTCACCGCACCAAGCACTTGCGCCGATGGACCAGCTGGCCGCCGATCAGTGTCCAACCCTCGGGGTGCGCTTCATAGAGGTCGAGGACTCCGTGCCATGCCGCCTCCTGTCCTTGCGCCATCGCCGGCATCACGATCACGCGAACACCTCCGCGGCCAACTGGATCGCCCGCGCACGTTCCCGCGGCCCCTCGTGCTCGGATAGGTCGGCGGCGAGCATCAGCGGCGAGACCTGGTCAGGCCGGCCCGGCGCAACGTGCAGGAACACGTTGGGGGCGGCATCGACTCCGGGCGGCTCCAGCCAGTAGTCGTTGACGACGCCGCCGAGGTCGCTAGCTGCGACGTATCCCTCGATCACTCGCGGGTCCTGCATTCCAGACCGCGAGTGTGACAGGCCAGAGAGAATGATCCGGTCGTCGACGCGTAGCTCGTCGAAGTCAGGTCCTGCTACTCGATAGAGGCGCCGTTCAGCACGGCCTCCCAGCCAGCGCAGCAGAGCTTCGTAGTGCGGCCCGCCTTCTTCCTTGGCCCCTGGGCTCGCTACTTCCAACAGCCGAAGGAATGCGCGTCGTCGCGACGACTGACTGACCTTGACCTCAACGACCGATCCGTCCGAAAGGACAAGGTCGGGCGCGTACGAGGAACCCGTGGGTGGCCGCCAGGCGTCGGCGTAGACGAGACGCAGAACCTCCTCGAAACGGCGCCCTTGGTCGAGTTTCAGCATCTCGGCAGCGTCGACGCGGCGGATGGCATCCCAGATCACGTCGCGCTTGACCGGCCGTCCGCGGGGCTTGTTCTCGGGCACCACCGACAGATCCACCAGCCAGCGGCCGCCTACCTTCTCGGCGACCAGGGATCCTTCCTCGATGCGCTGTCGCACCCGGACTGGTGAGACACCGAGGCGCTCGGCGGCCTCCGGGACTGACAACTTGGGCATGTTCATTATTCTATCGGTTTCGAAAGAATTATGAAACCACCACCGCAACTGCGACTCCCGAGCCGAGCCCGGACGCACTTGACCTACGCACCCGAACGACGGATTCGGGGCCTTGTGGTTTCGACAAGCCGATCACTCTTCGTCTCGAGAGCCTCAACCACCGCCTTGAGCCCGACCAGCGTTAGGGTCGGCGGCATGTCAGCACCAGTCGTCGTCGCCGAGATCGTCCGCTCCGGGTTCGTCGAGGGGCACCACTACGGCTCCATAGCGGCGCTCGACGCGGACGGGTCCGTGGCCTGGGCCGTCGGCGACACGGAGTCGCAGATCTTCCCGCGCTCATGCAACAAGCCGATCCAGGCGCTGGGCATGCTCCGCGCGGGGCTGAACCTCGACGGTGAGCTCCTGGCCCTCGCCTGCGCGTCGCACTCGGGGGAGGAGTTCCACCTCGAGGGAGCCCGCAAGATCCTGGCCGGCGCGGGCCTCGACGAGTCGGCCCTCCAGACGCCCCCGGACTACCCGCTCGACGACGAGGCGCGGGAGCTGCTCCTCCGCCAGGGCGGTGCGAAGTCGCCCATCGCCATGAACTGCTCCGGCAAGCACGCCGCGATGCTCGCGACCTGCGTCGAGAACGGGTGGGACACCTCGACGTACCTCTCTCCCGACCACCCGCTCCAGGTCGTCATCCGCGAGACCTTCGCCGAGCTGACCGGCGAGGACGTCGAGATGACCGCCGTCGACGGCTGCGGAGCGCCGCTGCTCTCGACGTCGCTGCAGGGGCTGGCGCGGGCCTTCCGCACGCTGGCCGTGGCGCAGGACGGCCTCGAGGCCAAGGTGGCCGAGGCGATCCGGACGCATCCCGAGTACGTGTCCGGCACCCGACGTGACGAGCGACAGCTGCTCCGCGCGATCCCGGGCTCGATCGGCAAGGCGGGGGCGGAGTCCTGCTACGCCGTCGCCCTCCCTGACGGGCGGGCTGTCGCGATCAAGACCGACGACGGCGCGGCCAGGGTCCGCCCGGTCCTCATGGCCGAGGCGCTGCGCCGGCTCGGGGTGGAGGACCTTGCCGGGGTGGACGCCGAGGCGGTCAGGGCCACCGGGCGAGTGCCCCTGTACGGCGGTGGGCGCGTGGTCGGCGAGCTACGTCCAGCCTTCTGACGTCCAGACCTGTACGAACCTCCCATCACGATTTCATAGTCATTTCGGGCTATATCTCGGCCTGAGCGCCTTCTCCGCTAACGGGCTGTCCGGTTTGGTTGGTAAAGTCACATTCGCAGTCCGGAATGTCTCGGGAAGTGGTTCCTGAGCCTGGTGTGTCCCCCAGGTCGGTGCGGGCTGCAATCGAGGGGAATCATGTTCAAGAAGGTTCTGCTGCGCTCTCTCGCGGGCGCAACAGCGGTGGGCAGCATGCTCACCATGTCGCTGGTCTCGGCCCCGTCGGTGGTCACCTCCGCGCCCGAGATCCGCACCGTCGCCTGTGGTGTGAACTATCCGGACACGGTCGGGACGACGACGAAGCTCTCGCTCTCGCGCTCGATCGCGGTGTACGGCTCGACCAACACGGCGAAGGCATCCGTGTCCCGCAATGACAACGGCAAAAATGCAGCGGGCAGCGTCCGCTTCTCGCTGAGCGGCGGCGGTGTCAGCAAGGCCTGGACCGTGTCGCTGAGCGGCGGTGAGGCCACGGTCTCGCTCCCGAAGAGCCTCGCGGCCGGCGAACACCTACACCGTGAAGGCCCAGTACTCCCCGCCGGACTGCTCGGTGCTCAAGTCCTCGTCCGGCACCGCCTACTACAGCGTCGTGAAGGCCAAGACTCTCCGCAGCGTGAACGCTCCGGACGTCGACCGTGGTCAGCGGGCAAGCGTCTCCGTGGTCGTCACCTCGCAGCGTCCGAGCATGTTCACGCCCCGCGGCCAGGTCCGGATCGTCGTGAAGCGTGCCGGCAACGTGGTCGCGACGAAGACCCTGGCTCTTCAGGACGGACGGGTCCGCACTTCGTTCGGCAAGTTCCGCCCTGGCTCCTACGACGTGGTGGCGCGGTACTTCGGCACCTCGAACTTCAACGGCGCGCGCGGCACGGACGACTTCCGCGTCCGCCGCTGACCTGAGAACGGTCAGTGCCAGCAGCAGGTAACGCACAGCGACTTCGGTGGGCCCTCGGGCTCACCGGGGTCGCTGTCGTCGTTCTCGTCGCCTACACCGGCTACCAAGCACTCCAGGCCAAGGACAGCCTGGAGGTCGTCGCCTCGGAGTTCCAGGAGATCGCCGGCGACCTCAGGACCGGTGACGAGGTGGGCGCGCGGGAGAGTCTCGACAAGGCCCAGGCGGCTGCGTCGGAGGCGAGTGACAACACCCAGGGCCCGGGCTGGTGGCTGACCAGCCGGCTCCCCGGCGTCGGCGACGACGTCCAGGCCGTACGCACCGTCGCCGACGTCACCGACGTGCTCGCGACCAGGGTCCTCCCCGACGTGGTCGTCGCGAGCGAGAAGCTCGACCCCGACAACCTCCGGCCCAAGAAGGGCCGGATCGCCATCCAGCCGCTGACCGAGGTGGCGCCGGCAAGTCGTCGCGGCCGACAAGGAGATGCAGCGGCAGGAGGCTCGGGTCGCGGCGCTGGAGCCGGACGACCTCAACCCTCAGCTCGCGGAGCCGGTCGAGCTGATGCAGGACAAGCTGGCCGAGGCGGCCTCCCTGTCGTCCAAGGCCTCCTACGCGGTGCGGCTCCTGCCCACCATGCTGGGCGCCGACGGCAAGCGCAGCTACCTCGTCCTCTTCCAGAACAACGCCGAGGTCCGGGCGACCGGCGGCATCCCCGGCGCCTTCGCGGTGATGACCGCCAACCACGGGCGGATCTCCCTGGGCCGGCAGGGCAGCTCGACGGACATCGGGCAGCTCTCGAAGCCCGCGCTTCCCCTCACGGCCGAAGAGGTCTCGCTCTACGAGGAGAAGATGGCGCTCTTCCCGCAGAACGTGAACTTCACCCCTGACTTCCCGCGCTCGGCAGAGATCGCCCGAGCGATGTGGAAGCAGAAGACCGGTACGACGGTGGACGGCGTCGTCTCCGTCGACCCGGTGGCACTGTCCTACCTCCTCGAGGGCACCGGCCCCGTCGCGCTCCCGGGCGGCGAGAAGCTGACCGCGCAGAACGCCGTGCCCGTGCTGCTCAACGAGGTCTACCACCGGCTGCCCGACCCGGCGATGCAGGACGCCTACTTCGCGGTCGCCGCCCAAGGCGTCTTCGCCAAGGTGACCTCCGGGGCCGGCGACCCGGCGACCGTCCTCCAGGCGCTGTCCCGGGCAGCGACCGAGGGACGTGTCTACGCCTGGTCGGCCGAGCAGGAGGAGCAGAGGCTGCTCGACGAGACCGCCCTGGGTGGCCAGATCCCACGACAGCCGGGCAAGACACGGCCGTTCGTCGGGGTGTTCCTCAACGACGGCACCGGCGCGAAGATGCAGTACTACCTCGACCACCGCGTCGACGTGAAGCCGGTGGGCTGCAACACCGAGGGGCGCCAGAAGCTCGAGGTGACGGTCCGGCTCAGCTCGCGGGCTCCCCGCGACGCCGCGAAGCTTCCGTCGTACGTCGTGGGCATGGCGAAGGAGCTCGGGATCCGGCCGGGCAGCATGCGCGTCAACGTGTACCTGTACACGCCGATGGAGGGGTGGATCGACGCCTCGACCGTCGACGGCGACGAGATCCCGATGAACGAGCTCGAGCACGACGGTCACCAGGTCGGCTCGCGCACCGTCGAGATCGCGCCGGGCGAGACCCGCGTGCTCACCTACACCGTCATGAGCGGCCTCCACCAGGAGGGCGAGGTGAACCTCCGGGTCACGCCGGGCGTTCGCACGTCGGGCGTGGGCAGGATCGGCTCGCCCGTCTGCGCCAACAGCTGACGGATCGGTCCGTGTCCCCTGTCCGGGGACGCCGCGATGGCGACTAATCGGGGCGACTGGGATCCATCCGGTGTCGGCTGACCTCGACAGCCACGGCGGCGCGCTCCTACCTTCGATGCACCACCAGGGCTCGGGGCATCGAGGGGGGAGCATGTTCCGCCGTCACGTATGGATCGACGCGGGGGTACCTCGCGGCAGCGTGACCTTCCGTTTCAGGGGCGAGGCCATGGCGACGGGGCCCCTCGATCACGGAAGAGTGTGCGTCAGGCTGCCGCGTCTCCGCCCGGCCTAGCCGGTCGAGGCGAGTCGTCGGTGGCGGGGAGGCGAAGGTTCGGACCGATCGGGTGGGTCCTCGTGCTCGCCGGGTTGGTGGTGCTCGTCGTCGTCGTGCTCGTCGGCTACCGCGCCCTCGAGGCCCGCCGTGCCCTGGTGGACGTGGCGGCCGACCTCGAGAAGGTCTCGCAGGACCTGCATGCGGGTGACACGCGGGCGGCGCGCTCCGACCTCGAGTCGGCGCAGGCCGACGCCGAGCGCGCCGACGAGGCCACCGGCGGGCCCACCTGGTGGGTGCTGACTCACACGCCGGTGGTGGGGGACGACGCGGAGGCGGTGCGGACCGTCGCCGAGGTGTCGCGGGTGCTCGCCGACGACGTCCTCGGCGACGTCATCGCGGCCTCCGAGACGCTCGACCCCGAAGGGTTGCGCCCGGAGGACGGACGGGTGGACCTCGCGCACATCACGCAGGTGGCGCCGTCGATCCTCGCGGCCGACCGTGAGCTCAGGCGACAGGCGGCGAAGGTCCGGGCCATCGACACCGGCAGCCTTCTTGCGCAGGTCGCGAGCCCCGTCGAGCGGCTGCAGGAGAAGCTCGAGCAGGCGGAGGCCACGTCCTCGCGCGCCGCCTACACGGTCCGGCTCCTCCCGCCGATGCTCGGCGCCGACGGTCCGAGGACCTACCTCGTCCTGTTCCAGAACAACGCCGAGGTGCGTGCCACGGGAGGCATCCCCGGCGCGATCGCCGTGCTGCGGACCGATCGAGGCAAGGTGTCGATCGTCCACCAGGGCACCTCGGCCGACCTCGGCTTCCACCCGCAGCCTCCGGTGCGGCTGACCAGCCAGGAGGTCCGGCTCTACGAGCGCAAGCTCGGGATGTTCGCGGCCGACATCAACTTCACCCCGGACTTCCCGCGGACCGCCGAGATCGCGCGCGCGATGTGGCGCGAGACCCAGGGCGAGGACGTCGACGGAGTGCTGTCGGCCGACCCCGTCGCCCTGTCCTACCTCCTCCAGGGCACCGGCCCCGTCCGGGTCCCGGGTGGCCCGCTCCTGTCCTCGTCCGAGGCCGTGAACGCGCTGCTCAACGGCATCTACCTGACCGAGCCGGACGAGGGGCTGCAGAACAGGTACTTCGCGGCCGCCGCACGGGCGGTGTTCGACGCGGTCGCCGCGGGGAGGGGCGATCCCGCGACGGTGGTCGACGGCATCACGCTGGCCGGCGAGGAGGGCAGGCTCTACGCGTGGTCCTCCCGTCCCGGCGAGGAGCGGCTGCTCGCCGACACGACGTTCGGCGGTGCACTCCCGCGACAGGCCGGCCCCTCGCCGTACGTCGGGGTGTTCCTCAACGACGGGACCGGCGCGAAGATGCAGTACTACCTCGACCATCGCGTCGACGTCCGTCCTGTCGACTGCAACGACGCGGGCAGGCAGAAGCTCGAGGTCACCGTCACGCTCACGTCGAACGCACCCGCCGACGCCCGCAACCTGCCCACGTCGGTGATCGGTCCACGCGAGGGGAACCGGCCCTACTTCGGCGTCCGACCCGGTGACATGCGCATGAACGTCTACCTCTACGCGCCGATCGGCGGCTGGATCGACGCCTCCGCGGTCGACGGCGAGGAGACCCCGATGAGCGAGGCCGAGCACGACGGACATCCGGTCGGCGCGCGCACCGTGACGCTCGCGCCCGGCCAGACGCGGAGGCTCACCTACACCGTGATGACCGGGCTCGACCAGCCCGAGGCGGTCGACCTGCGCGTGACCCCCGGCGTACACACCTCCGGGGTCGGCCGGGTCGGCAGACCTGTCTGTACAAACGGCTGACCGAGGCCGAGAGCGTCCCCCGCCCGCCACAGAATTTGCGGTTCGGAGGTGACTAGGCCCTCGATCTTTTCGTCCTGTGCCCATCTGTTGATTTTTCGGCGGATCACTCCCGTCGCCGACGCCGATGTGATCCAGGTCTCACCCAGGCGGGTCAGCCCGACCGAGCCAGCA
Source organism: uncultured Actinomycetota bacterium (assembly GCA_963715375.1). GTDB lineage: Bacteria > Actinomycetota > Actinomycetes > Propionibacteriales > Nocardioidaceae > Nocardioides_C. The sequence goes on along the minus strand of CAVQSC010000006.1, from coordinate 521,274 downwards.
CCCCGGATCCACTCGCGGCGCCGGTGCTTCACAGCGCCGAACGGGCTGTGGTAGCGCCCGCGAAAGCAGGCTTACGGTCAAAGACGACCTGACCGTTCCGACTCCCTGGGGAGGGACCATGGCGCTTCGGGACCGCATTGTCAGAAGAGTAGTTGCCGCGGTGGCAGTCGGAGGCCTACTCGCCGTCGGCCAAGCGGGCGCCGCGTCGGCCACCGGGTCGCGCGGGGATGACCACGACGGGTATCACTCCGACCACCGCTATTCGTCGAGTGTGAAGACCACGACGGACCTGAAGATCTACGACAGGTACGCCTGCGCCTACGTCTGGAGCTACAAGGGGAAGCCGTCCGGGACCGTGACCTTCACCCTCTACGGCAGGTACTCCGACACGGAGACCGTCTACCTCCGCTACGGCAAGGCCTGCGTCGGGCTGTCGAACCTGCACCCGGGCAGCTACAAGCTCAGCGCCCGCTACAACGGCTACGGGTCGTTCCTGCCCAGCTGGGACTCCGAGTACTTCCAGGTGCGCGGCTCCGGGTACTACGACCACGACCGTGACAAGTACGACCACCACGACTCGTACTACCGGCACGACGACGGCGACAAGTACGACCACCACGACTCGTACTACAAGCACGACGACGGCTACAAGCACGAGGACGGCTACAAGCGCGACGACGGGCGCACGTACGAGCACCGCGACTCGTACTACGACCCGAAGAAGTGCGAGGAGTACGCCGCCAAGTACGGCGACGACAAGGTCCCCGACTGGTGCAAGAAGAAGGACTCGTACCACACCTACGACTGACGCGACCGCCTAGACCTCACTCGGTCGTGAATCCGTAACGGGAAGCAAAGAGCGGCTCCGGTGGGCCTTCGGGCTCGCCGGAGTCGTCTGTGTTGCTAGCAGAGGTTGCTAGCACGGCGGATTCTGAGTTTTTCTCTTGTTTTCAAGGCGTCTTGCGCCTGCGTGTGTCCTGTCTCACGCCTCCTCGCCTTGAATGTGCTTGCAGGAGTTAGCACCATGGAGACATGGCCAAGTCGAAGGTCGGCAAGACCGTCGAGAACCTCGGGGACTACCTCCGCGAGCAGCGCGTCAGCGCGAAGCTCTCGCTGAGGCAGCTCGCCGAGCAGACCGGCGTGTCGAACCCGTACCTCAGCCAGATCGAGCGTGGTCTGCGCCGGCCGTCCGCGGAGGTGCTCCAGCAGCTCGCGAAGGCGCTCCGCATCTCTGCCGAGACCTTGTACGTCCGGGCGGGCATCCTCGACCCGGACGAGCACGGGGCTCGCTCCGTGGAGCTGGCGATCCTTGCTGATCCGGGGCTGACCGAGCGGCAGAAACAGGCGCTGCTGGACGTGTACCAGTCCTTCCGCGCAGCCAATGGCACAACGACCGAGCCGGTCCCGGACCCGGCCGAACCACTCACGCCCGGTGAGGACACCGAAGTCACCGGGGAACCCCAGGAGGTAAGCGAATGACCCGCAAGATTGACGCCACCCGTCCGCTCTACGCCGTCGTCGGCGCCGGTGACCTCGCGGTCGAGTACGCCCGCAACGCCACCGCCGACGTACAGGCTCGCTTCGCCAAGATCGAGCTCGAGCCCAAGGCTCTGCGCGACCAGGCCCGCACCGTCGTGACCGCTCGCATCGACGAGCTCACCACGGACGCGAAGGAGGCCCGCAGCACGGTCGAGTCGCGTGCCAAGGAGGCCCGCTCGACGGTCGAGTCCCGCGTGAAGGAGGCTCGTACGACGGCCGAGACCCGCGCCAAGGAGGCCCGGACCCAGCTCGAGACCGCCCTGAACGACGCCGTCGCCGAGGTCAACGAGACCTACGGTGAGCTCGCCGTCCGCGGCAAGGACCTCGTCGCCCGGATCCGCCGCCAGCAGGCGACCCAGGACGCGAAGGCCGCGACCAAGAGCACCGTCGCGAAGGCCAAGACCGCCAAGACGCAGACCAAGAAGTCGGCGAAGGGCACGGCCGACACCGCCAAGGCCGCCTCCAAGTCGACCGCCGACTCCGCCAAGAAGACCGCCGGCACCGCGAAGCGCGCTGCCAAGTCGACCTCGACCTCCGCGAAGAAGGCTGCCTCGGCCACCACCAAGGCCGCCGGCGACGCCGCCGAGAAGGTCGGCGACTGACCTGAGTCCGGTCTTCGCCTGAGTCACATCCACGATGCCCCCGTCGTACGGCGGGGGCATCGTGCTGTCCCCGCGTAACATGGGTCCGTGCCACTTCTCGTCGACAACATCCAGGGCTACATCGAGCTGCTCGCCCGGCTCGCCCTCTTCGCGTTCGAGGCCTTCGCCTTCATCGACGCTGTGTCGCGCCGGGCGCAGCTGTTCCCCGCAGCGGACAAGCAGAACAAGCAGATGTGGGTGACCATCCTCGGGGTCGCGCTGGCGGCCTTCATGGTGGGGCAGGGGTTCGGCTGGGGGATCGTGAACATCCTCAACATCGCCGGGGCGGTCGCCGCGATCGTGTACCTGGTCGACGTACGACCTGCGCTCCGCTCCCTCACCCGCCGCTGAGCCGGTATCCTCGACAGTCGCTACGAACCGGGAGGTTCGTGGCGATTTGTCGACACAAGGGGGATCAGCGTGGCCGTGCTCGGGGGCGTGCAGGAGAAGGGCAGAGTGAAGGGCCGGGACCGGACCCGCCGCCTGATGGGGCGGCTGCTCTGGGTCGTCGCTGTCCTCGACGTCCTCGCCCTGGCCGCCGCCGTGCTCCTCGCGTGGGATCTCCGGCTGAACCTCGACGTCTGGACGTCGGACCTCGACCCTGACCAGATGCTGTCGGGCTCGGTCGGTCCCTGGCTGATCCTGGTCTGGATGGTCGTCCTCGCCGCCCACGGCGCCTACTCCATCCGTCTCGTTGGCGCCGGCAACGAGGAGTTCAAGACCGTCTACACGGCCTCGGTCGTGACGGCAGGGACGGTCGGCATGACCTCCTACCTGCTCCAGCTCGACCTGTCCCGCGGCTTCGTCGTCCTCACCTTCTTCCTCGGCATCCCCTTCCTGATCGTCGAGCGGTGGCTCGCGCGCAAGGCGCTGCACCGGCTGCGCGTCCGCGGCCACCTCCTGCACCGCGTGGTCGCCGTGGGTGGACCCGGCGCCGTTCGCGAGCTCGTCGACGTGCTGCGCCGGGAGCGCTACGCGGGCTACGAGATCGTCGGCGCCTGTGTGCCCCGGGGCATCCCCGCCGACGAGGACGAGATGACGGTGCCGCACCTCGGGTCCGTGGGCGACACGCGCCGGGTGTGCGAGGAGGTGGGTGCCGACACCGTCCTGGTGGCCCGTGGTGGCTACGCCTCCTCGACCGACCTGCGACGGATCGCCTGGGACCTCGAGGGCTCGGACCTCGACCTGGTCGTCGTACCTTCGCTCACCGACGTCGCCGGTCCGCGCATCCACATGCGGCCTGTCGCGGGCCTCCCGCTGCTGCACGTCGAGGACCCCCAGGTCGACGAGGCCAGTGGGTTCAGCAAGCGGGTCTTCGACGTACTCGGGTCGCTCGGGGCGATCCTCCTGATCAGCCCGGTGCTCATCGTCGCGGCCGGCCTGGTCAAGCTCCAGGACGGGGGGCCGGTCTTCTTCCGCCAGCCGAGGATCGGCCGCAACGGCGTCGGGTTCGACATGCTGAAGTTCCGCTCGATGGTGCCCGACGCCCACGAGCGGCGGCACGAGATCGAGCACCTCAACGAGTCCGACTCCGTGCTGTTCAAGATCAAGGACGACCCGCGGGTCACCCGCGTGGGCAAGCACCTCCGCCGCTACTCCATCGACGAGCTGCCCCAGCTGTTCAACGTCCTCAAGGGCGACATGAGCCTGGTCGGCCCGCGGCCGCCGCTCGCCTCGGAGGTCGCGGTGTACGAGCAGGACGTGCACCGTCGGCTCCTGGTCCGCCCCGGGATGACCGGGCTGTGGCAGGTCTCGGGTCGCTCCTCGCTCAGCTGGAACGAGGCCGTCCGGCTCGACCTGTACTACGTCGACAACTGGTCGATGGTGTCGGACCTGGTGATCATCGCGCGGACGGTGAAGGCGGTCGTGGGCCGCGAAGGGGCCTACTGGACCTCGGGCTCCGGACACTTGATGGTTTGACCGTGCGCCGCATCTGGCTACTTCCGGGCATGGCTCGACTCCGCACCGTCTCGCCCAACAGCAGGGGCTGGACGCGACGTCGCGCCGGCAGTGGGTTCGTGTACGTCGACCACGCCGGCGGGCGCCTGTGCGCGGAGGACGTGGAGCGCTGCAAGGCCCTGGTGATCCCGCCCGCGTGGCAGGAGGTCTGGATCTGCCCCCACCCGAACGGGCACATCCAGGCCGTGGGTGTCGACGCGGCAGGGCGGCGGCAGTACCTCTACCACCCCGAGTGGCGGGTCCAGCGCGACAAGATGAAGTTCGACCGGGTCGCGGAGGTGGCCGTCGAGCTGCCCAAGGCACGGGCCGCGATCCTCGAGCACATCGCGCTGGACGGCATGCCGATGCAACGAGCGGCAGCGACCGCCGTACGCCTGCTCGACCTCGGGTACTTCCGGATCGGCTCCGACTCCTACGCCGACACCAACGGCAGCTTCGGCCTGACCACGCTGGAGAAGCGGCACGTACGCCGCTCCCGCGACCGGCTGGTCTTCTGCTTCACCGGCAAGTCCGGGGTGGAGCACTGCATCGAGATCGACGACCCGCTGGCGGTCTCCGCCGTCGAGACGATGCGGCGGCGTCGTGGCGGCGGGGACCGCCTGCTCGCGTACCAGGAGCGGCGGCGGTGGAGCCCGCTCGACGCGATGACGGTCAACGAGTACCTCCGCGAGACCACCGGCGCCGAGATCACGGCCAAGGACTTCCGGACCTGGCACGCGACCGTCCTCGCGGCTGCGTCGCTGGCCTCGTCGGAGGAGCCCGGCGAGTCGAAGGCCTCGCGGAAGCGGGCGATCCGCAACGCGATGGTCGAGGTGTCGGAGTACCTCGGCAACACCCCGACCATCGCCCGCAGCTCGTACGTGGACCCTCGTGTCATAGACCTCTACGAGGACGGTACGACGATCGCTGCCGCCGTACGTCGGGGCTACGACTCGCCCGACGAGCGGCAGCTCGCCCTCGAGCGGGCGGTGCTCCGGATGTTGCGGGAGGACGCCTCCTCTGCCGAGCGGGCCGCTCGTCGCAAGGCGGCCTGATCTCCCTGGTGGCTCCACCCAGCCTCGAAGGCGTTGCGGCGCTGAGGCCGGCCCTCTGTGGACGTACGGTGACAACTGGTCGGCCAAGGCATGCAACCTTTGTGGCCGCTCACCCCGTTTGACTGGACATGGAGCGAGTGACCGATGCGTGACGAGGCGGCGTTCGTCGAGTTCGCCGAGGCGGTGCGCGGCAAGCTGCGCCGCACGGCGTACCTGCTGTGCGGTGACTGGGAGCAGGCGTCGGACCACGTCCAGGAGGGGCTCATCCGCGTCTACGTCACGTGGCCCCGGCTGACCCGGGCCGGCCGCGAGCACGCCTACGCCCGCAAAGCCGTGGTCAGCGCCTTCCTCGACCACGCCCGGCGCAGGTCGAGCACCGAGGTCCCGGCCGAGCCCGACCGCAACCTGCCCTCTGGGCAGGACGTCGCGGAGTCCGTCACCTTGCGCGCCGCGCTGATGTCAGCCCTCGCCGACCTGCCCTCGCGGCAGCGGGCGTGCGTGGTGCTGCGCTACTTCGACGACCTCAGCGTCGCCGAGACCGCGGCCACCCTCGGGTGCAGCGAGGGCACGGTCAAGAGCCAGACCTCCCGCGCGCTGGCCTCGCTCCGGTCCACATTCGAAGGCTCGCCGATCGGCGGGCTGGCGACCGGAGGAGCAACACCATGGTGAACGACCTGCGCGATCTGCTCAGCGACAACGTCGCCTCTCCACCCCACGACAACCTCGACCTCGGGACCGTCCTCGCAGCCGGCCGACGCCGCGCGCGGCGCCGCCGCCTCGCGACCCTCGGTGGTGCGGCCCTCGCCACGGCCGCGCTGGTCGTGACCGGCTCACTTGTTTCGCTGAGCCGACCACCCGACTTCGCGGCCGCGGGGGTCCCGCAGCCGGACGCGCCGACGCTGCGGCTTGCCGACGCCCTCCCAGCGGCCGAGGCCACGGACTACCGGGTGCTGGCATCGCACACCAACGAGAACCTGAACCGCGACAACGGCCAGTACTTCGAAGGTGTCACCGACGACGGGCTCATCCTGTTCCAGGACGGGCCGCGAAGGGACCAGCTATGGCCACGGTTCGCTCTCATGGACCCGGCCACCGGCAAGAAGGACTGGCTCCCGGACCTCGACATCGGACAGACGCAGACCTGGCCGCTCGAGCTCGGCCAGGACCGGCTGATGCTGCTCGGCAACGAGGGCGACATGAGGCTGAAGCCGGTCGTCTACGTCTTCGACCGCGAGCGCCGGCAGTGGAGCACGATGAAGTGGCCCGACCTGCCTGCGTCGGACAACCCGGGCGCGGTACTGGGCCACGACCGGCTCTACGTCCGTGTGCCGGCGACCCAGGGCAAGCCGCCGAAGGGAGGCTGGCCGATGGGCCCGGACGGTGAGGCGGACGACGCCGACGCAGAGGGCGACACCTACCGGCTCTGGTCCGCGTCGCTGACCGACCCCTCGGACGTCCGCGACGAAGGGCTCACCGTCGGCTCCGTGGCGTTCAGCGACCACGCGATGGTGTGGACCGACTCCACCAACGGTGACAGCGGCCGCGTGCACGTGCGCGACCTCGAAACCGGCGAGGAGCACGCGTTCGACCCCGGCTCCGGCGAGAAGTGCAACCTGCTCTCCTTCGGTGCGACCGACGACAAGATCGTGATGGGGCAGTACTGCGGCACCTATGACGACAGCGTCCGCGACGACCGCGTGCAGATCATCGACACCGACGGCGATCAGGTGGTCACGCTGCAGGGCAGCGGCATCGACGGCGCGCTCACCTCCGAGGACGGTGACGGGCTCGTGACGGTGACGTCGTACGAACGTGGTCACGCCGGCACCTACGTCTACGACCTCGACTCGGGACGGTTCCTGCGGATCACCGACAACGTCTCGTCCTGGACCACGAGTGGGCCGACGCTGGAGGGGCAGTTCCTGTGGAACACCCCGGAGAACAGGGGGCGGGGCATGACCCAGCACCTTGGGGAGCTCATCGACTGATCGGCGGGCCCGTGTGGAAGGTCCCGCTGGTCCCGAAACAGGGGTACAACCGCTTCCGCGGCGGAGGATCGGGACTCAGATTAGGGACCATGATCGACGTACGGGGGATCCGGTCGGCGCCTGCCTTCGCGCTGGGCGCCCTGGCCGGGGCGATGATCGTCAGCCTTCTGGTCCTGGTCCTGGGGGAGGGCGGCGCCGCGGAGCGGAACCCAGCTCCCGCGGGGCACGGCGGCCGGGTCGAGTCGCCGCGCCAGGCGAGCGCGACAGCACAGTGCCGAGCGGTCTTCACGAGACAGACCCCTGCCCTGCGGGCAGCGGCCGCCTCACTGGCGCAGTGGGAGGTGCACATCGACGCGATGAACAAGCTGGTCGCCGGCACCATCACGCTCGACCAGGCACGTGCCTTCTGGAACAAGACCCGCATCGGTGCTCAAGAGCTGCTGACCGGGTACGACTCCGCAGCCGTGGCGCTCGCGAACGTGGACGCCACCTGCCCGCACCCACAGGACAGCGTGGCCTCGGCCTCCTGCAGCCGGGCGGTCGCGGTTCGAAGCAGGGTTGTCCGGGTCGCCGACACCGCCCTTGCGACGTGGAGACACCACGTCCACGACATGGAGATGCTTCGTCAAGGCCGCCTGTCCGCAGCTCGAGCGAGCCGGATGTGGCTTCGGAACTGGCGCATCGGGGCCCGGCAGGTCCACAGGTACCACGTCGCTGCCCGCGCTGCCCGTGGACAGCACTGCTAGGTCCGTGACGCCTTGGTGGTTCTCCACAGAGGTGAAATCGGGGGTTATGTCTGTCGGTGGGGGCCGCTACGTTTGTTCGAACAGGTGTTCGAAGTCAACGTTGGGAGAGGCGGCATGGATCCGACCGACACGATGACCCGCGGCGGGCCACCGGGCGCGGGCACGGGCTTCGATCCGGAGACCGAGGAGTGGCTGCGCGACGACCGCGCGCTGATCGACCTCGCCGTGGAGTCGGCGCTCGCTCAGAACCGCGCGCATGCCGCGCGGCTGGATGCGATGAGCCGCTTCCACGCGAACCGGGTGGCGGAGGTCGAGGCGGGGGACCGTTCCTCCGGCTTCTTCGCGCTGACCCCGCTGCAGGCGACCAAGGCGGAGTTCGCGCCGCTGCTCGCCGTGAGTGAGCTGACCGTCCAGATCGACCTGGACGTCGTGAACGGTCTGAAGGAGTGGTTCCCGACCCTCTGGCGCCGCTGCCTCGAGGGTCGCCTGGACGTGGGGCGCGCTCGCCTCGCCTACGACCAGCTCGCCAACCTCACCAACGAGGCGGACAAGAGAGCCTTCGCCGAGCTGGTCGCGGAGTACCTCGACAAGGTCGACGACCCTCGCGCGCCGATCTGTCCGGTGAGGTACTCCAGCTTCCAGCAGGCCGTGCGTCGTCGATGCCTCAAGTTCCCGCAGAAGGACGAGCAGCAGAGCTACGCCGAGGCGTACAAGAAGCGCAGGGTGAACCTGCGGACCGACGAGAACGGCATGGCCACCTTGACGGTGGTGACGTCCAGTCCGGATGCGATCGTGGCCGACTATCGGCTGACGTTGATCGCGAAGAAGCTCCGCCAGGCCGACGGCGAGACGCGCACCCTCGAGCAGCTCCGAGTCGATGCCCTGATCGACCTGATCCACGGCCGGCTGACGGTGGGCGCGGCCGACGGTGAGCTCGAGGAAGACTCGATGTCGGACGGCCGCGACCCGGCGGAGTCGATCACCAGGAACGAGTCCGTGGGCGCCTTCGCGCGGCCGATCATCAACGTCACCGTCCCGATCACCACGCTGCTCGGTCTCGAGCGACGAGCCGGGACTCATGGCCGGTGGCGTCACCATCCCGGCCGAGCTGATCTGTGAGCTCGCGATGCGCCCGGATGCGACGTGGTACCGGATGCTGACCGACCCGGCGGGAGGGTTCCTCGAGCTGTCCACCGACAGTTATCCCCCGACCGAGGCCATCTGGCGTTGGGTGGTGGCCCAGAACATCAAGTGCATCTGGCCCGGGTGTTGCCGGCCGGCCTCGGTGATCGACCTCGACCACCGGATCCCCTTCCCTCTCGGGAAGACCTCGACCCTGAACCTGCAGCCGCTGTGCCGCAAGCACCACCTGGTGAAGCACTCAGAGGGGTTCAAGGTCGTGCTGGAGGCGGACGGTTCGTACACCTGGACGAGCCGGTTCGGAAGCGTCTTCCGGACTCCGGCGCCCGAGTACCCTGTCGCGGTCTGGCCCGTTGACGACGCCCCGCCGCCGGAAGAGGCGAACAAACCCGCAGAGGCGAGCGAAACCACGGCGGCAAGCGCTCCTGCCGAGGCGAGCGTTCAGGTTCTCGATGTCGAGGGTGAGTTCGCGTCGATCATGGAGCGAGAGTTCAGCGCGCTGATCGAGAGCTGCCGGCAGTGATCCAAGTCAACGGCGAACGGTACGACGCCGGGCCGCTGAGGCCTCTGTTTCAGGGCCGATGGCCCACCTCCGCGGGATGCCGGTGTGGCGACTTCGGCCGGTGGACTAGCGCGCTCGCCTAGGGTGCCTTCCATGGAGCTGACTGTCGTCGAGGGTGACATCACCGAGCAGCAGGTGGACGCGATCGTGAACGCGGCGAACGAGGCCATGCGCGGCGGCGGCGGCGTGGACGGGGCGATCCACCGCAAGGGCGGCCGGGCGGTCCTCGAGGACTGCATCGAGCGCTTCCCGAACGGGCTGCCCACCGGCCAGGCCGGCTGGACGACGGCGGGCGACCTCCCCGCGACCTGGGTGATCCACGTCGTGGGACCGGTCTACGGGCGAGGCAGCCGCGACCAGCTGGTCTCCTGCTACGCCAACGCGCTGCGGGTCGCCGACGAGCTCGGGGCACGCTCGATCGCCTTCCCGCTGGTCTCGGCGGGCATCTACGGCTGGCCGCTCGACGACGCGATCCGTGCCGCGGTCGACACCATTCGGGGGACGCCCACGTCGGTCGAGGAGGCGCGGATCGTGGCGTTCGGCCGTTCGACGTACGCCGCCGTGCGTGACGCGCTCTGACCCGGGGAACCGCCTCGGTGAGCCGTGCACGCGCAGGGCGACTCGTCGTTGTCGTCCACATGGACGGCAACGACGTGCGAGCCCGTCTTCCGGCCGTCGTTCCCATCCACATGGACGGCTGTGCCGGCAGCGCCGCCCCGCAAACAGGCTCGGATAGCAGTTCCTGCTTCGAAGTTGCGCGAAGTGCGCAAGTTACTTGAGCGTAACGCTTGCTTTGCGCAACTCGGATCCCCAATGATGTCGGCGTAACCAGCCCCTCTCGGGGGTCTTCTGATGGGGAGGTCCCGTGGACCCGCAACTTCTACTCGCGCTCGTGCTCGGCATCAGCACGATCGTCGTCATCGTGCTCAAGACCCGACTGGACGCCTTCGTCGCGCTCCTGCTGGCCGCGCTCGTCACCGGCTTCGTGGCCGGTCTGCCTGCTGCGGACACGATCGAGGCGATCACGACCGGCTTCGGCAACACGCTCGCCTCGATCGGCATCGTCATCGGCCTGGGAGTCGGCATCGGCAAGATCCTCGAGGTCTCCGGTGCGGCGGACAGCCTGGCCCGCGCGTTCGTCAAGGCCATGGGCAAGGGCCGCGAGCACTGGGCCATGGCCGGCACCGGCGCCATGGTGTCGATCCCGGTGTTCTGCGACTCCGGGTACGTCATCATGAACCCGCTCGCGCGTTCGATCGCGCGGCGCATCAACGGCCGTTACGTCACCCTGGCACTCGCACTCGGCTGCGGCATGACGCTCACGCACCACCTGGTGCCACCGACGCCCGGTCCGCTGGGTGTCGCCGGCATCCTGGGCGCCGACCTCGGCGCGCTGGTTCTCGCCGGCCTCGTCTTCGCGCTGCTGCTGCTCCCGGTCGTGGTCATCTACGCCGCCTGGATGGGCCCGAAGCTCGAGAGCGAGGTCAACGAGCGCACGCGTGCGGAGGTCTACCAGGGCGTCTCGGTCGGCTCGAGCAGCGCAGGTGGCCGCAGCGCCGGGGTCTCCGGTGGCGCCGGCACCGCGTTCGCCGACGACGAGTCGGTCGAGGAGCCCGAGGAGGTGCGCAACCCCGCCTGGATGCTCGGCGACCCGCCGCCCGGTGAGAAGCCGCACCGCGTCGGGCTGGCCCTGTCCTCCCTGCCGCTCCTCGTGCCGCTGCTGCTCATCGTCCTGAACACCGTGGCCACGGCCATCGACCGCAGCAACCAGGGCGTGCTGTCGCCGGACGCCGAGTACACGCCCGCCGGGTACGCGAAGATCCTGGCGTTCGTCGGCAACCCGGTGGTCGCGCTGCTCATCGGCATCGTCCTCGCCGTGTACGTCCTCCTGCCCCGCTGGACGCCTCGTGGCAAGGTCCACGGCTGGCTCGCCGAGGCGGCCGCGTCCGCCGGCCTGATCATCCTGATCACGGGTGCCGGTGGCGCGCTCGGCGAGGTGCTCCGGACGTCTGGCGTCGGCGACGCCCTGGCCGAGGCCATCTCGGCGCTGAGCCTTCCCGGTGTGCTCGTGCCCTTCCTGGTGGCGTCCCTGGTACGTCTCGCGCAGGGCTCCGGCACGGTCGCGATGATCACCGCCGCGTCCGTCTCGGCCCCGCTGGTCGCGGGTCTCGGCCTGTCGGCCCTGCTGGCCGCGCTCGCCTGCTGCGCCGGGTCGATGGTGTTCAGCTACTTCAACGACTCGTACTTCTGGGTCGTCACCCGGTTCACGGGGCTGGACGGCGCAGCCGCGCTCCGTGGCTGGTCCGGTATCACCACGGCTGTCTGGGCAGCCTCGCTACCGCTGCTCCTCATTGCGAGCATGTTCATCTGAGATGGCTGACATCCTGGTGGTCGCCGATGACCTGACCGGGGCGAACGCGGCTGCCGCCGGGTTCTCCCGGGCGGGTCTTCGCGCGGTCACGGCGAGCGCGGCTCACCACGCCGCCGTGGTGGCAGAGATGGTCTCGCGCTTCGACGCCGTCGTGGCCACCACCGACAGCCGCCACGCCCCGGCCGAGGTCGCACGTGAGAGGGCCGCGGCTGTGGTGCGAGCCGGGTGGCCGAGCCGCCTGGTCTGCAACCGCATCGACACGACCCTTCGGGGAAACATCGGCGCCACGACCCAGGCCGTGCGCGACGAGGTGGCTGCCCTGAGCGGTCGCCGCGTCGTCGTACTCTGCGCACCCGCCCACCCCGCGGCGAACCGCCACACCATCGGCGGGACCCAGCTGCTCGACGGGCGTCGTCTCGAGGAGACGGAGGTGGCGCGCGACGCGAGGACACCCATGCGTACGTCGGACGTGGTGGCCATCCTCGGCCAGCAGGCTGAGCTCAGGTCCGTCGTCGTACCCATGGCCACCGTCGTGGGCGCGGACGACGCGCTCGTGTCGACGATCCGGGAGGCCGTCGAGGACGGTGTCGAGGTGATCGTCGCGGATGCGACGACCGTCGAGCACCTCGACCGGATCGCTGCTGCGGCAGTGGCAGCGGCCGAAGGGCTCGACGTGGTCTGGGTGACCAGCGACCCGGGCCCGGCGTCCGTAGCCATGGCGCAGGCGATGGGCATCGAGCGGGAGAGCCAGGGCGCGCCGCTCCTCGTGGTGTCCGGCTCGGCCACCGAGCTCACGCGCGACCAGCTGCGGCAGCTGGCCGTCGACCCGAGGGTGAGCGTGCATCGTGCGCCGACCGTCGGCGACACCGCCGTACCCGACCTCGACGGCACGACGGCCCTGCTGTCCAAGGCCCTTCAGGACGCGGGGCCGAAGGAGCTGGTCGTGCTCGCGACCGTCCTCGACGAGTCCGACCTCCGGCCGGTGACCGCGGAGGAGGCCGAGCAGATCCCTCTGACGCTGGCGAGAGCCGTGCGCCGCAACCTCGAGGAGCACGCCGTCGACGGGGTGTTCAGCACCGGCGGCGACGTCACGGCTGCCCTCCTCGCCGAGCTGGGCTCCCATGGCCTGGAGATCTCCGACGAGGTGGTCCCGCTCGCGGTCGCGGGGTCCGTCGTGGGTGGGCCGTGGGACGGCCTGCCTGTCGTCACCAAGGGCGGACTCGTCGGCGACGCAGGCACCACGGTCGCCTGCATCGACCACCTGCGCAGGAACGCCGAGGCCCACCGCAGGCAGGTCTCCTCGGCTGAGTCCCGCGCCCCCTACTGACTCACCGACCCGTGCCGGACCCGGCACTGGCACCCGAAGAGAGATGGAGAACATGACCCGACACGTGCTGGCCCTCACCCTCGGCGACCCCGTGGGTATCGGCCCCGAGATCACCGCCAAGACCCTCGCCGAGCAGGCCGGCGCCGCCGACCACCACGGCATCGCGGTCGGTGACCCGGTCGCCCTGCGCAAGGGGGTCGAGGCGATGGGTCTGGACGTCGAGGTGCGGGTCGTGGACTCGTTCGGCGTCGAACCCGCCGGCCCGGGTGTGATCGACATCTTCGACACCGGGGTCCTCGGCGACGACATGCCGGAGTGGGGCAAGGTCGACGAGCGCGCCGGTCGCGCGGCCATCGCGTCCATCGAGGTGGCCACCCAGGCCGCGATGGACCGCAAGGTCGCCGGGATCGTGACGGGGCCGATCAACAAGGAGGCCATCTGGGCCGCGGGGTCGAAGCACCTCGGTCACACCGAGATGCTCGGCGAGCTCACCGGCGTGACCAAGCAGGACACCATGTTCGTCGTCCGCAACGACAGCGCCGGGGGCCACCACCTCCGGATCTTCTTCACGACCAGGCACGTGTCCCTGCGCAAGGCGATCGACCAGCTCACCAAGGACCGGATCGCGGAGTCGATCCACAAGGCGCACACCGCCTTGGAGGTCTTCGGCGTCGAGAAGCCCCGGCTCGCGGTGGCCGCGCTCAACCCGCACGGCGGTGAGAACGGGGCGTTCGGCGACGAAGAGATCGTGCACATCGCCCCTGCCTGTGAGGCGGCGCGGTCCGAGGGCCTCGACGTCTACGGGCCGATCCCGGCGGACTCGGTGTTCCACCAGGGCCTCGTCGGACGCTTCGACGGAGTGCTGTCGCACTACCACGACCAGGGCCACATCCCGGCCAAGACCTTCGACTTCGACGGCACCATCTCGGTGACCGTGGGGCTGCCGATCCTGCGTACCTCGGTCGACCACGGCACGGCCTTCGACATCGCCGGGTCCGGCCAGGCAGGACATGGAACGATGCTCTCGGCGTACCTCGCGGCGGTCGAGTACGCGCCGTACGTCGACAACATCCGCGCTACCTACGGGTCCTGAGGGAGAGGCCGGGCAGGCATGGCTGAGGTGGTGACGAGACGTCGCGCCACCAAGGCGCGCCATGACGCGCTCGTCGCGCTGGTCCGCGAAGGAGTCGACAGCGTCGAGACGCTGGCGGAGCGGACCGGCGTCTCGCCGTCCACCGTGCGGCGCGACCTGCAACAGCTGCAGGTCGAGGGGCGCATCGCACGCACGTACGGCGGCGCCATGGCCCGTGAGGCGTTCCAGGAGCGCTCGTTCGGGGAGAGCGCCCAGCTCAACCGGCAGGCCAAGGAGACGATCGCCGCGGCCGCGGCCGAGCTCGTCGCTCCGGGCATGACGGTGTTCCTGGACGCAGGCACCACCTGCCTTGCGGTGGCCCGGCGTCTCGAGGGACGTGGACCCCTGACCGTGGTCACGCGCGGCCTGGAGACGGCTCTCCAGCTGGCGCGCACACCAGACGTCACCGTCGTCATGGTTGGCGGTCAGGTCCAGCCGCTCAGCCACGGTCTGGTCGGCCCGCTGGCGGCGATCGCCTTCGACCGGCTCGGCTTCGACGTCGCCTTCCTCGGCGCCGACGCGGTCGACCCGGGTCGTGGGCTCGGCGAGCCGACCCCGGAGGAGACCTTCGTGAAGGAGCAGGCCGCGGGTCGGGCCGAGAGCGTCTTCGTGCTCGCCGACGCCTCGAAGCTCGGCCGTGCCAACGTCACCGCCTGGCTCCCGCTCGCCCCGACCTGGACCCTGCTCACCGACCCGGGCGCGGAGGCGTCGACGGTCGCCGCGTTCGAGGAGCGCGATGTCCGGGTATTCGTGGCCCCGCACCGGGCGCCATGACCGTCCTCCTCGCGCCGGACAAGTTCAAGGGGTCGCTCGCCGCCGAGGGTGTCTTCGACTGACCGCGGATGCCGTCGGTCTGACGGCGAATTTCGCCTTATCGCTCGAAGGTCGATGAAACAACGGTCTTGCGGGGCCAGCGTTGGTTCGCGCAGTTCGGGTGGATCTCAACTCCCCAGGATGAGGGTGTCCCCTCCCCAATTCGGGGTCCTAGGGTCGCAAACGAGTGGGGGGTGACGCGCAGGACCACAGAACACGTCAATCCCGGCCGGCGGGGTCGGGAGCGGGGAGCAAGCGTCATGGGGAAACACTCGTTGAGGAATCGAACGCGCCGTCACAAAGTGGCAGCCTCGATCTTCCTCGCCACGTTCATCTTCGGGGTCACAGCCCCGACGTACGCCGATCCGTTCGGCGAGGACACAGACCAGCAGAGCGCCGCCTCCGCCGAGGCCGGGGCGGCCGACAACGGCGGGGCTGAGGGCTCGGCTGCGGCCGGCGGGGCCCAGTCGACTGACCAGTCGAGTGACCAGTCCGCCGAGGCCCCTCCGGCAGCCACGCCTCCAGAGGGCGCCGGAGAGCAAGGCGCCGAGGCGAGCGGTGGAGCGAGCGGCGGTACTGCTGCGCAGGGCTCCGCCGAGCAGCCGGCTGCCGACCAGGCGGGCGACCAGGCGGGCGACCAGGCGGGCGACCAGGCGGGTGACCAGCAGGTCGCAGAGCAGCCTGGGCAGTCGGACTCAGGACAGTCCGACTCGCAACAGTCCGGGGCTGAGCAGTCGGGTGGAGCTGGTCCCGATCAGGCGCAGTCGGAGGCATCCGACAGCGAGGCATCCGACAACGCCGCGACCCGGGACGGCGACTCGGAGAGTCGTGACCACGAAGAGAGCGACGGGCGTGACGGTCGGCCTCCGGACGGTCGTGACCCCGAGTGGGGCGACCACCACGGCGACGACAACTGGTGTGACCGCGACGGTCGCGACTGGAGTGACCGTGAGGTCCGTGACTGGCAGCGCGACGGACGTGACTGGCAGCGCGACGGCGACAGCCGTTGGGACGACTCCGACTGGCGTCGCTGGTGCGACCCGGGTGCCGACGACCACCACGGTGACCATCAGGGTGACCACAACTGGTGCGACTGGGACGGGCGTGACCGCGAGTGGGGCGACCGTGAGGTCCGTGACTGGCAGCGCGACGGACGTGACTGGCAGCGCGACGGCGACAGCCGTTGGGACGACTCCGACTGGCGTCGCTGGTGCGACCCGGGTGGGGACGACCACCACGGTGACCACCACGGTGACAACAACTGGTGCGACTGGGACGGGCGTGACCACGAGTGGGGCGACCGCGACAGCCGTGATTGGCAGCGCGACGGCCGTGACTGGCAGCGCGACGGCGACAGCCGTTGGGACGACTCCGACTGGCGTCGCTGGTGCGACCCGGGTGGGGACGACCACCACGGCGACCACCACGGCGACCACCACGGGGACCACAACTGGTGCGACTGGGACGGGCGTGACCACGAGTGGGGCGACCGCGACGGACGCGACCCGCGCTGGGACGACCGGGACGGACAGTGGAGCGACCGCGACAGCCGTGACTGGCAGCGCGACGGGCGAGATGGGCGCTGGGACGACCGGCATGACTGGTGCGACCCGCATGGCCACGACCAGGACTGGAGCGACCGGGACTGGTGCGAGTGGTTCGGCGGCGACTGGGTTGATCGCAACGGCCGCGACCCGGAGTGGGGCGACCACCACGACGACGGTCACGACTGGGGCGACCACGGTGATGGCGACTGGGGCGACCGCGACCACGGCGACCGCGACTGGGGCGACAGTGACGGCCGCGACTGGGACCACCACGGTGATGGCGACTGGGGCGACCACGGTGATCGCGACTGGGATCACCACGGTGATCGCGACTGGGGCCACCACCAGGGCGAGTGTGAATTCCCTGAGGAGGTGCCGCCGACGGTGCCCGAGCAGCCGACACCGCCTCCGACGGTGCCGCAGCAGCCGCCGGCTCCGCAGCCTCCAGCGGTGCAGCCGTCCGGTCAGCAGCCGCCTGCGGCAGGCCCCGTCCAGCAGCCGGCTCCTCCGGAGGTGGCCGGTGTACAGAACGAGGCGCCCCGAGCACCTGCGTTCGTGAGCACGCCTTCGGCGGTGGCTCCGGTCCAGTCCCTACCCGCGACCGGTGCGAGCTCGCTCGAGACGCTCTTCGCAGTGGGTGGGGCGCTGTCTCTGCTCAGCGGGTTGTACCTGATCGCAGTTCGCCGACGCAGAACGAGCTGACACACACAGGAAGACGGGCGGCAGTCCTCGCAACGAGGGCTGCCGCCCGGTCTTGTGGAATGACCGCTTTCGCGGTACTTCAGGTGACTCGCCCGAGAGGACCGAGTCGGCCGAATCCTCAATGTATGAAGGGATTTCCCGCATTACTCAGCCATCCCGGTGGGTCTGAACTACCCAGGTTGGGGGTGTCCCGCTCGTACCCCTCGTCCTAGCGTCGCTAAGGACGTGGGGGGCTGACGCAATCAGTGTCAGTGACATCAATTCCGACGCGGCGTGTCGGAAGTGGGGAGTGAAGCGTCATGGGACATTCCGTACGTAGTCGAGCGCGTCCCTTGCAGGTGGCGGCCTCGACTTTCTTGATCCTCTTCGTGATCGGGGTGACGGCGCCGACGTACGCCGACCCTGGTGACAAGGGCAAGGGGAGCGACAACAGCGCTGCCGCCGAGCACAGCAACGCAGGCGGCAACGGCAAGGGCCCCGACAAGTCGGACAGCTCATCTGACAGCGACCAGGTCGAGGTGACCGTCGAGACCGAGTCCTCGGGCAACCAGGGCGGCTCTTCCTCGGGCAACCAGGGCGGTTCGTCGGCCGGGTCTTCCGGCGACACGAGCTCGCCGCAGCCGAACAGCAACGCCGACGAGAACAGTGGCGGCGCGAACGGCAAGTGCCCGGGCGGGAAGTACTGCTCGACCAGGGACGGCAGCGAGTCCCAGAACGGCAACGGGCACGGTCACGCCTACGGCAAGCCGTGTGCAGGCTGTGTGGGCAAGGCCGACAACAAGAACCCGCCCGGTCAGGTGAAGAACGGCCACGACAAGGGCTACGAGTGCGACGACAACAACGGCGTCGGCAAGACGAACCCGGCGCACACGGGCTGCAAGGAAGAGGTACCGCCTCCGAAGCCGCCCACGCCGCCCACTCCGCCCACGCCTCCGCAGCCACCGGCTCCGCCCGGTCCGCCTGGTCCTCCCGGACCGCCTGGACCTCCTGGTCCGCCCGGACCTGCCGGTCCGCCTGGAGCTGCTCCTGAGGCTCCGCCGGCCGTGGCTCCGGTCCAGCAAGAGGCACCTCGAGCGCCGGCCTTCGTGGCTCCTGCTCAGGCAGTCCTCCCGCCGACGGGTGCAGGCTCGCTCGAGTCGATCCTCGGCTTGGGTGGGGCGGTGACGCTGCTCAGCGGGTTGTACCTGCTCACAGCCCGCCGACGCAGAACGAGCTGACCCCCCCAGGAAGACGGGCGGCAGTCCTCACACGAGGACTGCCGCCCGGTCTTCGTCTGTCCGGCCCCGATTCAGCGGGGGGCCATGCGGAGCGCTCCGTCCATCCGGATGACCTCGCCGTTGAGGTAGTCGTGGTCGATGATCGTGAGGGCGAGCTGGGCGTACTCCTCAGGGCGGCCGAGACGCTGCGGGAACGGCACGCCCGCGGCGAGCGCCGCCCGGAACTCCTCGGCCACCGTCGCGAGCATCGGGGTCTCCACGATGCCGGGTGCGATCGTGCAGACGCGGATGCCGTACTGGGCGAGGTCACGTGCGGCCGGGAGGGTGAGCCCGACGATGCCGCCCTTCGAGGAGGCGTACGCCGCCTGGCCGACCTGACCGTCGTACGCGGCGATGCTCGCGGTGTTGATGATGACGCCGCGCTGGTTGAACTCGTCCCCCTCGGTCTTCGCGATCTCCTCCGAGGCGAGCGCGAGCACGTTGAACGACCCGACGAGGTTCACCTGCACGACCTTGGCGTAGAACGCGAGGTCGTGGACGCCCTTCTTGCCGAGGACCCGCATCGACGGTCCGATGCCGGCGCAGTTCACGACAGTCCGAAGCGGTACGCCGGAGCCTGCCGCCTGCGCGACGCCGGCACGGACCTGCTCCTCGTCGGTGACGTCGACCGCGACGTACTCGACCCCGTCGACCGCGGGTGCGGCCTCGATCGACTGGGGGAGGTCGAACGCGAACACCTTCGCGCCCTGCTTGGCGAGCGCCTGGGCCGTCGCGGCGCCGAGGCCGGAGGCACCGCCCGTGACGATCGCGGCGGTGTTGTCGAGCTTCATCGGGGTTGTTCTCCTCGGGTCGGTGTTGAACGTTGTCGTGCGGTCAGCTGTCCTGGCCCCCGACCGTGACAGTGCCCTTGTTGTCGCGTTCGAGGTGGCGAGCGATCACCATGCGCTGGATCTGGTTCGTGCCCTCGAAGATCTGCATGACCTTGGCCTCGCGCATGTAGCGCTCGACCGGGAAGTCGCGGGTGTAGCCGTACCCGCCGAGCACCTGCACGGCGTCGGTGGTGACCTTCATGGCGTTGTCGGTCGCCACCATCTTCGCGATGCTCGCCTCCCTGCTGAACGGCAGCCCCTGGTCCTTGCGGCGGGCCGCGGCCAGGACGGTCGCCCGGGCGGACTCCACTGCCGCGGCCATGTCCGCGAGCACGAAGGCGAGTCCCTGGTGGTGGATGATCGGCTTGCCGAACGTCTCGCGCTCCTTGGCGTAGAAGATCGCCGTGTCCAGCGCCCCCTGGGCGAGCCCGGTCGCGACCGCGGCGATGCCGAGCCGGCCGGAGTCGAGTCCCTCGAGGGCGATCTTCAGGCCATCGCCCTCCTCGCCGAGCCGTCGCTCCGCCGGGATCCGCACTCCCTCGAGCCGCATCGTCGCGGTGGTCGATCCGGTGAGGCCCATCTTCCGCTCCGGGGGGTCGGCGACGAGGCCAGGCGTGTCGGCCGGGACGAGGAAGCACGAGATGCCGTTGCGGTCGTCGCTGGTGCGGGCCATGACCTTGTAGAAGTCGGCGTGGCCGCCGTGGGTGGTCCAGGCCTTGGCGCCGTTGAGGACGTACTCGTCGCCGTCCCGCTTCGCGGTCGTGCGCATCGCGGCGGGGTCGGAGCCGGCGTGCGCCTCGGACAGGCAGTACGCCCCGAGCTGCTCGCCGCTCAGCATGTCCGGGAGCCACTTCTGCTTCTGCTCCTCGGTGCCGCGGCTGAACAGGCCGAAGCAGGACAGGGCGTGGACCGAGACGCCGACCCCGACCGAGGCCCAGACCGCGCCGATCTCCTCGAGCACCTGCAGGTACACCTCGTACGGCTGGCCACCCCCGCCGTACTCCTCCGGGTAGGGGAGGCTCAGCAGCCCGGCCCTGCCGAGAGTGCGGAACACCTCACGCGGGAAGGTCTCGGTCGCCTCCGCCTCCGCGACCGGGGGAGCGAGCTCCTTCGTCGGCGAGCTCGCGGGTGAGCTCGATCAGGTCCCCGGCCTCGTCGGTCGGCATGACACGGGTGGCGGGCATGAGGTCACCTTCTTCGGGAGGGGGTGCGACGCGCGCGAAATGATACTTGCGTCGGTCAGCGAACCCGCAGCGCTCCGCCCGAGGTCCCTCCTGGTATCCGCGTCGAGGAGCAGAGATGCCGTTCGTTCATCGCGTCGACGATCGGCTGCAGCGCGTAGAGGCTGTTCAGGGTCGGTTCGTCCGAGCCGTCGTGCATCACGACGATGGCTCCGGGGTGGAGGCCTGACGTCACGGTTCTCGTGATGTCCGCAGGCGTGCTCCCGGGAGCCACGTCGCCGCTGTCGAGGATCCGGTCGTCGGCCTCGCTCCAGGGCATGACCAGGCGCAGGCCGACGTCCCCGGCGACCGCGTCCACGCGCTGGTTGACCGATCCGAAGGGGGGTCGGTACTGGGTGGGCATGGGTGCCCCGGCGGCGACGATCGCCCGGTTGGCTCACACCAGCTGGGTCCTCACCGCGGAGGTCTGCCATGGCAGAGGCGACGGGATGCGCCGGCGAGCGCGGCGGCGAGGACGAGGTCGGGGTGGCTGAACGTGTGGTTCTGCACGCTGTGGCCTTCGCGCACCTCTCGTCGGATGAGGTTCGGCCACTCCCGCGCCCGGTCCCCGAGGACGTAGAAGGTCGCCTTCAGGTTGAGTCGCCGCAGGTGGTCGAGCACGTAGGGGGTGTTGACGAACGGTCCGTCGTCGAAGGTGAAGTAGACGAACCCGCCCGAGCAGTCGTTGTCCACCGGACGAGGTGACGCGATGTTCATGCGTGAGAGGTCCGGGGGGTCTGCCGCGGCGTCGTACCGGTCAGTGACGGCTCCCTCTCGCTGTGCCGCGGTCAAGGCGGGAACGCCCCAGATCACCGCCAAGACGGCGGGGAGGTAGGCCAGGGCGATCCCGGCCGCCGAGGCCAGCGACCGTCTCCGGCCACCGCGCCGCCGATCGTGCTCGAGGGGACTGCCTCGCGGAGCCGCTTGGACCGGCTCTGGCCCGGCCGCGGTCCCCCGGTCCCGCGCGTCGGTGGTGGACACGACTCAGCTCGATCCCGAGACCGCGTCGGCCCGTGGCAGCGCCCGTCGTGCCGGGCTCTTCCAGGAGCCGGTCGAGCGTTCGATCCAGGTCAGGGGCAGCGTGTAGAGGACCAGCGCGGCGTCGAGGAGCCGGAGCGCCGGGAACGCCAGTGCGAGGAGCATGTAGTGCGGCCGCCTCAAGCGCACCGCCACGAGCGCGCCGATGAGGCACTCCTCGACGACCAGCACCACCAGCAGAAGAGCAGGGCTGTACCTGTCGAACAGCCAGGCATGAGCGCTCACGGTTGCCAGCCCCAGGTCCCATCCGGAGACTGCCGCGAGGGCTGTGAGCCCGAGCAGCAGCACGCAGAGGAAGAGCACGAGGCTCTGGACGACGAGCTCGATGACGCAGAGCGCCAACGTCAGCCAGAAGAAGCCGCGATGGAACAGGCCCTGCCTGCGTACCGTCTGCCAGAGCGCGAGGGCCCATCGCTTGACCTGCTTGACGTAGTCCGCGAGCGTCACCGGGTCCTGCGTGTAGGCCACGGCGATCTCGGGGTGGTAGGCGATCTTCCCGAGGCGGAGCCGGTGGATCTCGAAGGTCATGTTCAGGTCCTCGACGACCAGACCCGGCGCCGTGATGTCGATCTGTCTCAGAGCCGCCGTGCGATACATGCTGGCGAACCCGGGTACGACGAGCACCGCGTTGGCCCTCGACCAGGACTGGCCGAACTTCAAGAACACCTGGCACCAGTAGTAGACCCGCTCGCGGTAGGCCAGGAGCAGCCGACCGAAGGGCGTCGCGCCGTGCGGCCACATGGTCCTCGCCGTGCCGCAGACGACCGCGACGTCCGGGTCGTCGAACAGCGGGAGCCCGGTCTGGAGGTAGTCGTGGCTCAGCAGCGTGTCCGCGTCCAGCAGCAGCACCGCGTCGTACCGGTCGTAGAGGTCGAAGTGCTCGAGCCCGGCTGCGATGGCACCTGCCTTGCCCCGGTTCGGGTCGAGCTCCAGCACGTTCACCCCCGAGGCCATGGCCTTGGCCGCCGTGGCGTCGTGGGAGCCGTCGGAGATGACGTAGATGTCCGCGAGCGGAACCTGCGTCCTCGCCGCAACGATGGTCCGTTCGATGACGAGCTCCTCGTCGTGTGCGGCCCACCAGCGCCGGGACGACGTCGGCGACGTGGCAGAAGCAGCGCACCTGCTCCCCGGACCCGTAGATCGTCAGGGGCTCCTGACGCAGCGCCTGCGAGACGAAGCGCGGCATCACCATCCCGTAGCGACCGGTCTGGCGTGGGCCGACGGTGTTGAACAGGCGCACGATCACAGCCCGCAGGCCGTGGTGAAGGTGGTGCTGGTGGACCAGCGCCTCGTCGAGCGCCTTCGCCTCGGCGTAGGACCACCTGCTCTTCAGAGGTGAGCCGATGATGCGGTCGGCGTCCTCGTGCAGGCCGATGGTCGTGTTCTTGCCGTAGACCTCGCTGGTGGAGGCGAGCAGCAGTGAGGCGCCGTGTCGCACCGCGGCCTCGGTGACCACCTCGGTGCCGCGGAGGTTGACGCGCATGCTGTCGA
This sequence comes from uncultured Actinomycetota bacterium, assembly GCA_963715375.1. Classification (GTDB taxonomy): domain Bacteria; phylum Actinomycetota; class Actinomycetes; order Propionibacteriales; family Nocardioidaceae; genus Nocardioides_C. Next base: position 497,938 of record CAVQSC010000006.1, on the reverse strand, counting down.
GCGTGCGCGCCTGGATGGTGAACACGCCGACGGCTGCGGCGAGGTGGTAGATGCGGTCGGCGTCAGCCGCGAGCTCGTCCACGAGCGCCTCGTCGATGACGCTGCCGCGGACGAACCGTAGTGCGTCCCGATGGTGAGGAGCGAGGTTCTCGAGTCGTCCCGTGCTGAGGTCGTCGAGCACCACGACGTCCTCGCCGGCAGCGATGAGGTGGTCCACGAGGTGAGAGCCGATGAAGCCCGCACCTCCGGTGATGAGGCTGGTCACGAGTGTTCCTTCGGGTAGCTGGAGAAAGAGGAGGGCGCCCTCACGGCACGTGCGTCTCCGCGGCGGTCGGCAGGCGGTACGTCGCGTCGAGGATCGGTGTTCCGCGACGGAACACGTCGCCCGTGCCGGAGTGGCGGCAGCACACGACGACGAGGTCGAACTCCCCGTTGCGCACGTCGTCGTCGGACAGCGCCTTGTAGGTGGTCTCGCCGACCTGGACGCTCGGGACGAGGGGGTCGTGGATCTCGACGTGTGCACCGCGCCGCCGTAGGCCCTCGATCACGACGAGCGCGGGCGACTCCCGCGTGTCCGCCACATCAGGCTTGTAGGTGACTCCGGAGACGACGACCCGGGCGTTGCGGAGGGTCCGCCCTGCCGAGTCGAGGACCTCGGCTGCCCGGTCGACGATGCGCCCCGGTCGGGTGGAGATGCTCTGCATCGCCGAGGAGATCACCGGTGGGTGGATGTGGTCGCGCCGAAGCTGCCACAGCAGGTAGTGCGGGTCGCAGGGGATGCAGTGGCCGCCCACTCCGGGACCCGGGTAGAACGGCATGAAGCCGTAGGGCTTGGTCGCCGCCGCCTCGATGATCTCGATCGGGTCGAGGTCGAGGTGATGCGCGACGTCCGAGAACTCGTTGGCCAACGAGATGTTCACGGCACGGAAGGTGTTCTCCAGCAGCTTGGCCATCTCGGCCGCCTCCATCGACGAGACCTGGTGGACCTCCTGCACGATCTGCGCCAGGACGGCTGCAGCTCTCGTGACGCACTCCGTCGTGACGCCGCCGACCACGCGTGGCACCGCGTGGTGCTCGACGGTGTCGCTTCCAGGGTTGATGCTGGTCATTCGGTAACCCCCGTGTTTTCAGGCCGCGCTAGCCACCGATGTGTGGCGATTGCCCCCCGGCTGCGACCCAGACCTGTGATCGGTCGGTGTGAGACTTCCGCGATCCGCCCGCTCTCTCGAACGGATCGCCCATCGCGCTTGACGCTAGGCCGAACTTTGCGAGCCCAACAAAGGTGGATCGAGAAAAGGACCTTCGACCCGGTCAAGGGCGCGGTCCGCTTTGCGCTGGTAGTAGGCGGCGTTGTCCGCAACGCCGAGTGGAAGCCCACCTCTCCTGGTTCGCCCCGGAGCAGGGGCGCCCCAGGAAGCCGCATGAGGGACGAATGCCTATCGGTGGATACGCCGTCAGGCGACACGACCTTCGCGACTCGGACGTTCTGTCGCAGCGGGTGGCTGGTTGTGGCGCAGTTGTGGGACGAGGCTGCTTGCTGGGATCCTGTGAGTTCGCTCGCCTGCCCGACCCGCAGTTCAGCCCTGGACTGAACCGACGCGAAGTTCAGTTATAGTCTGAACATGGCTGGAGAGGCGGCGTACACGCTCATCGGCGACCTGGTCGGGTCCCGCGAGCTGCCCGACCGCGCGAAGGCGCAGGAGCGGCTAGGTGAGGTCCTCGCCGAGCTGACCGAGCACCTGAGCCCGCTGCAGCGGCTCGAGGCGACCGTCGGCGACGAGCTCCAGGGCGCCTTCCACGACCTCGCCGACGCGACGCTGGCCGCTCTGCTCGTCCGGCTCTCGCTGCTTCCCGAGATGGACGTGCGGTGCGGCATCGGGTACGGCGAGGTGACCGTGCACGACGAGACGAGGACGCCGCTGCTGCAGGACGGTCCGGGCTGGTGGTCGGCCCGCGACGCCATCGACGCGATCGGGCGGCGAGGTCGGACCTGGTACGACGGCCCGGGTGCCGGCCGTGTGAACGCCTTCCTCACGACCCGCGACGCGCTCGTCGAGCGTCTCAGCGATCGGGGGTGGCGGATGTTACGCCTGGCCTTGCTCGGCGAGTCGCAGCAGCGGATCGCCGAGCTAGAGGGAGTCTCGAAGTCCGCGGTGTCCCAGCAGTTCGCTCGTGGGATCGGAGCGGTGCGGGACGCCCAGGTGTTGTTCGCGAGCGAGGAGTGACGAGTGCTGGCAGTCGGCGGATGGCTACTCGTGGTCGGGGTCTGCGACCTCCTGCGTGCGGCGCGGGACACGACCTCCTGGCGCCGGCGGATCCTGATCGCCGCGCTCGGGGAGGTCCTTCTCGTCGCCCTCGGCGTGATGCTCGACTTCTCTCCTGAGGACTGGGTGGGTCTCGGCGGCATCATGATCGTCAGCCTCGTGGCCTGGGTGCTCGCGTCATCGGTGGCGCTCGAGCAGGGTTCGCGGCCGTCGAACGCGGCGCTGACCTTGGCGTTCGGCGCGTTCGCACTCGGTCTCGTCGGGACCATCCTCGGCGGCGGAGTCGCCGGCGCCTCCCGCGCGGACATGCCGTCGAGCCTCGGCGGCTCGCTCATCGGCCAGCTGCGTTTCGACGAGCTGGTCCTGTTGGCCGGGGTGGCCGCGGTCCAGCTCTCCACCGCCAACGTGCTGGTCCGGCTGCTGCTCGACGCGGTCGGGATACCCCCGACCACGAACGAGAAGCAGCTCAAGGGCGGCCGCCTGCTCGGACCGATGGAGCGGCTGTTCATCATCGGCCTCGGCCTCGCCGGCCAGCTCACCGCGGCCGCGGTCGTGGTCGCCGCGAAGGGGCTGCTGCGGTTCCCGGAGCTCCAGCGAGGAGTCACCGCGGAGGCGTCAGGCGGGGTCAGCGTGCCGCAGGACGGGCCCAGCGATGTCACCGAGTACTTCCTCATCGGCAGCTTCGCGAGCTGGCTTGTCGCGCTCGGCGGGCTCGCGCTCCTGCTTCTGTAGTTCAGTATCAGCCTGAACTTCGCCCGAGTTCAGTCTGCTTGCGCTGGCCGACCGGGCTAAGAGCCACGCCTCATGCCGTCGCCGTCGTAGTAGTCCAGCCATCCCCGCACCCGCTGACGTACGAGCACGCCAACAGACTCAGGCAGCATGCGGGCTCGCTCGCGGATCACTCGGACCTCGAGCAGTCCGGCTCTGATGAGTGCGTCGACGAACGCGGTGTCCTTCTCCCGCCCCGCTGCGAGCTTCGCGACGGCCAGGTCATGAGGTTCCAGGAAGTGCGGCTCGGCGGGCCGCGAGGACTGGAGATCCCAGCCGACAAGCCGGTCACGCCAGCCGTCGGGCAGGGTGGCCGTGTCGACATGGATGCCCTCGGCGTAGACGCCGTGCTCGTCATGGAACCAGGACATCTCGCCGATGGCGGCCTCGACCTGATCGGCCTTGTGTCGGTCCGGGTCGTCCAGGAAGGCGATGTCGGCCTCCTGAGAAGCGGTGGCCTCCGGCGGCAGGTCGTCCTCGTCGAACGACCCAAGGATCGACTGCGAGCCGAGAACGAGCACTTCCTGGTCCTCTGTGATCGCGCAGGCCGAGCGCAGCAGGTGCGCGAGTTGCTGCCGGTTCACCCGGCCCGGACCTCCTCGTGCTCGCGGCTCCAGTGGTCATTGAACGAGCGCAGCACCTTCAGTCGGGTCTCGTCGGGCAGGACGCCCGCGAACGGGGAGTTCTGACGCAGCTCGCACGCCTCCTCGGACGTGCTGGTGAGCACCTCCAGGACTGCGTCGAGGCCGTCGTCGAGCACCTGGTCCCACTTCTTGAAGTAACCGACCGTCATCCCGTCCGGGCGGTGCATGCCGCTCCAGCGGCGGAGGTTCTCCCGCGCCTTGCGGATGACCGCATCTGGATCCGTCAGCATCGGCGTCAGCAGGGCGCGGTGGAGCCATAGGGACTTCTCCTGCTCACGTGAGAGGCGAGGGCTGATGAGGTTCTCTACCTCTCGCAACGGGACGCGCCGGTGCTTGCCGACGCGGATGCAGGCCAGCTCGCCCCGGTCGCACATGTCGACGACGTGCTGACGCGAGACGCCGAGCATCTCGGCGACCTGTCCGGTCTTCAGCATCGTCACCATGCGTCAATGTTCCCGCGTAAACGCAAAAAACACAACAACGATGCGTGCTCCTGCCCTGGCGCCGCGCGGTCAGGCCGCCCGCGATGCAGTGTCCTTGTGGTCGGCCCCTCGGCCGGTGAGGCGGAGCAGGACGTAGCCGGCGACCGCGGCGATGACGCTGGCGAGCATGATGCCGAGCTTGGCCGTCTCGACGATCTCGCCGTTCTTGAACGCCAACGTCGCCACGAAGATCGCGACCGTGAAGCCGATGCCGGCCGTCATCGCGACGCCGAGGAGGTGGATCTGGCTCATCCCGGCGGGGTACTTGCCGAGGCCGAGGCGCTCGGTCAGCCAGGCGGCGCCGAAGACCCCGATGGTCTTCCCCACCACGAGCCCGACCATGATGCCGAGCACCACCGGGTCGGAGAGCCACTGGGACGCGGGCACGCTCGGGAAGGTCAGGCCCGCGTTGGCGAACGCGAACACCGGCACGATGCCGAACGCGACGTACGGCGTCAGCTGTGTCTCCACCCGGTGCAGCGGCGACTGCGTCTCCAGCGACAGGCGCCGGATCTCGCGGAGGGTGTACTCGTTCAGCTCCGCCTCGTCGGCGGTGACGACACCGTCCTCGTTGCGCTCCACGACGTCGTCGATCAGCTGGTGCGCGACCTCGGGGTAGTACTGCGCGGGGAGGAGCGCGAAGGCCGGCGTGATCAGGCCGAACGCGACGCCGATCAACGTGGCGTGGACGCCCGACTCGTGGAGGGCGTACCAGCCGATGACGCCGAGGAGCAGGTACGGCCACAGCGCCCGTACCCGCGCCCGCTGCAGGAGGAGCGCGGCCACGATCGTCGCCGCCGACCCGAGCAGCCAGCCGGGCTCCAGGCCGCCTGTGTAGAAGATCGCGATCACGAGGATCGCTCCGAGGTCGTCGACGATCGCGAGGGTCAGCAGGAACAGCCTGGCCCCGAGCGGCACCCGCCGGCCCAGCGCGGTCAGCAGCGCGACGGCGAAGGCGATGTCGGTGGCCATGGGGATTCCCCAGCCGTGGACGTAGGGGCCCCCGAAGTTGAACGCGACGTAGATCAGCGCCGGCACGATCATCCCGCCGACGGCCGCGACGATCGGCAGCGCGGCCGCTCGTGGGTCCCGCAGCTCGCCGAAGACGATCTCCCGCTTGATCTCGAGGGAGACCAGCAGGAAGAAGAGTGTCATCAGCCCGTCATTGACGATGTCGTGGAGGCTGAGGTGGAGGAAGCTCGTGCCGCCGATGTCGAGGGTGACCTGGCTCTCCCAGAAGGCGTGGTAGCCGTCGACGAGCGGCGTGTTCGCCACGACGAGCGCCGCGACGGTGGCCAGGAGTACGACGACCGCGCTGCTCGTCTCGGCCTGCATAAGGCTCTGGATGGGTCGCACGACCCGCCTGGGCACGAAGCGGTCCGTCTCCCGCCAGCTCGGCGCGACGACCTGCGGCACCTGGTCCGAAGGCGGGGTCGTGGGTCGATCAGGCGGCACGGGCGGCATCGTCACATCCTCGAGGCAGGGGGCGTTCTCAGGTTATCGGCCTGCCTGCTCAGGCTGCGCCCACGATGCGCAGCGCCAGCTCGCAGTAGTGGTCGGCGATCTGGGCCGGGGTCCACTCGCCCTCGTCGCGGTACCACCGCGCGACGTCGATCCCGAGCGACAGGAGGGCGAGCGCGGTCATGTGCGGGTCCGCGGTCGTGAACTCCCCGGCCTCGACGCCGCGCTCCACGACGTCTCGCATCTCCTGCTCGATCTCGCGCCGGATCGCGGCGATCTCCTCGAGGTGCTCCGGCGACAGCGCGGCGAGCTCGTAGTTCACGATCCGGGCGGTGGTGTGGCTCTGGGCGTGGTGGACGACGAAGGCGTGTACGACGGAGAGCAGCTGCTCGTGGGGGTCGCGCGAGGTGGCCACGGCGTCGCGCGACGAGCGCGAGGGTCCGCTCGTGACCCGCCCGGCTGATCTGGTGGAGCAGGTCCTCCTTGGAGCGGTGGTGCACGTAGAGGGCAGCGGGGCTCATCCCGGCGCCCGAGGCGATGTCCCTGGTCGTCGTACCGTGGAAGCCCTTGGCCGCGAACGACTCGACCGCGGCCATGACCAGCCGCTGGCGGGCGTCTTGACGGGCCTCGTGCACGTGAGGAACGCTAAGCGAACGCTTACCGCTAAGCAAGCGCTTAGCGGCAGGCGATCCAGCCGGAGTCTCCACGAAGGGCATCGCATTGAAGAGGTTCGAGGGCAAGGTCGCGATCGTCACGGGCGCGAGCCGGGGCATCGGGCTCGGGATCGCCGAGCGGCTCGTCGCCGAGGGCGCCAAGGTCACGATCACCGCGCGGAAGCCGGAGGCACTCGAGGAGGCGGCCAAGAGCCTGGGCGGGCCGGACGTCGCGCTCGCCGTCGCGGGCAAGGGCGACGACCCCGAGCACCAGGCAGACGCGATCCGGCAGACCATCGACACCTTCGGCAGCCTCGACCTGCTGGTGAACAACACGGGCATCAACCCGGTGTACGGCCCGATGGTCGAGCTCGACCTCGCCGCGGCCCGCAAGATCTTCGAGGTCAACTGCCTCTCCGCGTTGTCCTGGACCCAGCACGCGCACAAGGCGTGGATGGGCGAGCACGGCGGCTCGATCGTCAACGTGTCGTCCGTCGGCGGCCTCAAGCCCGCCCCCGGCATCGGGTTCTACGGCGCCAGCAAGGCGATGCTGAACCACATCACCCAGGAGCTCGCCGTCGAGCTCGGCCCGGACATCCGGGTGAACGCGGTGGCCCCTGCCGTGGTGAAGACCAAGTTCGCCACCGCTCTCTACGAGGGCAAGGAGGAGGAGGTCGCCTCGACGTACCCGCTGAAGCGGCTCGGTGTCCCCGAGGACATCGGCAGCGTCGTGGCCTTCCTGCTCTCCGACGACGCTGCCTGGCTGACCGGTCAGATCGTCGTGATCGACGGCGGGCTCACCCTCACCGGCGGCGTCTGACATGGACGCGCCGAACGCCGACATCGTCGACGGGGCCGGGGTAGTCGTCACCGGCGCCGGCCACGGCATCGGCCGCGCGATCGCCGAGCGGATGGCTGCCCAGGGCGCCAACGTCGTGGTCAACGACCTCGACACCGACGCGGCCGAGGAGGTCGCCAGGGCGATCGGGGGTGGGATCGCGGTCCCCGGCGACGCGGCGAGCGAGGAGGGCGTGGCCCATCTGGTGAGCGCGGCACGAGACCACCTCGGCAAGATCGACATCTACTTCGCCAACGCCGGTATCGACGTCGGCAAGGGCCTCGACGCACCCGCCGAGGACTGGGCCCGGGCGATCGAGGTCAACGTCATGGGCCACGTCCGCGCCGCGCAGCAGCTCGTGCCCACCTGGCTCGAGACCGGCGGAGGACGGTTCGTCGTCACGGCGTCCGCGGCCGGCCTGCTCACGATGCTCGGCAGCCCGACGTACTCCGTCACCAAGCACGCCGCGATCGGCTTCGCGGAGTGGCTCTCGGCCACCTACGGCCACCGCGGCATCGTCGTGCAGGCGATCTGCCCCCAGGGCGTGAAGACCCGGATGCTCGAGGAAGCCGGTCCGCTCCAGGAGCTGCTCTCCCGCGACACCGCGCTCGAGCCCGAGCAGGTCGCCGACACGGTCTTCCACGCACTGCAGGACGACCGGTTCCTGATCCTCCCGCACGAGGAGGTCGCGCAGTACTACGCGCTCCGGGCCACCGACACCGACCGCTGGCTCGCCGGCATGCGGAAGCTCCAGGCGAAGCTCGACGAGGCGGTCTCGTCGTGACCGGCGAGCTCCCCGGACTCGACCTCGAGGCGTTCCGGGCGTTCTTCGAGCAGGCCTGTCCCGGCGAGGTCACCGGCCCGCTGTCGGGCTCGCTCGTCGCGGGCGGCAAGTCGAACCTGACCTACGTCGTCGGCGACGGGCGAGCGCGAGTGGGTCGTCCGGCGGCCGCCGCTCGGCCACGTGCTCGCCACCGCCCACGACATGACGCGGGAGTACCGCGTGATGACCGCCCTCCGCGACACCGACGTCCCCGTGCCGAGGACCTACGCGCTGTGCGAGGACGACGGCGTGATCGGCGCGCCGTTCTACGTGATGGAGCGGGTCCACGGGACGCCGTACCGCACCGCCGACGAGCTGCCGGCCCTCGGCCCCGAGCGCACCCGCGCCATCTCGCAGCGGACGGTCGAGACGCTGGCCACGCTGCACTCCGTCGACCCGGCTGAGGTGGGGCTCGCCGACTTCGGCCGGCCGGAGGGCTTCCTGGAGCGGCAGGTGCGGCGCTGGAAGAAGCAGCTCGACGCCTCGCGCAGCCGCGACCTGGCGGCGCCGACGAGCTCCACGCCCTGCTCGCCGCGAGCATCCCGGCCGAGCAGGGGCCCGCGATCGTCCACGGCGACTACCGCCTCGACAACCTCCTGATCGACGAGCACGACGAGATCGCCGCCGTCCTCGACTGGGAGATGGCCACCCTCGGCGACCCGCTCACCGACGTCGCGCTGATGCTCGTGTACGGCGACCTCGCGCGCCTCACAGACTCCGTCGCCGACGCCTCCTCCGCGCCGGGGTACCTCACCGGCGACGAGGTGGTCGAGCTGTACGCCGAGCGGAGCGGGCGCGACCTCTCCGCCATCGGGTTCTACCTCGGGCTCGCCTCCTTCAAGCTCGCCGTGATCTTGGAGGGCATCCACTTCCGCTACACCCAGGGACAGACCGTGGGCGAGGGCTTCGACTCCGTCGGCGCCGCCGTCGAGCCGCTCATCGCCGCGGGCATCACCTCGTTGAAGGAGCACTGACATGGACTTCGCGTACGACGCCCGCACCGAGGAGCTGCGCGAGCAGCTGCTCGCCTTCATGGACGAGCACGTCTACCCCAACGAGGCGCTCTTCCACGAGCAGCTCGGCGAGCTCGAGGACCGGTGGGACTGGACCTCCGTCCCCGTGATGCAGCAGCTGCGGGCGGAGGCGAAGAAGCAGGGGCTGTGGAACCTCTTCCTCCCCGGCGAGCACGGTGCGGGGCTGACCAACCTGCAGTACGCACCGCTCGCCGAGATCACCGGCCGGTCGGGCCACCTCGCGCCCGCGGCCCTCAACTGCGCCGCCCCGGACACCGGGAACATGGAGGTGCTCGCGCAGTTCGGCACCGAGGAGCAGAAGAGGCAGTGGCTGACGCCGCTGCTCGAGGGGGAGATCCGGTCGGCGTTCGCGATGACCGAGCCGGACGTGGCCTCCTCCGACGCGACCAACATCAGCACCACCATCGAGCGCGACGGCGACGACTACGTCGTCAACGGCCGCAAGTGGTGGATCACCGGCGCGATGAGCCCCGCGGCCAAGATCTTCATCGTGATGGGCAAGACCGACCCGACGGCCGACCGGCACCGCCAGCAGTCGATGATCCTCGTCCCGCGCGACGCCCCGGGCCTGGTGGTGAAGCGCGGCCTGGAGGTCTTCGGCTACGACGACCACGAGCACGGCGGCCACGCCGAGCTGGTGTTCGACGACGTGCGCGTGCCCGCCGCGAACCTGATCGGCGAGGAGGGCGGCGGGTTCGCCATCGCGCAGGCACGGCTCGGCCCGGGCCGGATCCACCACTGCATGCGGCCATCGGCATCGCCGAGCGGGCGATCGAGCTGATGTGCAAGCGGGCGGTGGAGCGGGAGGCGTTCGGCAAGCCGCTGGCCCGCCAGGGCGTGGTGCGCGAGTGGATCGCGGAGTCGCGGGTCCGGCTCGAGCAGCTGCGGCTGCTCGTCCTCAAGACCGCCTGGCTGATGGACACCGTCGGCAACAAGGGCGCGCACACCGAGATCCAGGCGATCAAGATCGCGACGCCCGAGACCGTGCAGTGGATCCTCGACAAGGCGATCCAGACCCACGGCGGCGGCGGCCTGTCCCAGGACTTCCCGCTGGCCGAGATGTTCGCCGGCATCCGCACGCTCCGCTTCGCCGACGGGCCCGACGAGGTGCACAAGATGTCGCTGGCGCGGGCCGAGATCAAGAGGCAGGTGGGGCTGTGAGCACCGCGTCCGACGAAGACGTCCGCCGCGACCTCGCGGCCCGGGTCGAGAAGCTGCTGTCGTCGTACCCTCCCGCGGGCACCGACCGGCTGGAGTTCCTGCGCGCCCGGTTCGACGCCGGACTCGCGTGGGTGCACTTCCCCGAGGGGCTCGGCGGGCTCGGCCTGGCGCGTGGCTTCCAGGCGTACGTCGAGAAGCTGCTCGCCGAGGCCGGGGCGCCCGACAACTCGCCCCGCAAGATCGGGATCGGCCTCGGCATGGCCGCCCCGACGATCCTGGCCTTCGGCACCGAGGAGCAGAAGGAGGCGCTCCTCCGCCCGCTGTGGACCGGCGAGGAGGTGTGGTGCCAGCTGTTCAGCGAGCCCGGAGCCGGGTCGGACCTCGCCGCGCTCGCGACGCGGGCCGTGCAAGACGGCGACGGCTGGGTCGTCAACGGGCAGAAGGTGTGGACGTCGAGCGCGCACAAGGCGCAGCGGGCGATCCTCGTGGCGCGCACGGACCCGAACGCCCCGAAGCATGCCGGTCTCACCTATTTCCTGGCCGACATGACCGCCCCCGGCGTCGAGGTACGCCCCCTGCGCCAGATCACCGGCGAGGCGGAGTTCAACGAGGTCTTCCTGACCGACGTACGCATCCCCGACGCCTACCGCCTCGGCGAGGTCGGCGACGGGTGGAAGGTCGCGAACGCGACGCTGATGAACGAGCGTGTCGCCATCGGCGGGCACGCCGCACCGCGCGAGAGCGGGATGATCGCGAAGGCCGCCTCCACCTGGCGGGAGCGGCCGGAGCTGCGCTCGTCCGCACTGCACGACCGGCTGATGTCCGGCTGGGTCGAGGCGGAGGTCTTCCGGCTGACCGGCACGCGCCTGCGGCAGAAGCTCGCGGTCGGTGCGCCGGGCCCCGAGGGCTCTGCGATGAAGCTGACCTTCGCCCGGCTCGCCCAGGAGATCAGCGGCCTCGAGCTCGAGCTCCTCGGCGAGGAGGGCCTGCGCTACAGCGACTGGACGATGACCCGGCCCGAGCAGGTCGACTTCACCGGCCGCGACGCGGGCTACCGGTACCTCCGCGCCAAGGGCAACTCGATCGAGGGCGGCACCTCGGAGATCCTGCGCAACATCGTCGCCGAACGGGTCCTCGGGCTGCCCACCGAGCCGCGGGTCGACAAGGACATCCCCTGGAAGGACATCCCCCGATGAGCTCGGACCTGAACCTGCTCTACACCGACGTCGAGGACTCGCTGCGCTCGACGGTGCGCGACCTGCTGGGCTCCCGCTGCCCGTCCGACGCCGTGATCGCGATGTACGACGGCGACCGGTCGGTCGTCTCGCCGCTGTGGCGGTCCCTCGCCGTCGACCTGGGGCTCGCCGGGCTGCTGGTTCCCGAGTCCGCCGGGGGAGCGGGCGCGACCGCTCGCGAGGCGGCGGTCGTCCTCGAGGAGCTCGGGCGCTTCGCCGCGCCGGTGCCCTTCCTGACCAGCGCGGTCGTCGCGACGGCGGTGCTCGGGGACGTGGCGAGCGCCGTTTCGGTCCATATGGACGGGAACGGCAGCAGGTCCGGCGCTCCGGGTGCAGTTGGCATCCATGTGGACGCGAACGGCGACCCTGGAGCCGCCGCGGCCGACCTGCTGTCGGCGTTGGCGGCAGGGGAGCGTACGGCGGCGCTGGTGGTCCCGTTCTCGGCGAGCGCGTGGTCTTTCGCTCCCACGGTCGTGGTGGACCGCGACGGCGCGCTGACCGGCCGGGTGACCTCGGTGGCCGGCGCGCTGGAAGCGGACGTCCTGCTGGTGCCCGTGGCGGTTCCTGACGGTGACGCCGCATCGGCAGCCGGCTCGGGTGTGGCACCTGGCGGTGTCGAGATCCGGGCCGTGGAGGTCGCGGCGGTCGAGGTGACTCCGGTGACGTCGTTCGACATGTCGCGGCAGCTCGCCGACGTAACCTTCGACGGGGCTGCGTCGCAGGTCGTCGTGCCGGCGGGCTCCGGTGAGACCGCTGTGCGTCGGGCCCTGCAGGTCGGCGCCGCGTTGATGGCCTCGGAGCAGCTCGGCGTCGCGCAGTGGTGCCTCGACATCGACGGTGGCGTACCTCCAGGAGCGGCGGCAGTTCGGCCGCGTCGTGGGCGGCTTCCAAGCGTTGAAGCACCGGCTCGCGGACCTCTACACCCTGGTCGAGCAGGCGCGCGCGGCCGCCCGCTACGCCGCGGCGACCCTGGCCGAGGGTGACCCGGACCGCGAGGTGGCGGCCTCTGTCGCGCAGTCGTACTGCGCCGACGTCGCGGTGAAGGCCGCCGAGGAGTGCGTCCAGCTGCTCGGTGGGATCGGCATGACGTGGGAGCACCCGGCACACCTGTACCTCAAGCGTGCCAAGGCCGACCAGCTCGCCTTCGGGACCCCGGGCGCCCACCGGGCGCGACTCGGCGAGCTCGTGGACCTGCCCGTGGCGTGAGCCGTTTCTGCGCTCGGTGCCCGACTGGACCTCCCTGACGGAGACACGCCCGCCGCTGTTGACCGGGTTTGCCAGCAGGTGTACTAATTCCTGACCCGAGCCGAGCGCCGAAGCAGCTTCGTCCCAGCCGCGTGGACCGGGTGCTCCGCTGGACTTCGACCGGGAGAGATGGTGGCCGTGATGAGTGGGCGACGGTGCAAGGCACTTCTTGTGGCGACTGCCGGCGTCCTTGTGTCGGCGTGTCTGTCCGGCATCGCCGCAGCCGAGTACACGAGCGCCCGGACGGTGTCGCCGTCGTACGGGTGGAACGCGAAGCGGCCGGCGATGGCCGTGGATCGCCAGGGCGACGCGTTCATGGTCTGGCGTCGAGAGCCTGCCTCGACGACACCCTTTGACGGGCGCATCCAAGGAAGGAGCCGGTCACGGTCCGGCGAGTTGGGCCCGCTGAAGCTGTTCTCGCCCGATACGCATAGTGCCGACCATCCTGTCGTGGCGGCGGACGACGACGGGGACGCGGTCGTCGTGTGGCACGGCGGGAACCAGGACATGGACCGGATCTTCGCGAGGCGCGTGGCCCGACACCGGCTCAGTCGGACCGCTGCGCACTCTTTCCGCCGCAGCACCCACAGCGCGCTGGCCCGGCGTCGCCGTCGACTCGGACGGCGACGCGCTTGTCACGTGGAACGAATACCACCCAGAGGACCTGACGACGCGTCCCATGGCACGTCGCTTCTTTCGTGACGGCAGGCTGGGGCCGGTGATCCCGCTGGCCGAGGAGCAGCCGGGGCTGGCGCACACCCCGGTTGCCACGATCGACAGACAGGGTGATGCCCTGATCGTCTGGGCGGACGAGGAACAGGTGATGTCGCGTGTGCTCACCGCGGGCGGCTCCCTGGGCCCGGAACGGGTCCTGTCACCGACACTGGCCGGCAGTGACCGACAGTGGAGCCCGATTCCGGTGGTCGATCGTTCGGGCCGCGGCGTGGTGGTGTGGAACCGCTGGAACTACGACAGCGGCAAACACGAGTTGTGGGCGCGGGTCGTCTCGGCCGCCGGAGAGCCCGGGAAGGTGGTGAGGCTCTCGGGGGCGGCGGAGGACGTTGTGAACCACGACGCCACCGGCGACCTCGAGGGTGACGCGATGGCGTGCTGGCAGGCCAGGGCGGATGGGGACCCGATCATCTGCCGGCGGATCTCCCGCACGGGGGCTGTGGGTGAGCGAACCAGGGTTGCCTCCGGTGGGCCGTTCGCGGTCGTTTCCGATGGCGACGGTGATGGTGCGCTCTTCTACTTCGTGGGCTCTGCAGTTGACCCGTACAACCCCGATCTGTGGAGCAAACCGATGTTCCGGTCCGGGAAGTTCGGTTCCCGCAAGAGGATCAGCCCACTCAACGGAGGGGGTGACCTCGTCGCGGACGCGAGCCCGTACGGCCGCGTGGTCGTCTTGTGGAACTACCAGGCGAAGCACGGAGTCGCGGCAGCTGTCTCGACAGGTCCGTGAGTCCTGTCCGCATCTCTCCCCAAGCTATCTACCACGGCCACCTCGGCTGACCTCGCCGAAAACCGACTGACGTACGCCGGATCCGGCGGCATCATGCAGGGCATGGCATCCAGGCTCGACGAGATCTCGTGGCCGCTGTCGCACGAAACGGCTGTCGATTCGGCCCGCCGTTGCGGCAGACGCCGAAACCACGTGGCCGATCCGCAGCGACGAGGAGGTCAGCCGCTGGATCACCTCGGCGCCGCAGACCCTCGAGGACTACCGCGCGTACTTCCAGAGGCCCGAGCGTCTCGAGAAGACCCTGGTGGTCGAGCTCGACGGGGTTGTCGTCGGCGACCTCATGCTGGCCATCGAGGACGCCTGGTCCCAGACCGAGGTGGCGGAGCAGGCGCGAGGTGTCCAGGCCGAGCTCGGCTGGTGCATCGGGACCCGCTACCAGGGCAACGGCTACGCCAGGGAGGCGATCGAGGAGCTGCTCCGGATCTGCTTCGAGGACCTCGGGCTGCGTCGGGTCGTCGCCAACTGCTTCGCGGACAACGTCGCGTCGTGGAGGCTCATGGAGCGCCTGGGCATGCGCCGCGAGCTCTACACGGTGCGTGAGTCGCTGCACCGGTCCGGCGAGTGGCTGGACGGCATGGGCTATGCCCTGCTCGCGGAGGAGTGGCGGGCGTCAGCCGAAGTCGACCGAGGTCAGCGTTAGACCGCGGTAGGCCGCGAGCCGCTCGGCCTGCTCCTCGATCGCCGGGCGGGACGGCTCGCCCCACAGCTCGACGTTCAGACCGAGCTTCGCGCCTGACTTCCGGGGCCGCCAGGTGCCCACGATCTCGCCGTCGACCAGCACGCCGCCAGGGCGGCCGAGCACGGGCCACAGGGCCTTGGCGTGAGCGGCGTCGCCGACGAGGAGCCCGCGGTCCTTCGCCTGGAGGAACAGGTCGAACGGGCCGAGCAGCCGGGTCGCGCTCGCTGGCCCTGCGGAGAGCCGGTCCTCGTCCTCCGCGAGGACCCAGCGGGTCTCGCCGTCGAAGCTCAGCTCGACGGCGTCGTCGGGCCACCGGGCCTTCACGTCCTTCAGCGTGGCGTCGAGGTAGTCCGCGACGTGCTTGGGCGTTGCCGGCCCGAGCAGGCGGAGATAGGCCCGGACGACGTCGAAGCGGGCCGGCACGTCGGTGGCGGGCTCGAAGTCCCGGATCGGCTCCATGACCGGAGGCGACGTCCCGGGCTGGAGCTCGAGCCCGGCCCGGAGGGCGGCAAGGCGGAACGGCATCTCGTAAAGGTGGATGGCGTTGCAGGGCCGGCAGAACCTCAGGTACGGCTCGTCCATCCGATCGGCGACCGCGCGCGACACCTCGCCCTTGACCATCGGCACCGTCACGAGGTCGCGCATCGTCGCGGCGACGGCGTCGAGGGCCTCGAGGTTCGAGATGCCCGCCGCCTTCAACGGTCTTCGACGCGTTGTAGATGCGCTTCCCGGCGTCGGCGTCCGAGAACGGCTCGACGGCCGCGGCCACGAACGGCATGTCCGCGCGGCGGTACAGGTGAGGTGCGCCGCGGAGCGTCCACACCGTGGCGAGATCCTCCGGCGTCAGTGCGGCGACGTCCACGCCGCGGATCGCCAGCGCCCACAGTCCGCCGTCCGGCCCCGTGTCCTGCACGCCGATGTCGAGCACGGCGGTGTCGGCCAGGCTGCCTTCCGCACGGTCGAGCTGCTGAGCCCGCAACCGGAAGCCCAGCACGTCACGGCGGGTGACAGATGCGCTCATACGAGTCACCGTAGCGCCGGACACCCCCGGATTCAGCGCAGGCTGCGACCGGTGACCTCCCGCCAGCGGAGCCGGATGAACAGGGTGCGCGGGCCCTCGGCCCACGGCTCGAGGTGGTGCGCCCAGCGGACCTCCTCGATCTCCTCCGCGCTCTCGAGCATCTCGCCCCGGCCCACAGCGACCACGCTCCACCCGAGGTGGCTCTCGGAGTCGACGTGGTCCACCTCGAAGGCGATGTCGCCGAGGCATCCGTAGGTGCCGAGGATGCTGTAGGGGGCGGTGCGGAAGACGATCGAGCCGTCGTGGATCGCGTAGTTCACGGGCACGACGTGGGGGCCCAGGGGTGTGCAGATCGCGGCGCGACCCACCTGTTTCGCGCTCAGGAGGTCGAGGCACTCCTCGACACCGAGCTCGGTCAGCCTTGCCATGGCCATGATCCCCTCCAGAGGTAGCCCTACCCTCAGGTTGGTCGGGCTCCGGGTGTGTGCGGATGGGGCGAAAGACCCTCGTGGGTCGGTCGGTGGTCCGCAGGTCGCGATGTGGCCCCGACGTTGCTCGGCCCGCTGCCCGTCGTACGCTCGGCACCACCCGCGCAGAAGGAGACTCGCCTTGCCCGTCGACCCGCACATCGCACCGCTGCTGGAGCTGCTCGAGACCGTCCCGCCGATGAGCGAGGGGAGCCCGGAAGCCGCCCGGGAGGCGTTCCGGCAGCTCACCGTCGCAGGACGACAGGCCGAGCAGGTGGTCCCTGTGCGATCCGTCGAGGACCTGACCATCCCCGGACCGGCGGGCGACCTCGGAGCTCGGGTCTACCGCCCCGAGAGCGAGGGGGCCGTCCCGACCGTCGTGCTCTTCCACGGCGGCGGCTGGGTGATCGGGGACCTCGACACCCACGACAACATGGCGCGCAGCATCTGCCGGGACTGCTCGGCGGTCGTGGTGTCGGTCGACTACCGGCTCGCGCCCGAGGCGCCGTTCCCGGCCGCCGTCGACGACGCGGTCGCCGCGACCCGCTGGGTGGGGGAGCGGCTGACCGACTTCGGCGGGGACGAGCGGCTGGCCGTCGCGGGTGACAGCGCAGGCGGCAACCTCGCCGCCGTCGTCGCGCAGCAGCTGCGTGACTCGGGCGGCCCGGAGCTCGCGGCGCAGTTCCTGGTGTACCCCGCGACCGACGTCACCGGCGACTACGCCTCGCGCACCGAGAACGCAGAGGGGTACTTCCTCGACCTTCCCACGATGGCCTGGTTCATCGAGCACTACGCGGCCGACGCTGCGGCGCACGAGGACCCGCGGATCTCGCCGCTGCGCCACCCGGACCTGGCCGGCCTGCCGCCCGCGGTCGTCGTCACCGCCGAGTACGACCCGCTGCGCGACGAGGGCGAGGCCTACGCGGCGAAGCTGTCCGAGGCCGGCGTTCCGGTGGAGGTACGACGGTTCGACGGGATGATCCACGGCTTCTTCGACATGGGTGCCTACTCACCTGGGGCGCAGGCGGCCATCGACGAGTCGTGCGCGGCGTTCGCGAAGGTGCTCGCGGGCTGACGCGGGGTCGGTGCGCTCAGGCGCCGAGCCACCTGTCCAGGAACCTCCTGAGGTCGCTCAGGTCGGTGTGGTCCCGGCGGTAGGCGACATGCCCGTCCGGGCGCACCAGGAGCTGTGCCGCGGCCCCGACGCGGAGGCGGCGCAACGCGGTCCCGTCCGGGTCCTCGATGGTCGCGCTGTCGCGGCTCGAGGACGGCTGCCGCGTCAGCCTGTGGACGTGGACCAGGCCGTCGTACCCGGCCTCGATCTTCTCGAGGACGGCGTCGTTCCAGACCGACGCCGGACCGCACAGCAGGAGGTGGAAGGCGGGGTCGGTCAGCTGTTCGTGCAGCCACGCCTGCGACCCGCCGACCCGGACCAGGACGTCGGGAAGCCGCTCGCCAGGCCGGGGGCGCGGTGTCCGTGTGGTGCCGCCTTGCAGGGAGTCCTCGTAGCGGATGCCCAGCTGTGAGACCGTGCGGAAAGCCAGCCCGCGGGCGCGCGGGAGCCGTGCGGCTGCCGCGATGACCCGAGGCGCCAGGTGGGTGCGCGCGAACCGGACGACCGGCCCGGTCGAGGTCGCCGCGGTGAACGCCCGGTCGGTGAAGCGCAGGACGAACGCCCCGACCGGCCGGCGTTCGGCGTCGTAGGTCTCCAGCAGCTCTTCGGGCGCCGTGCCACGGAGCACCAGGGCGAGCTTCCAGCCGAGGTTCACGGCGTCCTGGATGCCGGTGTTCATGCCCTGCGCGCCGGCCGGGCTGTGGATGTGTGCCGCGTCGCCGGCCAGGAAGACCGAGCCGGCCCGGTAGCTCTCCGCCTGGCGATGGTGGATCTGGAAGGCCGTCGACCACACCGGCGTGCCCATCCGGACCCTGCCGCCGGTGGTGGCCTCGACGAGGGCGTCCAGGTCGTCCTCGGCCGTGCCGGGCAGCCGTGGCGTGAGCACTCGCCAGGCCACGGGGCGCCGGAGCGGGAAGAAGAACAGCGGACCGGCTTCGCCGAACCACACGTGTGCCGCGTCCGGTTCGAGGCCGTCGGCGTCGGTGTCGGCGAGCAGGAACGTCTGGGGGTAGCGACCTCCGCCGAACGCGATGCCCGCCGAGTCGCGGACGGCCGAGTGCGCGCCGTCGCAGCCGACGAGGTACCGCGCGTGCACGACCTGGGACCGACCGTCCTTCCCGGTGAGCTCGCACGCGCGGCCCTCGTCGCCCCGCGACGACCTCACGAAGCGGGTCTCCCACTCGACCTTCACGCCGAGCTGCTCGAGATGGTCGACCAGCGCCGCCTCGGTCTCTGCCTGCGAGAGGAAGAGCAGGAACGGGTACGCCGTGTCGTCCATGCCCATGTCGAACAGGGGCAGCGACATGGTCCGCCTCGCCCCGTGCCAGCGCAGCTGGACAGCCCGGTTGCCGCGCTCGACGAGCTGCTCCGTGACGCTGCCGCGGAGCACCTCCAAGGTGCGCGGCTGGAGGGCGAGGGCACGCGACTCCATGACCGGGTGCGGCTTGTCGTCGACCACGCACACGGCCACGCCGAAAGCCGCCAGCTGTGCAGCCAGGGTCAAGCCGGTCGGGCCCGCTCCCACGACCAGCACGTCGACGTCGGTCGAGGAGGTCATGCCCCCATGATCAGCGCTGGAGCTGGAAGGGGTCCAGGGCGCTCAGCTGGCCGGCCTCCTGGGCGTCGCGCACGCACTTGGCGAGCGTGAACGTCGAGGTGATCAGGTACAGGCTGCCCATCGCCAGGAAGGCCCGCATCCACGGGTCCACCGGCAGGTACACGACGCCGAGGGTCATCGCGCAGACCGCGAGGACGAACGAGAGGCCAGCCTGGATGTAGAAGGCCTGGGTGGTCTTGGAGATCGCTTGAGTGCTCATGACTCCCAGCCTGTCGGGCTCAAGAGCCGTCGGGATCCGCCGTCGTACCCGACTCCGCCTGAGTACCGACTACCTACTTCGCGGCCACAGCAACAGGCAGCTTTGCCCGAAAAGGGACGGTTTACCGTTCGAACTGGGGGAGCTGCCCGTCGTACGGGCCTGTGGACAGCCAAGTGCGCTTGATGTCGAACCAGGGCATGCTGCCGAGCCATGGATGCGGCAGAGGCCCTGGCTCGGCTCGGAGGTGTTGCCGACGCTGCGACGCTGGTTCAGGCGTCGTCGCGGCGCAAGGTGCGAACGGCGGTGGCGGCCGGCAAGATCGTGCGGGACGGCCGCGGCGCCTACGCGTTGCCGACTGCACAGGAGGCACTGCGGGCGGCGGCTCGGCTGTCGGGCGTCGTCTCACACGCCAGCGCGGCGGCCTACTGGGGCTGGAAGACGAAACACCCCGCGCCGCAGCCCAGCGTGACGGTGCCTCGCAAGCGGAGGGTCGAGCCCGCTCGGCGAGAGGGAATCGACCTGCACTTTGCCGAGCTGACCGCTGCCGAACGTCGCGATGGCGTGACCGACCGAGGCCGAACGATAATCGACTGTGCCAAGACGATGCCCTTCGACGAAGCTCTGGCCATCGCCGACTCTGCGCTCCGCAACGACGACGTGACTCCGCGGCAGCTCCAGTGGTTGGCGGAGCAGGTGCGTACTACGGGGCGCACGGAATGCCTACGTGTGGCGAAGGAAGCCGACGGGCGCGCGCACAACCCGTTCGAGTCGGTCCTGCGGGCGATCGCAATCGACGTGCCGGGGCTGAATCTCGAACCTCAGCAGGTGATAGCCGACGGATCGTTCTGGATTCAGCCCGACCTGGTCGATCGGGAGCGGCGAGTCGTCGTCGAGGCCGAGTCCTTTGCGTTCCACAGCGACCGCGTGGCCCTGCAGCGCGACTGCGAGAGGTACAACGAGCTGGGCAGGCGCGGCTGGGTCGTGTACCGGTTCACGTGGGAGCACGTGATGAACGCACCCTGGTATGTCACCGAGGTCCTGACAGCGGCCGCACGGCTACCGCCGCGACCGGTGCCGCCCCTTCGAAGCGGCCAGAGGGACAGGAAACTTCCCCGGAAGAAGGCCGGCTGATCCGGTTCGAGGGCAGAGTCGCCTGTCGCAATGGTCGTTCGGGCCGCGCGCAGCCAGCGCGGCCTCAGCCCTGACGGCGGGCGCGGGCCGCGCTGCGGGCCCGCAGGTTCTGGTCGAGCACGACCTTGCGGATCCGGACCGTCTCCGGCGTGACCTCGACGCACTCGTCCTCGCGGCAGAACTCCAGGGACTGCTCGAGCGAGAGCCGCTTCGGCGGGATCAGCTTCTCGAAGTTGTCGGCCGTGGAGGAGCGCACGTTGGTCTGCTTCTTCTCCTTGGTGATGTTGACGTCCATGTCGTCCTCGCGAGAGTTCTCGCCGACGATCATGCCCTCGTACACCTCGGTGGTCGGCTCGACGAACAGCGTGCCGCGCTCCTGCAGGTTGGTCATCGCGTACGACGTGGCCGCGCCCGCACGGTCCGCCACCAGGGAGCCGGAGGCGCGGGAGCGGATCTCCCCGGCCCACGGCTCGTAGCCCTCGAACACGTGGTGGGCGATGCCGGTGCCGCGGGTCTCGGTGAGGAACTCCGTGCGGAAGCCGATCAGGCCACGGGCGGGGACCAGGAACTCCATGCGGACCCAGCCGGTGCCGTGGTTGGTCATCTGCTCCATGCGGCCCTTGCGGACGGCGAGGAGCTGGGTGATCGCGCCGAGGTACTCCTCCGGGGCGTCGATGGTCAGCCGCTCGACGGGCTCGTGGAGCTTGCCGTCGATCTCACGGGTCACCACCTGCGGCTTGCCGACGGTCAGCTCGTAGCCCTCACGCCGCATCTGCTCCACGAGGATCGCGAGCGCGAGCTCGCCACGGCCCTGGACCTCCCAGGCGTCCGGACGCTCGGTCGGGAGGATCTTGATCGACACGTTGCCGACGAGCTCGGCGTCGAGGCGGTCCTTCACCAGGCGGGCGGTGACCTTGGAGCCCTTGACGCGACCCGCCAGAGGCGAGGTGTTCGTGCCGATGGTCATCGAGATCGCCGGCTCGTCCACGGTGATGAGAGGCAGCGCCTGCGGGTCGTTCGGGTCGGCGAGCGTCTCGCCGATCATGATCTCGGGGATGCCGGCGATGGCGACGATGTCACCGGGGCCGGCGGACTCGCCCGCCTTGCGCTCGAGGCCCTCGGTCACGAGGAGCTCGGTGATCTTGACGTTCGACACGGACCCGTCACGCTTCATCCACGCGACCTGCTGGCCCTTCTTGAGGGTGCCCTCCTTGACGCGCACGAGCGCGAGCCGCCCGAGGAACGGCGAGGAGTCGAGGTTGGTCACGTGCGCCTGGAGCGGCGCGTCCTCGTGGTACTCCGGCGCGGGGATCGTGTCGATGATCGTCTGGAACAGGGGCTCGAGGTTCTCGCTGTCCGGGAGCCCGCCGTTCTCCGGCATGGTCAGGGACGCGCGGCCGGCCTTGGCGCTGGCGTACACGACCGGGAAGTCGAGCGCCTCCGCGCTGTGGCTGTCGTCGAGCAGGTCCATGAACAGCTCGTACGTCTCGTCGACGACCTCGCTGATCCGCGCGTCGGAGCGGTCGACCTTGTTGACCACGAGTACGACGGGCATGTCGGCGTTGAGGGCCTTGCGGAGGACGAACCGGGTCTGGGGGAGCGGCCCCTCGGACGCGTCGACGAGCAGCACGATGCCGTCGACCATGGACAGCCCGCGCTCCACCTCGCCGCCGAAGTCGGCGTGGCCCGGGGTGTCGATGATGTTGATCGTCATCGGGCCCTCCTTCGCGGCCGCGCCGGTGTAGCGGATCGCGGTGTTCTTCGCGAGGATCGTGATGCCCTTCTCACGCTCGAGGTCACCCGAGTCCATCGCCCGCTCGTCGACGTGCTGGTGCTCGCCGAAGGCGCCGCCCTGCCACAGCATGGCGTCCACGAGCGTGGTCTTGCCGTGGTCGACGTGCGCGACGATCGCGACGTTGCGCAGGTCGTTGCGGCTCCGGGCGGCGGTGTTCTCGGACATGCAGAAAAGATCGACTTTCGTGGGGGAGGTTCTCGCGTCAGGTCGCGATCAAGAGACACCATCCTACCGGCAGGGCGACGTCGGGCCGAATCACGCGGCGGCGCCCACGTTTGCCGACCCGCCCTTCGTCGTACTGTCGGCGCATGGAGTACGTGAAGCTCGGCCGCACCGGCCTGGACGTGTCCCGGATCTGCCTCGGCTGCATGACCTTCGGCGAACCCGACCGGGGCAACCACGCCTGGACCCTCAGCGAGGAGGAGAGCCGGCCGCTGATCAAGGAGGCCGTCGAGCTCGGCATCAACTTCTTCGACACCGCGAACGTCTACTCGGCGGGGTCGAGCGAGGAGATCGTCGGCCGGGCGCTGAAGGAGTACACCCGTCGCGACGAGGTCGTCATCGCCACCAAGGTCCACGGCGAGATGAACCCGGGACGGCCCAACGGCGGTGGTCTGTCCCGCAAGGCGATCATGACCGAGATCGACAACAGCCTGACCCGCCTCGGCACCGACTACGTCGACCTCTACCAGATCCACCGCTGGGACCCGGGTACGCCGATCGAGGAGACGCTCGAGGCGCTGCACGACGTGGTGAAGGCGGGCAAGGCGCGTTACATCGGCGCCTCCTCGATGTACGCCTGGCAGTTCAGCAAGGCGCTGTACACCGCCGATCTCAACGGCTGGACCCGCTTCGTCTCCATGCAGGACCACTACAACCTGCTCCACCGCGAGGAGGAGCGGGAGATGCTGCCGCTCTGCGAGGACCAGGACATCGCGGTGCTGCCCTGGAGCCCGCTCGCACGAGGACGGCTCACCCGCGACTGGGACGAGACGACCGCACGCAGTGAGACCGACAAGTTCGGCCGCACGCTGTACTCCGCCTCCTCCGACCGGACGATCGTCGACCGCGTCGGCGAGGTGGCCGCCGAGCGCGGCGTCCCGCGCGCGCAGGTTGCGATGGCCTGGCTGCTCCAGCGGCCGGCCGTCACCGCGCCGATCGTCGGGGCACGTGGCTCGCAGCACCTCGAGGACGCGGTCGCGGCGCTCGACGTCGACCTCACCGACGAGGAGGTCGCGCGGCTCGAGGAGCCGTACGTGGCCCAGCCCGTGGCCGGCTTCCGCTGAGAACCTACGCTGTCCGCCGTGAGTGAGTACGACGGGCAGCAGCACGAGGAGCGTCTCGCCGACGGCGACCTCCTGGTACGCCGGAGCGACCACATGGTCGAGGTGGTCTTCAACCGCCCCGAACGCCACAACGCCTTCACCAGCGGCACGTACGAGGGGCTGCTCGAGGTCTGCGCCGAGCTCCGCCAGGACCGCGACACAAGGGTGGTCGTCTTCCGGGGCGCGGGAGGTCGCGCCTTCGCCGCCGGCAACGAGATCTCGGAGTTCACGTCCCTGGCCGGCGGCGAGGACGGGGTGGCGTACGAGGCCAGGGTCGGCCGCGTGCTCAGAGGCATCGCGGAGCTGCCCCAGGTCACCGTCGCGGCCGTCGAGGGCATCTGTGTCGGGGGCGGTCTCGCGGTCGCGACGCACTGCGACCTGAGGGTCGCCACCGAGGGGTCACGGTTCGGGTACCCCATCGCGCGCACTCTCGGCAACGCGCTCTCCGCGTTCATCGTCTACCGGTGCGCGTCGGTCTTCGGCGAGTCGCTGACCCGCGAGATGCTGCTCGCGTCGCGGCTCGTGGACGCCGACCGGGCGCACCACGTCGGCGCCGTCATGAGCGTGGTCCCCGCCGGCGGGCTCGACGAGGAGCTTCGCGAGCTCGCCCGGGGCATCGCGGCCGCCTCGGCGATGACGATCACCGCGACGAAGGAGCAGCTGCTGCGGCGCTCCGACGTACTCGAGGTGTCGCCGGCCGACGACGTGGAGCGCCTGGAGGCCGTCTATGGCGCCCCGGACTTCCGCGAGGGCGTCAGGGCGTTCCTGGCGAAGGAGAAGCCGCGCTTCGGGGAGGCGTGAGACGGTCGGTGGCCCGCCGTACCCTCAGCACGTGACCTCGAGAGACCAGATCGCGGAGCTGGCCGACCTGCTGGCCGCGAGCCGGCGTGTCACGGTGTTCACCGGCGCCGGTGTCTCGACGGAGTCCGGCATCCCCGACTTCCGGTCGCCGGGCGGCGTGTGGACGCGCTACGACCCGCGCGACTTCACCTTCGACCGGTACGTCGAGAACGCGGAGGTGCGCGCCAGCTCGTGGGCCATGCGGCGGGAGTTCTTCGCGCGCGAGGTCGAGCCGAACCCCGCCCATCGCGCCATCGCGGCCCTCGAGCAGGCCGGGCGCGGGCACGGCGTGATCACCCAGAACATCGACGGCCTCCACCAGCTCGCCGGGTCCACCCAGGTCGTGGAGCTGCACGGGACGGCCCATGAGGTGATGTGCATCGGGCACGCCCCGCAGCACGGCATGCCCGACGGCTGCGGCTTCACGGCGTCGTACACCTGGGCGCTCGACCGGGTCGACGCCGGCGACCCCGACCCGTCCTGCCCGCAGTGCGGCGGGCTCGTGAAGTCCTCCACGGTCTCGTTCGGACAGGTGCTGTTCCCCCAGGCCGTCGAGCAGGCCTACGAGCTCGTCGCCCGCGCCGACCTGATGCTCGCGGTCGGCTCGTCGTTGCAGGTGTGGCCCGCGGCGGAGCTGCCGGTGACGGCGGTGCGCTCGGGCGCGGCTCTGGCCATCGTCAACGACGAGCCGACGCCTCTCGACGGCATCGCCACGCTGGTCGTCCGCGGGCGGGCGGGGGAGGTGCTCCCGGCGGCCGTCGCCGCCCTCTGACGGGGGTCTTCCTCGCTCGCTTTGGATGCGTTTGCCCAGTGTGGTCAGGGGTACGCCCCGGTGTCAGCACCCTGGGGCAAGGAGAGATGACGGTGGGCATCGGCGACAGCTTCCACAGGGTCTGGGAGCGCCTCCTCGGCTCCTCCCGAACCTGCTCGGCCGGCTCGTCGAACCGGGCCGGCTCGACCGAGGTCGCGCGTCAGCGTGTCGGGCATGAGATGGGCAGACCGGGGAACGGCCACGGCACAGGGATCAACAAGGCGTACGACGCGCCGGACCCGAGCCTCGGTAGGAACCCCGAAGAGACGACGGTCTGGCCCTCGGATTCTCCTCGGAACCGGTTCTGAGGAGACGACGGGTGCGGGGCGCGCATTCTCTAGCAGCAGGGACGCGCCCCGCACTCCTCTGAGTCTCCCACGGTGACCGCGCCGTCAACCGGCTCACTCGAAGACGCGGTGCACCTTGTGCTGTGCCGCCTGGGCGCGCGGTCGGATGACCATCTCGTCGATGTTCACGTGCGGCGGGCGGGTGACGACCCAGCCGATCGCGTCGGCGATGTCCTCGGCGACCAGCGGCTCCGCGACGCCCGCGTAGACGGCCTCCGCCTTCTCCTGGTCGCCCTCGAAGCGCACCAGCGCGAACTCGTCGGTCTTGACCATGCCGGGGGCGATCTCGCAGACCCGCACCGGCTGGTCGAACAGCTCGAGCCGCAGCGTCTCGGTCACGACCTGGGTGCCGTGCTTGGCCGCGGTGTAGCCCGCTCCGCCCTCGTACGCGATCCGCCCGGCCGTCGAACCCAGGTTCACGATCACCCCGTCTCCGCTCGCGATGAGCGCGGGCAGGAGCGCCTTGGTGACGTTGAGGAGGCCGATCACGTTCACCTCGTACATCGCCCGCCAGTCCTCCGGGTCGGACTCGGCCACCGGGTGGGCCCCGAACGCGCCTCCCGCGTTGTTGACGAGGACGTCCAGCGTCGGGCCCACCTTCGCCGCGAGCGCCGACACCTCGTCGGTCGAGGTCACGTCGCAGCGGACCGCCGTACCACCGATCTCCTCGGCGAGCGCCTGGACCCGCTCGGCACGCCGTGCGGCACAGACGACGTGGTACCCCTCGGCGGCCAGACGGCGGGCCGTGGCAGCGCCGATCCCGCTGCTCGCACCGGTCACGACAGCGGTCTTCTGGAGGCTTTCTCGGTCAGTGGGCATGAGGTTGATTTTTGCATCAGACTGGACAAGGGGTGCCACACGTCACGTCTTCGGGGCAAACTGTGCGCATGGATCCGAGGAGAATCGCGTCTACCGCCGCAGTCATCGGGGGCGGCGGGTGGCTGCTGAAGGTCTTTCTGATCTGGGGGAACGGTGGGGAGAACACCGGCACCGGACCGGTCGGCTACCTGTCCCTCATCGGCTGGGTTGCCTTCGCCCTGGCGCTCGGCGCAGCGGGATACACCCTGGTGGAACGGGCCCCTGTCTGGCTGAGGGGCGTGGTCGCTCTCGCGACGCCGATGCTCGTGCTCATGGTCTGGGAGCTCCTGGACCAGGTCGTCAAGTCGGTCTACCCGGGCACGTCCTGGCTCCGCGACGAGGTGAGCGTGATCATCGCGGGGGTCATCGCGGTCCTGATGGGCCTGTGGGGCTTCGGCCGGCACCGCCCCTACGAGGACTACGAGGAAGAGCACGAGGAGCAGCCCCCGGCGCCGGTGCGCGGCCGCCGGGCCGCTCGCTGACCCCGGCGACCCCGCGCATGCGGCCCGTGAGGCCGACCGCGGTGGTCAGCCTGCCGCCGTCATGTTCTTCTCGACCGCCTCGAACGTGCGCTGCAGCTCGTCGGTCGGGCTGAACTCGACGACCTCGGTCCCTGCGTAGAGCATCGGCGTGTGGCCCGGCGGCACGTAGTAGGCGTCCCCCGCCTCGAACGTCTCCTCGCCGTCGGCTGTCTTGAACGTCACCTTGCCGCTGATGACGTAGCCCCAGTGGGCGCACTGGCAGCGGTCGTCGGGCAGGCCCTTGAAGAACGGCGTCAGGTCTGCGTCGGCGGTGTACTTCTCGAAGACGGCGGTGTAGCCGCCCACCATCCTCTCGACGTGCCCCTCGTAGCCCTCGAGCTCCATCGTCTCGGAAGCGGTTGTCTTCGATGCCTTGGGCATGGCCCCTCCCTGCGGGTCGGTTTCCGTCATCGTCCGCCCGCCTCGGTGCCAGGGACAAGAGAGCGGCTTCTCCGCCGCAGCGAGGGCCGGCTTCATCTAGACCTGTGCCCAGCCTCACTTTGCGTGAGGTAAGGCTTACCTAATAACCTCGCTCGGTGCCTCCGACGACCACCGACCCGCGGCCCCGCTTCGTCGACCGCCTGGCCTCCTTCGGTGACCGGCCCGCGGTGCGTACGCCGGAGCGCGCGATCTCCTACGCAGACCTCGCCGGCCTCGTCGAGGAGCGCGCCGCAGAGCTCGGGCCCACCAGGCGCCTGGTGCTCGTCGCGGGGGCCAACCGGGTCGAGCCGCTCGTGACCTATCTGGCCGCGCTCTCCGCCGGACATCCGGTGATCCTCGTCCCCGGCGACAACCCCGGGAACCTCTCGGCGGTCGTCTCCGCCTACGACCCCGACGTCGTCGTCGGCCCGGACGGGGAACTCGAGGAGCGCCGAGCGGGCACGGCCCACGACCTGCACCCCGACCTCGCCCTGCTGCTCTCCACGTCCGGCTCCACCGGCTCGCCGAAGCTGGTCCGGCTCTCCGCCGAGAACGTCCAGGCGAACGCCGAGTCGATCGTGGAGTACCTCGCGATCCGGCCCTCCGACGTCGCGGCCACGACGCTGCCGATGCACTACTGCTACGGCCTCTCGGTCATCAACAGCCACCTGCTCGCGGGTGCCTCGCTGATGCTCACCTCGCTGTCGGTCGTGGACGCCTGCTTCTGGGACCAGTTCCGCGCCGTGGGTGCCACGACCTTCGCCGCCGTGCCTTACACGTTCGACCTGCTCGACCGGGTCGGCTTCTCGTCGATGGAGCTGCCCTCGCTGCGCTACGTGACCCAGGCCGGGGGCCGCCTCGCGCCCGAGCGGGTCCGCCGCTTCGCCGAGCTCGGCCGCCGCCGTGGGTGGGACCTGTTCGTGATGTACGGCCAGACCGAGGCCACCGCGCGGATGGCCTACCTCCCCCCGGACCTCGCGCTGACCTCGCCCGGGTCGATCGGCGTCCCCGTGCCGGGTGGCGCGTTCCGGCTGGAGCCGCTGCCGGAGGTCCCGCTCACCCGCGACGGGTGCGCCCGACGTCGGGGAGCTCGTGTACGACGGCCCGAACGTGATGATGGGCTACGCCGAGACACCGGCCGACCTCGCCCTGGGCCGGGTCACCTCCTCGCTGAGGACCGGTGACGTCGCCCGTCGTACCCCTGAGGGGCTCTTCGAGATCGTCGGCCGCCGCAACAGGTTCGCCAAGGTCTTCGGGCTGCGCATCGACCTCGACCAGGTCGAGCGGGTCTACGCCGACGAGGGGCTGGCTGTCGCCTGCGCCGCAGGGGAGGGGCCCTCCGGCGAGCGGCTCGTGGTCGCGGTCGCCGACGAGGCCGCACCCGTCGACGTCGGTCGGGTCGCCGCCGTGGCCAAGGAGCACGCCGGACTGCCACCCGGTGCGGTCGCGGTGTGCCCGGTCCGCGAGGTGCCGCGGCTGCCCAACGGCAAGCCCGACTACCGCGCGGTGGCCGCCCTGGCGGGTGGATCAATTACCAAGGTATGTCGCGAAACTGTTGCTTCCCACGGTGAACTTGCCATGGGAAGCGACAATTCGCCTGCATCCCCTGGTAATTCACCAGACCCCCGTACGACGGCCGCGCGGCTGCGTCAGGTCTACGCCGAGGTCCTGCGCCGAGACGCCGTGCGCGACGAGGACACCTTCGTGTCGCTGGAGGGTGACTCGCTCTCGTACGTCGAGATGTCGATCCGGGTCGAGGACGTCCTGGGCCACCTCCCGCCGAGCTGGCACGTCACCCCGATCGGCGACCTCGCGCCCCGAGACGGGAGGCCCCGCCGCGGCAGGTCGCTCGAGATGAACGTCGTCCTGCGCGCTCTGGCGATCGTCGCCATCGTCGGGTCGCACGCGAACCTCTTCGTCGTCCTGGGCGGGGCGCACGTGCTGCTCGGGGTGGCCGGGTTCAACTTCGGGCGGTTCCACCTCACCGGAGCGCCGCGCGCGGACCGGCTGAGACACCTGGCCTCGAGCATCGCGCGCGTCGCTGTGCCGTCGGCGCTCGTCATCGGCGTCGTCGCGACGTACACCCGTGGGCTGGACTGGCGCAACGCCCTCCTGCTCAACGGCGTACTCGGTGAGCCCGGCTGGACCGAGCCGGCCTGGCACTACTGGTTCGTCGAGGCGCTGGTCTACACGCTCCTCGCCCTCACCCTCGTCATGGCGCTGCCGGTCGTCGACCGGGCGGAGCGGCGCTGGCCGTTCTGGCTGCCGATGGCGCTCGCGGGGCTCGGCCTCGTCACGCGCTACGAGCTGGTCGAGGTCATGGACGGCGACGTCATCCACCGCGCCAACGTCGTGTTCTGGCTCTTCGCGCTCGGCTGGGCGGCGGTGAAGGCCACCTCGTCCTGGCAGCGCGCGCTCGTCTCGGTCATCGTGGCCGCGACCGTCCCGGGGTTCTTCGAGGACGCCGCGCGGGAGAGCCTGGTCGTCGCGGGGATGCTCACGCTCGTCTGGGTCCGGTCGGTGCGGGTCCCGGCGGTGCTTGCCCGGGTCATGGGCGTGCTGGCGAGCGCCTCGCTGTACATCTACCTCGTGCACTGGCAGGTCTACCCCTGGCTCGAGGACGAGATCCCCTGGCTGGCGACGCTCCTCTCGCTCGTCGCGGGCGTCCTGCTGTGGCAGGCCGTCGAGCGGACCACCCCCGTCGTCGTGGGCCTGGGGCGCCGGGCCGCCCGGGCGCGGCCGCGGGTCGGGGCAGCCCGGACGGAGTGGGCCTGAGGGAATGGGGAACACTGACTGATGGTTTAACCATCGGAGGTATGCCCGTTCGTGAACCCCTTTGCGCACTCTGTGCCGATCCCACGCCGGCCCGTCCACGGCCGTGTCGCGATGATCAGCCTGCACACGTCCCCCCTGGACCAGCCCGGCACCGGCGACGCGGGCGGGATGAACGTCTACGTCATCGAGCTGTCCAAGCGGCTGGCCGAGCGGAACATCGCGGTGGAGGTCTTCACGCGCGCGACCTCCTCGTCCCTGCCGCCGGTGGTCGAGGCGGTTCCCGGCGTCCATGTGCACCACGTCCACGCGGGCCCGTTCGAGGGGCTGCGCAAGGAGGAGCTCCCGCCGCAGCTGTGCACGTTCGCACGTGAGGTGCTGCGTGCCGAGGCGGGACACGAGCAGGGCTGGTACGACCTCGTGCACAGCCACTACTGGCTCTCCGGCCAGGTCGGCGCGCTCGTGCGCGACCGGTGGAGCATCCCGCTCGCGCACTCCATGCACACGATGGCCAAGGTCAAGAACGAGATGCTCGCCGAGGGGGACACCCCCGAGCCCATGGCGCGCGTGATCGGCGAGGAGCAGGTGGTCGAGGCGGCCGACATGCTCATCGCGAACACCGACATGGAGGCCAAGCAGCTGATCAACCTCTACGACGCCGACCCCGGCCGCGTCGAGGTGGTGCACCCCGGTGTCGACCTGAGCGTGTTCCGGCCGGCCGGCCAGGCGGCGGCAAGGGCCCGCCTCGGCCTCCCCGCCGACGCGCACGTGCTGATGTTCGCCGGCCGGATCCAGCCCCTCAAGGCCCCGGACGTGCTGCTGCGCGCGGTGGCCGTGCTCCTCGAGCGCGACCCGTCGCTGCGCCCGCGTCTGGTGGTCCCCGTGGTCGGCGGCCCCTCCGGCTCCGGGCTCGAGCACCCCGAGTCGCTCGCGCAGCTGGCGACGTCCCTGGGCCTCGACGACGTCGTCCGGTTCGTGCCGCCGGTGGCCCAGGACGCCCTCGTCGACTGGTACTCCGCCGCGACCCTGGTCTGCGTGCCGTCCTACAACGAGTCCTTCGGCCTGGTCGCGGTCGAGGCCCAGGCAGCGGGTACGCCGGTCGTGGCGGCCGCCGTGGGTGGCCTCACGACCGCCGTCGACCACGGCCGGTCGGGGCTCCTCGTCGAGGGGCACGACCCGGCCGACTACGCCCGCGCGTTCGAGCGGATCCTGCACCACCCGGCCTTCCGCGACGAGCTCTCCGCGGGCGCCGTACGCCAGGCCTCCCACTTCGCCTGGGAGGCGACTGCCGCGCGCACCGTCGAGGTGTACCGCCGGGCCAGCGCCGCGATGCGCCGCGACCTCGAAGGGATGGCCGGATGACCGAGCCCATGACCGGGACCAGGTCCGAGACCCAGCAGGCGGCGGCAACGACCCTGCGCGAGGTCTTCGACGCCCACGAGCTGGAGTGGAAGGAGGTCGAGGACGGCATCTTCACCGTCGTCCTCCCCGGCGAGAAGAAGCTGCAGACGCCGTGCCGCTTCGACGTGGGCGAGCACGCGCTGGCGGTGCACGCCTTCGTCGCGCGACGCCCCGACGAGAACCACGAGCGGGTGTACCGCTGGCTGCTCGAACGCAACCTCAAGCTCTACGCCGTCGCGTTCGCGCTCGACCACATGGGTGACATCTACCTCGACGGTCGCCTGCCGCTGTCGTCGGTGACGCCCGAGGAGATCGACCGCCTGCTCGGTGCGGTGCTGACCTACGCGGACGAGTCGTTCAACACGATCCTCGAGCTCGGGTTCGCGACCTCGATCCGGCGGGAGTGGGAGTGGCGCAAGTCGCGGGGGGAGTCCACCCGCAACCTCGAGGCGTTCCGCGGCTGGCTCGAGAAGGGCGAGGAGCCCCCTGCTCCGTCCTCGACTGGCCGCACGTCCTCGGACTGAGGCCGCACGTCGTTCCCGTCCATGTGGACGCGAACGGCGCGTGACGGGCGCGGTCGGCCGCTGTTCCCGTCCATGTGGACGACAAGTGAGTCAGCGCCGACGGTCCGCGACGTCCGCGGGCACGGCCGGGGCCGGCCCCACAGCAGACTCGGGGCCGACGTCACCGGCGGTACGACGCACCCGCCCCTTCTTCCGGGTCAGCGCCACACCGGCCAGGCAGAGCGCGCCACCGGCGAAGGCCAGCGCCGGAGGCACCTCGCCGAGGAAGAGCCAGCCGAGGAGGACCGTGATGGGCGGCACGAGGTAGGTCGTCACGCCGAGGCTGGAGGCGTTCATGTGCGTGAGCGCGTAGGCCCAGGTCGTGAACGCGATCGCGGTCGGGAAGACGCCGAGGTAGACGATCCACCACAGCGAGGCCGTGGGCGCGGTCGCCGCCGCGTCCACGAGCTGGCCCGCGAACGGCAGGCACGCCACCGCGCCCACCGTGCAGGCGACCCAGGTCACCTGGATCGCGGGCAGCCTGCTCATGACGGGCTTCTGCACGATCATGCTGATGCTGTACGCCAGCGCGGCCAGGAGGGCGAGGGCGACCCCGACCCAGTCCCCGTCGACCCCACCGCCGGACGTGGCGAGCGCGATGACGACGACACCGGCGAACGCGATCGCGAGCCCGGGTCCGGCGTACACCGACGGCCGCTCGTGGAGGAACAGCACCGCGAGCACGGTCATCAGGATCGGCGCGACCTGGATCAGGATGCTGGCGGTGCCGGCGTCGATCCGGGTCTCGGCGGCGTTGAGCGCGACGTTGTAGAGGGCGTACCAGAGGAGCCCGATGGCGACCAGCCGCGGCCAGTCCGACCGGGTCGGCCACGCGGGCCGGCGCGTGGCGAGCAGCGCGCCGAGGCAGATGCTGCCGACGAGCAGTCGCCCCAGGGACAGCGCACCCGGCGAGACGTCGGGGCCGAGGTGGCGGATCGCGACGAACGCCGAGGCCCAGAAGAACAGGGTGACGGCGACCGCGAGGACGGGGAGGGCGCGGTTGGTGGGGCTCACTCGGCGAGCCTAGGTGACCCCGCCGACAGGACGAGAGCGGGTTTCAGACCTCCAGCTTGTAGCCCAGCCCGCGCACGGTGACCAGGTACGTCGGCGACGCCGGGTCGGGCTCGATCTTGGCGCGCAGCCGCTTGACGTGCACGTCCAGGGTCTTGGTGTCGCCCACGTAGTCCGACCCCCAGACCCGGTCGATCAGCTGTCCGCGCGTGAGCACCCGTCCGGGGTTGCGCAGGAACATCTCGAGCAGCTCGAACTCCTTGAGCGGGAGCTTCGTGTCCTCGCCCTTCACCGTGACGACGTGCCGCTCCACGTCCATGCGCACGGGACCGGCCTCGAGCGTCGCGGGCGCGAGGTCCGGCTCGACGCCCCGGCGCAGCACGGCGCGGATGCGCGCGACGAGCTCGCGGGGGGAGTACGGCTTGGTGACGTAGTCGTCGGCCCCGAGCTCGAGCCCGACCACCTTGTCCACCTCGCTGTCCTTGGCGCTGACCATGATCACCGGGACGTTGGAGCTCTGCCGGATCACCCGGCACACCTCGGTCCCGGGCATCCCGGGCAGCATGAGGTCGAGCAGCACGATGTCCGCGCCCGCCCGGTCGAACTCCGCGATGGCGTCGGGGCCGGTGGCGGCGATGCGCGACCTCGAACCCCTCCTTGCGGAGCATGTACGCGAGCGCGTCGCTGTAGCTCTCTTCATCCTCGACGACGAGTACCCGGGTCACGGGCGTGCCTCCTGGCTGGCTTGGTTCGTGTGGGGGTACGACGGCTCCTCGGCCGTGCTCTCGGCGGACGGCGCTGTCCGACGTACCTCGGGCTGATGGGAAACAGAGCGGCGCCGGAGGGTCAACGTGAACGAGGACCCCTGCCCCGGGGAGGACCAGACCCGGACCTCGCCGCCGTGGGACGCCGCGACGTGCTTGACGATCGAGAGGCCGAGGCCGGTGCCGCCCGTGGAGCGGTGGCGTGCCGGGTCGACCCGGTAGAAGCGCTCGAAGATCCGGTCCAGCTCGGCCGCGGGGATGCCGATGCCCTGGTCGGTGACGGTGATCTCGACCAGGTCGTCGGCCGGGCGGGCCGAGACGACGACGTTCGAGCCGCCGGGGGAGTACGTCACCGCGTTGGCCACGAGGTTGCCCACGGCGAGCGTGATCTGGTCGGCGCTGCCGAGCACCTCGAGCCCGCGCTCGCCGTTGTGGACGACCGTGATCTGCTTGGCCGCCGCGTCGATCGCGCTGGCGTCGATCGCTCGAGTGACGATCTCGTCGACCTTGACCGGCGACGGCTCCTCGAGCTGCTCGTCGCCCTGCAGCCGGGAGAGCTCGATGATCTGCTGGACGAGGAGGTTCAGCCGCTGGCCCTCCTTCTGCATCCGCGAGGCGAACCGCTCGACCGCCTCAGGATCGTCGGACGCCTCCCGGATCGCCTCGGCGAGGAGGTTGATCGCGCCGACGGGGGTCTTGAGCTCGTGGGAGACGTTCGCGACGAAGTCGCGGCGGATCGCCTCCACGCGTCGCTCGCGGGTGCGGTCCTCGACGAGCGCCAGCACGAGCCGGGAGCTCAGGGGCGCCACCCGGGCGAGGACGTGGATCGGCTGGTTGGCCCGGTCCCGGATGAGCGTGAGGTCCGTCTCGCGGATCTGGCCGTCCCGGCGTACCTGCCTGATGAGGGTCGCGAGGTCCTCGACCGCGACCTCCCTGCCGCGCACCAGGCCGAGCGCGTGCGCCGGCGCGGAGGCCTTGAGCACGTCGTCGTTCTCGTCCACGACCAGGGCGCTGCTGCGCAGGACGCTCAGGACGGTCGCCACGGCTGGGGGCACGGCGGGGTCCACATGGGGAGCGACCCGCTCGTGCTGCTTCTCGCTCACCCGCCACGCGAGGACGACGCCGGCACCCAGCACTGCCCCGAGCAGCGCGAACAGGAGGGCCTGGGTCGTCTGGTCCACGCCTAGATCGTACGCAGACGTCCCAGTCGGCCTCCCCGCCGAACGGGCCCGGGAGCCCGGGTTTCGGCGACTGTTCACCTTCAGTTCACGCCGCAACGCCCTTTGGTCACCAGTCCTTACTACGGTGTACCCATGCGTGACGCCTACTACGAACAGCTGGACGCCGTCATCGACGAGCTCGTGACCATGACCCACGAGGTCGGGGACGCCGTCGCCTATGCCACCCGGTCGCTGCTCGAGGCCGATGCGGAGATCGCCGAGCGGGTGATCTCCCACGACGAGTACATCGACTCCGAGCGCGACCGCATCGAGGAGCTGAGCTTCGAGCTGCTCGCCCTCCAGCAGCCGGTCGCCGGAGACCTCCGGATGCTCGTGGCGGCGCTGCGCATGGTCTCCGACCTCGAGCGCATGGGCGACCTCTCCGTGCACGTGGCGAAGATCGCGCGGCTCCGGGTCCCCGACGTCGCCATCCCGAACGAGATGCTCCCGACGATCAAGCGGATGGCCGAGGTGGCCGAGGAGATGGTCCGCCAGGTCGAGAACGTCATCGCCGACCGGGACATCGAGGCCGCGGTCGAGCTCGAGCGCTGCGACGAGGAGATGGACCAGCTCCGCAGCTCCTCCTTCCGCCAGATGCTCAGCGACGACTGGGCCCACGGCGTCGAGCCGGCCGTCGACATCGCGCTCCTCGGGCGCTACTACGAGCGGATCGCCGACCACGCCGTGTCCCTTGCCCGCCGCGTCGTGTTCCTCGTGACCGGGCAGCACCCCGCGGCCGTCGACTCCTGACGCTGTTTCCTAGCCGGACCTGACGTCCTCGCCTCAGCCGCTCCTGCCATGATGAGAGTCATGGCCGAAGCTCTGGGGGACGCTGCCGCTGCGGCCATCGACTTCGTGTCGACCTACGCAGCGGCGGCGGCAGAGGTCGTCGCGACGATCCCGTCGTGCGACATGGGTTCGCGCGTGCCCGCTTGTCCGGGTTGGTCGGCGTACGACCTCATCATGCATCTCGGCAACACACACGCCTGGGCGGCGACCATCGTCGAGACCGGCCGGCCCGCCCCCGAGCAGAACGACGAGCCCCGGAGCCGTCGGCCCAAGGTGGTCGCGCGGTGGTACGCCGGGAAGGCCGAGGACCTCCTCCAGGTGCTCCGCGCCGCTCGACCCGAGGACCCGTGCTGGACCTTCTCCGCCGGGCACCACACGCAGGCGTTCTGGCCCCGGCGGCAGACCCACGAGACGCTCGTGCACCTCGCCGACCTGCAGCAGTCGGCGGGGCGTACGCCGTACCTCCCGAGCTCGCTCGCCGCGGACGGGGTCGCCGAGGTCCTCGACGTGTTCATCCCGCGGATGCATGCCCGGGGTCTCCCCGCGAAGCTCTCCGCTCCCGTGGTGCTCCGCGCGACGGACACCGGCGACACCTGGCTGGTCGCGCCGCCCCTCGACGATGGTGGCGGACCACCCATCGCGGGGCCGGAGCCGTGGGACGAGGTCGCCGGCGTGGGTCTCGACACCGTCTCGGCCACCGCGGCCGACCTGATGCTGCTGCTGTGGAAGCGGCTGGCTCCCGACGACCCCGTCGTGGCCCTCGACGGCGACGAGGCCCGGCTCCTCGCCTTCCTGCGCTCCCCGCTCACCCCCTGACCCGTCGGTTTGAGCCGCCCGAGGCACTGTCGTTCCCATCCACGTGGACGGGAATGACGTCGAACCGGCCGGGTTCGTTGCAGTTCTCATCCATGT
This sequence comes from uncultured Actinomycetota bacterium, assembly GCA_963715375.1. GTDB lineage: Bacteria > Actinomycetota > Actinomycetes > Propionibacteriales > Nocardioidaceae > Nocardioides_C. The sequence goes on along the minus strand of CAVQSC010000006.1, from coordinate 461,230 downwards.
GGATGGCAACGACCGCAAGGCATGGATCGCCGGGCCCGGCGGGCAAGTGTTCGCTCACGACGAGCGGCGAAGCGGCTGCTGGGCCGGGAAGTGCGCGCGCCAGGCGTCGTCGAACCTTGACGGAAGCCCGGTGGCGCCTCGGTCTGCGAGCGCGGAGCGCACCCGGTGCAGCGTCTCCTCCGGGCGCTGGAATATGCCCTTCGCGGTGACGACGACGATGCGCCACTTCAGGGTGTCGAGCTCCTCCCGGCGGTAGATGTCGGAGTCGTACTGCTCGGGGTCTTCCGCGTGCTGCCGGCCGTCGTACTCCACGATGAGCTTCAGCGACGGGTAGGACAGGTCGAATCGACGCACGACGGATCCGAACGAGTCGCGGATCCGGAAGTCGACCTCGGGCTCCGGGAGGCCAGCCAGGACGATGAGCATCCGTAGCCGCGTCTCCATGGGGGAGTCCACTCGGGCGCGGACATATCGGGCGGCCTTCGCAGCAGCGGCCGCGTGGCGGTCAGTGGACTCTTCGCATGCACTTACGAGCTCCTCCGGCGTGAACGCCTTCTTGCGGACGAGGGCGTCGCCGACGATGACGAGGTCGACAAGCGAGAGCATCGAGGCCAGCTCGAGGAACATCGGGATCGGCATGGAGACGCGGATGCCGCGTAACCGGCCCGTGGCCGTTGATCGTGCCGCCACGTGGCTCTTGATCCCGGGACGACGGCGCCGGTCCCGCTCCTCGAAGACGCTGACGTGCTCGTCCGCGAAGTGAGGCACTGGTACGTCGTACACCCGGGCGGCGCTCACGTGGCTCGCGAACGCTCCCGCGGGGTGGAGGATCACCGCCGCCTCCACGCGGTGCAACGGCGAGGGCGGCACGTCGGCCGAGATGTAGACGCCCTTGAAGAGGCGACGGAAGCCCTTTCCGCGCAGGAGACGAGGGTCGATGCCTGCGGCGATGGCGTCTGCGCGGGTGAAGGGTCGACGGGTTTCGAGAGGTTGTCTGGGACCTTCTGGGTCGGTCACCCGGGTGACTTTGACAGGTGTCCACTCATCGCCGCAGACGTTGTCCACAGGGGGCGAACGACTGCCCCGCGGTCGACCGAGCAGCCCGGACCCCGTCTCGGGCGCCGTTACCGTCCACGTGGATGCGAACTACGTGCCGAAGGCGGTCCGACGCGTCGTTGCCATCCATGTGGACGGGAACGACAAATGGCCGCGCTAGCGGCCTTGGGCGGCGACTGCCTTGATCGCGTCGGCGGCGGCCTCGGGGTCGAGGTACTGACCGCCGCGCTCGAGCGGGCGCATGTTCTCGTCGAGGCGGTACACGAGCGGGATCCCGGTCGGGATGTTGAGGCCCACGACGGCCTCCTCGCCCATGTCGTCGAGGTGCTTGACCAGCGCACGCAGCGAGTTGCCGTGGGCCGCCACGCAGACGGTCTGTCCGGCGCGGAGGTCGGGGACGATCGCGTCGTACCAGTAGGGGAGCATCCGCTCGACCACGTCGGCGAGGCACTCCGTGCGAGGCACGATCTCGTCGGGAAGGTCGGCGTAGCGTGCCTCGCCGATCTGCGACCACTCGTCGTCGTCGTCGATCCGCGGGGGCGGGGTGTCGTAGGAGCGGCGCCAGAGCATGAACTGCTCCTCGCCGTACTGCTCGAGGGTGGCCTTCTTGTCCTTGCCCTGGAGCGCGCCGTAGTGCCGCTCGTTGAGACGCCAGGACCGCTTCACCGGGATCCAGTGGCGGTCGCACTCGTCGAGCGCGAGCTGCGCGGTGGCGATCGCCCGGCGGAGCACCGAGGTGTGCAGGACGTCCGGGAGGATGCCGGCCTCGGTCATCAGCGAGCCGCCGCGGACCGCCTCGGTGCGTCCCTTCTCGGTCAGGGGCACATCGACCCAGCCGGTGAAGAGGTTCTTGGCGTTCCAGTCGCTCTCGCCGTGGCGGAGCAGCACCAGTGTGTACGGGGCCTCAGCGCTCATGGCCACACCCTAGCGTCGGCCGGCTCGGAGCCGACGACGGCCCCGGACCGCCTGAGACAGCGGCCGGAAGGGGGGTGCGCTTTCCCAAGGTCCCTTGAGAAAGCATCACTTCCCGTCGTGAATACCCGACGGGAAGTAACGGTTTCACTAGGTCCCTTGGGAAAACGGCGGTGGCCCCGACTGGCGGGCTAAGCCGTGGGGGACGCCTCCTCGGACGGGGACGCCTCCTGCGCGGGGGACTTCTTGCCGGACGGCGATGCCTCCTCCGAGGGCGAGCTCGAGCCGGGGAGAGGCACCTCCGCGAAGTCGCCGCGGTTGGCCACGACGGGCACCTGCAGCGTGACGTTCTCGCCGCGCTCGAAGCTGAAGGTCAGCTCGACGAACGTGCCGGACTTCACGCTCCGGCCCTCGGCGGTGATGCCCTCCTCGGCGAGCTGTGCCGCTCCGTCGGCCGGGATGTCGACCGACCCGTTCATGGTCACCGAGACCGAGGAGTCCTCCCCGGAGCCGGCGATGCGCGTGAGTGCGTCGTCCTGGGTCGCGTTGCTGTTCACGAGGCTCGCGACGACGGTTCCGCTGCCCTCCTCGCCGGAGACGATCAGCGCCTGGAGCACGTTCACCTGGCCGGAGCGGTCGTTGACGCCGACGCCCGGGTTGTACACCTTGTCGGTGGGCCGGTCGAAGCCGCACGAGGCCAGCAGCGGAACGAGCAGGACTGCTCCGGCGGCGATGGTGCGGCGAAGGGTGACGTTCACGTTGTCCACGAATCCTCTCGAGTGCACGCCGCGACGCGACGATGCGCGGCCAGTCGGTCGAGGCGGGCTACGTCGACGGCTCGACCTGCTGCAAAACAGCCCGAAGTCTAGCGTTCATTGGGCGATCCCCACCGTGAGCCCTGCCACCACGATCCCGGCCGAGACCAGGGCGGTCCAGGTCACGGTGATCCACAGCAGCTTGGGGGCTCCGATCTTCAGCGCGATGCGCAGGGGGAGGTGGCGGACGCCCGTCTCGTTGTCCTCGACGAGGTCCGGGAGCGTGTTGAGGAAGTGCACGCCGATGCCGAGGAGGGCCGCCAGGACGGTCATCGCCCAGGTGGGCGGGCTGCCGTGCATCCCGCCACCGAGGCCGCCGTACGACAGGAAGGCCGGCAGCAGGCCGAACGAGACCGCGTAGGGGAGCCACGAGAAGACGGTCTTCTTGAACCACAGGTTGTAGAGCCAGGCCGCGGCCACGGAGCCCAGGTAGGCGAGGCCGGCGTAGGTGCCGTTCGCGATCGACAGCGGCACGACGGCGAGCACGGCCACGGCGATGGCGAAGGCCACGGTCCCGGGGTCGAGCCACCCCAGGGCGATCGGCTTGTCGCGGCGGCCGACCTGCGCGTCGCGGTGCCGGTCGAGCACGTCGTCGAGCCACCCGACGGTCGCCTGCCCGGCGAGGACGGTGGCGGCGACCAGACCGACCTCGAGGGTGCTGCGTCCGGTCAGCGCGGCGGCAGCCGCGAGGCCGACGGCCATGGCCGCGGTGGGAAGGGGATGGCAGGCCAGGACAAGTGACAGGGCCACCCCGCGCGGCTTCCTGTACTTCATGGCAGGCAGTATCGACCACGTGGCTCACGGGCGGGCAGACCGCCTCGCGTTTTCCAAGATCTGCAAGGGATCCTGTCGCGTTCCGCGGTCCCGCGCTGGTCTGGTCCGGGGTGTCGCGGCGGCCTCTGCTGGCACCAACCAGGCCAAATGTCAACCCCTGATTTGGCCTCTGACCTGCACAAACGCAAGGGGGGCCCTCCGGCGAGCGTGTTATCCTAGTGATCTAGGAAGGGGTACTTGGCACATGACATTTACCGTCGGCGAAACGGTTGTTTATCCGAATCACGGGGCCGCAGTAATCGAGGACATCGAGACCCGCAAGATCAAGGGAGAGGACAAGCAGTATCTCGTACTGCGCATCGTCGCCCAGCAGGATCTGGTAGTCCGAGTCCCCGCCTGCAACCTCGATCTCGTGGGCGTACGAGACGTGGTCGACAAGGAGGGTCTTGATCGAGTCTTCGAGGTGCTGCGAGCCGCGCACACCGAGGAGCCGACCAACTGGTCGCGTCGTTACAAGGCGAACCTCGAGAAGCTGCACTCAGGCGACGTCATGAAGGTGGCCGAGGTCGTCCGTGACCTGTGGCGCCGCGAGCGTGACCGCGGCCTCTCCGCCGGCGAGAAGCGCATGCTCGCCAAGGCACGTCAGATCCTCGTCTCCGAGCTCGCCCTCGCCGAGCACACCAACGAGGACAAGGCCGAGGCCCTTCTCGACGAGGTTCTCGCCTCCTAGGTCGAAGACACCGCAAGGCCCCCGGGACTCATCGGTCCCGGGGGCCTTCGTGGTCTCATGGCCCCGTGACCTACGACGACCACGACTACGACCCGCACCTCGGCCTCCGGGCGCTCGGCGTCGTCCCGACCTCCGGGCGCGGTTCGATGCCCTTCGCGCTGCTCGACGGCGAGCCGTTGGTGGCCTTCGCGACCCACGCCCTGGGCGCGGCCGGTGTCGAGCTCCTCGACTTCAACGCCGGCTTCGCCGAGGTCCGGGCGCGACAGGTTCCCGTCGCCTTCCACGACCCGCTCTGCCCGCTCGTCCCGGTCGAGTTCCTCCGCGAGGCCATCCGCACCTCGGCGGACGAGGACGCCGTCGTCGTCGGGGTCCAGCCGGTCACCGACACGATCAAGACCGTGCGCGACGGTGTCGTGGGGGAGACGGTCGACCGCGAGGCGCTCTGGGCGGTCACCTCGCCCGTCGTACTCCCTGCCTCCGTGGTCGCGCAGCTCGACGCCTGGCCGGACACCGACGACTTCGCGGGGCTGGTCACGAGGCTGCGTGAGAGGTTCGGCGTTCGCTTTCTCGAGGCGCCGCCGATGGCCCGGCGTGTGGACGACGAGTCCTCCCTAGCCGTCCTGCACGCGCTCGCCGCGGAGCACGACGGCCGGGCGGGGGCGGACTGACCCTCCTCAGGAGTCCTTGCTCGTGGCGATCGCGAGATAGGAGTACGACGGCCCGCGCCCGTCTCGTGAGCTGAGCGCACCGCAGCCGCGGCGGAGGTTCTCGCAGCGCACCCGCCGGCCGCCGTCGTGCCCGAGGTCGAGCCGCGACCGGTAGTAGAAGCTGTACACGTTGCCGTCGCCGCCCGGGTCGACCGACGCCTCGATGCCGTCCCGGCGCCACCTGTCCGTGAGCAGGCGACGCTGCGCGGAGAGGTCGCCCTTGACGTACCTGTCGAACCACGCCGTGGTGTACCAGGCGGAGGCGTCGATGCCGCGCAGGGTCGCGCCGAAGACGGGCAGCGGCAGGTAGGACCACTCGTAGTGGGTCCCGCCGCGGATCACGATCTCCCCGGTGTCGACGCCGGCCTTCGAGAAGGCGTAGGACGCCCGGGCCTTCGCCCGCGGGTCGGGCGCCGTCGTGTAAGGGGTGGGGGTGAGGAAGTAGTCCGCCGACATGCCGAGGGACGGGACGCGGAGCCTCGGCTTCCCGAGACCACCGGTGCCGCAGCCGCCGTCCCCGGCGCCGGGTGTGCTCGGGGGCCGGGTCGCGTCGCACAGGTTGTCCCAGGCGACGACCGCGTCGACCCGGCGGTCCTGCTGGCCGACCCAGCTGACCCCGGCGGCGCCGTACGAGTGGCCGGCGAGGCCGATGCGCGTGCGGTCGACCAGACGCCAGAACGGGTTGTAGCGGGTCGCGAGCCCGTCGGCGACACGGGACCTCTGCTTGTCGCAGTGGCTGGTGCCGGAGCGGCTCGGGCGCGGGCAGTACGGCGCAGCCGGCCGGGACAGCGCGAAGTCGATCGAGTCCTGGGTGTGGTCGTAGAAGGTCACGCCGGTGCTCTGCGACGGGAAGCCCTCGCCCGCGTCCTGCCCCTCACCGAAGGTGTCGGAGCGGCCCTGCATCTGCGGGTCGCGGGTGAGCACGACGTACCCCGCCTTGGCGAGCGTCTGTGCTGCCCACCAGTACAGCTCCTCGCTCGCCTGCACCGAGCCGTTGGTGATCACGACCAGCGGTCGCTTGGCAGGACCGGCCCTCGTGGCCCAGACGTGCCCGGCCATGGTGGAGCCGTTGCGCGCGACGAAGTGGACCGGCTCGACGATCCCGTAGCCCCGCTCCCCCCAGTGCTTCAGCCGCGTGTCCCCGCCGCAGGCGAGCGACTTGGACCAGCACAGGTCCGTGACGAACAGCCGGCCCGGGTCGGTCACCTGCTCGACGAGGCCTCCCGTGAACGAGTCCGCGCCCTGGGTGGCCTGGTCGGCCACGCCCTTGGCGGTGAGGTAGTCGGGCGCACGCTCGCCCTGCTTCGAGTAGTTCGACGCCTCCTTTGCCGGGTCGACCGGGTCGCCCTCCGCACCGGCTGCGGCAGTGACCCACAGCGCGGGCACCGAGAGCAGGCCGGCGACCAGCGAGGCGAGAAGGGCGGTGAGGAGGGTGGAGGCTGTCGAGGTGCGACGCATGTATCTCCCAACGAGGCAGCCCCGGAGGGGTTACCCCTCGCGGAGCAGCGTCTCGGCGAGCGCGACGTCCTCGGGGAAGGTGATCTTGATGTTCGTCGCCGGGCTCGGGGTGCAGTGGACCGCGAGGTCGGTGTACTTCTCGATGCACGCCGCGGTGTCGGTGCCCGTGAAGCCGTCCCGGTCGGCCTGCCGGTAGGCGTCGAGCAGCGGCGCGGCCCGGAACGCCTGCGGAGTCTGTACGCCGACCAGCTCGTCGTCGAGGGAACGGTCGGCCTGTCGTGGGACGAGGGAGCGGTGCGACCTGACCGGGAGCGCCCCGCCGTGCCGATGCGCCTCCCGGACCACCGCCTCGAAGAGGTCCGAGTCGGCGAGGGGACGTGCGGTGTCGTGGATCGCGACCACGTCGACCTCGCCCGCGTCGACGGCGTCGGCCACCGCGCGCAGGGCGTTCCACTCCGACCCATGACGGGTGGCGCCGCCCGGGACGATCCACACGTGGGCGCCGGGATGCTCCGCCGCGACGAGGTCGAGGCCACGGTCGACGTCGGGCCGGTCCTCGGGGCGGATCACCAGGACGACGTGGGTCACGCCGGGGAGCTCGAGCGCTCGCCGCAGGGACCACGTGAACACAGGGGCGCCGAGGAGGGGCAGCAGCACCTTGTTCGTGCCGGCGCCCACCCGACGGCCTTCCCCCGCGGCGAGCAGCACGACCGCCGTACGCGGGGCGTCATGGGGAGAGACCGGCTGCGTCACGCCGGACACCGTATCTGCTCAGGCAGGGGCGTCGACCTCGCGCCAGAAGGAGTCGACGCGCGCGTTCCACTGGTCCGGCACCTCCTGGAACGGCTGGTGGGCCTCCTCCTCCATCACCTCGAACACAGCGCCAGGGATCCCCTCGGCCACCGCCCGACAGACCTCAGGTCGCATGGTCAGGTCCCGACCGCCCGCCAGCACCAGCGTCGGAGCGGTGATCTGCGGAAGGCGGTCGGTCGTGCCCGGGTGCTCGAAGAAGGCGTCGAGGAAGCGCTGCAGGTCCTCGGTGCTCTGCTTGTAGGGGAAGGCGAGGACCTCCTCGATGAACTGGTCGACGGTCCCGTCGTTGTGGGCGCGGGCGGTGTAGATCCAGAGGAAGAACGCCTCGAGGAAGGTCCGCTCGTCCGGAGCCGCCTCGGCGAGCCAGCGGACGAAGCGGCCCCAGGTGCGGAGGTAGGGGTCCGGTGTCGTCCACGTGCTCTGCAGGACCAGGCTGCGAACCCGGTCCGGGTGCCGGAGCGCCAGCTCCTGGGCGATGATGCTCCCGCCCGAGAACCCGGCCACGTGGGCGGACGAGATCCGGACCGTCTCGAGCACGGCTGCTGCGTCGTCCGCCATCTGCTCCACCGAGACCGGCCCCTCGGGCATGGACGTGCGACCGGCGCCGCGGTTGTCGAACGCGGTCAGGCGGTACCGGTCGGCGAGGCCCCCGAGCTGGAAGGCCCAGGACTCGACGGTGTCACCGAGCCCGCCGATCAGCAGCACGTCCGGCCCTTCACCGACCTGCTCGGTCCAGATGTCCAGGTCTCCTGCGCGCACGTAGCCACCCATCACTCCACGCTCCGCCTCACCGATGCACCCTCGCAATGGTCCGAGTGCGCTGTTCTCACGGACGCGGCTGTGAGGCTGTGAGGAGAAGTTGACGTTGCGGGCACATCGGCTCAGCGCCCGCGAAACACCGCGTTCCTACCTTCGAGGCTCATCGACTCCAGCCGGACACCCCAGGAGCACGCCATGACCGTCGTCGAGACCGCCGAGAGCAAGGCCCCACCGAAGGACCCCCGCGGCCAGAGCCGTCGGGGCGGCCGGTGGATCGAGCACTGGGAGCCAGAGGACCAGGCGTTCTGGGACGGCGGCGGCAGCAAGGTCGCGCGGCGCAACCTGGTGTGGTCGATCCTCGCCGAGCACATCGGGTTCTCGGTGTGGATGCTGTGGAGCGCGACCGCGGTGTACCTCGCCCAGGCGGGCTTCGACTTCACCGTGGACCAGCTGTTCTGGCTCGCGGCGGTGCCGAGCCTGGTGGGGGCGACGATGCGCTTCCCGTACACGTTCGCGGTCGCGCGCTTCGGCGGCCGCAACTGGACCGTGGTGAGCGCGTTGCTCCTGCTCGTCCCGTGCACGCTGCTCGTGGTGTGTGTCAGCAACCCGGCGACGCCGTACTGGATGTTCGTCTTGGCCGCGGTCACCGCGGGGTTCGGCGGCGGGAACTTCGCCTCGAGCATGGCGAACATCTCCTACTTCTACCCCGACGCCAAGAAGGGCTGGGCGCTCGGCCTGAACGCCGCGGGCGGCAACATCGGCGTGAGCACCGTCCAGCTGCTGACGCCCGTCGTCGTACTGGGTGCTGCCGGCGCCGCTGTCCACCTCGAGAACGTCGCGTTCGTCTGGGCGCCGCTCGCGCTCGTCGCGGCGCTCGGCGCCTGGCTGTTCATGGACAACCTCAGCTCGGCCAGGTCGCCGATGAGGGAGCAGCTGCAGGTCGCGAGGGACCGCCACACGTGGGTGATGTCGTTCCTCTACATCGGCACCTTCGGCTCGTTCATCGGGTACGGCGCCGCGATGCCGCTGCTCATGTCGACGCAGTTCCCGGAGGTCTCGGGGCAGTACGCCTTCCTCGGCGCGCTGGTCGGGTCGCTCGTCCGCCCCGTGGGTGGCCTCCTCGCGGACCGCTGGGGCGGTGCTCGGATCACGGCCGTGACCTTCCTGGCGATGGGGGTCGGCGTCCTCGGCGTGGTGTGGTCGGTCGGACAGCACGCGTTCGGGCCGTTCCTCGCGGCGTTCATGCTGCTGTTCACGCTGGCCGGGATCGGCAACGGCACGACGTACCGGATGATCCCCGCGATCTTCCGCGCACGGGTCGGGGAGAGCGACGAGGAGCAGAAGCGCGCGCGCACCCGGAGTGCCGCTGCGCTCGGTGTGATCTCGGCGATCGGTGCGTACGGCGGGTTCCTCATCCCCCGCTCGTTCGGCGTCTCGATCGCGAACACGGGCGGCATCGAGGCCGCGCTCATCTGCTTCGTGGTCTTCTACGCGGCCTGCGCGGGCCTCACCTGGTGGTGCTACCTGCGGAGCCGGGTGCTCGTGGCCCGGGTGCCGAGCCTCGCCCACGCACAGGTCTAGGCGCATGACGACGACCACCCACTGCCCCTACTGCTCGCTCCAGTGCGGCATGAACCTCTCCCGCCAAGGGCGCGAGACGGTCGTGGAGCCCTGGGCGGAGTTCCCGGTCAACGAGGGCGCCATGTGCCGCAAGGGCTGGACCAGCGCCGCGCTGCTCCGGGACCGGGAGCGGCTCACCGCGCCCCTCGTGCGCGACCCGGCGACGGGCGCGTTCCGGGCCGCGAGCTGGGACGAGGCGCTGGGGCTCGTCGCCGAGCGGCTCACCGCGATCCGGAGCGAGCACGGCCAGGACGCGGTGGCGGTGTTCGGGGGCGGCGGGCTCACCAACGAGAAGGCCTACACGCTCGGCAAGTTCGCACGGGCCTGCCTCGGCACCAGCATGATCGACTACAACGGCCGCTGGTGCATGTCGTCGGCGGCCTCGGCGGGCACCCGCGCCTTCGGCCTCGACCGGGGCCTGCCGTTCCCGCTCGCGGACATCGAGCAGACCGACGTGCTCGTGCTGGTGGGGTCCAACCTCGCCGAGACCATGCCGCCGGCGGCGCGACACCTGGACCGGCTGCGTGAGCGCGGGGGCCAGGTGGTCGTGGTGGACCCACGCCGCACGCCGACCGCCGAGCGGGCCGACGTCCACGTCCAGCCCGCGCCCGGCACCGACCTCGCGCTGGCCCTGGGGGTCCTCCACGCGGTCGTCGCCGGGGGCTGGGTCGACGAGGAGTACGTCGACCGGCGGACCGTCGGCTTCGACCCGGTGCGGCGCTCGGTGATGTCGTGGTGGCCCGAGCTCACAGAGCGGGTCACCGGCGTGCCGGCGAGCGACGTGCGTGAACTGGCCCGGCTCCTCGGCGAGGCGGATCGCGCCGTGATCCTGACCGCTCGCGGCGCGGAGCAGCACGCCCAGGGCTCCGACACCGTGCTGGCGTGGATCAACATCGCGCTCGCGCTCGGCCAGTGCGGCAGGCCGTACTCCGGCTACGGCTGCCTCACCGGCCAGGGCAACGGGCAGGGCGGCCGCGAGCACGGGCAGAAGGCCGACCAGCTCCCCGGCTACCGCTCGATCGAGGACCCCGCGGCGCGCGAGCACGTGGCCGCGGTGTGGGGCGTCGACCCGGACGCCCTTCCTGGCAAGGGGAAGTCGGCCTACGAGCTGCTCGACGCCCTCGGCGCCGAGGGTGGCCCCAAGGCGATGCTCGTGTTCGGGTCCAACATCGTGGTCTCCGCTCCGAACGCCAACCACGTCACCGAGCGGCTCGACGCGCTCGACCTCCTCGTCGTCGCCGACGTCGTCATGTCCGAGACGGCCGCCCGTGCCGACGTGGTGCTGCCCGTGACGCAGTGGGCGGAGGAGACCGGGACCCTGACGAACCTGGAGGGCCGCGTGATCCTGCGTCGCAAGGCGGTCGAGCCGCCGAAGGGGGTGCGCAGCGACCTCGAGATCCTCGCCGGCCTCGCCGAGCGGCTCGGGTCGCCGGTGGTGCTCGAGACCGAGCCGGAGGCGGTCTTCGCCGAGCTGGGACGGGCATCGGCGGGCGGCGCGGCCGACTACGCGGGCATCGACTACGCCCGGATCGCCAAGGAGAGCGGGGTCTTCTGGCCCTGCCCCGACGCGGGCCACCCCGGCACCGAGCGGATGTTCCTCGACGGGTTCGCGACCCCGGACGGACGGGCCCGCTTCCACGTCGTGGCGCACCGCGGCCCCGCGGAGGCCGTCTGCGCGGAGTACCCGTTGCACGTCACGACCGGCCGGGTCCTCGCGCAGTACCAGTCCGGCGCCCAGACCCGCCGGATCCGCGACCTCGACGACACCGGAGCGTTCGTGGAGCTGCATCCGCTGGTGGCGGCCCGGGTCGGTGTCGCCGACGGCGAGCCCGTCCGGGTCAGCACCCGTCGCGGGACGATGCAGGCCCCGGCCCGGGTCGTGGCGACGATCCGGGCCGACACGGTGTTCGTGCCGTTCCACTGGGTCGGCGCGAACAAGCTCACCAACGACGCCCTCGACCCGGCGTCGCGGATGCCGGAGTTCAAAGTCTGCGCGGGCGCGGTGGAGGCGCTGTGAGGCTCGTCGTCGTAGGGAACGGGATGGCGGCGACCCGGCTCGTCGAGGAGCTCGTCGCCCGCCGTGAGACGACCGAGGGCGCGGGTCTCGACATCACGGTGGTCGGCGACGAGCCGGGGCCGTCGTACAACCGGATCCTGCTCTCGGCGGTGCTGGAGAGGACCCATCCGGAGCGCGAGATCGCCCTGCAGGACGAGGGCTTCCACGGCCGGAACGGGGTCACCCTGGTCACCGGCACGCGCGTCGTCGAGGTCGACCGGGCCGGGCGGGAGGTCGTGCTGGATGACGGCCGGCGCCTCGCGTACGACCGCCTGGTCCTCGCCACGGGCTCCATCCCGACGCTTCCGCCGGTCCGGGGTCTCGTCACCCCCGACGGGCAGGCTCCACCCGAAGGTCCACGCGTTCCGCTCGCTGGCCGACTGCCGCAGGCTCGACGCCGCGGTCCCGGGTGCGCGCAGAGCGGTCGTGGTCGGCGGAGGCCTCCTCGGCCTGCAGGTGGCCCGGGCCCTCGGCGTCCGCGGCCTCGAGGTCGACGTCGTCGAGGGCAGCTCCCACCTGCTCTCCTCCCAGGTCGGTGAGCAGGCAGGCGCCGTGCTCGCCCGCAGCCTGCGGCGGCTGGGGACCGAGGTCTACACGCACACGCGTGCCGTGCGGATGACCGACGACGGCGTCGGGCTCGACAACGGCTTCACCCTCCCTGCCGACCTCGTCGTCCTCGCCGCGGGTGGACGCCCGGCGACCGCACTCGCCAAGCGGGCCGGGCTCTTCGTCCGCCGCGGCATCGTGGTCGACGCCGAGCTGCGGTCGGTGACCGACGAACGGGTCCACGCGATCGGCGACTGCGCGGAGCACGGTGGCCGCACGTCGGGGTTCGTGCCGCCGGCCTGGGAGCAGGCGTCGGTCCTCGCGGCGGTGCTCGCCGGGGAGAGCGCGCGGTACGACGGCTCGCGGATCGTCGCCCGGCTGCGCGCGACCGGCCTCGAGGTCGCCGTGATGGGCGACCCCGAGCACGTCGCAGGTGAGGTGGTGGAGGTCGCGAACCCGCTCACAGGGACCTACCGCAAGCTGGTCGTCCGCGGCGGGGTGGTCGAGGCCGCCGTGATGGTCGGGGACCTCTCCCGGGTCGGCCTCCTGACGCAGCTGTTCGACCGTCGTACCGTCCTCGCGCCCGAGGAACCGGGCCTGCTGCTGATGTCCGACGCGCCCGCTGTCACGGGTCCGCTGCCCGACGACGCGGAGGTGTGCGCCTGCGCCGGGGTGAGCGCCGGGCGGATCCGCGCCTGTCCCGACCTCGCCACCGCCGTCGCCGAGACACGGGCCACCACCGGCTGCGGCGGCTGCGCCCAGACCGTCACGGAGCTCCTCGGGGCCCAGCCCGTCGGTCTGTGAGAACTGGTTTTCCTCCCCGAAACATCCGCAAAACGCACGGCTTACCTGAGCCACCTACCTTCTTCACATCCGGGAAAGGACGTACCCATGACGCATCTGCGACAGACCCTCGTAGTGGCCGGTCACGGCATGGTCGGACACCGTTTCGTGCAGGCCGCGATCGAGCGCGGGCTCACCGAGCGGTTCGACATCGTGGTGGTCGGCGAGGAGTCGCGGCCGGCGTACGACCGGGTTGCCCTCACGTCGTTCTTCAGCGCCGCCAGTGCCGACGAGCTCTCGTTGCTGCCGGCGGGGGAGTACGACGACCCGCGCGTCCGCCTCATGCTGGGCACCACCGTCACGCACGTGGACAGGGGCGGACGCGCGGTCGGACTCGACAACGGCGACACGCTCGCCTACGACGTGCTGGTCCTCGCGACCGGCTCCGCCCCCTTCGTCCCACCGGTCCCGGGCCACGACCTCGACGGCTGCTTCGTCTACCGGACGATCGAGGACCTCGAGGCGATCCGGACGGCCGCCGCCACCGCTACGCGCGGTGCTGTCATCGGCGGCGGCCTCCTCGGTCTCGAGGCGGCGAACGCCCTCGTCCAGCTCGGGCTCGAGACGCACGTGGTGGAGATGGCGCCTCGGCTGATGCCCGTGCAGCTCGACGACGCCGGCGGCACGACCCTCGTGCGGCACATCGAGAAGCTCGGCGTGCACGTGCACACAGGTGCCGCGACGCAGCGGGTCGTCCCGTCGGCGGACGGGCGGGCAGCCGGCCTGGAGCTGGCCGAGGAGACGGTCGACGCCGAGGTCGTGGTCTTCTCGGCGGGCATCCGTCCTCGCGACCGGCTGGCCCGGGACTGCGGCCTCCCCGTCGCCGAGCGAGGTGGCGTCCTGGTCGACGAGCACTGCCGCACCGAGGACCCCCACGTGTTCGCGATCGGGGAGTGCGCGGCACCCGGCGGCCGGATGTACGGCCTGGTCGCACCCGGCTACTCCATGGCCGAGGTCGTCGTGGACACGCTCCTCGACGGCGAGGGGACGTTCACCGGCGCCGACATGTCCACCAAGCTCAAGCTGCTCGGGGTCGACGTGGCGAGCTTCGGCGACGCTTTCGCCACCACGCCCGGTGCTCTGGAGCTCGTCCTCGCCGACGCGGTCACCGGGGTCTACAAGAAGCTCGTCATCAGCGAGGACGGCAGCCGGCTCCTCGGCGGCATCCTCGTCGGCGACGCCTCCGCCTACGGCACCTTGCGGCCCATGGTCTCGTCCGGCATCGCCCTGCCCGAGAACCCCGAGGAGCTGATCCTCCCGGCCGCCTCGGTCTCCGCAGGCTCGGCCGGCGTCGGCATGCCGGACGAGGCCGTGGTCTGCAGCTGCAACAACGTCACCAAGGCCACGATCTGCGGTTCGGTCGACGCAGGGTCGTGCGACACCGTGGCGTGCCTCAAGAAGTGCACCCGCGCGGGCTCGACCTGCGGCTCGTGCGTGCCGGTGGTCAAGAGCCTCCTCGACGAGCGTCTGGCCGCGTCGGGCGTCACCGTGGCCACCGGGATCTGCGAGCACTTCGACCTGAGCCGGCAGGAGCTCTTCGACGTGATCGCGGTGCACGGCTACCGCACGTTCGACGACATCGTCACCGCGCACGGCCGGGGTCGCGGCTGCGACGTCTGCAAGCCGGCCGTGGCCTCGATCCTCGCCAGCCAGCTCAACGTCCACGTGCTCGACAAGTCGACGGTGGCGCTGCAGGACACCAACGACGCCTACCTCGCGAACATCCAGCGCAACGGCACCTACTCGGTCGTGCCCCGGGTCCCCGGCGGCGAGATCACGCCCGAGAAGCTGATCGTGATCGGCGAGGTCGCCCGCGACTTCGGGCTCTACACCAAGATCACCGGCGGCCAGCGCATCGACCTCCTCGGCGCCCGTCTCGAGCAGCTGCCCGCGATCTGGCGTCGGCTCGTCGACGCGGGCTTCGAGTCCGGCCACGCCTACGGCAAGTCGCTTCGCACCGTGAAGTCCTGCGTCGGGTCGACCTGGTGCCGCTACGGCGTGCAGGACTCGGTGAAGCTCGCGATCGACCTGGAGAACCGCTACCGCGGCCTGCGCTCGCCCCACAAGATCAAGGCCGGTGTGAGCGGCTGCGCCCGCGAGTGCGCCGAGGCGCGCGGCAAGGACTTCGGCGTGATCGCCACCGAGAAGGGCTGGAACCTGTACGTCGGAGGCAACGGCGGCGCCAACCCCGCGCACGCGCAGCTGCTCGCCGCCGACCTCGACACCGAGACGCTGGTGCGGTACGTCGACCGCTTCCTCATGTACTACATCCGCACGGCGGACCGGCTGCAGCGCACGAGCACCTGGATCGCCTCGCTCGAGGGCGGCCTCGACCGGGTGCGCGAGGTCGTGGTCGACGACGCCCTGGGCCTCGGCGCGGAGCTCGAGGCGGACATGGCCCGGCACGTCGACACGTACTTCGACGAGTGGCGGGCGACCCTCGAGGACCCGGACAAGCTGCGGCGGTTCGTGTCCTTCGTCAACGCGCCGGGCGTGCCGGACCCGAGCATCGCGTTCACCGCCGAGCGGGACCAGATACGCCCGGTGATCGCCGGGGCGTCGATCCCGGTGGGCGCGCCGGCGGTGGCCCGATGACCGCCACCGAGACCTGGACGCCGGTGTGCCCCCTGGCCGACCTCGAGGTCGAGCGCGGCGCCGCGGCCCTGGTCCACGGGCAGGCGGTCGCGATCTTCCGCACCCACGACGACGCCGTGTACGCCCTGGGCAACCAGGACCCGTTCAGCAAGGCGAGCGTGCTCGCCCGAGGCATCGTGGGCACGCGGACCACGGACGGGGAGGAGGTGCCGTTCGTGGCCTCCCCGATGCACAAGCACGCCTTCGACCTGCGCACCGGACGCTGCCTCGACGAGGAGCAGGCGAGCGTGGCCAGCTACGAGGTCGAGGTGGTCGACGGCATCGTGCACGTCGGGCCGAGGAGACAGTCGCCATGACCATGACGGCGGGTGTCCTCCGCGCCCACGTCCCCGGGCCCCTCAGCGGCTTCCGGGTCGGGATCACCTCGGCCCGGAAGGTCGACGAGCTGACCGGCCTGCTCGAGCGGCGAGGCGCCGAGGTGGAGTCGGCGCCGGCGATGGCGATCGAGTCGCTCGACAGCGAGGAGCTGCTCGCCGCGACCCTGGCCGTGGTCGACAGCCCGCCGGAGATCTTCGTGGCCACCACCGGCCTGGGCCTGCGGCGGTGGTTCGAGGCGGCCGCCGGGTGGGGGCTCCTCGACGACCTGCTCGCGGCCCTCGGACAGGCGGCGATCATCGCGCGGGGACCCAAGTCGGTCGGCGCCCTGCGGTCCCGCGGGCTGCGCGAGCACTGGTCGCCGCAGTCGGAGTGCTTCGAGGACGTCCTGGCCTACCTGCGAGGCAGCGGTGTCGCCGGCAGGCGGGTCGTCGTACAGGAGCACGGGCGGTCGCTCTCGGTCGTGGCCAACGCGCTGCGGCTGCAAGGGGCGGAGGTGCGGGTGGTGTCGGTGTACCGCTGCGCGCCTGCCGACGACCAGGCGGCGATGTTCCGGATGGTCGACCTCGTCGCCGAGCGGAGGGTGGACGCGGTGACCTTCACCAGCGCCCCGGCCGCCGAGATCATGATGGACGTCGCGGGCGCGAGCGGCCGGCGAGCCGAGGTGCTCGAGGCCTTCCGCGACGACGTGGTCGCCACCTGTGTGGGACCGGTGACGGCGGCGCCGTTCCTGATGTGGGGCGTGCCTGTGGTCCAGCCGGAGCGGGCGCGGCTCGCGGCCATGGTCCGCACCCTGGAGCTCGAGCTCCCCAGCCGCCGTCAGGGGACCGAGATCGTCGTGGGGGACCATCGGCTGCGGATCAACGGGGAACGCGTCTGGGTCGACGGGTCCGAGGCGCGGGTCTCGCCCGCCCCGCTCGCGGTCCTTCGCGCCCTGGCCGCCCAGCCTGGACGGGTCGTCCCACGACGCGAGCTGATGGACCACCTGCCGAGCGGCTTCGCCGGGAGCGAGCACGCCGTGGAGGCCGCCGTCGCGCGGCTGCGCTCGGCGATCGGCGCGCTGCTCGTGCAGACCGTCGTGAAGCGCGGCTACCGACTCCGGGTGGCCTGAGAGGAGCAGTCCGTGAACCCTCGACTCATCCTGGTGGCGCACGGCACGAGGAACCCGGACGGGCCTCCCGCGGTGAGGTCGCTGGTGCGGCGCGTCGCGCGCAGGCTGCCTCACGTCGAGGTCGTGGAGTCCTACGTGGAGCTGGCCGAGCCGACGTTCGACTCGGTGATGGCCTCGGCGCAGGGGCCCTCGGTCGTCGTGCCGCTGCTGCTCTCGGTGGGCTACCACGTCGAGCACGACCTGCCCCGGTCAGCGGGGCTGAGCAGTCACCCGGTGAGGCTGGCGCCACCGCTCGGCCCGCACCCCCTCCTAGCAGTGGCCGGCGCGATGCAGCTCAGGTCCGCCGGCGCCGAGCCCGACGACGCCGTGGTGCTGGTCGTCGCCGGGTCGACGGACCCGCGGGCCGCGGTGGACGCGAGGGTGGCCGGAAGGCTGCTGCGGGAACGATGGCACGCACCGGTGCGGGTGGCCTTCCTCAGCGGCGCCGGCCCGGGCGTTCCCGAGGTGACGGAGCAGCTCCGTTCGGAGGGACACAGGCGGGTCGTCGCGTCGCCGTACCTGCTGGCACCCGGCTACTTCGCGTCGAAGGCGGAGCGCCTCGCGAGAGCCCACGGTGCGACCACGGTCGCGGACGTGCTGCTGCGCCAGCACCCCACCCTCGCCGAGCTCGTGGTGCGCCGCTACCTCGCGGCAGGAGCCTCGTCGGCCGTCTCCCTGGCGCAGCCTGCGTAGCCCCCTCCGGGCGGCCGGGTTGGGCCCCGGCGCCGCGGGTCAGGCGCCTGCCGCACGCTCGCTGAACGTCGGCGACAGCGGCTCCGCTCTCGCCTGAGCCTGCTCCACGAGCTCGACCAACGCCTCCGAGACGAGTGCGTCGCGTTCGAGCGGCAGCATGTGCCCGGCGCCGGGAGCCACCGTCAGCCTGGCGCCGGGGACCTTCTCGGCGAGCAGCTCGGCGTGCGAGCGGGGCGTGAGCAGGTCCGAGTCGCCGACCAGCACGTGCACCGGGACGCCCGCGAGCGCGGAGAGACCCTCGACGCGGTCGTGGCGCATCACGTCCTCGAAGAAGCCGCGCATCGAGGCGGCGGGGGTGTTGATGATCCCCTCGACCGCCAGCGCGTGGTCGCGCAGCCTCATGTCGTCGCCGAAGAGGAACCGCCGCGCGACCATGGCCTCGATGAACGGTGCGCGCCGACGGCGGCGACGGCTCAGCATCCTCGACCGCATCGCGAGCATGACCGGGATCTGCTCGCGTACCCGCTCCCCGACCCGGGGCAGGCCGAGGGTGACCTCGTGCAGCGAGCCGCCGGAGGTCGACACGAAGAGGACGCCGCGGACCCGCTCGGCGTACAGCTCGGGCCGGTGCTCGGCGAGCGCCATCAGCGTCATCCCGCCGATCGAGTGGCCGGCCAGGACGAGGTCTCCGGTGGGAGCGTGGGCGTCGATCAGGCCGGACAGGTCACGGCCGAGGTTCTCGATCGTCGCCGAGCGCCGCGGCGTCCCGTCCGAGGCGCCGTGCCCCCGGTGGTCGTAGGAGAGCACCCGGACCGAGTCGCCGAACCGGTGTCGCAGGTCGCGGACCTGGTAGCGCCAGGAGTCGTGGTCGGAGGTCCAGCAGTGCGCGAGTACGACGGTCAGGTCGGTCCGCTCGGGACCCTCGACGTGCACGTGGAGGTCGAGCCCGTCGTGGGTCCGGAAGCGCGTCGTGCTGGGCCGGCTGCTCATGCCCGCGCTCCTGCGAGGCGGCGGACGGCCCGCGGCGTGCGGCGATCCGTGCCCGGTCGACCAGGCCCGGTGGGTCCGCTCCGCCCGGCGGTGGAGTAGCCCGCCGCGACCGTCGCGAACAGGCCGAGGAACAGGCCGCCCACCACGGCGTACCCGGCGCCCCACAGCCAGCCCGGCACGCCCTGCTTCTCCTCACGGCGCATGATCACCTTCTCCTCGACGAGGTCTCTGGGTCCGCTCACGGCGGGGTACTCCTTCGCGGGGATGGCCGGGTCCGCCGGGAGGTAGACCGGCGCGGCCGCCAGCTCGTGCAGAGGCGAGTGCAGGCGGAGCAGCGTCTTCCAGCTGCCCGTGACGGGCATCGGCTCGTCGGTGCGCCACACCCCTTCGTCGACCGGCTCGAGCTCGCCTCGCACGAAGCCGCCGCCCTGCCATGAAAGCACCTCGAACCAGTACGCGTCCTGCACGACGTCCTCGTCGGCCCGGACGGTCAGGTAGGCGCGGCCGTCGTGCACCGGGCCGACCGCCACGTCCGTCGTGCCCCCGTCCGGCTGGTCCGGCGGCACGTTGACCACGAAGACGGCGAGCACTGCCAGCGCGGCCGCGAGAGCCCATCGCCCGGCGTGGGCACCCCGGACTTCGGCGGCGCCGGCTGCATCCGCGGGTGCATCGCCGGCCACGTCGGTCAGCTGCTGGTGCATCCAGGTCGCGACCATGCCGATGCCGGCGCCGGTGATGCCGGCGAAGAGCAGCGCCCAGGGCATCATCGCGGCCGGCCACGGCATGGGGCGCGTCGCCTGGGTCCAGAAGTACTCCACGAGCAGCATGCCCGTCGTCATCGCGACACCGGCCACGGCGCCGTACGCCAGGGTCGGCCGTGCGCTCCGGACCAGGACGGCGGCGACGACCGCTCCGCCGAGCAGGAGCGGCGGCCACGGCGTCAGCGCGTCGAAGGCCCAGACGTTCAGGGCGACCAGGATCAGCTGGAGCGCCATCTGGGCGGCCCAGATGGTGACGACCCAGCGCAGGCCGCGGTACATCGCCAGCGTGAAGGTGCTGACCGTGGCGACGGTGAGCACGATCGGGTCGTTGACGAGCGGGAACTGAGGCACCCCGAAGGCGAACTCGAGGAGGAAGGCCACCGGCCCCGCGGCGAGGATGAGGATGGCCGTCCACTCGAAGTGCTCGCGCAGCCTGGAGGGGCCGACCTGCCGGGCCTCGGCGCAGGTGAGCAGCATCGTGTACGGCAGCATCAGCGTGCCGCCGATCATCAGCACATGGGTCGGGCCCCACTCGGTGACGTCCTGCCCGAAGAGCCGGTGCCACAGGTCGTCGAGCGGGAAGCCGAGGAGCGCGAAGAGCGCGACGGCGGTGCCGATCGCGGGCCCGACAGGGACACGCCAGGTGCGGGTGATCCGCAGGGTACGACGGGGGAGGCGGTCCTTCGCGAGGGCGAGCGCGAGCGCCCCTCCGGCGAAGATCGCGATCAGCCCGATGAAGATGAAGTAGTGCGCCGGGTTGGCCAGCGGGCCCTCGTCGCGGCCCCTCGCGATGTGGAAGCTGACGTCCCAGTAGAGCCCGACCGCGCCGGAGAGGGCGCCGGCGACGCTGACGGCGAGCGGGAGGCCGAACCAGCGGGGGCCGCCGTCCACGCGAGCCACGGCGTCCGCGGCCCGGCCGACGAGGGTGGTGTGGCCGGTCCGCTCGCGGACCATCACCCACAGGATCAGCGCGTAGACGACCGCCGTGAACGCCGCGACCACGACCACCTGGTCGGTCGGCGCGCCTCCTGCCGAGGGCGTGTCGGCGGCGAGCCGTTGCACGAGGGGCTGCATGAGGTCTCCCGAGGTCTGCCGGTATGTGACATTGGTGATGTAACATGCAGAATGGCATATGCTTCGAGGTGCATGTCAAGGCCTGTCCCGGCTCTTGGAAGAATGATCGGGTGAGCGCACCCTCGGACTTGAGTCCCCAGATGACCATCGACCAGCTCGCTGCGTCGGTGAACATGACGGTGCGCAACGTCCGCGCCTACGCCGGACGCGGGTTGATCCCGCCGCCGCGGCTGGTGGGCCGCACCGGCTTCTACGGCCAGGAGCACGTGAGCCGGCTCCTGCTGATCCGTGACCTGCTCGACCGCGGCTACACCCTCGCGGCCGTCGAGAAGGTGCTCCGCCGCCACTCGACCGCGACGGCCGGCCACGCGCTGGACCTGCTCAACACGTTGGAGGACCCGCTCGGCCACGCCGAGGAGCCCGAGGAGATGACCGTCGAGGCGCTGCTCCGCCTCGCGGGGTTCGAGCAGGAGACAGAGTTCCTCGACCGCCTCGTCGACGTCGGCCTGGTCGAGCGCGTGGACGACGAGCGGGTCAGGCTGATGCGGCCCTTCGTCGTACGCGCCGGCGCCAAGGCGATGGCCCTCGGCCTCGACCGCGGCTCGGTGCTGGACCTGCTGCCGCTGCTCGGCGAGCACCTGCACGTCATCGCGCAGCGCTTCGTGGACGAGTTCCGGGCCCAGCTGTGGAAGCCGTTCGCCGACGCCGGCCTGCCCGAGGACAAGTGGCCGGACATGCTCGACAGCATCCGCACGCTGCTCCCGGTCGCGTCCCAGGCGGTCCTCGCGGTGTTCCGCGACGAGCTCAACAAGGTGATCGAGGAGGCGCTGGGCGAGGAGCTCGGCCGCCTCGCCGAAGGCTGACCGGTCAGGCGAGCAGCAGCGCGGTCGCGATCGCGGCGACGCCTTCCCCGCGACCGGTGAGCCCGAGGCCGTCGGTGGTGGTGGCCGAGACGGTCACGGGTGCGCCGCAGGCCTCACCGAGCGCGGCCTCGGCCTCGGCACGACGTGGCCCGAGCTTCGGACGGTTGCCGATCACCTGCACCGCGACGTTGCCGATCTCGAAGCCCGCGCCGCGCACCCGGCGTGCCGCCTCGGCGAGCAGCGTGCACCCCGCGGCCCCGGCCCACTCGGGCTCGCCCGTACCGAAGTTGCTCCCCAGGTCGCCCAGCCCGGCGGCCGACAGCAACGCGTCGCAGGCGGCATGGGCTGCGACGTCGGCGTCCGAGTGGCCTTCCAGGCCCATCGGCTCGTCGGGCCAGGCCAGGCCGGCGAGGTGCATCGGCACCCCCTCGGCGAGTCGATGTACGTCCGTGCCGATGCCGATGCGAGGGGTCTGGTCCACGGACCGATCATGCCTCAACCCGTCCGCCGGGCCGTCATGCGCGAACATGGAGGCGTGACTGCCGCTCCCAGGTCCCTCTATGCCCTCGCCGGGGTGGTGGCGGGCCTCGCCGGGATCGCCGTGAGCCACGCCGTCACGATGCTGCTCACGATCCGCGCGACGCCGCTGCTCGCGGTGGCCGAGGCGATCATCGAGCTGACCCCGGGGCCGGTCGCCGAAGGCCTGATCCGGGTCGTCGGCCAGTACGACAAGCCGATCCTGATCGTCGGCGTGACCATCGTCCTGCTCGCCCTCTCTGCTTGGGCGGGGGTGCTGACCCTCCGCAGCCATGCACTGTCCGTCGCGGTGTTCATCGGCATGGGCCTGCTCGCGACGGCGGCGGTGTGGACCCGGCACGGCGCCAACGTGTACGACGTGGTGCCGGTCGTCGCGGGCACGGTCACCTGGATCGTCGTGCTCTCCCTGCTCCTCGACCGGCTGCTCCGCCATCACGCCGAGCACGAGCCGGACGAGGCACGCAGGCGGTTCCTCTTCACGGCAGGGGTCTTCGCAGGCGCGGCCGTCGTGGTCGGCGTCGCCGGTCAGGTCGCGGGCGCCTCCCGTCGCGGCGTCGACACCGCCCGCAAGCTGCTCCGGCTGCCCGTGCGCGGCGGCCTGGTCCCGGACGGAGCCGACGTCGACGTCGACGGGGTCGCCCCGTGGCGTACGCCGAACGCGGACTTCTACCGGATCGACACCGCCATCGTCGTCCCTACCGTCGACCCGAACGAGTGGCAGCTGCGGGTCCACGGGATGGTCGAGCGAGAGCTGGTGCTGGACTACCAGGACCTCCTCGACCGGGAGCTGACCGAGGACTGGGTCACCTTGTGCTGCGTCTCGAACGAGGTGGGCGGCCCCCTCATCGGCAACGCGTGGTGGAGCGGTGTCCGGGTCGCCGACGTGCTGGAGGAGGCGGGTGTCCGTCCCGAGGCCGACGCCGTGCTGCAGACCTCCCGCGACGGGTGGAACTGCGGCACCCCGATCGAGGCGCTCACCGACGACCGGAACGCGCTGCTGGCGATCGCCATGAACGGCGAGCCGCTCCCCGTCGAGCACGGGTTCCCGGTCCGCATGGTCGTGCCGGGCCTCTACGGCTTCGTCTCGGCGACCAAGTGGATCGTGGACCTGAACGTGACCCGGTTCGACGACTTCACCGCCTACTGGACCTCCCGGGGGTGGTCGGCCAAGGCGCCGGTGAAGACGCAGTCGCGGATCGACGTACCTCGAGGTGGCGCGGAGCTGAAGGCCGGCACCGTCCGGGTCGGCGGCTCGGCCTGGGCGCAGCACACCGGGATCGCGCGGGTGGAGTACCGCCTCGACGGAGGGGCGTGGACCGAGGCGCAGCTGGGTCGGGTCCCGAACGTCGACACCTGGGTGCAGTGGAGCGCCTCGGTCGAGGTCGCGCCGGGCTCCCACAAGCTCGCGGTGCGAGCGACCGACCGGAGTGGGTACACCCAGACCGGCGTGCGTACCGCTGTCGTGCCCGACGGCGCGACCGGCTGGCACACCGTCGAGTTCGGCGCAGCCTAGGCGGGCAGAGAGGAGCGAGGGGATGCGCGCAACAGCAGCCACCACAGTCATGACGGGGGCCGCGGCCCTCGTGGGCAGCGTCGGCACCACCCCGGACAGCGCCTGGTACCTGCGGCTGGAGAAGCCGTCGTGGCAGCCGCCCGGCTACGCGTTCCCGCTGGTGTGGACACCGCTCTACGGCCTCATCGCCTGGGGCACCGGGCGGATGGTGGAGAAGGCGGACGCCCGGGACCGGTCGCGACTGCTCGCGCTGACGGCTGCCGACCTGGCCGTCCAGGCCGGCTGGTGCTGGACCTTCTTCAGGGCGCAGTCCCCACGAGGAGGACTGGCCGTGATCGCCGTGCTCGACGCGCTGAACGTCGTGCTCGTGCGCGAGGCGGCGCGTCAGGACAGGCGGGCCGGTGCGGCCCTGGTGCCCTACGCACTGTGGACCGGCTTCGCGACGGCGCTCAACACCTCGATCTGGCGCCGCAACCGCTGACGAAGGCTCGACTCAGCCGAGCTTGAAGGTGCGCGGCGCCGTCGGCCGCTCGGCCGTCCCGCGCTCGATGCAGAACTCGTTGCCCTCGGGGTCGGTGAGCGTCACCCACCCGCTGCCGTCTTCCTTGCGGAAGTCGCCGATGACCTTCGCCCCCGCCGCGACCGCCACCTCGACCATCTCGTCACGGGTGCCCTCGGTCGGCTCCACGTCGAGGTGGACCCGGTTCTTGGCGGTCTTCCCCTCGGGCACCGGGATGAACAGCAGCCCGGTCTCGTGGTTGGGGAAGGCCGGCGCGAGGAGCACCTCCGGGTCGTCGTCGTAGTAGACGTTCCAGCCGGTCAGCTTCGACCAGAACGAGGCCTGCGCCCGGGCGTCGGCGCAGTCGAAGGTGATGTTGTGGATGTGGATCGGCATGCGCTGAGCATTCCGCCGCAAAGCGTTGTTCGCAACGCGATTGACTGCGCCAGCAGTAGCGTCGTCCCATGTGCGACACCATGGTCAGCATCGGTGATGACGGCGTGCTGTTCGCCAAGAACAGCGACCGCGACCCGAACGAGGCGCAGGTCCTCCGGTGGTACGACGGCCAGGAGCACGATCCGGGCAGCCGGGTGCGCTGCACGTGGAGCGAGATCCCGCAGGCCCGGAGTACCCACCGCGTCCTGCTGAGCCAGCCGTGGTGGATGTGGGGCGCGGAGATCGGCGCCAACGAGCACGGCGTCGTGATCGGCAACGAGGCGGTGTTCACGCGTGGTGCGCGGGACAAGCGCGACAAGGACGCCCCCTCGCCGCTGCTCGGCATGGACCTCCTCCGGCTGGGTCTCGAGCGGGCCACCACCGCGCACGAGGCGGTCGGCGTGATCATCGACCTGCTCGAGGAGTACGGGCAGGGCGGCCCCTGCAGCCACGAGCACCCGCGGTTCACCTACGACAACTCCTACATCGTGGCCGACTCCCTCGGGGCGGTCGTGCTCGAGACGGCCGGACGCCACTGGGTCACCGAGGAGGTCACCGGGCCGGGCCGGTCGATCAGCAACGGCCTGACCATCCCGGAGTTCGTGACCCGGTTCGCCGACCCGGTCCGCGGCAGGGTGGCTGCCTGCTCGACGAGGCGTGCACGCACCGAGGCCGCGGCGTCTCGGGCCACGACGCCCGCGGACCTGATCGCCGCCCTGCGCGACCACGGCAGCGCCTCGGGTCCGATGTGGTCACCCGTCAACGGCGCCCTCTCCGCGCCCTGCGCGCACGCCGGCGGGATCGTGACCTCCACGCAGTCGACCGCGTCCTGGGTGGCCGACCTGCGCTACCCCTCCGAGCAGCTGCACTGGGTCACCGGGACCTCGGCCCCGTGCACGTCGGTGTTCAAGCCGGTGCAGGTGACCCAGCGGCTCGAGGTCGACCCGGCGGCCATGCCGGACAACCGCTACGACCCGGCCTACCGCTGGTGGCGCCACGAGCGACTCCACCGGCTGGTGCTGCACGACCACCCCGCCTCGGTGGCGCGGTTCGCGGCGGAGCGGGACCGTCTCGAGGCCGGGTGGCTCGTGGACCCGCCGTCAGGGGCCGAGGCCTTCGAGGCCGCCGACGAGGCGGAGGAGCGCTGGCTCGCCGACCTCGTCGGCGCGGGTCTGCCGGACCGTCGGCCGGCCTGGCTGCGCAGGGAGTGGCGGAGCACGGACCGTGCGGCCGGACTCGGGGCCGAGGTCTTCGCGTGAGTGTCGTCGTCGTGGGCGCCGGGCTGTCCGGGCTCGCCGCCGCCCGCCGGCTGACCACCGAGGGCGTCGACGTCGTGGTGCTCGAGGCACGCGAGCGCGTCGGGGGACGCACCGAGGGGCACGTGCTCGCCGACGGCACACCCCTCGAGCTGGGCGGGCAGTGGATCGGGCCGACCCAGAACCGGATGTACGCCCTCGTGGAGGAGCTCGGCCTGGAGCACTTCCGCACCTACAACGACGAGGGGCAGCTGCTCTTCGACCTCGGCGGGAGGCAGTCCCGGGCGAAGTCGCACCGCGGGGCGCTGCCTCGGCTCGGGCCGTTCGCGCTCGCCGACCTCGCCCAGGGGCTGGCGCGGTTCGAGCGGCTGGCCGCGCGCGTCAGCCTCACCGAGCCGTGGAACAGCCCACGCGCCGACGTGCTCGACGGGCAGACCTTCGAGACCTGGATCCGCCGCAACCTCCGCACGCCGATCGGCCGGGCCTCCTTCCACATGGCCTGTGAGGCGGTCTTCGCCGCGGACTCGACCGACATGTCGCTGCTCCACGCGCTGTTCTACGTCCACTCCGGGACCGACTTCGAGACGCTGCTCTCGGTCGACCGGGGTGCGCAGCAGGACCGGATCGTGGGCGGGTCGATCCGGATCGCCGAGACGATGGCCGCCGGGCTCGGCGAGCGGGTGCGCCTCGGCGACCCGGTCCGCACGGTGGCGCAGGACGGGGCCGGGGTGCGTGTCACCACCCGCGCCGGGGAGACCTTCGAGGGCCGCCACGTCATCGTCACCCTGCCGCCGACGCTGGCGGGCCGCCTCGAGTACGACCCTCCGCTGCCGTCCTGGCGCGACCAGCTCACCCAGCGGCTTCCCGCAGGGTCGGTGATGAAGACCTTCGCGGTCTACGACGAGCCGTTCTGGCGCCGCGAGGGGCTCAACGGGCAGGCCGCCTCCGACACCGGCCCGGTCAAGGTCACCTTCGACAGCTCCCCGCCGTCGGGAACGCCCGGAGTGCTCATGGGGTTCGTCGAGGCAGGGGACGGGCGCCGTCTCGCCCGTCGTACACCTGAGGAGCGGCGCGAGGCGGTGCTGGCCTGCTTCACGCGGTACTTCGGCCCGGCCGCGGCCGCACCGCGTGAGTTCGTCGAGCGTGACTGGATGGCCGAGGAGTTCACCCGCGGGTGCTACGGCGCGCACTTCACGCCGGGGGTGTGGACCAGCTACGGCCACGCGCTGCGCGAGCCGGTCGGCCGGATCCACTGGGCCGGCGCCGAGTGCTCGCCGGTGTGGAACGGCTACATGGAGGGCGCGGTCCGATCAGGGGAGGACGCCGCTTCCGCGGTCCTTCACCAGTTGGCCTCGGCAGGAGCCTGAGGCAGGGGTACGCCGGGGGGCCGGATGACGTAGGTGATGCCACCCGTCGAGCGCATCCAGGCCTCCTCGAACTGCTGCCTGTCGAAGGTCGCCCGGACCTCGTCGTTGCTCGCCAGGTGGTGCGAGGCGGGGTCGTTGCAGACCACGTCGCCGCGCTCGTCGAACCCCACCACCACCGCGAGGTGGCCCGCTGTCCCGTAGCCCGCACCCGCGAGCTCGTCCGGCGTGAAGGCGACCCCCACCACCAGCGGGATCCCCGCACCTATGAACCTCTCGGCCTCGGCCAGGGAACGGAGCCGGGTCACGAACGCCACCGCCCCGAAGCGCGCGGCGTAGGCGGCGTTGAAGGACCAGTTCCCAGGCGCACGATAGGCGTGGTCGAAGGTGTGCCGGGCGGCGTAGGGAACGAACCGGTCCGGGACCCCGGCGTCCACCCAGGCGTAGTCCGACCTCGACGGCCCCAGCCCCCAGTAGGCCAGCACCATCGACGTCGAGGTGGGCGAGCACCACGACTCCCCGCCGTCCGCCCACTGCGGGTAGCTGCCCAGATGCAGCCGCTGCGAGTACGACGGCACGTCGATGACGGTCCCGGCTTCGCCGTTCGGATGCGACCTCACGGGCTCCCCGTCGGGTACGTCGGAGGCGACACACCCGAGGAGCGAGACGGTCGGTGTCGCGGGGGAGCCGGCCCGCCGGAACAGCGTCGCGCGGAGCCGGTACGACGTCCCGCGAGCCGTCGCGGGCAGGCTGAGCCGGTCCACGTCGACCGTGGCGTGCGCGTCGCCCTGACCCGGCACGGAGGTCGGCGCGATGTCGCGGTCGGTCTCGGCCCAGCGCGCCATGACGTACCAGGGCGTCGTCCGGCCCTGCTCGGTGGTCACGCGCAAGGCGATCTCGATCCAGGTGCCCTCGGGCGTGCAGGCGTTCCACGACGCGACGAGCTCGGTGAACCCGAACCCGGGTGAGACCTCCGGGGAGGTCCAGGCCGCCACCTCGTACGTAGCCGCGGGACGGTCGCGGTGCGGGTCGTCGTACTCCCGCGACAAGCAGGGCGAGGCGAGGACCAGCGCCCCGTCGTGGATCGCGGTCCCGTCGTTGTAACCGGTTTCGAGTTTCGCGCCGCTCCAGCTCTCGAACCGGATCCTGCGGGTCACCAGTTGTCGGTGCGGGTCGCGGGCAGCGGGGTGTCGTGGTCTCGCACCACGTAGACGAGCCCGCCGGACTTGGGGATCCAGGCGTTCTCGAACTGGCTCCGCTTGTAGACGTGCACGACGTCCCGGGCGTCCTCGCCGGCCGGGTCGTTGACCACGACGTCGCCGGAGCGGGTGAAGCCGACGATCACGAGCAGGTGCCCGTTCGTCGAGCTGATGGGTGCTCCGGCCAGTTCTCCTGCGCCGAACTTGACCGAGGCCACCAGCGGGATCCCGGCCTTGATGAAGCGCTCCGCCTCGCGGAGGTTGCGCAGCCGGGTCACGAACGCCGAGTCCGCGTGGGTCGCGGCGTAGGCGGCGCTGAAGGACCAGTTGCCGGCGCCCTCGTAGGCGTAGTCGTAGTGGCTGCGAGCGGCGTGGTCGACCCACGGGTCGGGGTGGCCCGCCGGCACCCAGGAGTACTCCCGCGCCGTCGGCAGCCGGTCGAGGCCGCCGAGGACCATCGACACCGAGGTCGGGGAGCACCAGGCCTCGCCGCCGCCGTCGTACTGCGGGTAGTCGCCCTCGTGGATCATCTGCGAGTAGCGCGGGAGCCGCAGCCGGAGGCCGCTCGCCACCCCGGGAGAAGAGGTCCTGACGCGGTCGACCTCGGGCAGCCGCGAGGTCATCGCCCCGATCGAGTCGACGGTCGGCGCCGCGGCCGTGCCGGACCTGCGCAACAGTGTGACGCGCGTCTGCCAGGCGGTGAAGCCGACGGAGTAGAGCGTCTTAAGGGTGTCCACGTCGACCTCGGCGAGGCCGTCCTTCTGCGGGCCGAGGCTGGTGCGGTGGAACCTCCGGTCGCCCGCGGCCCAGTTGGCCATCGAGTACCACTTGCTGACCCGGCCGGTCTCGCTGCGGCCGCGGACCTGGACCTGCACCCAGGAGTCACCCGGCGTGGTCGCGTCCCACGTCGGGATCAGCTCGTCGAAGGCGAACCCCGGGCTCGACCACGGCGAGGACCAGCGGCCGAGGTCGTAGGTCTTCGTGCGGTAGCCGTACGGGTCGTCGTAGCGGCGCGTCCCGACAGGCTCGGTCAGCTCGAGCACGCCGCGCACCGAGCGGGTGCCCTCGAACGCGCCCTGGGCGAGCTGCTTCTGGCCCGCCCACTGCCGGTAGCTGATCTGCCGGGCGGGCGGCTGGAGGCTGGCCCGCGTGACCGTGCCGGTGCCGGCGGGGGTGGTGCCGGCGGGGGTGGTGCCGGCGGCCGGGGCGGAGGCGGTCAGGGGTACGAAGAGCGCGGCGGCCGTCGTGGCAACGAGCAGGCGGGTGGCCCGAGAGCGAGTGAGCACTGTTGAACGATAGGTCAGCGACGCCCCTCTAGTGGGCAGTTCTCACACCAGTCACACGTGTCGGTGGCCGTCAGGCCGGCTAGGGGCCGTAACCGCTCACATGTGCACTCTCCGCCCCGGGGTCGGGCCGGAAAAAGGAGTGCGCGGCGCTCGTTAGGATTGGCGGGTGACTCTACGGCTCTACGACACCGCCACCCGCGAGGTCCGTGACTTCGTGCCCCTCGAGGACGGCAAGGCGGGCATCTACGTGTGTGGGCTGACCGTGCAGTCCGAGCCGCACGTGGGTCACGTCAGGTCGGCCGTGAACTTCGACGTGCTGCGGCGCTGGATGACAGCCCGAGGGTACGACGTGAGCTTCATCCGCAACGTGACCGACATCGAGGACAAGATCCTCATGAAGTCCGCGGAGCAGGGGCGGCCCTGGTACAACCTCGCGTACATGATGAAGCGCGAGCTCGACCGCGCCTACGACGCCCTCAACGTCCTGCCTCCGACGTACGAGCCGCTGGCCACGGGCCACGTCCCCGAGATGATCGAGCTGATCTCCCGGCTCATCGTGCAGGGGCACGCCTATCCCGCGGAGGACGGCTCCGGCGACGTGTACTTCGACGTGATGTCGTGGCCGTCGTACGGCGAGCTCTCCGGGCAGAAGGTCGCCGAGATGGAGCCGGCCGAGGACGCCGACCCGCGTGGCAAGCGCGACCCTCGCGACTTCGCCCTCTGGAAGGGCCACAAGAAGGACTCCGAGCCGGCGACGGCGGCCTGGCCCTCGCCGTGGGGGCCCGGACGCCCCGGCTGGCACATCGAGTGCTCGGCGATGGCGCTGAAGTACCTCGGCTCGGCCTTCGACATCCACGGCGGCGGCATCGACCTGCGCTTCCCGCACCACGAGAACGAGCAGGCCCAGTCCCGCGCGGCCGGCCACGGCTTCGCGAGCTACTGGATGCACAACGCCTGGATCACCACGGCCGGCGAGAAGATGAGCAAGTCGCTCGGCAACTCGCTGATCATCCCGGTCGTGCTCGAGCGGGTGCGGCCGATCGAGCTGCGCTTCTACATCGTCGCCGCGCACTACCGCTCGCACGTCGAGTTCTCCTACGAGGCGCTCGAGGAGGGCGCAGCGGGATTCCGGCGGATCGAGCACTTCCTGACCCGGGCCGCTGAGCTGCTCGGCGAGGTGCCGGCCGACGGTCTCCTGTGCGCCGAGTTCGTCGAGGCCATGGACGACGACCTCGGCACGCCGGCCGCGGTCGCCGCGATCTACGACGTGGTGCGCGAGGGCAACAAGCTGCTCGGCTCGGGAGCCTCTCCTGCATTGCGGGGCAACGCCGCCTCCGTCCGCGCGATGCTCGCCGTCCTGGGCCTCGACCCGTTCGACCCGCACTGGTCGGAGGGCGACTCCAAGCGGGACGAGAAGCTGGCCACGGCCGTCGACGCGCTGGTGGCCGCGCTGCTCGAGCAGCGGTCCGCCGCCCGCGCGGCCAAGGACTTCGCGGCGGCCGACGCGATCCGCGACCAGCTCAAGGCTGCAGGCATCGAGCTCGAGGACACGCCGCAAGGCCCCAAGTGGTCGCTGTGACGGCGCCGTCCGTCGAGACCACCACACCCCGAACGAAGGCGAACTGATGGCAGGGAACTCGTCGCGCCGCGGCGCGATCAAGAAGTCCGGCAAGGGAAATCCCACCGCGGGCTCCGGCGGCCGCGTCCGCCGCGGGCTCGAGGGCAAGGGCCCGACCCCCAAGGCGAAGGACCGCGAGGGGCACAAGGCCTACAAGGCGGCCAAGCGCGGCGAGCGGTCCAAGACCGCCCGCCCGAAGCGGCAGGCCAAGTCCAGTGACAGCGAGTGGATCGCGGGGCGCAACTCCGTCGTCGAGGCGCTGCGTGCGCACATGCCGGTCGCCGGGGTGTACGTCGCGGAGGGCGCCGAACGGGACGGCCGGCTGCGCGAGGCCTTCAAGCTCGCCGCCGATCAGGGCATCTCGCTGCTCGAGGTCCCGCGCAACGAGCTCGACCGGCTGACCGGGGACGCGGTCCACCAGGGCCTCGCCGCGAAGATCCCCGCCTACGAGTACGCCCACGCCGACGACCTGCTCGACCGCGCCGCCGAGCTGGGGGAGCCGCCGCTGATCGTGGCCCTCGACTCGGTGACCGACCCTCGCAACCTCGGCGCGGTCGTCCGCTCTGCTGCGGGCTTCGGCGCGCACGGTGTGCTCATCCCCGAACGTCGCGCGGCGGGTATGACCGCCTCGGCGTGGAAGACCTCCGCCGGTGCCGCCGCACGCGTCCCCGTGGCCCAGGCGACCAACCTCACCCGGCAGCTGAAGGCCTACCAGGACGCCGGCTGCATGGTGGTCGGGCTCGCCGCCGACGGGGAGGTCGACCTCCCCGACCTCGACCTCGCCGACGGGCCGCTGGTCATCGTGGTCGGGTCGGAGGGCAAGGGCCTCTCCCGGCTGGTCGCCGAGACCTGCGACCAGCTGGTGTCGATCCCGATGGTGAACTCACTCGAGTCCCTCAACGCCGGCGTCGCCGCGTCGGTCACGCTCTACGCCGTCGCCGAGCGCCGGGGCACGCTCAAGCGCTGACCGTCTCGTCCGGGGTTTCGTCGTCTGCGCCGGGCGCCGCGCCGGAGTGCCCGGGGCTGCGCCGTCTCCGCCGGGGCCGCGCGGGCTGCGTCGGCACCCGGCGGTCGCTGGGCAGATTCTCGCGCTCGCGGGCTCGCGCTGCGATTGCCCTTTGACGCTCCCCGCCGGGTGCCGACTCCGCCCGCGCTCCTACCGCACCCGCTCCTCACCGCCCGCGCTCCTACCGCACCCGCTCCTCACCGCCCGCGCTCCGTCCACCGCCCGCGCTCCTACCGCACCCGCTCCCCACCGCCCGCGCTCCTACCGCACGTCACCTTGCGCAGGGCCATAACCGCGCACGTGCGCGCTGTTGGCCCCGGACGCGCGCTGGATCGGGGCGCAGACGACGCATGTGCGTGGTTTGCGCCCCTCGCCGCCGACTGGCGCGCATCCGCTGACCCACTCGCTCGCCGTTCCCGTCCACGTGGATGGGAACGACGCCGTGAAAGCGCTGGCGCGTGCCGTTCGCATCCATGTGGACGCAGACGACCTATTGCCATGCCCGCCGGGCTGGACTACGTTCTGGACACATGTCCAGTTACCTGTCCACCGCGGCCGGGCCGGCAGGGTCGATCTCCACCGAGCCCACCCGTCGTGAGCTGAACCCGCGCCAGGCGGAGACCGTGGAGAAGCTCGCCCAGGCCGCGCGGGAGGAGCTGCGGGAGGTGGGGTACGACGGCCTCACCGTGCGTTCCGTCGCGAGCAGGGCGCAGGTCGCGCCGGCCACGGCGTACACGTACTTCTCCTCCAAGAACCACCTGGTGGCCGAGGTGTTCTGGCGTCGGCTGAGCGCGCGTCCCCGGCCGGAGAGCCCGGGTGGGTCGGTCGCGGACCGGGTGATCGCGGTCCTGGATGACCTCGTCGCCTTCCTCGGCGAGGAGCCGGAGCTCGCGGCCGCGTCCAACCCGGCGTTCCTCGGCGGCGACCCCGAGGTGCGGCACCTGCGTGTGAGGTTCGGGCTCGAGGTGCAGCAGCGGCTCGCCGACGCGCTGGGTGCCGACGCGGAGCCGCACGTCCTCGACTCCCTGCTCATGCTCTGGTCGGGCGGACTTCTCCAGGGCGGCATGGGCTACGCGACGTACGAGGAGATGGGCGAGAAGATGTCGGCGGCGGTCCGGCTGATCATGGGCGGCGCGCGATGACCCTGGCACAGGACCCCGTCGAGTACGCCGGGAGCGCGGCGTTCGACCCGTACGACTACACGTTCCAGGAGGACCCGTACCCGACGTACGCCGCCCTCCGCGAGCACGCGCCCCTGCACCACAACGTCGAGCACGACTTCTGGGCGCTCTCGCGTCACGCCGACGTCGTGGCCGCCCTCCGCGACGAGGCCACCTACTCCAACGCCATGGGCGTCTCGCTCGACCCGTCGGCCTGGGGACCGCGCGCCCACAAGACGATGTCGTTCCTGGCGATGGACCCGCCGAGGCAGACCCGCCTGCGGAGCCTGGTGTCGAAGGGCTTCACCCCGCGCCGGGTCGCCCAGCTCGAGCCGCAGATCCTGCGCATCACGCGCACCCACCTCGACCGTGCCCTGGAGCAGCCGGCCTTCGACTGGATCGGCGCCTTCGCCGGGAGGCTGCCGATGGACGTGATCTCCGAGCTCATGGGTGTGCCCGAGGTGGACCGCGACGAGCTCCGGCGGCTCGCGGACCTCGTCGTGCACCGCGAGGACGGGCTGCGCGACGTACCCCAGGAGGGCATGGAGGCCGCGCTGCACCTCATCGGCTACTACGCCGACCTGCTCGCCGAGCGGCGCCGCAGTCCGGGGGAGGACCTGACCTCGGCCCTCCTCGCCGCCGAGATCGACGGGGACCGCCTCGACGACGACGAGATCATCGCCTTCCTCTTCCTCATGGTGGTCGCCGGCAACGAGACGACCACCAAGCTCCTGGGCAACGCCCTCTACTGGGCGAGCCGGCACCCTGCACAGCTGGCGAGCGTTCTCGACGACGAGACACGCGTGCTGCCCTGGATCGAGGAGACGCTGCGCTATGACACCTCTAGCCAGATCCTCGCGCGGAGCCTGCTGCGCGACGTCGAGCTGCACGGACGGGTTGCCCCCGCGGGGTCGAAGCTGCTGCTCCTGCTCGGCTCCGCCAACCGAGACGAGCGGGTGTTCGGCGACCCCGACGTCTACGACCTCGACCGCGACCCGGCCGAACTTGCACAGCTCGTGAGCTTCGGCGGCGGCCGGCACTTCTGCCTCGGCGCCAACCTCGCCCGCCTCGAGGCGCGGGTCGCCCTGACGGAGCTGGTACGCCGGGTCCGGGCGATCGACGTCGACGACCGAAGGGCCACCCGCGTCCACTCGGTGAACGTGCGCGGCTTCGCGACCCTGCCCGTGACCATGGAGGTGCGCTGACATGGGACGTCCGAGCCACCCCGACCGACGTACCGCCGTCGTCACCGGCGCCTCGTCCGGCATCGGCGCCGCCACAGCCAGGATGCTCGCCGCCGCAGGTCACCCGGTCGCGCTCGGCGCTCGCCGCGTCGACCGTTGCGAGCAGATCGCCCGGGAGGTTCGCGAGGCGGGCGGTGAGGCGCTCGCCGTACCTCTCGACGTCACCGACCCCGAGTCCGTCGTGCGCTTCGCGAAGACCGTCGCGGACGAGCTCGGCGACGTCGAGGTGCTGGTGTCGAACGCCGGCACGTTCGAGCCGGGACTGATGCTCGACGTCAGCACCGACACCGTCTCCCGGGACCTCGACGTCAACGTGCTCGGCGCCCATCGGCTCGTCAGCGCCGTCGTCACCGGGATGGTCGAGCGACAGCGGGGCGACGTCGTGTTCGTCTCCTCCGACGTGGTGCGGGCGCCCCGCACCCGGATGGCGGGCTACGTCCCCGCGAAGTTCGGGCTCGAGGGGATGGCGCTGGCCCTGCAGATGGAGCTCGAGGGCACGGGCGTGCGGGCCTCGCTGGTGCGTCCCGGGCAGACCGTGACCGAGCTGGGCACCGCATGGCGCGAGGAGGACACGACCGCGGCCCTGGAGGACTGGATCCACTGGGGCGTCGCCCGCCACGGCGGGTTCCTCGCCGCCGACGACATCGCGGCGGCGGTCATGGCCGTGGTCTCCGCGCCGCGCGGCACCCACCTCACGCTCGTCGAGGTGCAGCCCGAGGCACCCCTCACCAAGCAGCGGAAGGAGAAGGCATGACCACGACGACGGTCCCCGCCGTGCCGCAGGTCTCCCGTCTGGACCCGGCCGACCCGAACGGCCACCTCGAGGAGCTCCGCTCCGACCCGATCGGTCTCCTCCGGCGAGTGCGCGAGGAGTGCGGCGACATCGGGGCCTTCCGACTCGTCGACCGCGACGTCGTACTGGTCACCGGGGCGGAGGCCAACGAGGTCTTCTTCCGCGCGCCCGACGAGGTCCTGGACCAGGGCGAGGCCTACCCGTTCATGACGCCCATCTTCGGCAAGGGCGTCGTCTTCGACGCCTCGCCCGAGCGACGCAAGGAGATGCTGCGCAACCAGGCCCTGCGCGGCGAGCAGATGAAGGGCCACGCCGAGACCATCGCGCGCGAGATCGAGCGGATGGTGGCCGACTGGGCTGACGAGGGCGAGATCGACCTGCTCGACTGGTTCGCCGAGCTCACCATCTACACCACCTCCGCCTGCCTGATCGGGCCGCGCTTCAGCGAGGAGCTCGACTCGACCTTCGCGCACCTCTACCACGACCTCGAGCGGGGCACCGACGCCTTGGCGTTCGTCGATCCCTACCTGCCGATCGAGAGCTTCCGCCGCCGTGACGAGGCCCGGCTCGGGCTGGTGGCCCTGGTCCAGGACATCATCGACCGCCGGCAGTCCGCGCCGCCGCCGAGCCGCGAGGACCGCGACATGCTCGACGTCCTCATCTCGTTGAAGAAGGACGACGGCTCGCCCCACTTCAGCGCCGACGAGATCACGGGGATGTTCATCTCGATGATGTTCGCCGGCCACCACACCACCTCCGGGACGGCGGCGTGGACGCTCATCGAGCTGCTGCGCCACCCCGCGGTGATGAGCAGCGTCGTCAAGGAGCTCGACGACCTGTACGCCGACGGCTCGAGCGTCTCCTTCCAGGCGCTTCGCGAGATCCCCAGGCTCGAGTCGGCCCTGAAGGAGACCCTGCGCCTGCACCCGCCGCTCGTGCTCCTGCTGCGGGTGGTGAAGCAGGAGATCGAGGTCGGCGGCCACACGATCCCGGTCGGCGCCATGGTCGGCGCCACCCCGGCGATCTCGAACCGGATCCCCGAGGACTTCCCCGACCCTGACCGCTTCGACCCGGGAAGGTACGCCGAGCCCCGCCAGGAGGACCTGCTCAACCGCTGGACCTGGATCCCGTTCGGGGCGGGACGCCACCGCTGCGTCGGGTCCGCGTTCGCGATGATGCAGCTCAAGGCGATCTTCTCGGTGATCCTGCGCGACTACGAGTTCGAGCTCGCCCAGGCCTCCGAGAGCTACCGCGACGACACCTCGAAGATGGTGATCCAGCTCCAGCAGCCGTGCACGGTGCGATACCGCCGCAGGGACCGGGAAGCCGTGAGGTCGTCGTGAAGGTCGAGGTCGACCTCGACCTGTGCCAGGGCCACGGCATGTGCGCCCTCGAGGCTCCCGACGTCTTCGCCCTCGACAGGGGCGACGACCAGGTCCGGATCCTCGCCCCCGAGCCCGGCGAGCCACGACGCGAGGCGGTCCAGGCCGCCGTCCGCTACTGCCCTGCGATGGCCCTGGCCGTCCACGACTGACCCACCCTGCGAGACGAGGAAGCCCATGCCCGAGTTCGAACGCGCGGAGATCGAGGAGTTCTGGCAGCGCTGGCTCGACGCCAACCGCCGGGCCGAGGAGGCCAAGGACTGGAAGCCGCTGGCCGACTTCTACGCCGAGGACGCCACCTACGGCTGGATGTACCACCCCGACGAGCACTTCATGGCGGTCGGCCGGGAGGAGATCCGCGAGTACGCCCTCGGCACCGAGATGTACGGCATGGACGGCTGGACCTACGAGTACGTCGCCACCGTCATCGACGACCGTGCCGGGATGATCGTCGGCTTCTGGAGGCAACGCTCCGGCATCCTCGACGAGAACGGCGACGAGTACGAGATCGCCGGCATCGGCGGCAGCTGGTTCGGCTACGCGGGCGGCGGCCAGTTCGCCTGGCAGCGCGACTGGTTCGACCTCAACAGCACCAGCAAGACCTTCCTCGACATCCTCAAGGCCGGAAGGGCTCCTGAACCACTGGCGAGGCGGATGAGCATGGACCCCACGCAGCAGCCGGGCCACTACAGGCCCGGGGACCTGCCCTCGACCGTGTGGCCGCCTGTGGTGGACCGCGTGGCGACGGGAGGGCAGGCATGACCCTCGACGTACCCGCGCCGCAGCTGCTCGTCGACGGCAAGCTCGTCGGCGCCTCCGACGGCAGGACCTTCCCGGTCCTGGACCCCGCGACCGGCGAGGTGATCGGCCAGGCTCCCGACGGGACGGCCGTCGACCTGGACGCCGCCGTCGCAGCCGCCCGCCGGGCCTTCGACGAGACGGACTGGTCGACCGACCTCGCGCTGCGCGTGCGCTGCCTGCGCCAGCTGCACAGAGCGCTGGTCGACCACGGCGAGACGATGCGGGCGCTGACGACCGCCGAGGCCGGCGCCCCGGCGTTCCTCACGACAGGCCCCCAGTACGACGTACCGGTGGAGGCCCTGGGCTGGATGGTCGACCTCGCCGAGGGCTACGACTGGGTGTCCGACCTCGGCGTGGCCGAGCCCATGGGCATCCCGACCCGCCGCACGATCCGTCGCGAGGCGGTGGGCGTGGTCGCGGCCATCACGCCGTGGAACTTCCCCAACCAGATCAACCTCGCCAAGGTCGGCCCGGCGCTCGCCGCGGGCAACACCGTCGTGCTCAAGCCGGCGCCGGACACGCCCTGGGTGGCTGCCGAGCTGGGCCGGCTCGCGGCGGAGCACACCGACCTCCCGCCGGGCGTGCTCAACGTCCTCACCACCAGCAACGACGAGGTCGCGGCGCTCCTGACGACCGACGAGCGCGTGGACCTCGTGTCCTTCACGGGCTCGACCGCCACCGGGCGGGCGGTCATGGCGGCAGCCGCCCCCACGTTGAAGCGGGTCTTCCTCGAGCTCGGCGGGAAGTCGGCGGCGATCGTCCTCGACGACGCGGACCTCTCCACGGCGGTGAGCACGGCGGCCTTCAGCGTCTCCATCCACGCCGGCCAGGGCTGCGCGCTCACCACCCGCCTGCTGGTCCCCCGCGAGCGCTACGACGAGGCCGTCCGGATCGCCGCGGACACGATGCGCTCGATCGGCACCGGCGACCCCAAGGACCCGGGCACGGTGTGCGGGCCGGTCATCTCGGCGGCCCAGCGCGACCGCGTCCAGTCCTACCTCGACCTCGCGCGCGCCGAGGGCGGCACGATCGTGACCGGTGGCGGCTCGCCAGAGGGGCGCGACCGCGGGTTCTGGATCGAGCCGACGGTCGTCGCGGGGCTGTCCAACGACTCCCGCGTCGCCCGCGAGGAGATCTTCGGCCCCGTCCTCGTGGTGATCGCGCACGACGGGGACGACGACGCCGTGCGCATCGCCAACGACTCGCCCTACGGGCTGTCGGGCTCGGTGGACAGCGGCGACCTCGAACGCGCCCGCAGCGTCGCAGCACGGGTCCGCACCGGGACACTCGCCGTCAACGGCGGGGTCTGGTTCGCCCCCGACGCGCCCTTCGGGGGCTACAAGCAGTCGGGCCTGGGGCGCGAGATGGGCGTGGCCGGGTTCGAGGAGTACCTCGAGACCAAGCTCGTCGCCGAGCCCGCCTAGCGACCCGAGACCTTCCCAGGAGACCTACGTGAGACAAGGACCCGGAATGAACAGTCCCCGATTCGACGGCAAGGTCGCCGTCGTCACCGGCGCGGCGCAGGGCATAGGCGAGGCCTACGCGCGGGCGCTCGCCGCCGAGGGCGCGGCGGTCGTCGTCGCCGACGTGAACGAGGAGGCCGGTACGACGGTCGCCAAGCAGATCGTCGAGGACGGGGGACGCGCGCTGTTCGTCCGCACCGACGTGTCCTCACCCGAGTCGGCCGAGGCGATGGCGAGCGCCACCGTCGAGCAGTTCGGGGGGATCGACCTGCTCGTCAACAACGCCGCGATCTACGGCGGGATGAAGATCGACCTGCTCGTCACGGTCGACTGGGACTACTACAAGAAGTTCATGAGCGTGAACATGGACGGAGTCCTCGTCGTGAGCCGCGCCGTCTTCCCGCACATGCAGGAGCGCGGCGGAGGAGCGATCGTCAACCAGTCGTCGACCGCAGCGTGGCTGTACTCCGGCTTCTACGGGCTGGCCAAGGTCGCGGTCAACGGCCTCACCCAGCAGCTGGCGCACGAGCTGGGCGGCATGGGGATCCGCGTCAACGCGATCGCCCCCGGGCCGACCGACACGGAGGCGACCCGGTCGGTGGTGCCGCAGGAGATGGTCGGCGACCTGGTCAAGGGGCTGGCGCTCAAACGGCTCGGGACGCCGCAGGACATGGTCGGCGCCTGCCTCTTCCTCCTCTCCGACGAGGCGGCCTGGGTCACCGGCCAGATCGTCAACGTCGACGGAGGGCAGGTGTTCCGGTCGTGACCGCGGTGGAGATAGGCCAGGCCGTCGGCTTCATCGGCCTCGGCCAGATGGGACGCCCGATGGCGCGCCGGCTGGCCGACTGGCCGGGCGGCCTGTGGGTGTACGACGTGGACGACGAGGCCGTGGCGGCGCTCGAGCAGGCGGGCGCGAAGGTCGCGAGCACGCCTCGCGAGGTGGCCGAGCGTGCTCGCGTGGTGTCGGTGATGGTGCGTGACGACGACCAGGTGCGGGAGGTGCTCGAGGGCCCCGACGGTGTCCTCGCCGGCGCCGAGCCGGGCACCTGCGTGGTGGTGCACTCGACGATCCGCCCCGACACCGCCCAGGAGCTCGCGGAGGCCGCGGCCGGACAGGGCGTGCACCTCGTCGACGCCCCGGTCAGCGGCGGCTTCATGGGAGCGAACGACGGGCGGCTCGCGATCATGGTCGGTGGCACCGACGAGGCCTTCGCCGCTTGCCGGGAGGCGCTCGAGCGCATGGGTGCGGTCGTCGTACACCTCGGGCCGGCGGGCGCGGGCACACGCGCGAAGCTCGCCCGCAACCTGATCCACTTCGTCGCCTTCGCCGCCGTCACCGAGGCCCAGCGGATCGCCGAGGCAGCCGGCATCGACCTCCTCGCGCTCGGCGAGGTCGTCCGGCAC
The DNA here is from genome assembly GCA_963715375.1 of uncultured Actinomycetota bacterium. Taxonomy (GTDB): domain Bacteria; phylum Actinomycetota; class Actinomycetes; order Propionibacteriales; family Nocardioidaceae; genus Nocardioides_C. The sequence goes on along the minus strand of CAVQSC010000006.1, from coordinate 420,680 downwards.
ACCGACTCCGTCACGGGCGGTCCGGGCGCGATCATGCTCCGGCCCACCGCGGCGCGCCTCGCCCCCGACGACGGGTGGTACCCGATCCTCGACCACGTCCGCGCGCTCGGCGAGAAGGACCTGACCTTCGCGCTCGAGCTCGCGGACCGGGTCGGCGTGGACGCGCCACTCGCCCGCCTCGCGCTGGATCGGCTCGGCCCGGGCCTGGGTCTCTCCGACGGGGAGGGCGCGCGATGAGCGAGACCCCGGAGGAGCGTCGGGCCCGCGGGCTCGCGAAGATGCGCGAGGTCTACGGCTGGGACTTCCAGGACGGGCCGGGGGACTTCTTCGGGCTCACCGCCGACCACCTCTTCGCCGACATCTGGTCGCGGCCGGGTCTCGACATCGCGCAGCGCCGGCTGCTGCTCATCGGCATGCTGGCCGGACAGGGCAGGCACGACGTGCTCGGCATCCAGCTCGACGCGGCGCTGCGCTCCGGCGAGCTCGACGCGGAAGCCCTGCGCGAGATCGTCGTCTTCCTCAGCCACTACGCCGGCTGGTCGACCGGTGCCACGATGAACACGCAGGTCGAGGAGCTCATCGGCAGGCACGGGCCCACCACGGGCACGTCGTGACAGGTTCCCGCGACTTCGACGGAAAGGCCGGCGGGGCGCTCGTCGTGGGCGGCAGCGGCGGCCTCGGGTCCGCGGTCGCCACCCTGCTCGCCGAGCGGGGGAGCGACGTCGCGGTGACCTTCCGAAGCAACGCGGTAGCGGCGGGCGAGCTGGCCGACGCCATGGTCGAGCGAGGCGTCCGCGCGGCCGCGTGGCAGGTCGACCTGGCCGACGCCGACCGGTGCGCGCTCGTGGTCGAGGAGGTCGCGCGGAGCTTCGGAGGACTGCACACCCTCGTCTACGCCGCCGGCCCACACGTGCCGATGCGACACCTCAGCCGGGTCTCGCCGCGCGACATGGAGCAGCAGCTGACCTCGGACGCGGCCGGCTTCTTCAACGTCGTGCACCCCGCGCTGCGGCTGCTGCGTGAGAGCGGCGGGAGCATCGTCGCCGTGACCACGGCCGCCACCCGTCGTTTCCCGGTTCGTGACGGGCTCTCGGCCGGACCCAAGGGCGCTGTGGAGGCTCTCGCGCGGGGGCTCGCCGCGGAGGAGGGGCGGTTCGGGGTGCGGGTGAACTGCGTGGGTCCCGGGATGTTGACCGACGGCATGGCCGAACGCCTGGTCCGCGAGGGCGACCTCGACGAGGCCGCCCTCGACGCGGCCCGCGCCGGCACGCCCTTGCGCAGGTTCGGCACGGCGCGCGACGTCGCGGAGGCGGTGTGCTTCCTCGCCTCGGACCGGGCGGGGTTCATCAGCGGACAGAAGCTCGACGTGGACGGGGGGTATGGCGTCTGACGCCGTACCCGACGGACGAGGAGAGGCATGAAGACCAGACAGCGCAGTCTCGTGGGGGCGGTCGTGGCCGCCGCGCTCAGCCTGGCACTCGCGGCGTGCGGGTCACAGCTCGACCCGGAGGACGTCCGGGCCGCGGCAGGCTCGGCCGCCGGGGGTCTCGACCAGGGGATCGCCGACGGTTCCGCCCCCGGGGTCGGTGGCGACCAGGGCGCGGACGCAGCCGCACCCGGAAGCACGGCAGGTGGCACGTCCGGCTCCGGCGGGTCCGTCGGCGGCACCGGAGCGACCGGGCGTGCTGCCGCGCCGGTGGCCAAGGGGGAGAACGCCCCACAGGGCGACGTGAAGGCCGGCAGCTGTGCGGGGTTCGAGAACCAGACCGGTGTCACCGACAAGAAGATCGTGATCGCCAACGTCTCCGACATCAGCGGTCCGGTGCCTGGGCTCTTCGAGTCCACCCAGCAGGCGACCCGTGCCTACGCCGCCTACTTCAACTCGACCTCCGACATCTGCGGGCGCAAGCTCGAGGTGCTCACCTACGACAGCCGCACCGACGCGGGCGGCGACCAGCAGGCCTACACGAAGGCCTGCGACAACGCCTTCGCCGCGGTGGGGTCGATGTCGGCGTTCGACGCGGGAGGAGCGGCCACCGCCGACAGGTGCGGACTGCCCGACATCCGCTCGACGATGGTCACACCCGAGCGCAACGAGTGCTCCACCTGCTTCAGCACCCAGTCGGTCGCCCCGAACCTGGTCCCCAACTCGGTGCCCGACTACTTCGTCAAGCGCTTCCCGCAGTCGGTGAAGAAGGCCGCGATGCTCGCCCTCGACGTCCAGGCGACCAAGGTCAACGCCGACAGCGCGGCGGCGGCGTACACCAAGCGCGGCTTCCGCTTCGTGTACCAGGACACCATCGACGTCTCGGAGTTCAACTACGCGCCGTACGTGCAGGAGATGAAGGACCGAGGGGTGCGCTGGGTCCGGTTCCTCGGCGCGTACCAGCAGGCGGTCCGTCTCGCCCAGGCGATGCAGCAGCAGGGCTTCGAGCCGGACGTCTTCCTCCAGGACTCCACCGTCTACGACCCGAGGTACGTCGAGTCGGGTGGCGACGCGGTCGACGGCACCTGGGTGTTCATGAACATCGTGCCGTTCGAGGAGGCGCGGACGAGCAAGGAGATGCAGCTGTACCAGGCCTGGCTCCAGCAGGTGAAGCCAGGAGCCACGCCCGACTTCTTCGGCGTCTACGCCTGGTCGGCCGCCCGGCTCTTCGTCGAGCAGGCGATCGCGCTCGGTGGCGATCTCACCCGTGAGCGGCTGACCGACCGGTTCCGGCGGGTGGAGGACTGGACCGGCAACGGCATCCACTCGCCGCAAGGCGTCGGGCCCAAGACGACCTCGGAGTGCTTCGCGATCATCCGGCTCGAGAACGGCCACTGGGTCCGGAAGTCACCCGGCAGGTACATGTGCAACGGCCTCACGGACAGCGGGATCGGCGGGTGAGGGTGTTGCGGATAACTAGAACGCGTTCTAGCATCGTTCCTCGGAGAGGGAGATAGGTAAAGATCTGCGGTCGAACCAGGAGTGGCATCACCTTTGACGCAGCGGGTCGTTTACCGGTCAGAAACGCGCACGACCAACACCTGAGTCACGGGTCCGCCGGGGAGCGCCACGGACCCGGGCCGACCAAGGAGCCCTCCCGTGAGATCACGCGGACGAAACCTCGTCATCACCGCAGCCGCGGCCGTCCTCAGCGTCGTGCTCGCGGCCTGTGGTTCGCAGCTCAGCCCGGAGGACGTCCGAGCCGCGAGCGCCGGAGCGATGGGTGGTGGGCTCGACCAGGGCATGGCCGCCGCCGACGGCGGCACGGTCGCGGGGGACGCCGGGGCCGCCGGTACGACGGGGGGAGCGGCCGGCTCGACCACGACGGGCGGGACGGCGGGATCGTCAGGGGCCACCGGGTCGACCGGCGGTGGCGGCGCGACCCAGGGCAGCGGTGACAACGCGGCCACCGGCACCGTGAAGGCCGGGAACTGCGCGGGATTCAAGAACCAGACCGGGATCACCGACAAGAAGATCGTGATCGCCAACGCAGCCGACGTGAGCGGCCCGGTCCCGGGGCTCTTCGAGTCCGCCCAGCAGGCGGTCAAGGCCTACATCGCCTACTTCAACGCCACCTCCGACATCTGCGGTCGCAAGCTCGAGCTGATGGCGCTCGACAGCCGCACCGACGCCGGCGCGGACCAGCAGGCCTACGCCAAGGCCTGCGAGGGCGCGTTCGCCGCGGTGGGCTCGATGTCGGCCTTCGACAGCGGCGGCGCCTCGGTGGCCGACAAGTGCGGGATCCCGGACCTGCGTTCGGCGAACGTGTCCGCGGAGCGGCAGGCCTGCAACAGCTGCTTCGGCGTCCAGTCCGCGAACCCCGACACGTTCCAGAACGCGGTCCCGGACCACATCATCAAGGAGTACCCACAGGCCGCGAAGAAGGCCTCGTACGTCTGGATCAACGCCGGCGTGGGCCCGCTGAACGCGCAGAACCAGGCCAGGGCCATGGAGCGCCGCGGCATGCACTTCGTCTACAAGCAGGGCATCGACGTCGCGGAGTTCAACTACGCGCCGTACGTCCAGCAGATGAAGGACAAGGGCGTGCGGTACGTCCAGTTCCTCGGCGCCTACCAGCAGGCGGTCCGGCTCGCCCAGGCGATGCAGCAGCAGGGCTTCAAGCCCGACGCGTTCGTCCTCGACCCGACCGGCTACGACCCCCGCTACGTCGAGTCCGGCGGTGACGCGGTGGAGGGCACGAAGATCTTCATCAACATCGCGATGTTCGAGGAGGCGGGCTCGAACAAGGAGATGCAGCTGTACCAGGGGTGGCTCCAGCAGGTGAAGCCTGGCGCGACGCCGACGTTCTTCGGCCTCTTCTCCTGGTCCGCGGCCCGGCTCTTCGTCGAGCAGTCCCTCGCCCTAGGCGGCAGGCTCAGCAGGGAGAGCCTCGTGCAGGCGGTCACCAAGGTCGACAACTGGACGAGCAACGGACTGCACAGCCCCCAGCACGTGGGCTCCAAGTCGACCGGTGACTGCTGGCGCTGGATCAGGCTCCAGGGCGGCAGGTGGGTGCCGGAGGGCTCGACCAAGTACGTCTGCAGCGGCGTCACGAACGCGAGCTGACCCATGAGCAGCCTCCTCTCCTTCACGGTCCTCGGCATCTTCACCGGGGCGGCCTACGCGATCGCGGCGAGCGGCCTCGTGCTCACCTACAGCACGACGCGGATCTTCAACGTCGCGCACGGCGCCTTCGGCATGGTGATGGCCTTCGTGTACTGGGACTTCAGCCAGAGGCAGGGCATCCCGGCGTGGGTGTCGCTGCTCCTGGTCCTGGTGATCGTGGCCCCGCTGTTCGGCCTGTTCGTGCAGCGGTTCGTGACCCGAGGCCTCGGCGACTCGCCCGTGAGCGTGTCGCTCGTCGTGACGGTCGGTCTGTTCGTCGGCCTCATCGGTGTCGCCCAGCAGGTCTGGCCACCGGCCGCCCGAAGCGTCCCGCAGTTCTTCAACCAGGCCGGCTTCGCCCTCGGCGACGTGTTCATCACCTACCACCAGCTGGTCACGATCATGCTGTCGGCGGCCGTCGCGGCGGGGCTCTACCTGCTCCTGAACCGCACCCGGGTCGGCACCGCGATGCGCGCCTCGGTCGACAACCCCGAGCTGCTCAAGCTGTACGGCGGCAAGCCCGGTCTCGTGGCGGCCCTCGCCTGGGCGATCGGCACGTCGCTCGCGGCGCTCGCGGGCATCCTGCTCACGCCGGTCATCGGGCTCGACTACTACGACCTCACGCTGCTGGTCATCAACGCCTACGCGGCAGCGATGCTCGGCCGCCTCAAGAGCCTGCCGCTCACGTTCGCCGGCGCGATGACGCTGGGCATCCTCCAGTCCTACGCCGTCGCGTACCTGCCGAGCAGCGGTGACCTCTCCGGCCTCCGCGCGGTGATCCCCACCCTCTTCCTCTTCGCCGTCATCATCTTGATGCCGCAGGCGCAGCTCCGCGTGGGACAGGTGAAGGGCATCGTCTCCGCGCCGCTGCCCAGCCTTCGCCGAGCCGCTGTCGCGGGCGCCGTCCTGGTCGTGCTGGTGGCGCTGATGACGCTCTCGATGTCCTCCTCGACCGTCCTCCTCGCCGGCACCGCGGCCACCTACGCGATGGTGATGCTCTCGCTGGTGCTGCTCACCGGCTACGGCGGCCATGTGTCGCTCGCGCAGTTCACGTTCGCGGGTGTCGGCGCTCTCGCGTGGGCAAAGCTCGACTCGCCGAACCTCCTCGGCCTCGTCCTGGCCGCCCTGATCGCGGCCGCGGTCGGCGCGCTCGTGGCCCTTCCGGTGCTGAGGCTCACCGGCCTCTACCTGGCCCTGAGCACCCTGGCCTTCGGCGTGCTGATGGACAAGCTCGTCTTCCAGGCGTCGTTCGCCTTCGGCTTCAACGGCAGCCTCCCCGCCGAGCGGCTCGGCCTGATGGGCATCCCGATCAGCGACGGCGGCACGTACGTCCTGCTGATGACCGTCGTCTTCGTGGCCATGGGCATCGCCCTGCTCCAGCTTCGCCGCGGGCGGCTCGGCCGGATCCTCATCGCGATGCGCGACAGCCCCGCGGCCTGCGGCACCCTCGGCCTCAACATGCGCTGGTTCCGGGTCGGCCTCTTCGGTCTCTCCGCCGGCATGGCCGGGCTCGCCGGTGCGCTCTTCGCGGGCCTGCGACAGACGATCTCGGCGACCGACTTCCAGCTGCTGTCCAGCCTCCCGCTGCTCCTGCTCGCGGTCGTGTGCGGTGTGACCTCGGTGACCGGTGCCGCGATGGGCGGCGTGGGCTTCATGCTCCTGCCGGTCCTGCAGAGCAACTACCCGGGTCTCGCCGGTCTGGCGTTCGCCGTGATCGGCTTCGGCGCGGTGGCTCTCGGACGCGACCCGAACGGCCTGGCGAACCTGGTCTTCGCCCTCGGCCGGAAGATCGAGCTGACGCTCTGGCCCGCCGTGGCCGACCGGCTGCCCGGACTGCCCGCTCTGCCCGGCGGCGGCCTTCGCGTCCGCCGCGAGGGTGAGCCGGATGCCAGGCACCGTCACGGGGACGACGAGGGCTGGCCGGTGGCCGGCGACATGGACGACGACACGCGGGTCATCGCGACCGAGGAGGTGGCAGCTCATGGCGCTTCTCGAGGTTGACGACGTGGTCGTGCAGTTCGGCGGCGTGACCGCCGTGAACGAGGCACGCTTCTCACTCGAGGGTGGCCGGGTCACCGGCCTCATCGGGCCCAACGGTGCGGGCAAGACGACCTGCTTCAACGTGATCACCGGGCTGCAGAGGCCGACCAGCGGCCATGTGCGCTACGAGGGCAAGGACATCACCTCCATGCAGCCGCACCGGCGGGCGAAGCGGGGGATGGCGCGCACGTTCCAGCGGCTCGAGGCGTTCGGCTCGCTGACCGTGCGGGACAACGTGCGCGTGGCCCTCGACATCCACCTCGGCCTGCGGGGTCTCCTCCAGCGCACGCCGGTGCGCCACGTGGACGCGCTGCTCGATCGGGTGGGGATCCGCGAGTACGCCGAGGAGCGGGCCGACTCGATCCCGACCGGGACGGCCCGCCTGCTCGAGCTCGCCCGTGCGCTGGCGAGCGAGCCGAAGCTCCTGCTCCTCGACGAGCCGTCCTCGGGTCTCGACGAGAGCGAGACCGACGACTTCGGTGACCTGCTCCGCGAGCTCGCCGGCGAGGGCCGCGCGGTGCTGATGGTGGAGCACGACATGGACCTCGTGATGAGCGTCTGCGACGAGATCCACGTCCTCGACTTCGGCCACGTCATCGCCTCCGGCACGCCGTCGGAGATCCGGGCCGACCGTCGGGTGCAGGAGGCCTACCTCGGGCAGGCCGACGAGGAGCCCGCCGAGCAGACGAGCGTCATCGACCCGGTCACGACACAGATCCCGGCGGTGCGATAGCAGATGACCATTCCCATCCTCGAGGTCATGGACCTCCGTGCGGCGTACGGCCGGATCGAGGTGCTGCGCGGTGTCGACCTGACGGTCCCGCGCGGCGCGGTGATCGCGCTTCTCGGTCCCAACGGCGCGGGCAAGAGCACGCTGCTGAAGGTGGTCAGCGGCCAGATGAAGCCCACCAGCGGCGACATCCACATGGCCGGGGTCGCCGTCGAGGGCGCCAGCACCGAGGAGCTCGCGCGCAACGGGCTGTGCACGATCCCCGAGGGCCGCAGCGTCTTCCCGAACCTGACGGTGGAGGAGAACCTCAGGCTCGTCTCCTACGCCGGGGTCCCCGCCGACAAGGTCCTGGAGACCGCCTACAGCTACTTCCCCCGGCTCGACCAGCGGCGCCACCAGCTCGCCGGCACGATGTCCGGCGGTGAGCAGCAGATGCTCGCCCTGTCGAGGGCCCTCGCCTCCGACCCGGCGCTGCTGATGCTCGACGAGCTCTCGATGGGCCTCGCCCCGCTGATCGTGGAGGAGCTCTACGACACCGTCGCGCAGATCGCGCAGACCGGTGTCTCGATCCTCGTGGTCGAGCAGTTCGCACGCACCGCCCTGCGCGTCTCGGACTACGCAGCGGTGATGACAGGTGGCCGCATCGTGGCCACGGGGGAGCCCGACGAGATCAACGCGCAGATGTCCGACGTCATCCTTGGAGGAGCAGCATGAGACGCCCAATCCGGTCATGGGTCCTGGCCTGTCTGGCCGCTGGCCTGGCGGGCAGCGCTGCGCCGATCCCGGCCGCCTACGCCGAGCCCGCGTTCGGCGGCTACGCGACCGAGGCCACCGCGACGCCGCTGAAGATCGAGATCTACGAGCCGACGATCCCGATCCCCGCCACGCCGCAGGCCGAGCTCGACTTCGCCTACACGAAGGTCGAGTCGGCGAGTGGCCCGACCGGCCAGGGCGTCGCCAGCTGGCTGTGGCCCGGCGACCCCGTCGGCCAGGGCTGCAAGACGTTCGTCGAGCAGCTCGGCCTCGGTGACACCGGCCTCTGCAAGGACGGCTACCCGGTGCAGGTGAACTCCCGGACCCCGGGTGAGCCGAGCCAGGAGTCCGACGAGCCGGTCCCCGGCTCCATGATGCGCACGAGCGCCGACCCGGAGCGCGTCTCGTCGACGGTGGCGTGGTCGAGCAACTGTGACGTCGCCCAGAGTGGCAGCGGCGACAAGCCAGGGGCGCCCGGCGCGCCCGGCCTTCCCGGCGCTCCCGAGCCCCCGGCCGACCAGCTCGGTGACCTGGGAGCCGCGATCACCGGTAAGGACCGTGCCGCCGCGGCCGACGACCAGCCTTCGGGCAACTGCCCCCCGCCCGAGCTGGCGGCGCTCGTGGACGTCGACGGCATGGTGAGCGACACCCACACCGAGAGCGCGGGCAAGGCCGTCAAGGCAGTCGCGACGAGCAAGCTCAGCAACCTCTCGCTCATCGGGGGCCTGATCACCGCCGACTCGATCACGGTCACGACCACGACGACGGCGAACGGGAAGCGTCCGAGCGCCTCCGGAGTCTCGAAGGTGACCGGGCTGGAGCTGGCCGGCAAGCCGATCACGGTGGGCCGCGACGGGGTACAGCTCGTCGACCAGAGGCAGAAGCTGCCCGAGATGCCCCAGGACCCGGAGAAGGCCCTCGCCCAGCTCGGCATCTCGTTGGTGCTTCCGAAGCCGGCTCGCACCGCGAGTGGAGACAGCAGCTCGGCCGCCTTCCAGGGTCTCCAGATCGTGATCGACACCCGTCCGCTCCGGTCGAACCTCGACGACATCCCGTTCGACGAGATCACCAAGCAGATCCCCGAGGAGAACCTCAGGCGCCTGGTGGGCGCGGCGACTCAGCTCGCCCCCAAGTTCGTGATCACGGCCGGGAACGCGGCCGCGGAGGCCCAGACCGTGCCGGCGATGGAGTTCGACCTCCCGACCGTCGATCCCAGCGAGCTCAACGGCGCGGCTGCTGCGCCCACGAGCGGCACCGGCGGGACCTCGGGCGGAGCCGCCGCGGGCAGCGCCGGAGCCGCCCCTGCCCTGGACGGCCAGGCCGCCACGGCCGGGGGCGGCGGCGACGCGGAGGCACTCGCCATGAACCCGGCCTCCGCGGGCCTCCCGCCACTTGCCAGCATCCCCGGCGCGCTGTTCGTCGGCGGCCTCGTCATGGCCACCGGCGTCGGCTGGTGGCTGCAGAAGATCGGCGGCCTCGTGCTCGGCGGTGCGGGCAGCTGCTCGCACGGCCTCGAGGCCGGTGTCCCGGACCTGAGAAAGGCGTAGAGAAGTGACTGTCCAGTCGACCACCGCCACCACCGGCCACGTGATGCCTCGCGCCCAGTCGAGGGCGCAGACGACCGGCGGCGCCGCGCCGTTGCGGAACAACGGCTACCGGATCCTCCAGGTCGTGCTCTTCGTGGCGGGCGCGGTGCTGCTGCCGCTCGGCCTCGTCGTGATCATCCTCGGCTGGTACGGCGCCGCGCACACGCCGTACGCCTACGACCAGCTGTCCTACCTCGTCTCCGGCGGCCTGCTCGGGCTCGGCCTCACCTTCTGCGGCGGCTTCCTGTACTTCGGGGCCTGGCTCGCCCGGATCGCCTCCGACCAGCGTGACTCCGCCAAGCGTCTCTCGGACACGCTGCTGGTCCTCGCCGACGTGGTGTCGCGCAGCGCGGTGTCGGCCAACGGCGCTCCCTCCGCGGCGCCGGCGGCCGAGCGTGAACCCGGCGCCGTCCTGGTGGTCGCGGGCGAGGGGACGACGGTGCACCGCGCCGACTGCGCGCTGGTCTCCCACCGTGACGACCTGCGTCCGGCCGGACCCGATGCGCCGGGCCTCACCGCCTGCCGCCTCTGCAAGCCCGTGAGGCTCTGAGGGGTCAGGTCGAGCGGGGCCACTTCTTCTCGGCCGGTGGCATCAGCACGTCCGGGTCGTCGCTGGCGGTGACGACCTCGTACGGCCGCTTGGACAGCACGTTGTCGATGTAGGACCGCGCGACCTCCATGAGGTCCACCTCGTGGCCGGCCTTCTCGGAGAGGTACCACCGGTGCTCGAGGATCTCGTGGAAGATCTCGGCCGGCTCGAGCTTGCCCCTCATCTCCCGCGGCACCATCGACAGGATCGGCTCGTAGACCGTGGTCAGCCAGCGGTGCGCGACGAGCGCACGGTCCTCCGCGCCCAGGTCGTAGTGGGCCGTGAACGCGGCGAGGTCGTTGAGCAGCCGCCTTGCCTGGTTGTCCTCGACGTCGAGGCCCGTGAGGCTCTGCAGGTCGCGGCTGTGGTGACCGGCCTCGACGACCTTCGGCTGCAGGCGCACGGTCGACCCGGACCAGTCGGTGACGATGTCGAGCTCGTCGACGTCGAAGCCGAGCTGGTTGAGCCGCTCGACGCGCTGCTCGATGCGCCACATCTCGTTGACGTCGAACTCCTCGATGCCGGTGAGCTCGTCCCACAGGGCGGTGTAGCGGCTCTCGACGAGCTCGACGATCCCGTGCGCGTCGACCTCCTCGTCGAGGAAGCCGCCGGCCTGGAGGTCGAGCAGCTCGCCGAACAGGTTGCCGTAGGCCACCTCGAGGTCGTGGGCCCGCTGCCCTCGTGTGAGCTCGCTGTGGAGCTCGCCGGTCTCGGCGTCCACGAGGTAGGCGGTGAACTCACCCGCGCTGCGGCGGAAGAGCACGTTCGACAAGGAGACGTCGCCCCAGAAGAACCCGGTGAGATGGAGGCGCACGAGCAGGACGGCGAGGGCGTCGATGAGCCTGGGGAGGCTGTCTGCCCTGAGCCCGTGCGAGAACAGCGAGCGGTAGGGCAGGGAGTAGGTCAGGTGCCGGGTGACCAGGGCGGGCTCGATCTCCTCGCCGTACTGCGACTCGCGTCCGGCGACGACCGCGACCGGCTCGACGGTCGGCAGGTCGAGCCGTCGAAGGTCGCGGAGCATGCGGTACTCGCGGAAGGCGATCGGCTCCCGCGTCTCCTTGACCGCGTAGACGTCCGTCGCCGAGCCGGACGATGCGTACGACGTGGCGCGAGATGCCGCGGGGGAGCGGGACGACGTACTGGTCGGTCCACTCCTCGAGCGGGAGGTGCCAGGGCAGGGTGACCAGCGCGGGGTTGGGTTGGGTGGCCACGATGCGCAGAGGCATGGGCCCCACCCTAGCGGCGACCCGATCCGGTGGGCTCGAGGAAGACCGCGCCGGGGCCGCGTGGGGCGACCTCGTCGTCGGGGTTGTTCAGGCCGCAGGTGCGCAGGCTGAGACAACCGCAGCCGATGCAGCTGTCGAGCTTGTCGCGCAGCCGCTCGAGCCTCTCGATCTGCTCCTCGATGCGCGGTCGCCAGCCCCGCGAGAGCCGCGACCAGTCGGCCTTCGTGGGCGTTCGCCCTTCGGGAAGCGTGGACAGCGCCTCCTCGACCTCGTCGAGCGTGAGCCCGACACGTTGCGCCGAGCGGACGAACGCGACCCGGCGGAGCATCGCCTGGCGGTACCTCCGCTGGTTGCCGGTGGTGCGTTCGGAGCTGATCAGCCCCCGCGACTCGTAGTAGCGCAGAGCCGACGTGGCGACGCCTGAGCGCTCCGAGAGCTGGCCGATCGTCAGGTGTGCTGCAGGTCTCGCCACGCCTCGAGCATACTGCTGTTGACTTCAAGTCAACTTGAACTTGCATGCTTCTCGGCATGACAACGACGAACGCTCTCGTGGCCACCGACAACAGCCCCGAGTACGCCTACGCGGACCTCCTGGGTCTGATGTCGCTGATGACCGGGGACGAGAAGCACTCGGCCGCAGCGACCTCGACCCTCGACGTCTTGTGGGTGCTCTACGACCAGGTCCTCGACGTGTCTCCCGAGACGATCGCCGACCCAGCGCGGGACAGGTTCTACCTGTCGAAGGGGCACGGCCCGATGGCCTACTACGCGACCCTCGCCGCCAAGGGCTTCTTCCCTGTGGAGTGGCTCGCGGACTGGGCGTCCTACGACTCGCCGCTCGGCCACCACCCGGACCGCACGCTCGTGCCGGGCGTGGAGATCTCGAGCGGATCGCTCGGGCACGGTCTGCCCCTCGCGGTGGGCACGGCGCTCGGTCTGAGGGCGCAGGGGCTCGACTCGCGCGTGGTCGTGCTGGTCGGTGACGCGGAGCTCGATGAGGGGAGCAACCATGAGGCAGTCGAGCTGGCAGCGGCGCTGGGGCTGGAGGCACTCACGGCCGTCGTCGTCGACAACCGGTCGTCGAGCTACAACGTCCCCGGACGGATCGAGCAGCGGTTCGCCACGAACGGCTGGCACACGGTGGGAGTCGACGGGCGAGATCATGCGTCCCTACGTCGCGCGCTGAGCCGGCGCCCTGGGCCCGGCGAGCCCGCGGCCCCGTCCGTGGTCGTCGCGCACGTCGAGGAGAAGTACTCATGAGGCGCGACACGAGGGCGACCTTCGCCGCCACTGCGTCCGCGCTCGTGGAGGAGGACCTCTCCGTCGCGCTGGTGTACGCCGAGATCTCCGGGCAGTACTTCGGCGACGTCGAGCGACGCCACCCCGAGCGGGTCGTCAACGTCGGCATCCGTGAGCAGCTGCTCGTCAACGTGGGTGCGGGGCTCGCGCTCACCGGGATGCGACCCGTCGTGCACACCTTCGCCTCGTTCCTGGTCGAGCGGGCGTTCGAGCAGGTCAAGCTCGGCTTCAACCACCAGGACGTCGGCGGCGTGCTCGTCGGCTCCGGCGGGTCCTACGACAACACCGGCGGTGGCCGGACCCACCAGGCTCCCGGCGACGTCGCGCTCATGGACAGCCTGCCCGACTGGACCGTCCACGTCCCGGGGCACGCGGACGAGGTCGAGTCGACGATCCGGCTGGCCGTCGCCGGCTCGGGTCGCGACTACGTGCGTGTCACGGCACAGCAGAACCGGGACGCCTTCCCCGTGACGCCGGGGCGCTTCCACCTCGTCCGCCGCGGCTCCGGTGCGACGGTGGTGGCGGTCGGGCCGATGCTCGACCCGGTGCTCGAGGCGGTGGAGGGGCTGGACGTGAGCGTGCTGTACGCGAGCACCGTGCGGCCCTTCGACGGGCGGAGCCTCCGCGCGGTCCTCGGTACGCCGGACGTGGTGCTCGTCGAGCCCTACCTCGAGGGGACCTCCGCGCGCTGTGTGAACGACGCCCTGGTCGACGTACCCCACCGGCTGCTGTCGCTCGGGGTGGCACGTGGGGAGCTGCGCAGGTACGGCACCCCCGCCGACCATGCGGCCGCGCACGGTCTCGACGCCGCGGGCCTCAGGAGGTCGGTGACCTCGTTCCTCGCGGCCTGAGAGGGTCCGGACACAGGACGGCGGGGCGGTCCGTCCCGTGTGAACCGCCCCGCCGATGTTGCGAGCGCTACTTCTTGAAGGCGTCCTTGACCTTCTCGCCGGCCTGCTTCAGGTCCGACTTGCTCTGGTCCTTCTTCCCCTCCGCCTGGAGGGAGGGGTCGTCCGTCGCGTCGCCAAGCTTCTCCTTGGCCTTGCCGAGACCGCTCTCGGCCGAGTGCTTCAGCTTGTCGTCAGTACCCATCCGAATGAACCTCCTTGGTCGGAGCCGTGTCGTACCCGCCTCCGGAGCAGGCATGCGTCCGTCTACGATGGGCCTTCGCGACCGCTCGGAGACCGCGCGGACGCAGGCCGGCCTGGCGCAACTGGCAGCGCACCTAACTTGTAATTAGGGGGTTAGGGGTTCGAGTCCCCTGGCCGGCTCCGATGCCGTTTCGAGCGGGTGCGATGTCCCCCGTCAGGGTGAATGTTCCGGCGCCGCCGGAGACGAGCTGCCTCATCTCGCGCATGGACGCCGGCGGGCCGGTGCATTATCGGACCAGGGAGTTCCGGGGGGCTGCTCCGTCGGCCCTGTGGGGCCGTCCTGTTCCTCCCAGCTGGGCGGCCCCACAGGCGCAAATCCATTCCCAAGGGTGAATATCGGGCATAAGGTCTACCCCACCACGCCGGCTGGCAGAACGGGGAGACCGATGGCGCACCGCAGGACCACGTCCATGAAGACCCTTCTGGCGGGGGCGCTGGCCCTGGCCGTGGCCCAGATCCTGACGCCTGTCGGCGCCCCCGGTGGTGACCCCCTGGCCAGCGCGGCCGCAGGCCCCACCGCGCCACGGCTGCTTCCGGACCTCGTGGTGCTCCGCGCCCGGGATCTCCACATCGTCCGCAGCGGCTCCCAGCGGAAGCTGCGCTTCGAGTCGGCGCTCGGGAGCGTCGGCGACGGCCCGATCGAGGTGCGGCCCGACCACCTGGAGGAGTGCCCCGAGGGCAAGGAGCACGCCAGCCAGATCATGTACCGCGACGTCGACGGCAGCGGCCGCTACCGGGTGGACGTCGACACGAAGGTCGGGCGGCGGTCGGCGGGGTGCATGGTCTTCCACCCCTACCACGACCACTGGCACTTCGAGGCGGCGTCGCGCTACACCCTGTTCAGCGCCGCCCGACCCGAGCAGACCCTGGTCGCCCAGCGCAAGATGAGCTTCTGCCTGCGCGACAGCAAGCGCCTGCCCGAGACGTACGGGACGTTCAGGTACGCGCAGCACTACGGAGCCTGCTCCCGCTACTCGCCCCAGGGCATCTCGATCGGCTGGGCCGACGTCTACCAGTCCTACCTCGCCGGCCAGGCGCTCAGCCTGCCGCCACGGATGGGCGACGGGCTCTACTGCCTACGCGTGACGGTCGACCCCAAGGACCAGCTCCTCGAGACCCGGGAGAGGAACAACAGCTCCATGCGCGCCTTCGCGATGCGAGGCGACAGGATCAGCTATCGCGACCCTGCGAGGTGCCGCGCAAAGGGCTGACCTCGAACTGCATCGCGGGCGCGGCGAGCGCGTCCTGGCTCTCGACGATGAGCATCTCCCTCGAGCCGGCCTCGTGCGTCGCCGCCATCACGGCGAACACGGACGAGGCGGTCCGGGCCAGCGCGCTCGCGAGGTCGTGACCGTCGAGAACGTTGGCGAGGAACACCGCGGAGGTCAGGTCGCCCGCACCCGGCGGGTTGATCGGCAGCCGCGGCGTGCGAACGGCCCAGGCGCCCTCCGCCGAGACCGCGACCATGTCGAGGCTGTCCTCGGGGGTGTCCTCGGTGATGACGCTCGTGACGAGGACCGTCCCCGGTCCGCTGGTGCGCACGGACTCCGCGGCGGCGACGACCTCGTCGAGCGTCCTCGGCTCCGTGCCGGAGAGGAACCCGAGCTCGAACAGGTTCGGGGTGATCACGTCCGCCGCCGGCACGACCTGGTCGCGCATGAACTCCGGGATCCCTGGTCGCACGAAGAACCCACGGCCGACGTCGCCCATCACCGGGTCGCAGAAGTAGATCGCGTCGGGGTTGCGCTTCTTCACGTCGGCGACGGCCTCGAGGATGACCGCCCCGACGTCCTCGGCGCCCTGGTAGCCCGAGAGCACGGCGTCGCAGCGGTCGAGCGCGCCGCGGTCCTCGACGCCGCGGATGACCTCGGCGATGTCCTCGGCCCTCAGCAGCGGGCCTCGCGCCGCGCCGTACCCCGTGTGGTTGGAGAAGTGCACGGTCACGACCGGCCAGACGTCGAAGCCGAGGCGCTGGAGCGGAAACATGGCGGCGCTGTTGCCCGCGTGGCCGTACGAGACGAGGGACTGGATCGACAGGATGTTCACCCCGGCATCCTGCCACTCCGTCGCTCGGTCCCGCGGCCGCAGGTAGGTGTGCGCGAAGGCGGGGCGGAACCCTGTACGCCGGAACTAGAACGCGTTACAGTTCCTCCCATCCGGGCGGGACCGCCATCTGCTCGGCCGTGGCGAGTGAACGAGGTTGTGAGATGGGCGCTGGAGACTCTGCCGACTACGTGGTCATCGGGGCCGGGAGTGCGGGCTGCATCGTCGCCCGCCGCCTCGCCGACACGGGAGCCGGCGTGGTGCTGCTCGAGGCGGGGCCCGTCGACAAGACCCGTTTCGTCCGCAAGCCCGGCATGATCGCGGTCTTCCACAACGTGCCGCAGCTGAAGAAGCGGTTGGACTGGGGCTTCTACACGACACCGCAGGAGCACGCGCTCGGCCGCAAGATCCCGCAGACCCGCGGCAAGGTGCTGGGTGGCTCGAGCTCGGTCAACGGGATGCTGTTCGTCCGGGGCAACGCCAAGAACTACGACGACTGGGCTGCCGAGGGCAACGAGGGGTGGGGCTTCGACGACGTCCTCCCGAGCTTCAAGCGGCTGGAGAGCTGGGAGGGCGGCGCGGACGACCTGCGTGGTGAGGGTGGGCCGGTCAAGGTCACCCGCCAGCAGGACCTGACTCCCGCAACGCTCGAGTTCATGGAGGCGCTGAGCGACACCGCCGGGGTGCCGAAGATCGACGACTACAACGGCAAGTCGCAAGAAGGCGTCAGCATCTTCCAGCAGAGCGCCCACAACGGGCTCCGCTACAGCTCCTCGGTCGCGTACCTCGACGACCACCAACTGCCGAACCTCCGGGTCGAGACCGGAGTCACCGTGAGCCGGGTCGTGCTCGAGGGGTCGCGCGCGGTCGGCGTGGAGGTCGTCGCCAACGGCAGCAAGCGAGTCATCCGGGCGGAGCGGGAGGTCGTGGTCTCCGCCGGCGCGTTCGGCTCGCCCCAGGTGCTCATGCTCTCCGGCATCGGGCCCGCCGACCACCTGCGACAGCTCGGCATCGACGTGCGCGCCGACCTGCCGGTCGGGGACAACCTGCACGACCACATGTTCGTGCCGATGACCTACGTCATGAAGGGTGCGCGAAACAAGAGCTCCGCGGCGTACTTCGCGCGGGGCATCGTGCAGGAGGCGTTGCGCGGCAACTCGTGGATGGGACGGACCGTGTTCGAGGCGGTCGGTTTCGTGCACTCCTCCCGCGGCACCGAGATCCCGGACATCCAGGTCCATGCGCTCCCGTGGTCCTACCCGTTCCCCAACCAGGACGCGCCGATCCGGCACAAGGTGGACCCGGCGCCGGCGCTGACCATCATGCCCACCCTGATCTACCCGCAGAGCCGGGGGACGCTGCGCCTGGCCTCGACCGACCCGACCGCGGCGCCGCTGATCGACCCCGGCTACCTGTCCGAGAAGGCCGACCGCGACCTGCTCCTCGAGGGCATGCAGCTGATCCGCGAGACGATGGCCAACCGGCTGGTCTCCGCCGGTGTGAGTGCCGAGCTGAACCCGGGCCGCGACTTCCCCGACAGGGACTCGCTCGCCCGAGAGCTGCCGAACCGTGCGACGACCGTCTACCACCCGGTGGGGAGCTGCCGGATGGGAGTCGACAACTCCGCCGTGGTCGACCCGCAGCTCCGTGTCCGCGGCATCGAGGGCCTGCGCGTCGCGGATGCCTCGATCATGCCGTCGATCACCGGAGGCAACACCAACGCGCCCGCAATGATGATCGGCGAGCGCTGCGCGGAGCTCATGACCACCCCCTGAGCGACACTCTGTACCCGGAAAGTAGAACGCGTTACATTTGCCGGCGGGAGGGTGTGCCCGCGACCCACAGCAGCGACTCGAGGAGTTCCCATGGCCCGTCAACCCCGAACCCTGGCCGGCAAGGTCGTCGTCATCACCGGCGGAGGCCGGGGGATCGGCGCGGCGACCGCGACCCAGCTCGCCGCCGAGGGTGCGCACGTCGCGATCGGCGACCTCGACGAGGCGCTCGCCAGGCGGACCGCCGAGGGGCTCGGCGGCAAGGCGGTCGGCCTGGGGCTCGACGTCACCGACCACGCGGGGTTCACGGTGTTCCTCGACGAGGTCGAGCGCCGGCTCGGGCCGATCGACGTGCTGGTGAACAACGCCGGGATCATGCCGCTGAGCCGGATCGAGGACGAGTCGGAGGCCTCGACGTACGCCCAGGTGGCTGTGAACGTCCTCGCTGTCATCCACGGCACCAAGGAGGCGGTACGCCGGATGAAGCCCCGCGGCGGAGGCCACATCGTCAACATCTCCTCGGCCGCGGGCCGCGTGCCCGTCGCGGGCGGTGCGACGTACACCGGCACCAAGCACGCGGTCTCGGGGTTCTCCAACGCGCTGCACATCGAGTTCAAGGCCGACAAGACGCCGATCCACATCACCGCGGTGCACCCCGCGATCGTGCGCACCGAGCTGTCCAAGGGCCTGAAGGACAACAAGGGGGTCTCGCCGGTCACGCCCGAGCAGGTGGCTGCCGCCGTGGTGGACGCGCTGAAGCTCCCGCGACCCGACGTGTACGTCCCCAAGAGCCTCGGCCTGGCGACCAAGACCGGTGCGCTGGCTCCGCGCCGCTTCGGGGAGTGGCTCAACAAGGTCCTCGGCGGTGAGCGCGCCGCCCTCGACGCCATCGACTCGCCGGACCGCCAGGACTACGAGGACCGCGTGGCGCAGAGCGCGCCCGCGGCCGAGAAGGAGCGCATCGCATGAGCCTGCCCGCCAGCATCACCGACGACCTGCTCTCGCGGCTGACCGCTCTCGTCGCCTCGTCGGGCGGTGACGCGTACAAGATGACCGAGGTCTACACCGGCGAGGTCATCACGGCCCTGCCGCAGTCGAGCGCCTCGGACATCCAGGGTGCGTTCGCGGAGGCTCGCAAGGCTCAAGCCGAGTGGGCGTCCTGGCCGGTGGCCAAGCGGATGAAGGTCTTCAAGAGGTTCCACGCGCTGCTGCTCGAGCACAACGAGACGATCGTCGACCTGATCCAGGCCGAGAGCGGCAAGGCGCGTCGGATGGCGTTCGAGGAGACCTGCGACGTCCCGATGGTGATCAGCCACTACCTCAAGCGGGCGCCCAAGCTGCTCAGGCCCGTGAAGCGCGGTGGGCCGGTGCCGGTGGTCACGACGTCGACCGAGATCCGCCAGCCCAAGGGGGTCGTCGGGATCATCGCGCCGTGGAACTTCCCGTTCGCGACGGGGCTGTCGGACGCCGTACCCGCGCTGATGGCCGGCAACGGTGTGGTCCTCAAGCCCGACAACAAGACGGCGCTGAGCCCGTTGTACGGCGTCTCGCTGCTCTACGAGGCCGGTCTCCCGCGGGGCCTCTTCCAGGTCGTCTGCGGCGAAGGGCCTGTGGCCGGGCCGCCGGTGATCGACCACGCGAACTTCGTGATGTTCACGGGCTCGACCCAGACCGGCCGCTTCATCGGCCAGCGGGCGGGCGAGAACCTCATCGGCTGCACCCTCGAGCTCGGTGGCAAGAACCCGATGATCGTCATGGACGACGCGAACCTCGACGAGGCGATCCCCGGCGCCATCGAGGGCGTCTTCCGCAACACCGGCCAGGTCTGCATGCACATCGAGCGGATCTACGTGCCCGAGCAGATGTTCGAGGAGTTCACCCGCCGGTTCGTCGAGGCGGCCCGGGGGATCGAGCTCGGTGCGGCGTACGACTTCGGGCCCGAGATGGGCTCCCTGATCTCGGTGGACCACAAGGACCGGGTCTCCTCCCACGTCGAGGACGCGCGGGCCAAGGGCGCCACGGTGCTCACCGGTGGCAAGGCCCGGCCGGACCTCGGCCCCGCCTTCTACGAGCCCACCGTGCTGACCGGGGTCACCAAGGAGATGCTCGCCGGGTCGTGCGAGACGTTCGGCCCCGTCGTGGCGCTGCACCCCTACCGCACCCTCTCCGAGGCGATCGCCCTGGCCAACGACACCGACTACGGCCTGAACGCCAGCGTCTGGGGGAGCGACCTTCGCCGGGCCTCGGAGGTCGCGAGGCAGCTCCAGGCAGGCAACGTGAACGTCAACGAAGGGTTCGCCGCCGCCTACGCGTCGAAGGCGACGCCGTCCGGCGGGGTGAAGCAGTCCGGGGTCGGTGCGCGCCACGGCGACAACGGCCTGCTCAAGTACACCGACGTGCAGAACCTCGCGGTGGTCAAGAAGCAGGTCATGGGCGTCCCGCCGGGCCAGTCCTACGAGAAGTACGCCGCCACGACGCTGAAGTCGCTCGCGATCATGCGCAAGACCGGCATCCGCTGAGCCGCCCTGAGACTCGTCCCGCCAAGAGTGGCCGATGGTGGCCGTTTCTCCTCGCGGGATCCGACCGCCATCGGCCACTCTTGCGCCTGTCCACAGACGGCTGGCACCGCCGCCTGTCCACAGGCTCCGTGCTGAGCTGGTTCCGCGACCGCCTCGGCTCGGGAGACTCGGCCGGTGGACGAGGTGGAGATCGTCATCGGGCGGCGCAGGGGCCAGACCTGGCGGCAGGTGGGGTACGGCGTCTACCGTCGCACGACGGTCGAGTCGGGCGACCCGGTAGACGGGGCTGCCTCGGCGGGAAGTGTCGACCCTGCCGAGGAGCATGCTCGGCGCAGGCGACAGCGCCTCGCGGATCTGCATGCCTGGCAGGGGATCCTCCCAACCTCGGGGAGCTTCACTCATCTGACGGCCGCCGAGGCGCATGGCTTGTGGCTTCCCCCGGTTCCCGACGCGCTCCCCGCGATGGTCGCGCTCCCGAAGAGCGAGGCTCGTCCCAAGCGGCGTGAGCTGCGGGTGCTGAGGTCAGCGCCGGTCGAGGCCGTGACCGTCGACGGGCTGCGGCTGGCGCCGGTGTCCGAGACCCTGCTGGCCTGCGCGCGGGACTTAGGGCTCTTGGACCTCGTGATTCTGATCGACTCGGCGCGGCGTCGCAGAGACTGCTCCTCTGAGGACCTTGCGGCGTTCGCCGGCTCCATGCGCTGGGGCGCTCCCGCGCTGCAGCGGGCGCTGGTGTTCAGCGATCCTCGGGCGGAGTCGCCCTGGGAGAGCCTCCTGCGGATGTTCCATGTGCTGTGCGAGGTGCCGGTTGAGCCCCAGTTCGAGGTGTACGACGAGCATGAGGTCTTCGTCGCACGAGGTGACCTGTGGCTGCGCGGCACCCGGACGCTGCACGAGTACGACGGAGCCGTGCACCGCGACCGTCGTACCCATGTCAGAGACCTCGCTCGCGAGAGGAGACTCGCGAACAGCGGCTGGGTGAGACGTGGCTACACCGCGGGCGACCTCCTGGGGCGTGCCCAGGTCATCCTCCGAGAGGCGGACGCCGCCCTGGGCCGCCCGCACGACCCGCGCCGGCTCGATCCCTGGCTGGATGCCTTGCGTGACTCGCTGTTCACCTCGTCCGGGAGAACGCGGCTGCTCCGCCGACTGGGGCGCTGAACCGGCTTCCTCGTGCGGTAGTGGCCGATGGCGGCGCGTTCGGGCGGCGCGGCTCGACCGCCATCGGCCACAACCGGCAGTGGCTGCCTCAGGCGACCTGGAGGGAGCGCTTGGACAGGCCCATCCAGTAGCCGTCGATGCGCTGGTCGCCCGGCTCGTCGGGGGTGGTGGCGGCGCCGAGGGTGATGAACAGCGGCGTGAAGTGCTCGACGGTCGGGTGGGCGTAGGGCATGCCCGGGGCGCGGTCGCGGTACGCCGCGAGCTCGTCGACGTCCCCTCGCGCGAGCGCGTCGGCCGCCCAGGCGTCGAACTCCTTCGACCATCCCGGCGCGGCCGCCTCGATGCGCCAGTCGTGCAGGTAGGGCAGGCCGTGGGTCAGGAAGCCCGAGCCGATCACGAGCACGCCCTCGTCGCGCAGCGGCTGGAGCCGGCGGCCGAGCTCGAGGAGCTTGTACGGGTCGTGCGTGGGCAGCGACATCTGCACCACGGGGATGTCGCCGGCGGGGTACATGATCTTCAGCGGCACCCAGGCCCCGTGGTCCAGTCCGCGACTCGCGTGCTGGTGCACCGGCTCGGTGTCGGGCATCATCGCCGCAACCCTGGCGGCCAGCGCCGAGGCGTCCGGGGTCGCGTAGGTCATGTTGTAGTACTTCGGCGCGAAGCCCCCGAAGTCGTAGATCAACGGGGTCCCGGGGGCGGTGGCGCTGAGGCTGACCGGAGCCGACTCCCAGTGCGCGGAGACGATGAGCACGCCCTTGGGCCGCGGCAGCTCGGCCGCCCAGGTCGCGAGCTGGCCGCTCCAGACCGGGTCGTCGAGCAGCGGCGGTGCCCCGTGGCCTATGTAGAGGGAGGGCATTCGGCTGTGCTGGGTGGTCATCGTGGTTCTCCTGCGGGTGGGATGTTCTGCCTCCACGTTAGCGCGCAAAAGTTGAAGCATCAAGTGTTTGCTAGGATGGGTGCATGAGCGACGCGACACGCTGGCTCGACGAGGACGAGCTCCGGGCCTGGCTGCGGCTGGCCGGGGTGATGCTCAAGCTCGCGCCTGCCCTGGACTCGCAGCTGCAGCGGGACTCCGACATGACGCACTTCGACTACCTGTGCCTGGCGATGCTCTCCGACGCCGACGAGCGCACGCTGCGCATGAGCGAGCTGGCGGCCCAGGTCAACGCGTCGCTCTCACGCCTCTCGCACGTGGTGAAGAAGCTCGAGCAGCGGGGCTGGGTCGAGCGGTTCCCCTGCCCCGACAGCCGGCGCGTGACCATGGCGCGGCTCACGCCGAAGGGCTGGGAGGTGCTCGTCGAGGCCGCCCCGGGTCACGTCGAGACCGTGCGGTCGCTGGTGTTCGACGGGCTCGACGCCGAGGACGTCGCGGCGCTCGAACGGATCGCGGGCCACGTCGTGAAGCGGATCGAGGAGGCGGGCCTCCACACGGAGACCTGACCGGTCAGGAGGCCGTCAGGGCAGACACCAGTCCACCGGCTCCCCGCCCTGGCGCACGAGCAGGTCGTTCACGCGGCTGAACGGCCTCGACCCGAAGAAGCCCCGCGACGCCGACAGCGGGCTCGGGTGGGGCGACTGGACCCACGGGATCTCCCCGAGCATCGGCTTGAGGCCCTGGGCGTCCCGCCCCCACAGGATCGCGGCGAGCGGTCCACCCCGCTCGGCCAGCGCGGTGATCGCGCACTCGGTGACCGCCTCCCAGCCGCGGCCGCGATGCGCCCCCGCGACGCCGGGCGCCACGGTGAGGACGCGGTTGAGCAGCAGGACACCCTGCTCGGCCCACGGCGTGAGGTCGCCGTTGGTCGGCGGACCGACCCCGAGGTCGTCGTACAGCTCACGGAAGATGTTCACGAGACTGCGCGGCAGCGGCCGCACGTCGGGCGCCACGCTGAACGACAGACCCACCGCGTGGCCGGGGGTGGGGTAGGGGTCCTGACCCACGACGAGCACGCGCACCTCGGACATCGGGCGCTCGAACGCCCGCAGGATCCGTTCCCCGGCGGGGAGGTACGTCCGCCCGGCGGCGACCTCCTCGCGCAGGAACGCCCCCATCGCGCTGATCGTGCCGTCGACCGGGGCCAGTGCCTCCGCCCAGTCCTGCGCCACGAGGCCGCGCTCCACGAGCTTCGCGAGCGCGCTCATGCGGTACGCCGGACAGGGCGCGAGAACCGGTCAGTCATGGCCGAAACCCTAGGACAGCGCGTCGACGACCTGGACCGCGACCGCCTCCATGCCGTCCGCGAACGGGTGGAACGCGAGCGCCTCGCCCTCCCGGGTCTGGATGCCGTTCACCCAGGGCTCGTCCGAGCACACGTCGTGACCCTCCGAAGCGGCGTACATGTCGACGAAACCCACCCCGGTACGACGGGCCGCCCGCGCGAGCGCGGCGTCGAGGGCGCGGGACACCCGAACGCCGTAGGCGTAGTCGCCGTCGGCGAGCGGAAGCTCGTCGCACCCGCCGGTCGAGGGAACGAGCCGGAGGTAGCCCACGAGCAGCACCTTCGCCCGGGGCGCACGCCGCTGGACCTCCTGGATCGAACCGGCGACCCGGTCGGTGATCCGCCGCGTCTCCGCGACGAGGTCCACGCCCCGCTTCTCCAAGGCGTCCGTGCAGGGCGAGCCGTCCGGGTCCTCGTCCCGCAGCCGCGAGCAGGTCGCGACCAGCGTGTGGAAGAGGTCGAAGTCGTTCCCGCCGATGCCGAGCGTCACCAGGTCGGCCCTGCGGTCCACGACGCGCATCTGAGGCGGCACAGACGCGCCACGCACCGTGCCCTGCCGCTGGGTCAGGTCCTGGGTCTCCGCGCCGCTGCAGCTCACGTCCACGAGCCTGGCCACGTCGAGCTGCTCGGCCACCAGCGCCGGGTAGTTGTGGTCGGAGCGGAAGCAGCCGTTCGCGACGTCCGTCGTCGGGATCAGCGGGCCGGCGGTGAACGAGTCGCCGAGCGCGACGTACCGGTCGAACCGCGCAGGCGCGGCGTCGGTGACGTCCTCGACCTGCCGCCCGAGGTCGCCGGGGTCGTCGGCGTCGGAGGAGCAGGAGGCGAGCAGCGTCGCCGCGGCGAGCCCGGCGACGAGGGCACGAGCCGCGCGCCTCATCTGGGGTACCTCGCGCGCATGTCCCCGCGCACGACCCGTGCCTCCGCGACGAGTCGCAGCAGCACCGCGCTCGTGATCGCCTGCGCCGCGACGATGCCGACCAGCACGAGGATCTGCGCGGCGCCTGCCTCCAGCGGGGTGCCACCGCCGAGCAGCACGCCGACGAAGGCGCCCGGGAGAGTCACGAGTCCCACGGTGCGCGTCGCGTCGAGGTTCGGCATCAGGGCCTCCTTGGCGCTGGGCTGGATCACCATGAGCGCCGCGTCCTTGCTCTCCAGTCCGACGGCGAGGGCAGCCTCGTAGGAGCCGAACTGCGAGGAGAGCTCGTCGTAGGCGCGGCGACCGGTCAGCGTCGACGCCTTCATCGTGTTGCCGATGATGATCCCGGCGGTCGGCACGAGCCCGGCGCCGTTGAACGGGACCACTCCCGAGCCGAGCACCAGAACCAGGACCGGGAGGACCCCGGCGGCCATCGCCAGGCCGACCCACAGCGACTCCACCCCACGGGCGTCGATCCGCTGCGCCGAGGTGCGGGTCGCCACGACGAGCATGAGCGCGGCGAAGAGCAGCGACCACCACAGCGAGCTGAGCGCGGCGGTGATGACCAGCGAGACGATCGCGAGCTGGACCAAACCGCGCACGCTGGCGGTGACGGTGTCGCGCTCGACGTCGAGCTTGCCGAGGTAGGACGCGCCGACGCCGATGCCGACCAGCGCGACCAGGACGACCGCGAGCCGCCAGTCCGGCGTGGGTGCGATGCCGGTGGCGGCAGAGATCACGAGCCGGCGGCCAGCGAGCGGGAGGAGGCCGACCCGTAGCGGCGCGCGGGGTTCGACCCGATCGCCTCCGCGCTCGACGGGGTCCTCTTCGCGGGGGACTTCCTGGCGGTGGACTTCTTGGTGGTCTTCTTCGCAGCGGCCTTCTTCGCGGAGGTCTTCCTCGCGGGCGCCTTCTTCGCCGTCTTCCCGCCCGGGCCTGGCTTCTCCGGGGGTACGACGGGGGAGGAGGCGTGCTCGTCGAGGAACTCGTCGATGATCCGCCACGTCGTGCGCCGCGAGGCTCGTCCCGTGAGCATCCCGAGGTGGCCCCCTGGCACCACCTCGAAGCGGACGGAGGCGGCGTTGGTCAGCAGGTCGACCATCGGTCGGATCGACCTCACCGGCGCGATCCCGTCGCTCTCACCGGCGAAGACCAGCACCGGCACGCGGATGTTCGAGAGCGAGATCTCCCGGTCGTCGTCCATCTTCACGACGCCGGTCGCGAGCTGGTTGCCCTTGAGGATCCGGTGGTAGAGCTGGCCGAACGTGCGCCCCGGGTAGGCGATCATGTTCGCGGTGAAGCGGTCGACCGCCTCGATCTGCGCGAGGAAGTCGGTGTCGTCGAGGTTCGCGGCGATCGCGAGGGGCTTCGTGACGAGCTTGTTGAAGCTGCTGAGCTGGAACGCCCGGCGTACCAGCGGCTTCGGCGCCCCGCCCATCGCGCGGTAGAGCTGGGTGACCAGGCCGCCGCCGTCGGTGATGTTCAGCAGAGGCCGGATCGGCGCCACCAGCGGCACCCGGGTGACGTCGACGGGCGAGCCCACCACGGTCAGCGAGGCGACCGGGAGGTCCGGCTGGTCGGCGACCGTGAGCAGCGAGAAGATGCCGCCGAGGCTCCAGCCGACGACGTGGACCGGACGACCCCCGGCGTGCTCGGAGACCTCCTTGATGGCGGCCGGGATCACCTCGTCGACCCAGTGCTCCATGCCGAGGGTCCGGTTGGCGAAGGAGACCTCGCCGTACTCCACGAGGTAGGTGGGACGTCCCTGCGTGACGAGGTGCTCGACGAGCGAGCAGCCGCGGCGCAGGTCGAAGCAGAGCGCTGGCGCGGCGAGAGGGGTGACGAGGAGGACAGGGTCGCCCGACTCCCTGACCCGGCCCTGTGGCCGGTAGTGGTAGACCTCGCGCAACATGCCGTCGTCGATGAGGGTCCGGGGCATCTGGCGTAGATCGGCAACGCCCCCGTACAACATCTTGTGGGCGACGTTGCTGGCCGCCGAGACGACCTGGTCCGGCTTCGGGATCAGATCCATGGGGCGAAGGATACCGTCGCGTCGAACCGAGGTCGGAGGGTACAACGGCCATATGCGAATGTCTCGTGCCCTGAAGTCAGCACCGGTCGCGGCCCTCGCCGGTGTCGCCGCCTACGACCTGCTGCAGCGGAAGCACGCGCTGCTGCGGAACTTCCCGCTGCTCGGCCACGGCCGCTACCTGCTCGAGTCGGTCGGTCCCGAGCTGCGGCAGTACATCGTCACCGACAACAACTCCGAGCGGCCGTTCAGCCGGGACCAGCGGCGGTGGATCTACGCCTCGTCGAAGCTCGAGAACAACTACTTCGGGTTCGGCACCGACAACGACACCGAGCACACCGAGGGCTACCCGATCATCAAGCACCGCACGTTCTCGGAGGTGGTCCCGCCCTCCCACCCTCGCGCAGGCGAGGACAGCGACCTCCCGTCGGCGAAGGTGCTCGGCGGGCCGCGCGGACGCAGGCGCGCGTTCCGCCCCGCCTCGCTGGTGAACATCTCCGCGATGAGCTACGGCTCGCTGTCGGGCCCGGCGATCGAGGCGCTCAACCGGGGCGCGGCTCTGGCCGGCTGCATGCACAACACGGGTGAGGGCGGCATCTCCGCCTACCACCGCAAGGGCGGCGACCTCGTCTTCCAGATCGGCACCGCCTACTTCGGCTGCCGGGACGAGGCGGGCCGCTTCGACCTCGAGCGCCTGAAGGACCTCGTCGAGTCCGCCCCGGTGCGTGCGCTCGAGATCAAGCTCAGCCAGGGCGCGAAGCCCGGCCTCGGCGGGCTGCTGCCGGGGGCGAAGGTGACGCGCGAGATCGCCGAGATCCGAGGCATCGAGGAGGGGGTGGACTGCGTCAGCCCGTCGCGCCACGCGGAGTTCAGCGACGTGGACAGCCTGCTCGACTGGGTCGAGCTCCTCGCCGACGAGACCGGCCTGCCCGTGGGCATCAAGTCCGCGGTCGGCGACCTGGTGTTCTGGCGCGACCTCGCGCGGCACATGGCGACCCGTGAGCGCGGCGTCGACTTCGTGACCATCGACGGCGGCGAGGGCGGCACCGGGGCTGCGCCGCTGGTGTTCAGCGACTCGGTGTCGCTGCCCTTCCGCGTCGCCTTCAGCCGGGTCTACCGGGTCTTCGCGGAGGCCGGTCTCACCGACGACGTCACCTTCATCGGCGGCGGCAAGCTCGGCCTCCCGGACAACGCGATCGTGGCCATGGCGCTCGGCTGCGACATGCTCAACATCGCCCGCGAGCCGATGCTGTCGATCGGCTGCATCCAGGCCCAGAAGTGCCACACCGACCGCTGCCCCACCGGTGTGGCCACCCAGGACCCCTGGCTCGCCCACGGGCTCGACCCGGACCTGAAGTCGGTGCGGGCCGCCAACTACATCAAGACGCTTCGCCGCGACCTGCTGAAGGTCGCCGAGTCCTGCGGCGTCGCCCACCCTGCGCTGATCACCACCGATGACGTCGAGGTCCTGTACGGCGACCAGAACGCCAAGCTGCTGTGGGAGGTCTACGACTACCAGCCGGGCTGGGGCAGCGTCTCCCAGCGGGACGCCGACGCGGTCCGGGCCCTCATGGCCGGTGCGCCGGAGGGCGACTCGGCCCCGCCTTCGGCGACCGCGACCGGGTAGCCCTCCGCCCCTCAGGTACGACGGTCAGCCGCGTCGTGCCGGGCGCAGCTGCTTGTCGTGGGGCGGTACGTCCTTCGACAGCGAGTTGAGGAAGCTCGAGGCCCAGTCGGACACGCTGTGCTCCGAGACGGTCCTGCGCATCGCCCGCATCCTCCGGTGGAGGTCCCTGGGCTCGGCGTTGATCGCCTCGAGCATCGTCGCCTTCATGCCGTTGATGTCGTAGGGGTTGATGAGGAAGGCCTGGCGCAGCTCGTCGGCCGCTCCGGCGAACTCCGAGAGCACGAGGGCGCCGTCGTCGTTGAACCGGCAGGCGACGTACTCCTTGGCCACGAGGTTCATGCCGTCTCGCAGCGGCGTGACCACCATGATGTCGGCTGCCTGGTAGAGCGCCGCCATCTCCTCGCGGGGGTAGGAGGAGTGCAGGTAGGAGATCGCCGGCCGCCCGATGCGCCCGAGGTCGCCGTTGATGCGGCCGACGAGGCGGTCGATGTCATCGCGGAGCCGGCGGTACTGCTCGACCCGCTCACGCGAGGGCGTGGCGACCTGGACGAACACGGCGTCCTCGACGTCGAGGTGCCCTTCGGCGAGGAGCTCGCTGAAGGCGCGCAACCGCGCGTAGATGCCCTTGGTGTAGTCGAGACGGTCCACGCCGAGCAGCACGTGCTTGGGGTTGCCGAGCTGGTCGCGGATCTCCTTGGCGCGCTGCTGCACGTTCTCGCTGCGCGCCATCTTCTCGAACTCCGCGGAGTCGATGGAGATCGGGAAAGACCCGGCGCGCACGGTGCGCCCGTCGGGCAGGTAGACCATGTCCCGGTGGGTCTTGTGGCCGACGCGCTGGCGGACGAGACGCACGAAGTTCTGGGCCGCTCCCGGCCGCTGGAACCCCACCAGGTCGGCGCCGAGGAGCCCCTCGAGGAGCTGCCGGCGCCAGGGCAGCTGCTGGAAGAGCTCGGCCGGAGGGAACGGGATGTGGAGGAAGAAGCCGATCCGCAGGTCCGGGCGCATCTCGCGCAGCATCGTCGGCACCAGCTGCAGCTGGTAGTCGTGGACCCACACGGTCGCCTCCTCCGCGGCGACGGCGGCGGCCTTCTCCGCGAACCTCTTGTTGACGGTGACGTAGGAGTCGAACCACTCTCGGTGGAACTCCGGCTTCGCGACCACGTCGTGGTAGAGCGGCCAGAGGGTCGCGTTGGAGAAGCCCTCGTAGAACTCCTCGATCTCCGACTCGCTCAGCCCCACCGGCACGAGCGACGAGGCCGTTCTCGACGAACGGCTCGAGGTCGGTCTCGGTTCCGCCCGGCCACCCGATCCAGGCGCCGTCGTTGGCGCGCATCACAGGCTCGAGCGCCGTGACGAGGCCGCCGGGGGAGGGCCGCCAGGAGGTCGTGCCGTCGGGGTTGACGACCCGGTCCACCGGCAGCCGGTTGGCGACGATGACCAGGTCGGCCGAGCGTTCGGGCGCGTCGGTTTGGCTCACGGTTCCGACCCTAGTTGGTGAGACAACTCGATGACGCCGGTTCGTACCCGGTGGACCTCCGCTCATACGGTCCCAGGAAGGACGTTCGCGACACGAGACCGTCCGGCCGGCGGGTGATGGCGTGCCGGCCTACCTCCGGTCGGCGTCGTAGGTCAGCCCGATCTGGTCGCGGATGCGGTCCATCAGGCGCATGATCGCGAGACTGTCGTCGAGCGGCACGAGCGGGCTCTCGGTCTCCCCGTTGCGCAGGCAGCGCTGCACCTCGGCCGCCTCGTGGGCAAGCCCCGTTCCGAGCACCTCCTCGCTCAGCACGTGAGTCTCACCGTTCTCGACCCACGACGCCTCGGTCGGGTGGTGGAAGGCGTCGGCGAAGTCGATCCGGCCCCGGTCGGTGGCGATGGAGGCGGTCCTCGGCGACCAGGCCGTCATCGTCGAGGAGACCGAGCCGACCGCGCCGCCCTGCCAGCCGAGGCTGATCGCGATGTTCAGGTCGATGCCGCTCGAGGACATCTCGGCGACCGCCTCGACCTTGTCGGGGTCGCCCAGGAAGAGGTGGGCGAAGGTGAGCACGTAGACGCCCATGTCCAGCAGCGCCCCGCCGCCGAGCTCGGGGGCCAGCAGCCGGTGGGTCTCGGGGCGGTCGACGAGAAAGCCGAGGTCTGCCCGGATCTGCTGGATCCGGCCGAGGTCGCCGCTGTCCGCGAGCTGCTTGACCCGGCGGATCACCGGGTTGCAGCGCATCCACATCGCCTCCATGAAGAAGAGCTTGCGCTCGCGGGCGACCCGGACGAGGTCCTCGGACTCGCCGGCCGTGAGCGTCAGCGCCTTCTCGCACAGCACGGGCTTCCCGGCGTCGAAGGCCAGCATCGTGTGCGCGTGGTGGAGCGCGTGCGGGCTGGCGACGTACACCACGTCGACCTCGGGGTCCTCCACGAGCTCGGCGTAGGAGGAGTAGGCGCGGGTCAGGTCCGCGGTCCCGTACTCGGCCGCGAAGGCCTCCGCGGTCTCGCGCCGGCGCGACGCCACGGCCGCCAGCTCCGCGTCGGGGAGGAGCCGGAGCGCCGTCGCGAAGTCACGCGCGATGCGGCCGGTTGCGAGGATGCCCCAGCGCACCGGCCGGTCCGCGGGGAGCGGTTCGGCGACCGTCGGGCCGGGTATCAGGGACAGGGGTGGCAGGGGCCCGAACGGATGCGACATGTCACCATGACATCGCGCGCGAAACGCGACGCGCAAATGCGCGATGCAAATGACATCGATGTCGTTCGCGCTTACCATGGACCCCGAAACGCTCAGTCCCGAACCCCGTCCGCAGGAGTCACAGATGGATGCCGCGAACGCCCTCAACCAGGGCCAGGACGCCCCCTCGGGGCAGGAGCTGTCGGAGCGGGACCGCGAGATCCTCAACTTCGAGCGCCAGTGGTGGAAGTACGCCGGTGCGAAGGAGCAGGCCGTCCGTGAGCAGTTCGACATGTCCTCGACGCGCTACTACCAGGTGCTCAACGCCCTGATCGACCGTCCCGAGGCCCTCGCGTTCGACCCGCTGCTGGTCCGGCGGCTGCGCCGGCTCCGCGCGACCAGGCAGCGCGCGCGCTCGGCGCGGCGCCTCGGCTTCGAGGTCTGACATGCGTCTCCGCTCGCGAGACGAGCGCGGGATCGCCCTTCCCTCGCCGGTGGCGGCGCTGAGCCTGGGCGCCGTGGTGCTCGCCGGCATCGCCTTCGTGACCACCTCCGGCAACGCCGAGGAGCCCGCTCGCGCGGCCCGCCCGGTCCCCGCGGCCTCGACGCCCACCCCGACCCCGACGAAGACCGCCACCAAGCCGGTGATCAAGGAGAAGCCGAAGCCGGCCAAGAAGGAGCGGCCCGAGGTCCGCCGCGGCGATGTGTACGTCGAGGTCTACAACAACTCCGGCATCTCCGGCCTGGCCGGCACCACAGCGCGGAAGGTCTCCGGCGCGGGCTGGCAGGTCGTGGGCTCCGACAACTGGTACGGCACCATCCCCGCGAGCACGGTCTACTACCCCGACCGCCTCGAGGCTGCGGCCAAGCTGCTCGCGCGCGACCTCGGCATCGCGCGGCTGAGGCCGGCGATCTCCCCGATGCGCTTCGACCGGCTCACGGTCATCCTCACCTCCGACGCCGCCTGAGCGGTTCGGCGCCGCCCTCTGGTTGAGTAGGGGCATGGACTTCCGGACTCCCGAGGGGCAGCAGCGGTACGACGCCCTCGTGCACGACGCGGCACGGGTGGTCGTGGGGCTCGACTTCGACGGAGTCCTCTCACCGATCGTGGACGACCCCGCCAGCGCGGTGATCCACCCCGACGGGCCGAGGACCCTCGTCGCGCTCGCCGAGCAGGTCCGCGGTGTCGCCGTGATCACCGGTCGTCCGGCCCGGCAGGCGATCGCCCTGGGCAGCTTCGACGAGGTGGGCGACGCGCTCGCCGAGCACCACCGTTCCCTCCACCTCCTCGGCCAGTACGGCAACGAACGCTGGTCGTCCGCCGACGGCGAGGTGGTCTCGCCCGCTCCACCGCCGGGGCTCAGCAGCTTCCTGGCCGAGCTCCCGGACCTGCTCGCCGGCAACGACGCCGCCGACGCGTTCGTCGAGGAGAAGGGTCTCGCCGTCGCGGTGCACACCCGCCGGCTCCCGGACCCCACCGGTGCCTTCGACAGGCTGCTGCCGGTGCTGACCGAGGCCGCCCGAAGGTTCGACCTCGGCGTCGAGCCGGGTCGGATGGTGGTCGAGGTCCGTGCCCCCGGCATGCACAAGGGGCAGGCACTGCGCACGATCTACGGTGAGCTCGACGGCCACGGCGTGGTCTTCGCCGGTGACGACCTCGGCGACATCGAGGCGTTCAGGGCCGTGGCGGAGCTTCGCGACCAGGGCCGTCCCGGGTTGCTGATCTGCTCGGGCTCGGAGGAGCAGAGGGCGCTCGTGGAGCTCTCCGACATCGTGGTCGACGGACCCGACGGCGTGCTGTCGCTGCTCAGGCAGTTCGCTCGAGACGCCGCTGCCGCCTCCGGCTGACCAGCGCGTAGCCGCCGTCGGCGAGTCCCGCGCGGGTCTCGAACACGTTGTACGTCGACCAGTCCCCTCCGCGCAGGTAGGACCAGGCGGCGGCGGCGCCGTACAACGGCAGCATGGGGAGCCCCAAGGTCACGACGTACTGCCAGCTGTGCCGCTCCTCGTGCAGGAGGGTCCGCTCCCGCTCGGCGAGCCAGGCGGCGTCGTGGCGGGTGAGGACGACGTTGCCGACCGTGAACGCGCCCGCCATGGGGAACCTGTAGGCGTAGCCGCCGGCGATCACGAGGCCACGAGGGCCGCGGAAGAGTCGCGCCCGGCCGGCGGCGGCGACGACGAGGCCGAGCGCGGTCGACCCGTTGAGCGCGTTCACGACCGCCTTCGCCCGCCACGAGTTCATGGGGGTGAGTCAACCACCCGTCGCTAGGCTCACGGCATGGCTCGCAAGATCGCAACGGCCGAGAAGGTCGACCGGGAGAAGCTGCTCGAGTTCATCCGCCCGCGACACAAGGGCACTCTCGTCACCACGCGCAAGGACGGCACCGTGCAGCTGTCGCCGGTCTCGTGCGGCGTGGACGACCAGGGACGCGTCGTCGTGTCGACCTACCCCGAGCGCGCGAAGGCGGTCAACCTCCGCCGCGACCCGAAGGCCTCGATCCTCGTGCACTCCGACGACTGGAACGACCCCTACGTCCAGGTCGACGGCATCGCCGAGGTGATCGACATGCCGGAGGCTCTCGAGCCTCTGGTGGACTACTACCGCTGCATCGCCGGCGAGCACCCCGACTGGGACGAGTACCGAGCCGCGATGGCCGAGCAGGACAAGTCGCTCATCCGGATCACCATCGAGCGGTGGGGACCCGTCGCGACCGGCGGCTTCCCCGCCAACCGCGCATGAGCGAGGTCCTCCTCGTCACCTGTGCGGAGTGGCCGCAGGGCGAGCCGGACGGCCACCTGATCGTCGAGGAGCTCGCCGCGCGAGGGCTCAGCTCGTCGTGGGCGGTGTGGGACGACCCCGCGGTGGACTGGGCCGACGCCGGGCTCGTCGCGGTGCGCGCCACGTGGGACTACGAACGTCGCCGCGAGCAGCTCCTCGCGTGGGCGCGCGAGGTCGAGGGGTGGACGCGGCTCGTGAACACCTCCCGCGTGCTCGAGTGGAACACCGACAAGATCTACCTCCTCGCGCTCCAGGAGGCCGGGCTGCCCGTCGTACCGACCCTGGCCGCGGACGAGGAGGGGGAGCTGCCCTCGGCGATCGCCGCGTTCGAGACCGCGGTGGTCAAGCCGCGTGTGGGTGCCGGCGGGCGCGGTGTGGTGGTGTTCGACGGCGAACCGGGAGGACCTGAAGGCCTCGACGAGTCCCAGCTCGGCGAGGGGCCGTGGATCGTGCAGCCGCTCGTCGAGTCGGTCCACAGCGAGGGCGAGTCCTCCGTCTTCGTGCTCGGCGGCGAAGTGGTCTCGCAGGTGCAGAAGCTCCCGGACGGCGACGAGATCCGGGTGCACGAGGAGTACGGCGGGCGCTCCGAAGCCGTCGAGGTCACCCAGGAGGCTCGAGCCCTCGCGCTCCGGACCGTCGCGGTGGCCGAAGAGGTGCTCGGAACGGCGCTGCCCTACGCGCGCGTCGACATGATGCGGATGCCGGACGGGTCGCTGGCGCTCAGCGAGCTCGAGGTGGCGGAGCCCGGGTTGTACCTCGACCTGG
Source organism: uncultured Actinomycetota bacterium (assembly GCA_963715375.1). Taxonomy (GTDB): domain Bacteria; phylum Actinomycetota; class Actinomycetes; order Propionibacteriales; family Nocardioidaceae; genus Nocardioides_C. The sequence continues at coordinate 386,235 of CAVQSC010000006.1, read as the reverse complement.
TGCCGCAGAACGCGGCGGCCTTCGCGGACGTGGTGGCGCGGCTGCTGAAGAGCGCCGACTGACAGCCCGCCCTCGGGGAGACGGCCCGCGGGGAAACTAAGCGGCCGGAGAGCGGTGTCCAGGACTCCGCTACTCCGGCCAAACCCCGTCGCACCCACGAGGTTCCACCAGGCTAGGTCTGCGATTTGCGGCGGGTCAATGGTTCGAGGGCCCGCTCGCCGCAAGAGGGTCGCGCGGTCTAGACACAGGGGGCGCGACGCCTGGTCAGCGCACACCCCAGGGCAGTGTGGTTCGCCTTGCACTCGCCCCGGTCGAGTGCTAAACATTGGTTAGCACTCTCGCCATGAGAGTGACAGTTCAGGGCCGGGTAGATGAGGTCTCGAGCGCCGGCGAGAAGGGATCGCCGGTCCGCAGAGACCGTCCGTCGCGGGCATCGACCCGGTTCATCCACAACTCTACGCGTGAGGAATCGCAGGAGTTATGTCGAAGCTTATTGCGTTCAACGAGGAGGCCCGGCGCGGCCTCGAGCGTGGCATGAACACGCTCGCGGACGCCGTCAAGGTCACCCTCGGCCCCAAGGGCCGCAACGTCGTGCTGGAGAAGAAGTGGGGCGCCCCCACGATCACCAACGACGGTGTGTCCATCGCCAAGGAGATCGAGCTCGAGGAGCCGTACGAGAAGATCGGCGCCGAGCTCGTCAAGGAAGTTGCCAAGAAGACCGACGACGTAGCCGGTGACGGCACGACCACCGCCACCGTCCTGGCCCAGGCCATGGTCCGCGAGGGTCTGCGCAACGTCGCCGCCGGTGCGAACCCGATGGCCCTCAAGCGCGGCATCGAGAAGGCCGTCGAGGCCATCTCGGAGCAGCTGCTCGGCATGGCCAAGGACGTCGAGACCAAGGAGCAGATCGCCTCCACGGCCTCGATCTCCGCTGCTGACACCCAGGTCGGCGAGATCATCGCCGAGGCCATGGACAAGGTCGGCAAGGAAGGCGTCATCACCGTCGAGGAGAGCAACACCTTCGGGCTCGACCTCGAGCTCACCGAGGGTATGCGCTTCGACAAGGGCTACATCTCGGCCTACTTCGTCACCGACGCCGAGCGCATGGAGACGGTTCTCGAGGACCCCTACATCCTCATCGCGAACCAGAAGGTGTCCAACGTCAAGGACATGCTCCCGCTGCTCGAGAAGGTCATGCAGTCCGGCAAGCCGCTGCTGATCCTGGCCGAGGACGTCGACGGCGAGGCTCTGTCCACGCTGGTCGTCAACAAGATCCGCGGCACGTTCAAGTCCGTCGCCGTCAAGGCTCCGGGCTTCGGTGACCGCCGCAAGGCCATGCTCCAGGACATCGCGATCCTGACCGGTGGCCAGGTCATCTCCGAGGAGGTCGGCCTCAAGCTCGAGAGCACCGGCATCGAGCTCCTCGGCCAGGCCCGGAAGGTCGTCGTCACCAAGGACGAGACCACCATCGTCGAGGGTGCCGGCGACGCGGACCAGATCGCCGGCCGCGTGAACCAGATCCGTGCCGAGATCGAGAAGAGCGACTCCGACTACGACCGCGAGAAGCTGCAGGAGCGCCTGGCCAAGCTGGCCGGCGGTGTTGCGGTCATCAAGGTCGGCGCGGCCACCGAGGTCGAGCTGAAGGAGCGCAAGCACCGCATCGAGGACGCCGTTCGCAACGCGAAGGCTGCCGTCGAGGAGGGCATCGTCGCCGGCGGTGGCGTGGCGCTCGTCCAGGCCAGCGACCGTGCGTTCGAGAAGCTCGAGCTCGAGGGCGACGAGGCCACCGGTGCCGCGATCGTCAAGCACGCCTCGGAGGCCCCGCTCAAGCAGATCGCGATCAACGCGGGTCTCGAGGGCGGCGTCGTGGCGGAGAAGGTGCGCAACCTCCAGGCCGGCTTCGGTCTCAACGCTGCCACCGGCGAGTACGTCGACATGGTCGCCGAGGGCATCCTCGACCCGGCCAAGGTCACCCGCTCGGCGCTGCAGAACGCCGCGTCGATCGCCGCGCTGTTCCTCACCACCGAGGCTGTCGTCGCCGACAAGCCCGAGAAGGCTCCGGCCATGCCGGGCGGCGACGGTGGCATGGGCGGCATGGACTTCTGAGTCCACCGCCGGCCTGCCGGCACAGCATCACCCGCGAAGGGCCCCGGGACGTCCCGGGGCCCTTCCGCATGCCCGGGGTCGCAACCGGCCCCCGCTGCCGTTCCCATCCACCTGGACGCGATTGACGCGGTGCTGGGTCGTGCGTCTGCAGTTCCCATCCACATGGACGCGAATGACGCGGTACTGGCTCGTGCGTCTGCAGTTCCCATCCACGTGGACGCGAACGGCGTACCGGCCCTCGACCCGGCGCCTGCGTCAGGCGTCGAGCGGGCGGTAGCCGGAGCACATCACGCGCAGCCAGCCGATCCGGCCGTCGCGCTCGTCGAAGTACGCGTGCTGCTCGACGAGGTGCGGGCCCGCGTCGTTGCGCACCAGCAACTGGTAGCTCACGTGGCCGCGGTCGACGACCCTGCCCAAGTCCACCGAGACCAGCTGCTCGATGTGGTCCGAGTCGGCGAACCAGCTGCCGAAGACCACTTCCAGGACCTCTTCGGGGGTGCTCCCCTCCCAGAACCCCCCTGGCGTCAGGCCACGGAAGTCGACGTCCGGTGCGAGGACCTCGAGCATGCCGGATCGGTCCTTGACGGCCAGCCGTCGCGCGAAGACCTCGCCGAGGGATGCCTCTGTCGATTGTGTGCTCACGTCTTCGAGAGTAGGACCAGATCGCGGCGGGCGGACCGGGAAGGCGGCGCCGGCCCCGAGGGGCGGAACGCGCACCGTCAGCGGACACCGCGGGGGCGGAACTGCACGCTGACCCGCGGGCCCACCGGCTTGGCCGTCTTGGGCACGGCGTGCTCCCAGGTCCGCTGGCACGAGCCACCCATGACGATCAGGTCGCCGTGGCCGAGCGCGAACGAGATCGTGCCGCCGCCGCTGCGAGGCCGCAGCAGCAGACGCCTGGCCTCGCCGAAGGAAACGATGGCGACCATGGTGTCCTCGGTGCGGCTGCGCCCGATCGTGTCTCCGTGCCAGGCCACGCTGTCGCGGCCGTCGCGGTAGTAGCACAGGCCCGCGGTCGTGAACGGCTCGCCGAGCTCAGGGCGGTAGTGGTCGCTGAGCCGGTCGCGGGCCTCGGCGAGCACCGGGTCGGGGAGACTCTCGCCGGCGCCGTAGAACTTCAACAGGCGGGGGACGTCGACCACGCGGTCGTACATCTGCCGCCGTTCGGCGTACCAGGGAACCTCGTGCACCAGGCGCACGAACAGGTCGTCGGCCCCGGAGACCCACCCCGGGCGTACGTCGATCCACGCGCCGTCGCTGAGCGCGGTGCGCCGCACGGTCGACCCGAGGTCACCCAGGACGGGTGCGTCCGAGTGCGTCCGAACCAGCTCGTCGAAGAGCGAGGGCTGGAAGTCCACGGTCATGCTCGACAGCGTACGACCGCTCGAACAGATGTTCTAGTGGCTCACGGAAGGTAGTAGCACCGTTCCAGCCGGGTTCCACGACTCTCCCCGGCGGTCAGGACCTCGGTTCCCTTGGGTGACGGATTCGGGTTCAATGGGGCGACGGTAGCCCATTGGCTCCGGTGTTTGGCTAAGGTGGAGGCCCGGGGGAGATGGGGAGTCGGCGAAATGGGAGAAGTGATCACGCCTGACCGTTCCCGCCAGCCTGTGCTCAAACATGTGCAAGTGCGGGAGTACGTCAGAGGCCTGATCGAGGACGCTGAGCCTGGTAGCCCGGCACCGTCGGAGCGCGAGCTCGTTCAGCGCTTCGGGGTGGCTCGCATGACGGTGCGCCAGGCGCTCGACGCCTTGGTCACCGAAGGGTTGCTCGAGCGAGTGCCCGGCAGGGGCACGTTCGTGGCCCGGTCGAAGATCGACGTACAGGTAAGGCTTTCGAGCTACACCGAGGAGATGGCACGTCGCGGAATGACCGCGTCGTCGCAGACGCTCCTCGCGCGGATGGAGTCCGCAGGTCCGGGAGTCGCGCGGGCCTTGGAGATCAGCGAAGGCGACAAGGTCGTGCACTGGCAGCGGATCCGGTTCGCTGACGGCACACCGATGTGCATCGAGAACGCGTACATGGCTGACAGCATCGTCCCGGAGTTCCTGGACCAGCCGCTGCCGGAGAGCCTGTACGCCGAGTTCAAGCGGCGTGACCTGCTGCCCACCTGGGGCGAGGACTCGGTGGATGCCGACCTCTCACGCCCCGACGAGGCAGAGATGCTCGGCATCGAACCGGGCTCGCCGGTCCTGCGGATAGCCCGCCGGGCCTTCGCGGGGAACATCGCCGTCGAGGTGTCCCGGTCGACCTACCGGGCCGACCGCTACACCCTGTGGGTGCCGGTCTGCCGGCCGAACCAGCCGGTGCGCCACCGCTGACGGCCGACCGCGCGACCTCCGTCCTCGGCCTGCTGCTCGCAGCGGGTGCTGGTCGGCGGATGGGGACCCCGAAGGCACTGCTGTACGACGACCAGGGCCGCTCGTTCCTCGAGCGGTCCGTCGCCGTGCTACGTGACGGCGGATGCGGCTCGGTGTGCGTCGTCCTGGGGGCAGGGGCCGACGAGGCCGCTGTCCTCCTCGACGACGCGAGCCCGTTCGTGCTGGCCCCCGACTGGGCCGAGGGGATGGGGGCCTCGTTGAGGGCGGGGCTGCGCGCGGCCGCCGACACGGAGGCCGACTGTGTCCTCGTGGGCCTGGTCGACCTGCCCGACGTCGGCGCGGACGTCGTGCGCCGGCTCCTGGAGCAGGCGCGTCCCGGTGCGGGCGCGCTTGCTCGGGCGGCCTACGACGGGGTGCCCGGGCACCCGGTGCTGATCGGACGCGACCACTGGGACGGCGTGCTCGCCACCGCGCGAGGCGACCGGGGTGCTCGTGACTACCTGCGCGAGCATCCTCCCGTCCTGGTCGAGTGCGGGGACCTGGCGACAGGTCAGGACGTCGACACCCGCGAAGAGCTGCGCCCGGGGTTGCGCGATAGGTGATGCTTGGTGCATGGACCCCGCGACCATCACCTCGTCGGCCGAGCTGGCCGAGCGACTCGGCGCGACCGGCTACCTGTGTGACGAGGCGCTGGCCACCATCGGGTTCCTGGCGATCTCGATGCAACGGCCCTTGTTGCTCGAGGGGGAGCCGGGCACCGGCAAGACGGCGCTCGCCGAGGGCATCGCCGAGGCGCTCGGGCTGCCGCTGATCCGCCTCCAGTGCTACGAGGGCATCGACGCGACCCAGGCGCTCTACGACTGGGACTTCCCGCGGCAGATCCTCCACCTCCGCGCGCTCGAGGCGGCCGGAGGCGGCTCCGTCCTCGACCCCGACAAGGCCGAGCAGTCGTTGTTCGACGAACGGTTCCTCCTCGCCCGGCCGATCCTCCGCGCGCTCCGGGAGAGCCCGGCGGTGCTGCTCGTCGACGAGGTGGACCGTGCCGACGACGAGTTCGAGGCGTTCCTGCTCGAGGTGCTCTCGACGTACCAGGTGACGATCCCCGAGCTCGGCACGGTCAGCGCGGCCACCCCGCCGATCGTGGTCCTCACCTCCAACCGCACCCGGGAGATCCACGACGCGCTGAAGCGACGCTGCCTCTACCACTGGATCGAGCACCCCGGGCTCGAGCGGGAGGTCGCCATCGTCAGGTCGCGTGCGCCGGAGGTGTCCGAGGCACTCACCCGACAGGTCGTCACCCTCGTGCAGCAGCTGCGCACCCGCTCCGACCTGGTGAAGCCGCCCGGTGTCGCCGAGACCCTCGACTGGGCGCGAGCCCTGGAGCGCCTCGGGACCGAGCACCTCGACGTCGAGGCCGCGGCCACCACGCTCGGCACCGTGGTCAAGTACCGCGAGGACGCCGAGCGGGTGCGGGCCGCCCTGGACCGGATGCTGGCGGGCTGAGACCGATGGCGGCGGCCGAGGTCGTGTCGTGGCGGCAGGCGCCCGACGTGATGCTGCTCGGCTTCACCCGCGCGCTCCGTGCCGCCGGCGTACACGTCTCCCCGGACCGCGCCCAGCACTTCCTCGAAGCCGCCTCGATCGTCGGTCTCGACGATCGGCGTGCGACCTACTGGGCCGGCCGCACGACGCTCTGCTCCGGGCCCGAGGACCTCGCGAGGTACGACCAGGTCTTCACCGCCTGGTTCCTGGGCGAGGACAGGCCGCGGTCTCGCCGCGATGCGCCGGAGCGCAGCAGCCTGCGGGCGGGCCTGGAGGAGACGGACGAGTCGTCGGCCGACGGGACCGACGAGGAAGAGCTGCGCGCCCTCGCCAGCGCCACCGAGATCCTCCGTCACCGGGACATCGCCGCACTCGGCGCGGAGGAGAAGGCCCGGCTCGGGGCGCTCTTCGCCGCCCTGCAACCACGCGCACCACGCCGTGCCGCGACACGACGCTCGCCGTGGCGCCGCGGTGACGTCGACGCCGCGAGGACGCACCGGCGCATGCGGGCACGCATGGGTGAGCCGGCCGAGATCGCGTGGCGGCGCCGCGGAGTGCGCGGGCGGCGGGTCGTGATGCTCCTGGACGTCTCAGGCTCCATGAGCCCCTACGCCGACGCGCTGCTGCGCCTCGCGCACACCTTCGTCTCCGCCTCCAAGCCCGCCGGCACGGCGGAGGCTGTCGAGGTGTTCACCGTCGGGACCCGCCTGACCCACATCACCCGGGCGATGCGCCTGCGCGACCCCGACCGCGCCATCGTGGCTGCGTCGGAGACCGTTCCCGACTGGTCGGGCGGCACGCGCCTGGGCGAGACGCTCAAGGTCTTCCTCGACCGCTGGGGGCAGCGCGGCATGGCGAGGGGCGCAGTGGTGGTGATCTTCAGCGACGGCTGGGAGCGCGGCGACGTGACTCTGCTCGGCGAGCAGATGACGCGCCTCCACCGTCTCGCGCACCGGGTGGTCTGGGTGAACCCGCACCGCGGCAAGACGGGCTACCTCCCGGTGCAGCAGGGAATCGTGGCAGCCCTTCCCTACGTTGACGATTTCGTGGCCGGTCATTCCATGGCCACGTTCGAGGAGCTGATCGAGGTGGTCGCCCATGCGTGAGGTGCTCTCCGACCTGATGCGCTGGTGGGAAGCCGGTGAGACCGTCGGGGTGGGCACGGTCGTGGCGACCTTCCGCTCCGCTCCCCGCCCCGCCGGCGCCTCGATGCTGGTGGGGCCCGGCGGCGAGGCCGTGGGCTCGGTTTCCGGCGGCTGCGTCGAGGGTGCGGTCTACGAGCTGGCGGAGGAGGTCGTCGAGTCGGGCTCCCCGGTGCTGCAGAGGTACGGCGTGAGCGACGACGAGGCCTTCGCCGTCGGGCTGACCTGTGGCGGGATCATCGACGTGTACGTCGAGAAGGTCGACCGCTCCACGTTCCCGGAGCTCGCGAGCATCGCCGACGACATCGAGCACGGCCGCCCGGTCTCCGTCGCGACGGTGGTGGATCACCCCGACCCGGCCTGGGTCGGCCGGAGGATGGTCGTCCGCCCCGCCGACGCCGAGGTCCCACGCTCGGGCAGCCTCGGAAGCGACCGGGCCGACGACGCGGTGGCCGACGACGTGCTCGGCCTGCTCGCCTCGGGTCACAACGCCACGCTGACCTACGGGCCCGACGGCGAGCGGCGCGGCGAGGGCATGCGGGTCTTCGTCTGGGCCTTCGCGCCGCCGCCGAGGATGCTCGTGTTCGGGGCCATCGACTTCGCCGCCGCCGTCGCGAGGATCGGCAGCTTCCTCGGTTACAGGGTCACCGTCTGCGACGCCCGGCCGGTGTTCGCGACCGCCTCGCGCTTCCCGGAGGCCGACGAGGTCGTCGTCGACTGGCCGCACCGCTACCTCGGGGCAGAGGCCGATGCCGGGCGCATCGACCGGCGGACCGTGCTCTGCGTGCTCACGCACGACCCGAAGTTCGACGTACCCCTGCTCAAGGTCGCGCTCCGGCTCCCCGAGGTCGGCTATGTCGGGGCGATGGGCTCGCGCAGGACCCACGACGACCGGCTGACCCGCCTCAAGGAGGCCGGGCTGACCGACGAGGAGCTCGACCGGCTGTCCTCGCCGATCGGGCTCGACCTCGGCGCCCGCACGCCGGAAGAGACCGCGGTCAGCGTCGCGGCGGAGATCATCGCGCTGCAGTGGGGAGGCCAGGGCCGCCGGCTCGCGGAGGAGACCGGGCGGATCCACCACGGCGTCACACGCTGATCCTCGGGAACCTCGCACTTTTACCCTGCGTGACCCTTGTCACAGGTCGTGTAAACCGCAACGATCGAAATCTCGACAGCGCCCACGACTCACTGGGGGATTTGCCCATGACCCGTATCAACGTGACGGTCGACGGCCTCGCGTACTCCGACGACGTCGAACCCCGCATGCTCCTCGTCCACTACCTCCGTGAACGCCTCGGGAAGACCGGCACCGTCATCGGTTGCGACACGAGCAACTGCGGGGCCTGCACCGTCCACCTCGACGGCAAGAGCGTGAAGTCCTGCAACATGCTCGCCGTCCAGGCCGACGGCCGGGAGGTCACGACGATCGAGGGGCTTGCGAAGGACGGCGAGCTGCACCCCGTGCAGCAGGCCTTCCACGAGTGCCACGCCCTCCAGTGCGGCTACTGCACGCCGGGCATGATCATGCAGTCGGTCGACCTCCTCAACGAGAACCCGAACCCGTCCGAGGAGGAGATCCGCCTCGGGCTCGAGGGCAACCTCTGCCGGTGCACCGGCTACCACAACATCGTCAAGGCCGTGCAGAGCGCGGCGTCGGCGGGAGGTGCCCAGTGACCGTCACCGAGGAGACCCCCACCCGCGAGGTGGGCAACGCGCGGAAGCGCAAGGAGGACCAGCGGCTGATCACGGGCCGGACCAGGTGGACCGACAACATCGTCCTTCCCGGCATGCTGCACCTCGCGATGGTGCGCAGCCCGTTCGCCCATGCACGGATCACCAACATCGACACCACGGCGGCCAAGCAGGCACCGAACGTCGTCACCGTCCTGACTGGCGCGGACGTGGCCGAGGAGCAGGGCAGCCTGCCCAACGCCTGGCCGATCACCACCGACCAGAAGACCCCGAACCACCCCTCCATCGCGGTCGACCGGGTCACCTTCGCGGGTGAGGTCGTAGCCGTGGTCGTGGCACGCTCGGCAGCCGAGGCGCGTGACGCCGCCGAGCTCGTCGACGTCGACTACGAGGAGCTTCCGGCGGTCCTCGACCTCAAGGAAGCCGCCGAGGACAAGGTCCTGGTCCACCCCGACCTGGGCACCAACAAGGTCGCGTTCTGGCAGTTCGACTCCGCCAACGCCGGATCGGGTAGCTCGGTCGACGACGCGATCGCCGAGGCGCGCGAGAACGGCATCCTGCTGGAGAAGGAGTACCGCCAGCAGCGCTTGATCCCGGCGTTCATGGAGCCGCGCTCCTTCGTGGTGGACCCGACCGGAGAGCAGATCACGGTGTGGTCCTCCACGCAGATCCCGCACATCCTCCGGCTGATGTTGTCGATGTGCCTGGGTGTCTCCGAGTCCAAGATCCGCGTGATCGCCCCGGACGTCGGCGGCGGGTTCGGCGGCAAGCTGCAGGTCAACCCGGAGGAGTTCATCACCTTCCTGGCGGCCCGCAGGGTGGGCAAGCCCTGCAAGTTCACCGAGACCCGTTCCGAGTCGCTCATGTCGAGCCACCACGGGCGCGACCAGTGGCAGCGGCTCACGCTCGCCGCGAAGTCCGACGGCACCGTGACCGGCCTGAAGGTGGACCTCCTGGCCGACCTGGGCAGCTATGTCTCCCTGCTCGGTGGTGGCACGCCGGTGCTCGGGGCGTTCATGTTCAACGGGATCTACAAGTTCGACGCCTACCAGTTCAACGTGACTCCGGTGCTCACGAACAAGACCTGGACCGACGCCTACCGCGGCGCCGGCCGGCCGGAGGCGACGTTCGCGATCGAGCGACTGATGGACGAGCTCGCCGACCACCTCGGGGTGGACCCGCTCGAGATCCGGGAGAAGAACTGGATCAAGCACGAGGAGTTCCCGTTCCCGACGGTGGCCGGCCTCGAGTACGACTCGGGTAACTACGAGGCGGCGACGGCGAAGGCCAAGGAGATGTTCGGGTACGACGAGCTCCGAGCCGAGCAGAGGCGACGCCGTGAGGCGAACGACCCGGTCCAGCTCGGCATCGGGGTCTCCACCTTCACCGAGATGTGCGGCCTCGCGCCGTCACGGATCCTCGGCCAGCTGAACTACGGCGCTGGCGGCTGGGAGTCGGCGTCGGTGCGGATGCTCCCCACCGGCAAGGTGGAAGTGGTCACCGGGACGTCGCCCCACGGCCAGGGACACGAGACGGCGTGGTCGCAGATCGTGGCCGACCGTCTCGGAGTGGCCTTCGAGGACGTCGAGGTGCTCCACGGCGACACGCAGGTCTCCGTCAAGGGCCTCGACACCTACGGCTCGCGCTCACTTGCCGTCGGCGCGCAGGCGCTCGTGCAGGCAGCCGACAAGGTGGTCGAGAAGGCCAAGCCGGTCGCCGCCCACCTGCTCGAGGCCTCGCCCGACGACATCGAGTTCAAGGACGGCCGGTTCGGCGTCAAGGGTACCGACAAGGGCATGGCGATCGGCGAGATCGCGCTCGCGGCCTTCACCGCCCACAACTGGCCCGACGGCATCGAGCCGACCCTCGACTCCGAGGCGACCTACGACCCCGTCGACTTCTCCTTCCCCCACGGCACGCACCTGTGCGCGGTCGAGGTCGACACCGAGACCGGCGGCGTGAAGCTGCGCAAGTACACCTGCGTCGACGACGTCGGCACGATCATCAACCCGCTGATCGTCGAGGGGCAGGTCCACGGCGGCGTCATGCAGGGCATCGCCCAGGCCCTGTGGGAGGAGGCGGTCTACGACGAGTACGGCACCCTGGTGTCGGCCTCGTTCGTCGACTACCTCGTGCCCACCGCGGCCGATGCGATCAGCTACGACACCGGCCACACCGAGTCCAAGGCGACCAAGCACGCCCTCGGCGCCAAGGGCGTGGGCGAGGCGGGCGCCATCGCGTCGACACCAGCCGTGGTGAACGCGGTGGTGGACGCGCTCAGGCCGTACGGGGTGTCCGACGTACGCATGCCGTGCACGCCCGAACGGATCTGGAAGGCGATCCACGACCGCGGAGCGGGCGGCGCGGAGCCGACCGAGGGCGGCGCCATGCCGCACTTCGACGAGAAGGACGTGGCGGACCGGAGCGAAGGAGCGGTGGAGTGATACCTGCACAGTTCGAGTACGTCGCGCCGACGAGCGTCGAGGAGGCGCTCGCAGCGCTGGTCGAGGGCGGCGAGGACGCCAAGGTCATGGCCGGCGGCCAGAGCCTGCTGCCGATCCTGCGGATGCGGCTCAACGTCCCGTCGGTGCTCGTCGACCTCGGCCGCATCGACTCGCTTCGCGGCATCCGCGACGACGGCGACGCGATCGTGATCGGCGCGACGACCACGCACTCCGAGGTCTACCACGACCCGCTCGTGCGCGAGCACGCCAAGGTGCTGTGCGAGGCGATCGAGCAGCTCGCCGACCCGCAGATCCGGCACCGGGGGACCTTCGGCGGGGCACTGGCCCACGCCGACCCCGCCGGCGACCTCGGCGCCCCGGCCCTGGCTCTCGGCGCGAGGTTCACGATCACCGGGCAGAGCGGCAGCCGCGCGGTGGAGGCCGACGACTTCTTCGAGGACCTCTTCACCACCGCGATCCGCGACGGAGAGCTGCTGACCGAGATCCGGATCCCGAAGTACACCGGATGGGGCGGCCACTACGAGAAGTTCGTCAGGGTCGCGCACCAGTGGCCGATCGTGGCCGTCGCCGCGGCGGTCAAGGTCGCGGGCGGAACCATCGAGGAGGCACGAGTGGGTCTGACGAACATGGGCTCGACGCCGCTGCGTGCACGCGCGGTGGAGCAGGCCCTGGCCGGTCAGCCGGCGACCGACGAGGCGGTGCGGGCAGCGGCGGCCTCGGCGGCCGAGGGGACCCAGCCGCCGTCGGATCTCAACGGCGACGCTGACTACCGCAGGCACCTCGCCACCGTGCTGACCCGGCGGGCGGTCCTGGCCGCCGCGGGGGTGTGAGCCATGGAGCTCACGCACACCTTCACGGTGCCGGCGTCGGTCGAGGACACGTGGACGGCCTTCACCAACCTGGAGATGGTCGCCGGCTGCTTCCCCGGAGCGGCGCTGACCTCCGTGGAGGGCAACGACTTCGAGGGCACCTGCAAGGTGAAGCTCGGTCCGGTCTCGCTCCAGTACGCCGGGTCGGGGAGCTTCCTCGAGCTCGACGACGAGGCCAGGCGGTTCGTCCTGGAGGCCAAGGGCAAGGACAAACGGGGCAACGGCACGGCGGGCGCCATGGTGACCGCCGTGCTCGCGGCCGCCGGGCCCGACTCGACGAACGCCGAGGTGGTCACCGACCTCACGATCACGGGCAAGCCGGCCCAGTTCGGCCGCGGCGTGATCCAGGACGTCTCGGACAAGATCCTCGGCCAGTTCATCGACTGCCTCGAGGCCAAGCTGAGCGGCAAGGAGGAGGTGCCGGTCGCCGCGCCGGCGGCCCCGGCCGTGACACCGCCCGCCGAGGCCCCGGCACCGGGCGCTGAGGCGCCCACACCGGCTGAGGCGCCCAGGGAGGTGCCTCGGGCTGCGCCGGAGGTACGTCGCGAGGCGGAGGCGCTCGACCTCGGCGCGACGGTGCTGCCGATCCTGCTCAAGACGTACTGGAGACAGCTCGCCGCGACCTTCGTCGTGCTGTTCGTCGTGTGGCGGCTGCTTCGGCGTCGGAGGCGCTGAGCGGGATTCGCTCGCCCGTCAGGCCGGCGGGCGCTGGTTGTGGTGATCGACGATCTGACCGGCGACCTCGCTGAGCTTGAGGTTCATGTGCTGCGAGGCCTTGCGGAGGATGGCGAAGGCCTGCTCGTCGTCGACCTTGTGGAAGGCCATCATCAGGCCGATCGCCTTGCCGATCTCGCGGTTGCTGGCGAGGCCGTCGCGCAAGGTTCGTGCCTGCTCCTGGTGGGAGGCCGCGATGAGAGCGACGGAGGCGAAGGCCGCGAGCACGGCCGCCTGGTCCACCGAGGTCTCGGTGAGCGCACCGGGGTGGTCGCTGAAGAGGTTGAGCGCCCCCACCTTGCGGTCGTCGACGACGAGCCGGAAGCCGGCCATGCCCCGCACCGGCGTCTCCTCGACGACCCGCTCACGGAGCAGCGGCCAGGTAGACGCACTGGTCAGGTCGGCGTCGAGCTGGGCCGTCTCCTCGTGGATGGCGTCGACGCACGGACCCTCCTCCGTCTCCTGCTCGAGCCGGTCCACCTCCCGGGCTATGTCGTCGGTGGCGGCGGCGGTGGTGATGTGGCCGCGCTGCTCGAGCATGATGCTCGCGTGGTGGCAGCCGTCGACGAGGTGGACCGCGGCGTCGCACACGGCCTGGTACATCTCCTCGTAGTCGTCCCCGTCGTAGACGAGGCGCGCGAGATCCCGGAAGACGGTGGCGGGATCTGCGTCCTCCGAGTACGTGGTCTGCGAGTCGTTGAGAGTCACTGTCGGGCCTTCACTGCTATGAAAGTCCATCACCCCGACCTTCTCGAGGCTACGACTCTCCAGATTTCCACGTCGGCAGGCACCCCAAACGCGCCACGGCGATGCCTGAGTTCTCACAGACCCAGGTCGGCTCGGGGCCCCCGAGCTCAGGGTGAATGTACAGGGCATGCGGGTCGAGCTGGTCGCAGGCGCGACAGAGCGGCCACCGTCCGACGCGTTCGAGAAGGGCGTCCTGGACGTCTTGAGCGATCAGGCCCGCGACGTACTGTTTGCCCTCCTCCCACTGAGATGCCCACCACCGGCGGGTAGTCACCGCCTCCTCAAGAGCGGACACGGTCTCCGGGTCGGCTGCCCGCGTTGCCTCGAGGTCGTGCAACACGAGAGCACGTGCCGTCATCAGGGCGTCGTCGGATGTCACGATGTCCATTGTGAGCACAGAGGGTGAAACCCGGGGAGCAGACGCGCTCCTCGAGGTCGTCGTGCAGCACCCGCGTGACGTGACCGGGGCCGACGAGGGTGGCGCCGACCGGCTGTTCCTGGTCGCCGAGGTCGAGTCGGGGGGGCTCTCGCCCGAGCCCGCGACCGTGTCGGCCGTGTGCAAGGACACCGAGGTGCCGGTGCGGGTCATGCTGCGCCTCAACGACGGGCTCAGCACGACCGGCGGTGAGCTGAGTCGGCTCGTCGGCCTCGGCGAGGACTTCCTCTCGATGGGGGTCGAGGGGCTCTCCTTCGGGTTCCTCACGGCTGACCTCGAGGTCGACGTGGAGGTCTGCTGCTACCTCGCCGACCGCCTTCCCGAGGTGCCCTGGACCTTCCATCGCGCTGTCGACTCCGCGCTGAGCACCGACCGCGCGTGGCGGCAGCTGGTGGGCCTGCCCGGACTGGACGCCGTCCTGTCGGCCGGCTCTGCCCGCGGTCTCGAAGCCGGCTTCGACGAGCTGGTGGACCGGGCGAAGGCGGACCCTCAGGTGGCTCGCTTGCTCATGGCGGGAGGCGGGCTGCGCAGCGAGCACGTCCCGTGGCTCGCACGCGCCGGGGTTCGCATGTTCCACGTGGGCTCCACGGTGCGGCCGGGTGGCTCATGGACCAAGTCGTACGTCGATGCCGCTCACGTCCGTTCGTGGCGCATGCTGCTCGACGACGCGGTCCAGCGTGCCGAGGCCGCCCGACACGCTGTTGGTGGGTCCGGCGCGTGACGCTGCTGATCGACCCGCCCAACTCGCCGGGACATGGCCGGATGTGGTCACACCTGGCCAGTGACGAGTCGTTCGACGAGCTGCACCGGTTCGCGGCGACCCTCGGCATCCCGCAGCGAGGCTTCGACCGCGACCACTACGACATCCCGTCGGAGCGGTACGACCAGGTGGTCGCAGCCGGGGCGCAGCCGGTCTCCAGCCGCGAGCTGATCCGGCGGCTCAAGGCCGCCGGGCTCCGTCGCCGCAAGGCCGAGGTCCTCCGCCCGCGGAGGCCGGGGCAGTCGCTGGTCCGGGCGCGGAGGCTCGTCCCGGGGGACACCGTGGCGGTGGTGGCGCCGTCCGGGCCGGTCCCGGTCGACCGCCTCGAGGCGGGGTTGGGCGTGGTGCGGTCGTGGGGGCTCGTCGTGCGCGAGATGCCTCACGTGCGCGACCGGCTGGAGGACCTCGACCACCTGGCCGCCCCCGACGCCTCACGGGCCGCGGACCTCATGGCTGCCTGGACGGACCCCGACATCGCCGCGGTGCTGTGCGCCCGAGGCGGCTACGGCGTGCACCGGATGGTCGACCTGCTCGACTGGGAGTCCATGGCCGCGGCCGGTCCGAAGGTGCTCGTCGGGTTCTCCGACGTCACGGCGTTGCACCAGGCGTTCGCGACCAGGCTCGGCCTCTCCACGATCCACGGCCCGGTGCTGACCAGCCTCGGTGGGGGCGACGACGAGTCGCGGGAGCACCTTCGCGGGCTGCTGTTCGAGCCGGAGCGCGTGCTGTCCCTGACGCCCGAACCGGTGCCAGCTCTCGTGCCCGGGCAGGCCGAGGGGGTGCTCGTCGGCGGCAACGTCGCGCTGCTCGCCGCCGAGGCGGGCACGCCCACGGCCATGCCCGCGGCGGAGTGCATCGCGGTGCTCGAGGACGTCGACGAGGACCTCTACCGCCTCGACCGGATGCTGACCCAGCTGCTCCGGTCCGGCTGGTTCGACGGGGTCCGCGGGGTCGCGGTGGGTCGGTTCAGCGGCTGCGGCACGGAGGAGTCGCTGCGCCGGCTCATCGAGGACCGGATCGCGCCCCTCGGCGTGCCCACGTTGTTCGGTGTTCCGGTCGGGCACGGGGACCGGAACCTCGCGGTGCCGTTCGGCGTACCGGCTGTGCTCGACGCGGACGCCGGGACGCTGGAGCTGCGGGAGGCCGCACTGCTCTGACCGGCTGGGCTGACCGGCAAGTGGGGAGATACGACCGGTTCAGCCGTGACGGGCCGGTCGTTCGTCACTACTTGCACGCCGGGCGGGCCGCTAGGACGTCAGGTCGGCGACCTCGCGCTCGAGGTTGGCGCGGGCCGCGTCCTCCCAGCTCTCTCGCGCGAGCGGTGTGTGGAACAGGCTCGGCTTGGCCAGGAGCTCCCGCAGCACGGCGGCGCGGCCGGTGCGGAACGTCGCGTCGTCGAGGTGGGCGTACTCCCGCCGCACGTCGCGCACGTACTCGTCGTACCGCTCACGACCAGCGGCCAGGATGGCGAGGTCCGCGTCGCAGAGCACCTGGCCCGCGAGGTCGTCGTCGTCCGGGCGGTGCTCCCGGGTGAGCCGGACCAGGCGGGCGACCTCGGCGACGAGCGGCCGGGGTACGTCGGAGGCGGTCAGCGTGACCTCGGCCAGTGCGGCGGAGCGCTCCTCGTCGTCGGGATGGCCGTCGTACACCGCGTCGTGGAACCACGCCGCGAGCACCACTGCGTCCCGGTCGACACCCGCGGCGGACGGCTGGGCCATCAGGGCGTCGAGCCGCTCGAGCACCTCCTCGAGGTGGCGGGTGTCGTGGTACCCGCGATGCGGTGCGGCGTAGCACGCGAGCAGCCGGTCACGCAGTGACGTGTGGTCGGCCAGGCGGGTCGGCCAGTGGCCCTCGAGATCGGTCACCCGGCGAGTGTGACATCTCGGGCCGAAAGACCCTCGGGCGCGGGGAGTCGGCCGGAGAAGATGGAAACGTGGACACGGCCTCTGGCGCACGCGTCGCCCATGCCGGCCTGAGTGCGGCGGAGGCCGCGCGCAGGCTCGACGAGTACGGCCCGAACCGGCCGCCGGAGGCACCGCCACGCGGCTGGGCCCGCCGGGTCCTCGACCAGCTGCGCGACCCGATGATCCTGCTGCTGCTGGCAGCGTTCGCGGTCACCTGCGTCATCGGCGACTGGACCGACGCCGCCATCATCGCGGCGGTGGTGGTGCTCAACACCTCGATCGGGGTGTTCCAGGAGGTTCGGGCCGAGCACGCGATCGCGGCGCTGGGCGCGATGGCCGCTCCGCACGCTCACGTGTTCCGTGACGGGAGGGCCGTCGCGATCTCGGCCGCCGACGTCGTGCCGGGCGACCTGCTGCGGCTGGAGGCTGGAGACGTCGTGCCCGCCGACGCCGAGATCGAGGAGGCCTTCGCGCTCCAGATCGACGAGTCGGCGATGACCGGGGAGTCCGTTCCCGTCGGTCGCTCCGTGGGCGACGACGTCCTCGCCGGCACCGTGCTCACGAAGGGCCGCGCCGTGGCCACGGTGTCCAGGACCGGCGCGGAGAGCGGCCTGGGGAAGATCGCGGCGCTGATCGCGAGCGCGGGCGTCCGCCCGACGCCGCTCCAGCAGCGCCTCAAGCGCCTCTCCCACGTCCTCGTCGGCATCGTCGTCGCCCTCTGCGTCGTCGTCTTCGGGCTCGGGGTGCTCCGGGGCGAACCCGTGACGGACATGCTGATCCTCGCCGTCAGCCTGTCGGTCGCCGCGATCCCCGAGTCGTTGCCGGCGGTGGTCTCGATCTCGCTGGCTCTGGGGGCCTACCGGATGGCACAGCGGGCCGCCGTGGTCCGCTGGCTGCCCGCGGTGGAGACCCTCGGGTCGGTCACCGTCCTCGCGTCCGACAAGACCGGCACCATGACCGAGGGCCGCATGGTCGTCCAGCGGCTGTGGACCCCCGAGGGCGAGAGCGACGTCAGCGGTCGCGGCTACGGGGCGACGGGTGCCATCGAGCCGAGGACAGGAGACCACCTGCTGCGCGACCTCGTGCTCTGCAACGACGCCCATCTGGCCGGTCCGGACGACGGTGAGTGGACGATCGTCGGCGACCCGATGGAGGCCGCGCTCCTCGTGGCGGCGGCCAAGGGTGGGGTCGACGCGCCGAGGCTGCGACGCGAGTGGGAGCGCCTGGAGGAGGTCCCGTTCGACAGCGAGAGGCAGCGGATGACCACCCTCGACCGCTCGACCTCCGGTGACTGGCTCGTGGTCTGCAAGGGCGCGCCGGAGGTCGTGCTCGACCTCGTCCGCGACCAGTCCGGCGTGGACTGCGCGGAGGTGGTCGAGCAGGCGCGTCGTATTGCCCACGAGCTCGCGGCCGACGGGTTCCGGGTCATCGCGGTCGCCGAGGCCTGCCACGCGCAGCGGCCGGCGCCCGACGTACTCGAGGAGGGTCTCGAGATCGTCGGACTCACCGCCATCGCCGACCCGGCACGGGAGACCGCGGCGCAGGTGGTCGCCGACTGCCAGGCCGCCGGCATCCACCTGGTGCTGATCACGGGCGACCACCCCGAGACCGCGCGGGCCGTCGCCGAGGGGCTCGGCATCACCGAGGCCGCACCGGGTGTGGCGCTCGGGGAGTCGGTGGCCCGCGGTGACCACGTCGACCGGGTCGAGGAGATCGGTGTCTACGCCCGGACCAAGCCCGAGCAGAAGGTCGACATCGTCAAGGCCTGGCAGGACAACGGCCACATCGTCGCGATGACCGGCGACGGCGTGAACGACGCGCCTGCCCTCCGCAGGGCCGACATCGGCGTGGCCATGGGGCAGCGTGGCACCGAGGTCGCCCGCCAGGCGGCGGACCTCGTGCTCGCCGACGACGACCTGCGCACCGTGGTGGTGGCCGTGGCCGAGGGGCGGCGGATCTTCTCGAACATCCGCACCTTCCTGCGCTACGGACTGTCCGGCGGCTTCGCGGAGGTCGCTGTGATCCTCGTGGGCCCGTTCCTCGGCATGCCGCTGCCGCTGAACGCCGCCCAGATCCTGTGGATCAACATGATCACCCACGGCCTGCCCGGGGTGGCCTTCGGCGGGGAGCCGATCGACATGGCCGTGATGAAGCGGCCCTCGCTCTCGCCGTCGAAGTCGGTGCTCGGTGAGGGTCTGGGGCGCCTGATCGTCCGCACGGGCATCGTGATCGGCGTCGTGTCGCTCGTCGCGGGCCTGCTGGCGCAGTCGCAGGGCGAGCACGTCCAGACCTGGGTGTTCCTCACCCTCGGGCTCGCCCAGCTCGGCGTTGCGATGGCCCTCCGCGCACCGCGCGGTGACACGGGTTGGCGTGGCCGCGGTCTGGAGCTCGCAGTGGCCGGGGCGGCGCTGCTGCAGGTCGCGGGCGTCGTGCTGCCATGGCTGCGTGGCCTCCTTCACACCGAGCCTGTCGCCGCACCCGACTTCCTGATGCTGCTGGGCCTCAGCCTCGTCCCGGGCCTGCTCATCGCGCTCGAGCGCTACGTCGCCAGGCGCCGAGAGCGGGCGACCCGTTAGGGCGTCACCGTGTCAGCGGTCGTGGTCGGCGAAGGCTCCCAGAGTTTTACGGGCCGGAAACACCGTCGTATCCCTTCGGCAAGGCGTGGCCCCAAGACTTCTGGTGCACCCATCAGAGAGGAGTCGCCCATGTTGTGGCAGGTACGCGCGATGCTGGAGGACCGACCCGGCGCCCTGGCCGCACTCGCGGTCAGCTGCGGGGACCGATCGGTCAACATCCTCGGCCTCCAGATCTTCCCCACGTCCGACGGCCGCGTCGTTGACGAGCTGGTCCTCCACACACCCGGAGGCTGGAGCGCGGTCGACGTCGAGCAGCTCTGCCTGCTCGCCGGCGTCGAGGACGCCGTTGTGTCGGAGTGCTCACCCCACGCCCTCGAGGACCAGCCGGTGCGCTACCTGCGCGCCGCTCAGCAGGTGATGGAGGACCCCGAGCGGCTCGAGGAGCAGCTCGGCAGCCTCCTCGACGCGTTCTCCCAGGACGGGCTGCCCGGCCTCGACACCCTCACGCTCGACGACGAGCACGGCCCGCCGGTGAGGCTGTCGCGCAGCGTGCCGTTCACCGACACCGAGCACGCCCGGGCCTCGGAGCTCCGGCGTTTCGCGGCGGCCGTCCTTGGTGCGGACCCAGCGCTCCTGACGGTGCGCGGGCCGGTGCCCGCCGCCGATCCTGACCGCGTCACGCTGCGTCCCGGTGTGCCGGAGGACGCCGGTGCCCTCATCGCCATGCACGCGAGGTGCTCCGCCGACACCGTCTACCGCCGCTACCACGTGCCGGTCCCGCACCTGAGCCGGCGACTTGCGCGCACCCTCCTCGCGCCGGTCGGCGGCTTCAGCCTGGTGCTGGCCGTAGGCGAGGACATCGTCGGCCTCGGGATGCTCGCGCCCGGGGAGTCGGGTGCGGAGCTCGGCCTCGTGGTCGAGGACCGCTGGCAGCGCCAGGGCTTCGGCACGAAGATGCTGCGCGCCCTCGCGGTCGAGGCCGCCTACCAGGGCTTCGAGACGCTCACCTGCATGGTGCAACAGGACAACGACGCGGTGCTCGCGACGATTCGCAGCGCGGGCCTGCGGGCACGGGTCAGTTTCGTGGACGGGGTCACCGAGTTCCGGATCCCGGTCCATAAGCTCCGCGGCACCACCCCGCTCGTGGCGCTGTTGCACGACCGTCCCGAGCTGCGCACGATCCACCCGGCCGCGGACCTGATCGACCAGTCGGTGCGTGGAGGTGCCTGAGCTTCACCGGCTGCGCTGAGCGTGCGCGCGGACCTTCGCGCGGTTGCCGCACGCACTCATGCTGCACCAGCGTCTCCGGCCACGGTGGTCGACGAACAGCCATCCGCAGTCGTGGCCGGGGCACGCCTTCACGTAGGGGAGGTCGGGACCGGTGAGGAAGTCGCTCGCCGCACGTGCCACGGCGAGGACGGGAGCCGACAGGCCCGCCTCCCTCTCGAGCTCCCACCGAGGGGCGCCGTCGGGGCCGGGACGGAGCGCGGAGTGCCGCCCCGCGTCCCGCGCGAACGACGAGACCCCGGCCAACGCGCGACGGTCGCCGGGATCGAGTACGGCGGTGTGCAGGCTGGTTCGCAGCGACCGTGCCGCCGCGAGCACCTGGGCGGCCTCGTCGGCGCGTCGGTGTGCCGCTCGCCGAAGGCGCGAGACCGTCTCCGCGTCGACGAGCTCGGCGTAGCCCGCCCACAGGGCGAGCCGGTCGTAGTCGGCGAGCCACTCCCGGCCTGGTTCCGGGGGCTCTCCCCAGCCTGCCCACGTGTTGCAGAAGTCCAGGGCGGGGTCGCCGCCGATGCGCATCGGCAGGCGTACGCCCTCGATCTCCACCCAGTGCATGGTCACGATTGTGCCTCGACTCTTGCCGGGCGCGAGACGGACGTGCTTGGCTCCTAACCGGTAAAGATGATTTGACCGGTTAGGAGTGCATTCATGGGTTTTCGCAGCACCACGGCGCTGGCAGGTTCGGCGCTCGTCATCGCAGCCGCAGGCGTCGTTCCCGCAGCGACGGCGGACGAGGAGGAGATGAGCGAGACCGGGCCCTCGCCCTGGACGCCTTACCAGGGGTCGGGCTTCGAGGTGGCCGCAGGTGAGGTCTGCGACTTCACGTTGCGCGGCGAGCTGCTCAGCGACAAGGAGCGCTACCGGGTCGCAGAGACCTACCCCGACGGGTCGACGTGGGTCGAGGAGTGGACGGGTCAGCTGGTCTTCCGCTTCCTCAACGCCGAGACCGGCGAGTCGGTGCGTCGCAACCTGACCGGGCGGGGCGACTTCATCTACCACGAGGACGGATCGTGGAGCCTGGTCAACGTGGGTGGCCACATCGGCGTCGGGCTGCACCCCGGTGACGACCCCGGCAAGGGCTACTACGTCATCT
Source organism: uncultured Actinomycetota bacterium (assembly GCA_963715375.1). Lineage (GTDB taxonomy): Bacteria > Actinomycetota > Actinomycetes > Propionibacteriales > Nocardioidaceae > Nocardioides_C. Next base: position 364,584 of record CAVQSC010000006.1, on the reverse strand, counting down.
CCGGCGCCGGCTACGAGCTGTCCGAGGACACCGCGGGGCACCGCACGCTGACTCCTGGCACCGGCAACGCCGAGAACATCTGCGAGACGCTCAGCTGAGCTCCGCGGGGCTGAGCTCCGCGGGCAGGTCCTCGGCGTGGAGTACGACGAGGGACGTCACGGCGCGGGTGAGGCAGACGTAGAGCCGGCGCAGGCCGGTGACGCGGTCCGCCTCTCCCGAGACGAGCCCCGCCGGCTCGAGCAGCACCACGTGGTCGAACTCGAGGCCCTTGGCGATGCCGGCGGGCACGAGGTCCAGCTTGGCCTCGACGGCGTCGGGCTCCTCACCGAGCAGGCCATGGGCGAGACCTTCGGCGGTCAGCGCCGAGGACACCTCGGTGACGAGCGCGTCGGGGGCGATCAGGCCGACCGACCCGACGCGCTGCACGGCACGGCGCGCCTCCGCGACCGCTGAGGCGAGGAGATCGTCGACCCGGACGACCTCGAGCTCGCCGCGCGTCCGACGTACCGAGGTGGGCGGCTCGAGGTCGGGCGCGATCGAGGGCAGCAGCGCGGCGGCGAACTCGATCACCTCGCCCGGCACACGGAACCCCTTGGTGAGCTGCTCGACGTGGGCCTTGGGCTTGCCCAGGTGGTCCAGGGCCTCCTCCCAGGATCGGGCGCCCCACGGCGTGGTGGCCTGGGCGAGGTCGCCGAGGACCGTGGTCGAGCCGGTCGTGCACCGGCGTCCCACCGCGCGAAGCATCATCGGGGAGAGGTCCTGTGCCTCGTCGGCGACGACGTGCCCGAGGCTCGGCGTGCGCGAGACGAGGTCGGCCGCCTCGTCGACGAGCACCGCGTCGGCGACCGACCAGCGCACGGACGCCGGACCCTTCGCGGGCTTCGTCCAGAGCAGCAGCCCCTGCTCCTCCTCGGATAGGACGCCGTCAGCCGCCTCGGCGAGAAGCTCCGGGTCGCTCAGCAGGCGCATCACCAGGCGGGCCGGGTCGACCGCGGGCCAGAGCTGGTCGGCGTACTGCTTGACCGGACGGCTGCGCGCCACCGCGTCCTGGACCCGGTCGTCGGGGGAGTCGCCGGCGAGCTCCATCTTGACCAGAACGGCGTGGGCCAGCCGCTGGGGGAGCATCGCCCTCGCGGCCCCGTAGCGGACGCCGCGCTCACGCAGCGCCTCGACGATCTCCTCGGCCTCGTACGCCGCCACACGCCAGCGGCGGGAGCCGCGCGGGACGACGAGCCCCTCCGCCGGAGGCTTCAGGTGCGCCCACAGCGCGCGGTGCAGGACGGTCGCCATCCGCGCGTCGCCCTTGAGGGTCGCCACGTCCGCGGCGTCCTGACCGCGGATCGTGTAGCGGGCGTTCAGGCCAGCCAGCGTCTTGCCGACGAGCTCCTCGATCGTCGTCTGCTGTGCGTCGATCTCGCCGAGTGCGGGCAGGACGTCGCCGATGTAGCGGAGGAAGGAGGCGTTGGGGCCGATCACCATGACGCCCTGCCGGGAGAGCTGGTCGCGGTGGGTGTAGAGCAGGTAGGCCGCCCGGTGCAGGCCGACCGCGGTCTTCCCGGTGCCCGGGGCCCCTTGGACGCACACGGAGAGGTCGAGGTCGGACCGCACGATGACGTCCTGCTCGGGCTGGATGGTCGCCACGATGTCGCGCATCGGCCCGACGCGGGGCCGCTCGATCTCGGACTCGAGGATCTCCGAATGGGCCTCCTCGATCCCCTCGAGGAGCCGCTCGTCCTCGAAGGCGGTCATCTCCCCCTGCTGGAAGCCGAACCGGCGACGCAGCCGCACGCCCATCGGGTCCGCCTTGCTCGCCCGGTAGAACGCACCGCTGATCCGGGCCCGCCAGTCCACGACCATGGGGTCGCCGGACTCGTCCGTGACGTGGCGGCGGCCTATGTAGAACCGCTCGCCCCGGGCGTCCTCATGCGCCTCGTCGTAGTCGAGCCGGCCGAAGAACAGCGGCACGGTGGGGTCGTCCTCCAGCGCCTTCATCCGCTGGTAGATCGCGGACTCGAGGATCTGCTGGCTCACCCAGTCACCGGCGGCGCCCGCGTCGAGGGACGCGGTCCGTGCGCGCATCCGCGCCAGGGCGGCGCGCGACCGGGCGAGGTGCTCGCGCTCGGTGACGATCGCGGGGTCGGTCTTGTCGTCGGGGTCGGTGGTCGTGGGCACGCAGGCACCTCCGCGGTCGCGGCTCGGAGTGTGGGGGCCGTGCGACGTTACCAGCGGTGCGGGGTCTCGTCAGCCGATTATTCGCCGCCCGGCAGCGCGTCCCCGGAGGCGGCGATCCCCTAGGTGCGCAGGCCGTCGAGGATGACGCGAAGGACCCGCGGGGCCTGGTCGTCGGCGAGGCGCATCATCGAGCAGCCACTCACGATGCTCAGCACGTCGGCGGCCGTGACGTCGTTGCGTGCCTCGCCCGCCTCCTGTGCCCTTCCCAGCAGGTCGGTGACGGTGGTGTTGAGCACCTGGCGGGAGTGCGTGATCAGCGCCGAGTCGCGCCCGATCGCGTCGACCAGCTCGGTGAAGATGGCGCGGTGGGCTGCGGCGAAGTCGAGGAAGACTCCGAGCCAGCCCTCGAGAGCGTCCCAAGCCGACTGGGTCTCGACCATGGCGTGCGCCCTCGCGCCGAGCGCGTCGACGTCCTCCCGGTAGACCGCCTCCATGAGCTCCAGGCGTGTGGGGAAGTGTCGGTACAGCGTGCCGATCCCCACACAGGCACGCTTGGCGACCGCCTCCATCGTCACGGTCGCGGCGTCGTCCGCCTCGCTGAAGGCCTCGCGGGCGGCCGAGACAAGTCGCGCCCGGTTGCGCGCCGCATCGGCGCGGAGCCGCGGGGCGGAAGCCTCGGTCCCAGACGTCACGTCATCACCTCGTGGAAAGGGTCTTGCACAACCGGAGGCACCCTCCGTATCTTAACTGGAGGCGCCCTCCGAATTCTCGTACTCCAAGGATGGAGCAGGACCCATGGCCGAGCAAGTCGTCTCCACGTTGCCCACACCGAGCGTGTCGGGGCGCGAGAGGAAGGGCCAGGCCGAGGAGCGCGGCGGCGGGCGCCCTCGCCTGGTGCTCGCCACGATCCTGGTCGCGCAGCTGATGGTGGTCCTCGACATGACCATCGTGAACGTCGCGCTGCCTCAGATGCAGACGGCGCTCGACTTCACGCCCTCAGGCCTGTCTTGGGTGCTCAACGGCTACAGCCTCACCTTCGGGGGCCTGCTGCTGCTCGGCGCGCGCACCGGCGACCTGCTCGGGCGCAGACCCACGTTCATCGTGGGCATCGTGCTGTTCGCCCTTGCCTCGCTCGTGGGCGGCCTGGCCGGCTCCGGGTCGATGATGATCGCCGCCCGTGCGGCCCAGGGCGTCGGCGCCGCGTTCGCCGCGCCGGCGACCCTGTCCCTGCTGACCACGATGTTCCCCGAGGGTCGCGAGCGGACGCGTGCCCTCGGCCTCTACACAGCGGTCTCCATCGGAGGCGGCTCCCTCGGGCTGGTCCTCGGGGGGCTGCTCACCGAGCTGGTGTCCTGGCGCTGGGTGATGCTCGTCAACGTGCCGATCGGCCTCGCCGTGGCGGTTGCCGCCTGGCTGGTCGTGCCGCACACCCCGCGTCGTCGCGGTCGCTTCGACCTTGCCGGCGCCGTCACCTCGACAGCCGGTGTCGCTGCGCTGGTCTACGGCCTCGTCCACGCGGCGAGCGACGGATGGGGTACGGCGGTCACCGTCGCGTCCTTCGTCGCCGGGGCGGCGCTCCTCGCGCTGTTCGTCGTGGTCGAGCGGCGAGCGGCGGAGCCGATCACGCCCCTGTCGCTGTTCGCGGACAGGACTCGCAGCGGCGCCTACGTCGCCAGGATGCTGCTGTTCGCCGGCATGACGGGCATGTTCTTCTTCCTCACCCAGTTCCTCCAGGACGTGCTCGGCTACAGCCCGATCCGCACCGGCCTCGGGTTCCTGCCCACCACGGCCGCGCTCTTCGTCGCCTCGCAGCTCAGCGCCCGCGTGCTCGTCGGTCGGTACGGCGCGCGCCCGGTCATGGTCGTGGGAGCGACGCTCAGCACCCTGTCGATGCTGGTCCTGACCCAGCTGACAGCGCAGAGCAGCTACCTCGCGGTCCTCGGATCGCTGCTCCTGCTCGGCATGGGCAACGGGCTCACGTTCGTGCCGCTCACCGCCTCGGGCCTGCACGCGGTGCGACCGCACGAGGCAGGCGCCGCCTCCGGCCTGACGAACGTGGCCCAGCAGATCGGGGCAGCCCTCGGGCTGGCGGCGCTGGTCACGGTGTTCAGCACCGCCGGCCGGAACGCGGTCGTCACCGCGTCCAACCCGGTCGATCAGGCGCACCAAGTGTTCGTCGCCGGTGCCGATGCAGCCTTCGCGGCGGCAGCCGCGCTGCAGGTGGCGACCCTGCTCGTGGTGCTGGTCGTGATGGGGCGCCGGGCCGGGGTCGCGGGCCCACCGGTCGGCACTGCCCCGGGTGCCGAGCCCGCCTGAGACCTCCTCGCCGGTTTCCTAGGACTCCGCTGCGATGTCGTCGGCGTCCATGATCCGGTAGGCGTACCCCTGCTCCGCGAGGAACCGCTGCCGGTGCTGGGCGAAGTCGGCGTCGACGGTGTCGCGGGCCACGATCGCGTAGAACCGGGCGGAGCGGCCGTCCTCCTTGGGGCGCAGCAGCCGGCCGAGCCGCTGGGCCTCCTCCTGGCGCGACCCGAACGACCCGGACACCTGGATCGCGACCGCCGCCGAGGGCAGGTCGATGGAGAAGTTCGCCACCTTCGACACGACGAGCAGTCCGACCTCACCGGCGCGGAAGGCGTTGAACAGCCGCTCCCGCTCCTTCACGGGGGTCTCGCCCTTGATCACCGGCGCGTCGAGCCGCTCGGCGATCTCGTCGAGCTGGTCGATGTACTGGCCGATCACCAGGGTCGGCTCGCCGGCGTGCTTCTCGACGAGCTGCTGGACCACGTCGAGCTTCACGTGCGTGCACGAGGCCATCCGGTACCGCTCCTCGGGCTCGGCGGTGGCGTAGGCGAACCGCTGGCCCTCGGGAAGCGTCACCCGGACCTCGACGCAGTCGGCCGGCGCGATCCAGCCCTGCGCCTCGATGTCCTTCCACGGTGCGTCGTACCGCTTCGGCCCGATCAGCGAGAACACGTCGCCCTCCCGGCCGTCCTCGCGCACCAGCGTCGCGGTGAGGCCGAGGCGGCGGCGGGCCTGCAGGTCCGCGGTCATCCGGAAGATCGGCGCCGGCAGCAGGTGCACCTCGTCGTAGACCACGAGGCCCCAGTCGCGCGCGTCGAACAGCTCGAGGTGGGAGTAGACGCCCTTCCGCCGCGTGGTCATCACCTGGTACGTCGCGATCGTGACCGGGCGGATCTCCTTCTTGGTGCCGGAGTACTCGCCGATCTCGTCCTCGGTGAGCGAGGTACGCCGGACGAGCTCCTCCTTCCACTGCCGGGCGGAGACGGTGTTGGTCACGAGGATCAGCGTCGTGGCCCGGGCATGAGCCATAGCAGCCGCGCCGACCAGGGTCTTGCCGGCTCCGCAGGGGAGTACGACGACGCCGGAACCGCCGTGCCAGAACGACTCGGCCGCCTCGCGCTGGTAGGAGCGCAGCTGCCAGCCGTCCTCGCGCAGGTCGATCGCGTGGGCCTCGCCGTCGACGTACCCGGCGAAGTCCTCGGCCGGCCACCCGAGCTTGAGCAGGGCCTGCTTGAGGTTGCCTCGCTCCGACGGGTGCACTGCGATGGTCGCGTCGTCGATCCGCGCGCCGAGCATCGGCTTGACCTTCTTGGCGCGCAGCACCTCCTCGAAGACCGGCCGGTCGGTGGTGGCGAGCACGAGCCCGTGCACCGGGTGCTTCTCGAGCCGGAGCCTTCCGTAGCGCGCCATGGTCTCGGCGATGTCGACGAGCAGCGCGTGCGGCACGGAGTAGCGGGAGTACCTCAGCAGGGTGTCGATCACCTGCTCGGCGTCGTGGCCGGCGGCGCGGGCGTTCCACAGCCCGAGCGGCGTGAGCCGGTAGGTGTGGACGTGCTCGGGGGAGCGCTCGAGCTCGGCGAACGGCGCGATCGCCTTGCGGCACTCGCCGCTCAGCTCGTGCTCTACCTCGAGCAGCAGCGTCTTGTCCGACTGGACGATCAGGGGTCCGTCGGTCACGAGGCGGCCGCCTTCTGCCGGGCACGGTAGGCCGCGACGTTCGCGCGTGAGGAGCACCGGTCGGAGCAGTAGCGCCGTGACTGGTTCGGCGAGGTGTCGACGAAGACGTGGGTGCAGGGGCTCGCGTCGCACACCCCGAGCCTCGTTGCCCCTAGGTCGCAGACCAGCGTGGAGAGCCCCATCAGCGACTCGGCGACGAGCAGCTCGGCGACGGAGGAGCTGCCGTCGGCGACGTGCATGTGCCACTTGCCCGGCTCGTGCCCGGCGATGTACGGGGTCACCGGGTGCTTGGCCAGCAGGTTGTTGAGCTGCTCGACCACCGCCTTCTCGTCACGGTCGTTGGAGGCCTCGAAGACGGGTCGGAGCTCGCGCTGGAACCGCCGCAACGCGGTGGCGTCGCGCTCCACGACCTTCTCGTGCAGCCAGGTTCGCTCACCGAGGAACCGCACCAGGGACTCGGCGTCCTCGATCTCGGCGTTCACGAGATCTGCGGACCGCTCGGCGTAACGGACAAAATCCATGCGTGCAGGTTACCGACCTGCCCAAGCACCGGGGAGCGGTAAGGACCACAAGCCGCCGGACGGGTCCGGTGGTCTAGCCCTCACACCTTGTGCACGCTGGTGATCCGGTGCACCGCGAAGGACCGCACGTCGTCGGCCCGGTGGTCGAGCGCGGTGAGCCAGCCCGCCTCCACCTTGACCGGGTCCACCACCCGCTCCATGGTCGACCCGTGGTTGTCGAGGTAGGCGATCCACACCGTCGCACGCGTCTCCACGGCCTCGCGCAGCGCGGCCATGGTGGCCATCGGCCCACCGCCCGAGAGGGTTGCCGCCTCGGTCCGGCGGGGGCGGTGCTCGGCGGCGCGGTCACCGGCACGGATCGCACCCACCGTCGCCGCGACCCGTGCGGTGAGGCGTGCCGAGTCGAGGCCGGGGCTCGGCGGACGTTGTCGCGCCGGCCGGGCACGGTGGCTGTCCTTTCGCGCAAGCCGCACCGTCCCGTCGGGTGCCTCGACCACCGGCGCGACACCGAGCTCGCGCAGCCGCGGCAGGAGTACGTCGACGGGCACGTCGCTCACCACGACCGTCGGGGCGATCCGTCTCAAGCGGAGGCCGGAGGCCTGGCGGTTGTGCACGAGCTCGGCGAGTGCCGACTCGTCGTCGCTGCGCAGGAAGGACCCGGCCGCGCCGACGCGGACCGTCCCGAAGCGCCGCGCCACGTCGTCGACGAGGTAGACCAGCGGCTGGGGCACGGGCGTGCGTGAGGAGGACGCGATGAACCCGTGCACCTCCGCAGACGACCAGCCCGAGTCGAAGGCCCGGCGTACAGACGTGGCCGTGAACCGGTAGACGGTGGCGCCGCCTCGGGACTCGATGTCGGCCATCATCGCGAGGTTGTGGGCCAGCTCGTGCTCCAGGGGCCCCGGGGCCACGGCGGTGAGGTCGGCCTGGAGCAGAACGTGGTCGACCGGCGAGGGGAGCAGGGGCTCGAGGACCTTCGCGGCCTCGCGCCGTGCGTCGTCGGACTCCAGCAGCGCGCGGCCGTGGGTGGACACCCCGCCCAGAGCGGTGACGCCCAGGACCGCGGACTCCTCGACGGTCCAGGCCACCGCCTCACCGCGCTGCGCCGGACGCCGGGGGCGAAGCCAGCGGACCCGGTCCACGAGCGAGGAGACTCCGGTGCCGGTCGCGAGCACCTCTCCCTCGGGCAGCCGCGCGAGGACCTCGAGGGCGTCCCGCCGGGTCTCCGCCGCCCAGGAGCGCTCGAGGTCGGACACGAGCGCGTTCACCGTCTTGCGGCTCTGGTCGCGCGTGCCGACGAGGCTCATCAGCCGCGGGCTGCGGAGCCAGGCCAGGGCCAGGCCGGCCCAGCGTTCCGCGGCGGTGCCGCTGCTCCAGACGTCGAAGCTGTCCGTCGGCAGCCAGGCGGCGTCGAGGTCGTCGGTGTCCCCGACCGCCACGAGCCCCGCGGCTGAGGCCACCTCGACGTGCAGGGCAGCGGTTCTCTCGTCGACGTGGAGCAGCTCTGCGGCCGCGCGGAGGTCGCGCACGCCCAGCCCGCCGCTGCGGAGCGCGGCCGGGGGATGCGTGCCCCAGTGCTCCAGCAGCAGCTCGACGTGGCGCACCAGGTCGAAGGCGGCCCCGGCGGCGGCCCGGTCGACGAGCTCCTGGTCCCGGGTCGACGTGGCCAGGGCGGGCGGCTCGTCCACCCTGTGTCTCGTGGTGCGCCCCTCGCGCAGGCAGATCGCCACCTCGCGGGGCACCACCACGTGCTTGCCGTCCTTGGCGATCACCAGTCCCCGGGCGAGCAGCTGGTCCCCCGGCGCCTGGGCCTCGTCCCGGCTGACCCGGCGGTCGGCGGACTCCACCGTGCCCTCGACGTTGTCGCGCTCCAGCTGGTCCAGGATCGTGCGCGCCCGCTCGTCGACCTCGCCGACCAGCTCGTCGACGACCTCCCGCTCGCCGAGGTGGCGGGCGATGGCCAGGACATCGGTGTGCCGGTCGCCAGAGACGCGGAGGCCGAGGTCGCGGGCGAGCGAGGTGACCCGTGCGGGGCCGTAGCCCGAGAGCAGCTGCTCCGCGCCCGGGCCGAGCCCGCTGACCGTCGTACCGATGATCTCGGTCAGCGCGCTGACGGTTCGGAGCTCGTCGTGGTTGCCCCACAGCAACGCGCGGGCCACGAGGAGGTCGACGGTGGCGGCGACCGACTCGGGGACGGCGTTGACGTGACGCTTGAGGTCGTCCAGAGACGCACGGCCGCCGAGTGCGACGACCGCGTCGATGACGGCCAGGCCGAGGAGGTCGAGCTGGTCGACCGCGCGGAGCGCCGAGGCGCGGGTGCTCGCGCGTGAGGCGAGCTGGGTCGAGTCCTGGGGCGCCGGCACCGCGAGGTCGGGGCGGGCCTCGAGCAGGCGCGCGAGAGCGTCGTCGGACCAGGAGCGGAACTGGTCGGCGAGGGTGCGCGGGGCACTGCTTTCGGCCATCCGCACCACGGTACTAGTGAGGAGGGTTGCCGTTCTGGCTCGGCTGCGACTGCTCTGTCGCGTCGACGCCTCCCGAGACCAGCTTGTTGAGGAACGGCCCGACGATGTCGACGGGCAACGGGAAGACGACCGTCGAGTTCTGGTCCGCCCCGAGCTCGAGCAGCGTCTGCAGGTAGCGAAGCTGCAGGGAGGCCGGGCTCTTGCTCAGCGTGTCAGCCGCCTGGCGCAGCTCCTCGGATGCCTGGAGCTCGCCGCGCGCGTTGATGATCTTGGCTCGGCGCTCGCGCTCGGCCTCCGCCTCGCGTGCCATGGCGCGCTGCATCGCCTCGGGAATCTCCACGTCCTTGATCTCGACCACCCGCACCTCGACGCCCCATGGCTCGGTCTGCTGGTCGATGACCTTGCGGAGGTCCTCGTTGAGGTCCTCCCGGTGCGCGAGCAACGTGTCGAGGTCCGCCCGCCCGAGCAGCGACCGCAGGGTGGTCTGCGCGATCTGCGACGTGGCGACGGCGTAGTTCTCGACGGCCATCACGGACTTGAGCGGGTCGACCACCTGGAAGAGCACCACTGCGTTCACGCGAGCCGGCACGTTGTCGCGGGTGATGACCTCCTGCGGTGGGATGGTCAGCGTGACCACGCGCAGGTCCACCCGGACCAACCGGTCCACGAAGGGCAGCAGCAGACGAGGCCCGGGCTCGTAGAGCGGCCGCAGGCGTCCGAGCCGGAACACCACGCCTCGTTCGTACTCAGGCAGGACTCGCGTCGATCCGATGATGACGACCAGTGCGAGCACCACGAGGACGGCGATCACGATCGGGGTCATGCTTGCTCCTCCTTCCGGGCCGGTCCGAACCCCCAGCGGGTCGTGAAGCGGTCGACCGAGGACTGGGCGGAGACACCGACCTCGTGCGGCACGTGTACCGGAAAGCCGGAGGGCGACCGCCACAGATGTGATGCCAGAGGCACGCCACAGATCACGACCACCAGCGCCGCCCCACCGAGCACGAGCACATCCGCAGGGGAGTGTCGACCGAGCAGCATGCCCAGGGGCAGCAGGAGCGCGACCAGCGCGATCGCACAGGCGATGCCCCGATGGAACCTGCCGGCTTCCGAGTGCGGCCAGGGGTCGATCTGCCGGACCACCTCGCGCCCGTGCGCCGACGTGGTGCAGTCCTGCTTGACGGGGCAGCTGTTGCACACCGACGGCTTGGCGCGGTACCGCAGCGTGCGCTGCTCCGGGTCGAACGTCGTCGGCCACAGCCACTGGTCCTCCGGGCAGACCCAGGCGTCGTGGTCCGGATGGTAGGTGAAGGACCCGTGGCGCCAGGACTGCGAACGCACGGCGACCCGGCGTGCGAGCAGGTCGAACGCGTAGGCGACGACCACGAGGAAGCCGCTGTACGCCGTCACCAGCCAGACGTCGAGCTCCGGAGAGGTCATCTACCGGTCCCCGGCCCCGACCGGCTCGAGCTCGGTGAACAGCACGTCCTCGGGCATCTCGTGGGTCACCTCACCGGAGCGGAAGTGCCGGATCCCGAGCCACGCGATCCACAGGAACGGCAGCGCGCCGCCGACGATGAAGAGGACGTCACCGGGGAGCCGGATCCACTCCAGGAGCGCATTGCCCGGCGTCGTGATGTAGCCGAGCGAACGCGCCTCGAAGTAGCCCTGGTCCACCGAGTGGTAGAGCTGGAGCACTCCGAGCGGCAGCAGCGTCGCGAACACCATCCAGGCAAGGCCGATGTTCAGGGACCAGAAGGAGATCTTCGCGAGCTTGTCCGGCCACTTGTCGGCCGGGATGAGGTAGCGGAGCGCGAACATGCTCAGCCCGACGGCGAGCATGCCGTAGACACCCATCATCGCGGCGTGGCCGTGGTTCGCCGTGAGCGCGGTGCCGATCTGGTAGTAGGAGACGATCGGCAGGTTGATGAGGAACCCGAAGATGCCTGCCCCGAGGAAGTTCCAGAACCCGACGGCGACCAGGAACATCACGGCCCAGCGGTGCGGGAAGGGCGCGTCGCTCTTGCGCTCCTGGCGCGAGCCGAGCTGGAGGAAGGTCCACGCCTCGACGGTGAGGAACGTGAGGGGGATGACCTCGGCCGCGGAGAAGAAGGCGCCGAGGGCCATGTGCTCCACCGGCGTGCCCGAGAAGTACAGGTGGTGCATGGTGCCGATCACGCCGCCGGCGGAGTAGAGGATGACGTCGAGGAAGATGATGCCGAGTGCGATCCGTTCGCGGACCACTCCGAGCATCACGAAGATGTAGGCCACCATCACGGTCGTGAAGAGCTCCAGGAAGTCCTCGACCCACAGGTGGACGACCCAGAACCGCCAGAAGTCGGCGACCGTGAAGTGGGTCTCGGTGCCGGCGAGCAGTCCCACCGCGTAGAACGCGGGAATCGCCAGTGCCGAGTAGAAGAACAGCCAGGGCATGTTGCCCTTGGACTCGCCCTTGAGGCGCGAGCGGATCCCGCGGAACACGATGACGATCCAGAACGTCATGCCGATGGTGAGCAGGATCTGCCACACGCGCGGGAGATCGAGGTACTCCCACTGCTGACCGAAGATCGGGCTGTCCTTGGCCCAGGAGACGCCGTAGATGGACAGCGCCTCGCTCGCGAGGCTGCCGAAGACCACGACGGCGAGGGCGCCGAGAAGGCCGTAGGAGAGCCAGTGCTGCCTGCGCGGCTCCCGTCCGGCGATGAACGGCGCCAGGAAGATGCCTGCCGCGAGGAACGCCGCGGCCGTCCAGAACAGCGACAGCTGCAGGTGCCAGGTGCGGGCGAGGTTGAACGGCAGCAGCTTGGCGAGGTCGAAGCCGAAGAAGCTTGCCAGGTCTGCCCGGTAGTGCTCGGCCGCGGCGCCGACGAGGGTCTGCACCACGAACAGCGCTGCGATGACGAAGAAGAACCAGGCGGTGGACCGTTGTGCGGGGGTGAGAGCCACCTCGCCCGGCTGCCGGAAGGCGATCGCCGGTGCCTCGCTGCTGTGCCACCCGATCCTCTGGCTCCATCGTCCGTAGACGGCGAACAGGACGCCGGTGCCGCCGAGAAGTGCCACGAGTGACAGCACGCTCCACACGACGAGGTCGGCGGTGGGCCCGTTGTCGACCCGCGGCTCGGAAGGCCAGTTGTTGGTGTAGGTGTAGTCGTGCCCCGGGCGCTCGGCTGCCGCAGCCCAGGCGGTCCACGAGAAGAAGGCGGTGAGCTGGCGAACCTCACCCGGGTCGGTCACGGCCTTCGGCTTCAGCCCGTACTTGGTCGAGTCCTCCCCGAAGAACGACGCGTAGTGCCTGACGTTGGACTCGAAGGCCGAGACCTGGGCGTCGGTGTACACGAGGTCGCCGGAGGCCTCGTCGTACCGGTTGGTGCGGAACTCGTCGACGACCGCCGCCTGCGGGTCCTGCAGGCCGTCGTTGCGGAACTGGGTCCCGACGTTGTCGGTTGCCCGCCGCAGGTAGTCCGCCGTGTAGTCGGGACCGAGGTAGGCGCCGTGCCCGAGCACCGAGCCGTACTGCATCAGGCCACGGTTCAAGAAGATCTTCTGGCCCGCGGTGATGTCCTCGCCGGTGAAGAGCACGTCGCCGGACTCGGTGACGACGCGGTCGGGGAGGGGCATCGACGCGGTGTAGGTGCGATAGGCCAGGATGCCCATCACGAAGAACCCGAACAGCAGCACCAGGGCGACGGCCTGGAACCAGCCCTTGGAGACGACCATCGGCCGGCGGTCCGCCGACTCGGGTGCGGACGGTGACGGGTCGGACCTGAGGACCATGCTCTCCCCCGAGAGTATGGCGTGACATAGCGGACAAAAGTAAAGATCTAGGACAGGGCTCGGAGGCTAGCAGCGCGTGGGCCACCTGCCTAGACCTCGGGGGGCGTGCTCGGCGCGACGGGGGCCGGAACCGCCGGCGGCTATGTTTCCTGCATGCCCCGGTCGTCCCCGTTCCTCGAGCTGCTCTACACCGAGGCACCGCGCGAGGCGTACGACGACGTGGTGATCGAGGCCGAGCGGAGCGGGCTGTCGAAGGTCGAGCTCGAGGAGCTCCGCGAGCAGCGGCGGGTGGCCTTGAGGCTCCGAGAGCAGTTCGTCCGGCAGCGGCAGCGCGAGGCGGAGATGACCGCGCTCTACGAGACCGCGATGGACCTCACCGCGATCCGGGACGTGGACGAGATCCTCGCGGCGATCGTCCGCCGGGCCCGGCAGCTCCTCCACGCCGACATGACCTACCTCTCCCTGAACGACGAGGAGGAGGGGGCGTCGTACATGCGCGTCACCGACGGCGCGCTGACCCCCGAGTTCCGCAGCCTCAGGCTCCCGCTGGGCACCGGGCTGCTCGGCCTGGTCGCGCAGACCGGCGCGCCGTACTACACCGACGACTACCAGGCCGACGAGCGTTTCCTGCACCGCGACTACATCGACCACGCGGTCGCGGGGGAGCAGATCCGGGCGATCCTCGGTGTCCCGCTCGTCGTCGAGGGGAAGGTGATCGGGGCGCTCCTCGCCGTCCACCGCACGGTGCGGCAGTTCCCGCCGTCGGAGATCAGCCTGCTCACCTCCTTCGCGGCCCACGCCGCCGTAGCGCTCGAGAACGCCCGCCTCTTCGAGCGCACCCAGGCGGCGCTGGCCGAGGTGGACGAGGTGAACCGGCAGATCCGCGCGCACAGCCAGGCGGTCGAGGTCGCGGCGAGCGCGCACGACCGGCTCACCGACACCCTGGTCCGCGGCGGAGGGGTGGCCGACGTCGCCGCGGTCCTCGCCGACGTCCTCGGCGGGTCCCTGGTCGTGTACGACGCGGAGGGACGACAGCTCGCCTCGGTCGGGGAGCGGTTCGCGGTCCCGGACGACCTGGGCGAGGCGGTCGCCGAGTCCCGCGGCTCCGGGCGCAGCGTGGAGGTCGTCGTGGGGAAGGCGGACCGGGTCTACGTCGCCGCGGCGCTGGCCGGGGCGGAGCACCTGGGCACGCTGGTCCTCCGCCGCAAGGACACGCCGATGGTCCTCGCGGACCGGCGCACCGTCGAGCGCGGCGCCCTCGTCACGGCCCTGGTGCTGCTGTTCAACCGATCGGTGGCGGAGGCCGAGGACCGGGTCCGCGGTGAGCTGCTCGTCGACCTGCTGGCCGGCCGCGACAGCGACCCGGTCCGGCTCGTGGAGAGGGCACGCCGGCAGCATGCGGAGCTCGAGCAGCCCACGGTGGTGGCGGTCGCCGCGGTCGAGGGGCTCGAGCGGCACCGGGCCACGCAGGTCGCCGCCCGCCACGCGGGAGAGCTGCGCGGGCTCGGGGGCGACCACGACGGCCACGTCGTCGTGGTGGTCCCAGGTGATGACGCGCTCGCCGTCGGCACGGCGCTGCGGGCGCGGATCGCCGCGGCAGGCGGAGCCGCGACCGTCGGCGTGGTCGCCTCCGGCGCCGGGCCCCGGGCGATCGCGGCGTCCTACCTGGAGGCACTCGGCTGCCTGCGCACGCTCCTCACCCTCGGCCGGACCGGCGAGGTCAGCGACCCACCGCGGCTCGGCCTGGCCCGGCTGGTCCTGGGCGACTGCGGCTCCGAGGCGCTCGACGCGTTCGTCCAGGCCTCGATCGGCCCCGTCCTGGCCTACGACGAGCAGCGCGGGACCAACCTCGTGGAGACCATGGAGGCGTGGTTCGCCGCGGGGTCACGGCCTGCCGAGACCGCGAAGGCGCTGTTGATCCACCCCAACACCGTGGCCCAGCGCCTGGACCGGGTGAGCCGGCTGCTCGGCGCCGGCTGGCGCGACCCGGCTCGCGCGCTGGACCTGCAGCTGGCGCTCCGGCTGCACCGCCTCCGCCGCGCCTGAGGCGGCGAAGAGCACATGAGATCGCTCCAACTATGTGGTTGTCGCACATAGGGTGAGGGGACGAACCACGCGTAGCGTCTCCCCTCATGAACGGACCCCATGAGACGCAGGTCACCTCGCTGGAGGGACGTACGGCTCTGGTCACGGGAGCCGCGAGCGGCATCGGGCGCGCTGTCGCCGTCCGACTGGCCGCGGCGGGGGCCCGGACCGTCGTACTCGACAGGGACGAGGCCGGCGCGAAGGAGCTCGCCTCGGAGATCGGCGGCGACCACCTCGTGGCCGACCTGGCCGACCCGGGAGTGGTCGACAGCCTCGGTCTCCAGGCTGCCGGCATCGACATCCTGGTGAACAACGCCGGGCTGCAGCACGTCGCGCCCGTCGAGGAGTTCGACCCGGACCGCTTCGCACTGATCCAGCGGGTGCTGCTCGAGGCGCCCTTCCGCTTCGCCCGGATCCTGCTCCCAGGGATGTACGACCGCGGCTGGGGCCGCATCGTGAACATCTCCTCGGTGCACGGCCACCGGGCCTCGCCGTTCAAGGCCGCCTACGTCAGCGCCAAGCACGGCCTCGAAGGACTCTCCAAGGTGGTTGCCCTGGAGGCGGCGGGGAAGGGTGTCACCAGCAACACGGTGTGCCCCGGCTACGTCCGCACCCCGCTGGTCGAGGGGCAGATCGCCGACCAGGCCCGCACCCACGGAGTCGACGAGTCCGAGGTGCTCGACGACGTCCTGCTCGCCAGGACCCCCGTCAAGCGCCTCGTCGAGCCCGGGGAGGTCGCCGACCTGGTGGCGTTCCTCTGCGGGCCCGGGACCGACTCGATCACAGGTAGCTCGTTCGTGATGGATGGCGGCTGGACCGCCGCGTGAAAGGAAAAACACCCATGTCAACGCAGACCCATGCGGCAGGATCGCCGGGGACACCCGACGGCACCCAGCAGTCGTCGATCGTGAAGGTGGTCTTCGCCAGCCTGATCGGCACCGCCGTCGAGTGGTACGACTTCTTCCTCTACGGCTCCGCCGCGGCGCTGGTCTTCGGCGCGCTGTTCTTCCCCGAGGCGGACCCCGTGAACGCCACGCTGCTGGCGTTCGGCACCTACGCGGTCGGGTTCGTCGCGCGTCCGCTCGGCGGCGTCGTCTTCGGCCACTTCGGTGACCGGGTGGGCCGCAAGAAGATGCTGGTCACCTCGCTGATGCTGATGGGTGTCGCCACCATCGCCATCGGGCTGCTGCCGACGTACGCCACCATCGGCGTGGCCGCGCCGCTGCTGCTGCTGGCCTGCCGGCTGCTGCAGGGCTTCGCGGTCGGCGGCGAGTGGGGCGGCGCGGTGCTGATGGCTGCCGAGCACGGCCGTGACGACCAGCGCGGCTTCTGGTCCTCCTGGCCGCAGGCCGGTGTGGCGATGGGCAACCTGCTCGCCACCGGCGTGCTGTGGCTGCTCGCCGCTGTGCAGTCCGAGGACGCCTTCAACGCCTGGGGCTGGCGCATCCCGTTCATCCTGAGCGCGGTGCTCGTGATCGTGGGTCTGTGGGTCCGGCTGAGCATCGAGGAGTCCCCGGTGTTCAAGGAGGCACGTGACGAGATCGCCGAGAAGAAGCAGCAGGACTCGCACATGCCGCTGCTCGAGGTGATCAAGAACTACCCGCGCGAGGTGTTCATCGCGATGGGCATGCGGATGGCGGAGAACATCTCCTACTACATCTTCACCGTCGTGGTGATCACCTACGTCACCACCTACGCCGGCCAGGACAAGGGTCCGATCCTGCAGGCGCTGCTGATCGGCTCGGTCGTCCACTTCGTGTGGATCCCGATCGTCGGCGCGATCTCCGACCGGATCGGTCGCCGGCCGCTCTACTTCGTCGGCGCGATCGGCGTGGCGGTCTGGGCGTTCCCGTTCTTCAGCCTGGTGGACAAGGGCGGCGCCGGGAACCTCACCCTCGCGGTGGTCGTCGGCCTCATGCTCCACGCGCTGATGTACTCGCCGCAGGCGGCGTTCTTCTCGGAGCTGTTCGGCACCTCGGTCCGCTACACCGGAGCCTCGGTGGGCTACCAGCTCGCCTCGATCTTCGCCGGCGCGCTCGCCCCGATCATCGCCGTGAAGCTGCTCGGCTCGGTCGAGGAGAGCAACACCACCGCGGTCGCGCTCTACGTCTGCGCCGCCTCGGTGCTGACCCTGATCGCGGTGGCGTTCGCCAAGGAGACCCGGGCGTCGTCCCTGCGCCACGACCGAGTGGTGCGCGAGGCGCACGTCTGACCGACCCGCACCACCCTGGCGAGGGCCCCACCGTGACCCGGTGGGGCCCTTGTCACGTTTCGACCCCGGCTCGGCGTGGGTAAGTTGCCCCGCAACCATGACTGCTACAGAAGCGAACGTGAGTCCTCTTCCGCACGATGGTGAGGTCTGGTACGTCAGCTACGGGTCGAACATGGCCGCAGACCGCCTGGCCTGTTACATCGAGGGCGGCGTCCCGGTCGGGGGGACCCGGGCCAACCCCGGCGCCCGCGACTCGAGACCTCCCAGAGCCAGCATCGGCGTCGAGCTGCCCGGCTCGGTGTACTTCGCCGGGCACTCGCCCCAGTGGGGCGGCGGAGTGGCCTTCTACGACCACGAGACGCCCGGGCCGGCGTTCGGGCGCGCCTACCTGGTGACCGCCGGGCAGTTCGCCGACATCGCGGCCCAGGAGATGTACCGCGTCCCGGATCCGGAGGACCCGATCGAGGAGATCGTGATCGGTGGTCTGGACCCCGAGTACGACGGCCGCCACCACGTCGGTCCCGGCCATTACGAGACGCTCGTCGAGGTCGGCCGGATCGCCGGGGCGCCGATGCTGACCTTCACCGCGCCGCACGGCCTGGACCACGTAGAGCACGCGGAGCCGAGCCCGGAGTACCTCGCCATGCTCGCGAGCGGTCTCCAGGAGGCTCACGGCTGGGACCACGCCGAGGTCGCACGCTACTTCTCGCGGCTCCGCCCCGGCTGACTGGACCGCTTCCAGCCGGTACGTCGCAGCAGCCAGTCGACCACCGGCTGCGGGGTCAGCCGCATGACGACTGCCGCCCTCCGCGGGATGATCTGCTCCCTCGCGTCGCGCTCGATGGCCTGCACCACCTCGCGCGCCGTGACCTCCGTGGTGTGCGCGCCGCCGAGCAGGGCCGACGCCTTGGGGACGCGCTCGCGTGCTCCGGGGTTGTGCTCCCAGTAGGCCGACTCCACCTCCGCCGGGGCCACCAGGGTGACGCCGACGCCCGTGCCCTGCAGGTCCGCCCGCAGCTGTCCCGCGAACGCCCGCATCGCCCACCTGGCGACCCCGTAGCCGCTCGCGCCGGGCACGTGGACGTAGGCCGCCACCGAGGTCATGCAGACCACCTGACCGCTGCCGCGCTCGATCATCGCGGGGAGCAGGCCCCTGGTGAGCTCGAAGGCCGCGAGGTACGGCAGCGCCATCATCCGGGCGGCCTCACCGGGAGGCGTCTCGTCCACCGCCAGCCAGCGTCCGGCGCCGGCGTTGTTGACGAGGATGTCGGGCGGACCGTCCGCGAGCACCCGGCCGCACAGGTCCTCCACCTGGGCGACCTCGGACAGGTCAGCCGTCTCGACCCGGGCCCGGCCACCGGAGGCCCGGATCTCCGCGGCGAGGCGCTCGAGCGGCTCGCGGCTTCGCGCCACCAGCGTCACCTGCGCGCCCCGCGCGGCGAGCTCTCGTGCGATCGCGGCGCCGATGCCGCTCGACGCCCCCGTCACCAGTGCCGTACGACCGCCGATCTGCATCCGGCAAAACTATCCCTCGTGTGGTCGGACTCACTAGGGTCGCGGATATGGAGTCGTACGCAGCCGGGGAGACCACACCGCCGCTCATCGAGGAGACGATCGGCGAGAACTTCGAGCGGATCGCGCGTGAGCACGGCGACCGGGAGGCGCTGGTCGAGTTCGCCACGGGGCGCCGCTGGACCTACGCAGAGCTCGACCGGGACGTCAGCGCGCTGGCCCGTGGCCTGATCGGCGCCGGCATCGAGAAGGGCGACCGCGTCGGCATCTGGGCGCCCAACTGCGCCGAGTGGACGCTGGTCCAGTACGCCACCGCCAAGATCGGCGCCATCCTGGTCAACGTCAACCCGTCCTACCGCACGCACGAGCTCGCCTACGCGCTCAACCAGTCCGGGCTGCGGATGCTGGTCTCCGCCACGGAGTTCAAGACCAGTAACTACCGCGCGATGGTGGACGAGGTCCACCACGACTGCCGCGCCCTGGAGAAGGTCGTCTTCATCGGTACGTCGGACTGGACCGACCTGCTGGCCGCGGGGGAGGGCCTCCCCGAGGACGCCGTCGCGGCACGGATGGCCACCCTGGACCACAACGACCCGATCAACATCCAGTACACCTCCGGGACCACCGGCTTCCCGAAGGGCGCGACGCTCTCGCACCGCAACATCCTCAACAACGGCTTCTTCACCACCGAGCTGATCGAGTTCACCCCCGAGGACCGGCTGTGCATCCCGGTGCCCTTCTACCACTGCTTCGGCATGGTGATGGGCAACCTCGGCTGCACCACCCACGGCGCCACGATGGTGATCCCCGCACCCGGCTTCGACCCGGCGGTGACGCTGAAGGCGGTCGCGGAGGAGAGGTGCACCGGCCTCTACGGCGTCCCCACGATGTTCATCGCGATGCAGAACCACCCCGACTTCGCGTCGTTCGACCTGTCCGAGCTGCGCACCGGCGTGATGGCGGGCTCGATCTGCCCGGTCGAGGTGATGAAGCGCTGCATCGGCGACATGAACATGGAGGGGGTCTCGATCTGCTACGGCATGACGGAGACCTCGCCGGTGTCCACCCAGACCCGCAGCGACGACGACCTCGAGCGGCGTACCGCCACCATCGGACGGGTGCACCCGCACGTCGAGATCAAGGTCGTCGACCCGGTCACGGGGGCGACCCTCGAGCGCGGCGAGCCCGGTGAGCTCTGCACCCGCGGCTACTCCGTGATGCTGGGCTACTGGGACAACCCCGAGAAGACCGCCGAGGCGATCGACCAGGACGGGTGGATGCACACCGGCGACCTCGCGGTGATGCGCGAGGACGGCTACTGCAACATCGTCGGCCGGATCAAGGACATGGTGATCCGCGGCGGGGAGAACATCTACCCGCGCGAGATCGAGGAGTTCCTCTACACCCACCCCGACGTCGAGGACGTGCAGGTCATCGGCGTACCCGACGAGAAGTACGGCGAGGAGCTGTGCGCCTGGGTGAAGGTGCGTGACGGGTCCGAGCCGCTCGACGCCGCGAAGGTCAAGGAGTTCGCGACCGGGAAGCTCGCGCACTACAAGATCCCGCGCTACGTGATGGTCGTGGACGAGTTCCCGATGACGGTCACCGGCAAGATCCGCAAGGTCGAGATGCGCGAGGAGGCCGCGCGCCGTCTCGGGCTCGGCTGAGCTGTCTGGCGGGTCGGGGGGTTCTCGGTCGAAACCGGCTCATGCGCCGCCTGCGTGCGGTACACGTGGACCCACGCGCACGACCGAGAGGGGACCCGCATGACTTCGTCCTGGTCGATCGGCCTCGTGGCCGGGCTGGGGATCACGCTGGACGCCTTCTTCCCGGAGATCGTCCAGCGCTGGCGGGCTGCCGGGGTGGAGGTGCACCCGGCTGCGGGAACCCCGAGCGCGTTGAGCGGGACCGAGGTCCTGCCGGCCCTGACCCGGTCCCCCCGCCCGCGGAGCGTTCTCGCGCCCCGACAGATCCGGGACTGGGTCGCGCGCCGAGACATCGACATCCTGCTGACGAACACGGCCACCGCCTCGGCCGTCTCGAGGATCAGGCCCGTGGGCTGTCCGGTGGTGTACTTCTGCCACGGCCTGCACTGGAGCGACGGGTCGGGACCGGGATCGCTCCTGTGGCGGGGGGCGGAGACCCTTCTGCTCAGGAGGACCGCGGGCCTGGTGACCATCAACTCCGACGACGAGGCCTGGTTCGCCCGACACGCTCCGGCGATCCCCCGAACGCGGCCGCCGGCAGGCGTGGGGCTGGACGTGAGCGCCTTCCCGCGCTCTCCGCTCCCCGGCGGGGACGTCGCGCACCTGGCCTGGATCGGCGAGTACACCCAGCGCAAGCGGCCGATGGAGGCGCTCCGGGTCGCTGAGATCCTCAGGCAGCGGGGGTACGACTTCGTGCTGCACATGCTCGGGCAAGGCGCGCTGATGCCGGAGGTGACCTCCGAGCTTCGCCGCCGGGGCCTGGACTCGCACGTGGTCCTCCACGGACAGGTCCGGACCGCGGAGATGCTCCCGACCATGCACGCCGTGGTCCACACGGCCTCGTGGGAGGGGCTTCCCCGGGCGCTGCTCGAGGCGGCCGCGGTGGGCCGGCACGTCGTCGCCTACGACGTCAAGGGAGTCCGCGACGTCCCGGGCGCGCGCCTCGCACCGGACCTGGACGCCGAACGTCTCGCGGACCTGGTGCAGAGCCTCGACCTTGCGGCGCCCGAGAGCTCGTTCGTCGACCCCGACACCCTCAGCTCGGCCCACTCCAGCGACCAGATCAGGGAGTTCCTCCAAGACGTCCTGAGCAGGAGGAGGTAGCCGTCGGGCGAACGGCGGTCAGTTGACGGTGACGAAGGTCCGGTCGGCCGAGCCGCCGTACCGAAGCTGCCCGAACCAGCGTGCCGTCGGGTCCAGGTTCTTCCACCTGAGGTGAATGTGGAACGGAGCGCCGACGCTCACGGGCGCGCTCTCCGGCACGGACAGGTTGCGCTCGTCCCGAGCACCGAGCACCCAGGTGTAGAGCTGTGCGGTCGTCGTGGCCCGGTTGCCGGCCACCACCGAGGAGACGTAGACCTCGTACGCCCCGGGACGCGGGTCGACCCGGGTGATCATCTCGTCCGCGGTGCTGCCGGTCGCCGAGGCGACCAGCCGGCCGTCGCGGTAGAGATGCAGGTCGAGGTCGTCGCTGTCGCGACCCTCGAGTGCGACGCGGAGCGCCGTCGCGTGGCCGGGTACGTCGATGGGGAACCGGGCCGTGTCCGCGTCGACGACGGGGTGGCTCGGGTCGAAGTCACCGGGCTCGAGGACGAGGCCGACCGGCTCGGCCGGGACGAGGCCGGAGGTCCGGAGACCGAGCCGTCCCCCCGCGCCCGAGACCGCCTGGAAGGACAGGGTGCCGTTCGAGCCGGACGCGGTCGCCTCCTGCGGGTGCGGAGACCGTGCGCGGCGTGACCGCCATCGGCATCCGAACCCGGTGGCTCAGGCTCGTCCAGACGAGGTAGCCGCGTGCGGGGGCCTCGAGGCGAGCGCTGCCACGGTCGAGGACGACGGTGAACCGGCCGGTCTCGCCGGGGCCCAGCCGGAGGGTCTGGGGGCGGACCTGGACCCCGAGCCCGGAGAGGCCGAGCACCCGCGCGCTGTAGGTCTCGGCGAGTCCGGAGACGTTCGTGACGCGGCGGACCACCCGGGTGCGGGCGGTGAGGTCGCCCACCGCGATCGAGGGGAGGTTGAGGTTCCGGGTCTCGACACGGCCGGCGAGCCAGGCGCGGAACCGTTCCGCGGAGGCGTCGAGGACCAGGCCCGGGTCGAGCACCTCGGTCGCGTCGACCTGGCCGGCACCCGCGGCGAGCGGGCCGCTGCCCTCGAGGGCGTCCGCCGTCGTCGCCATCGCGGACTTCACCATCGCGGGCGTCCAGCGCGGATGCTCGCCCATCACCAGCGCGGCGAGTCCCGCGACGTGGGCGGTGCTCGTCGACGTGCCGGAGTACTGGTCCCAGAGGCGGCCCTCGTCGGAGGCAGGGGCGACGGCCGACAGGACGCCCATGCCGGGCGCGGTCACGTCCGGCTTGAGCAGGCTCCCGCCGTCGCGGCGCACCGGCCCGCGCGAGGAGAACGGCGCGACCTGGGGCACGTCGTGGTCGGCGGACGCCGTCGGGCGCAAGGACGCGGTCGGCCGGTCGGTGTGCGAGACGTATCTCTTGACCGCCCGGGCGGCCCTCACGTCGAGGTGGACGGTGGGCACGGCGTGGAAGTCCGAGTAGACGCTGTCGGGTCGGACGTTGGCGAGCACCATGCCCACGCCGCCCGCACGCGCGACCGCGGCCGACTTGTCGACCCGCGCGACGGTGCCGCGGTCGCAGACGACGATCTTGCCCCTGACCGCCGAGGCGTCGAGGGCCTCGGGCAGGCAGAGCCGGGCGTCCCGGGTGCTGCTGCTCGGAGAACCCGCGTCCTGGGCGAGGACGATCCCGGTGCGGCGAACCGACCGGTCCGAGACCATGCCGCCGACCCGGGCTTCCCCGCCGCCGAGGACGACGGCACCCTGGAACGTGTGGTGGGAGTTGGCGCCGACCGTCGTGACCCACGGGCTCGTGTGGGCGACGGTTGCCCTGCCCGGACCCCGGTTGCCCGCGGCCGCGGCCACGAAGACGCCCTGGGCCGTGGCGTTGAGGAAGGCGAGCTCGACGGAGTCGGAGTCGACGCCGGAGGGCCCCGACACGGCGTAGCTGATCACGTCGACGCCGTCGGCCACCGCCTGGTCGATCGCGGCCACGGCGTCGGCGGTGGTGCACCCGTCCTCGGACGGGTCCGGCGCGGTCCAGCACGCCTTGTAGACCGCGATGCGCGCACCGGGCGCCATGCCCGACGTGTGGCCGAAGTCCTGGCCCTCGACGCGCACTCGGACGTGGTCGTTGCCGGCCGCCACGGCGGCGGTGTGCGAGCCGTGGCCGCTCCCGTCGCGGGGCGAGAGGTACTCGGTCGCGGCGAGGTTCTCCTCGCCGAACCCCTTCACGAAGTAGCGCGCGGAGACCACCTTGCTGTTGCAGTCGGCCTCGTCCCACTGGTCGCCACCCGCGCAGGTGCCGTGGAAGCCGGCCGGTCCGCGGTCGTCGACGCCGGGCAGCGCCGCGAAGCTCGGGTTCTCGGGCCAGATGCCGCTGTCGACCACCCCGACCACCCTGCCGCGTCCGGCGTCGTCGGGTCCGCCCGCGGCCGCCCAGGCCTGGTCGACACCGATGGAACCTCGCGAGTCCACCGAGTCCAGGCGCTGCTTCGTGCTCCGCTCCACCAGGGCGACGCGGGGGTCGGAGCGGAGCCGCTTGACCTGGTCGCGGGTCAGCTCCGCCGCGAAGCCGTCGAGGGCAGACCTGAAGCGGTAGAGGACCTTCGGTCGGCCGAGCTCCTGGAGCAGCGCGTCCTGGGCGTCGCGGAGGCGTGCCGCCCGGGCCGGGGCATGGGTGTGAGGAGTGGTGTTCAAGGCGACGACGTAGACGCCCGGCGCGGCGACCTCGGTCGGGGCGGGAACGGCACCGGCCACCCCCGTCGTACCTCCGCCGACGAGGCACGCCGCCACAAGGGCCGCGGAGACCCGTCGAACCCGCGCCAACGTGCTCAACGGACCTACCTTCCCCCTGTTCAGCCCGGCCGCCCGGTGCAGGCCAGGATTCTCCATGTTTCCAGGGTGCTGGAGTGGTTTCAATCGGAATGGCTACATAGGGTGGCGCGGTGACCGGACCCGACCTCCTCACCGAGCGGCTCGACTCGCTCGAGGCCGACCTGCGCTCGCGCGGGTCGGTGATGGTCGCGTTCAGCGGCGGTGCCGACAGCGCGTTCCTCCTCGCCGCGGCCGCCCGGGCGCTCGGAACCGACAAGGTCGCGGCCGCCACCGCCTACTCCGACTCGCTTCCCCGGGCCGAGAGGTCTCCGGCCCGCGAGTTCGCCGAGGGCCTCGGGGTGCAGGTCTTCACCCCTCGCACCCACGAGATGGAGCGCGAGGGCTACCGCGCCAACGCGGGGGACCGCTGCTACTTCTGCAAGGCCGAGCTGCTCGACGTGCTGGGCCCACTCGCACGTGAGCACGGCTTTGCCCACGTCGCCACCGGGACGAACGCCGACGACGCCGTCGCAGGCTTCCGGCCAGGCATCCGCGCCGCCGCCGAGCGGGGCGCGATCACCCCGCTGAGGGACGCCGGCCTCACCAAGCAGCAGGTTCGCGAGGCGTCGCGTTCCTGGGGCCTGCCGACCTGGGACAAGCCTGCCGCGGCCTGCCTGTCCTCGCGGGTCGCCTACGGCATCGAGGTCAGTCCTTTCCGCCTCGCCAGGATCGAGCGGGCCGAGCGTGCCGTGCGTGCGGCACTGGAGTCGGGCGGCGTCCCCGTCCGGAACCTTCGTGTGCGCGACCTCGACGACGTGGCGAGCATCGAGGTCGACACCGAGCTGCTCGACGCCGCCAGGCAGCTCCCCGCTGTCGTGGCGGCCGCCGTCGGCGCCGGCTTCCCCAGCGCCAGGCTCGACGAGAAGGGCTTCCGCTCCGGCTCGATGAACGAGCGGCTCCCGGAGCCCGAGCGCTTCCGGTAACCCGTTCGTGCAGATGCCGGACGCCGCCATATCCTGGAAGCCTTTCCACCACGGGGATTCCGCAGACGAGTAGAAGAAGAGGTCATCCGGTGCCTACTGGCAAGGTCAAGTGGTACGACGCCGAGAAGGGCTTCGGCTTCCTGTCCAAGGACGAGGGCGGCGACGTCTACGTCCGAGCGGCTGCCCTCCCCGCAGGTGTCACGACGCTGAAGGCCGGCCAGCGGGTCGAGTTCGGCATCGTCCAGGGGCGCAAGGGCGACCAGGCCCTCCAGGTGCGCGTCCTCGAGCCGGCGCAGTCGGTCTCGAAGGCGATGCGCAAGAAGCCTGCCGAGATGGTCAACATCATCGAGGACCTCTACCGGCTGCTCGAGAACATCGAGAAGGGCTACCGCAACGGTCGCCACCCCGACCCGAAGACCGCGAAGCCGACCGCGATGCTGCTGCGGGCCCTTGCCGACGAGCTCGAGCTCTGACCCTCACGCCCGGCGCCGGCTCTGGACCACGAAGCCGGTCCAAGTCGTGAGGATCGCCGCGGCGACGCCCAGGCCGAGCTGCGGGTTGAGCGGCATCGCGATGCCGATGAAGCCGCCCACGACCCAGGAGAGCTGGAGCAGGGTCTCGGACCGGGCGAACGCGCTCGTGCGGGTGCGCTCGGGGACCTCTCGCTGGATGAGCGCGTCGAGCGAGAGCTTGCCCAGCGACTGGGCGAGCCCGGCGGTGAGGCCCAGCAGGACAGCCGTCGGCAGGCCGTAGAACACCGCGACGACCACCGTCATCACCGCGTCCGCGACGAGCGTGAGGACTGCGGTCGCCTCGGGGCGCACCGACCGCAGCAGCGAGCCGAGGGCGATGCCGATGGTGCTGCCGACCCCGGCCGCTCCGATCACGAGGCCGAGCAGCAGCGCCGGCTTGTCCTCCCAGCCGGGGAAGGGCTCCTCGCGCAGCAGGAAGGCCATGTACATCGTCAGGAAGCCGGAGAGCAGGCGCAGGCCCGCGTTGCTGCGTAGCCCGACGACCACGACGCGGGGCACGGGTCCACCGAGCAGGGTGCGGTGGCGCTGTCCCTTGCCGATGGCGAGCTGCTCCTCGCCGTGGGCGGAGTCCACCCGGGCCGGCAGCAGGATCGCCAGGATCGTCGCGCCGACGAACACGGCGAAGGCGTACCGCAGGGCCCACTGCCCCCCGAGGCTCGCGGCCAGGGCGGCGAGGGGAGCGGAGATCGCTGCGCCCGCGACACCGGCGAGCGAGATGCGGGAGTTGGCCTTCACCAGGGTGAGCCGCTCCGGCAGCAGCCGGGGGACCGCGGCGGCCCGCGTGACGCCGTACGCCTTCGACGCGACCAGCACACCGAGGGCGGCGGGGAAGAGGGCCAGCGACCCTGAGCTCAGCGAGTCGGCCAGGACCCAGCAGAGGAACGCCCTGAGGGCCATCGTGCCGCCGATGGCCCAGCGGCGGCCGTGGCCGAAGCGGTCCAGGAACGGCCCGACGAGCGGGGCGACGATCGCGAACGGCAGCATCGTCATCGCGAGGAACTGAGCGACCTGCAGCCTGGCCTCGCCCGTGGGCGCCTGGAAGAACAGGGTGCCGGCGAGGGAGACCGCGACGGCCGCGTCGCCAGCGGCGTTGAACGCGTGAAGCTCGATCAGCCGGTAGAGCCCGGTCTCACCGGCCCCCTCCGCCCGCGTCGCCCGGCGCGCCTGCCGGTAGGTGTAGCCGGCCGCGCGCCCGGTGGCGGCGCCCGCGCGGCGAGCCGCGTCGGTGACGGCGCGACCTCGCCGCCGACCGGTCTGCGTCGCCTCGTCGTGCGCCATGGCTCCATCCTGCCCAAAGGCAGCGCCGAATGTGGCACCCGACGAGACATGACCCGTGCTCATGGGAGAGAATCGCCCGGTGATGACAGCCGCTCGCAGCCACAAGCCGGACACCGTGGGGGTTCGGGCTGTCGACGTCGCCCGGGAAGCCCTCCTCGAGCTCGCCTACGCCGGCGACGTGGGCGACCACCTCGGTCACGCGAGCGAGGACGAGCGGGTCACCACCCACTACTTCGCCTGCACCCGCGCGGGCTACCGCGGGTGGCGCTGGTCGGTCACCCTCGCACGCGCCCCTCGCCAGAAGCAGGTCACGGTCGACGAGATCGTGCTGCTGCCCGGCGACGACGCCCTGGTGGCGCCGCCGTGGCTGCCCTGGCGAGAGCGGATCCAGCCCGGCGACCTCGGACCGGGTGACCTGCTCCCGACGGAGGAGGACGACCCGCGCCTCGTGCCGGGCTACCTCGCCGACGACGAGCTGATCGACGCCGACACCGTCCGGGAGGTCTCCGACGAGGTCGGTCTCGGCCGCCCCCGGGTGCTCTCGCTCGAGGGTCGCGACCTCGCGGCCCAGCGGTGGTACGACGGCAGCCACGGCCCGGAGGCGCCGATCGCGCAGTCGGCCCCGAGCAAGTGCGGATCCTGCGGCTTCCTCGTGCGCCTCTCGGGGCCGCTCTCCCAGATGTTCGGGGTGTGCGCGAACGCCTACGCCAACGACGACGGCCGGGTGGTCTCCCTCGACCACGGGTGCGGCGCCCACAGCGAGGCCCAGCTGCACAAGCGGAACCTCCCGGCGCCGTTGCCCGAGCCGGTGCTCGACACGCTGACCTGGGACGACCTGGAGCAGTTCTAGCCGGGGCTCGCCGACCGGGGACGGGCTACCGCGCTCCGCGGCGCCGGCGTCGGCGGCAGTAGTCCCAGCCGATGATGCCGAGGCCGAACCCGGCGACGCAGGTGTAGAGCCACCACACCCTGCCGCTCTCCTGCAGCCGGTCGTAGAACGGCAGGAGCAGCACGAACGCGACTGCCCACAGTGCGGTGCCGACCGCGACCGTGCGGACGCCGTCGACGTCGAGGGGCTCCACGTCGGCGACGACGAACTTCCGCTTGCCGATCGCGTGCACCTGCACGTTCTCGGTCTCCCGCATCCCCTTGGGCTCCTGCTCCACGGACCCAACCTAGCCCAGTCCGCAAGACCACTTGGCCGTTGCGGATGACCGTTCTGGGATGATATTCACCGACGTGCCCCCGTTGCGGCCCGTCTCCCCGCCCACGTCAAAGCACACTCAAGGGAACCTCCTGTGGACAAGGTCACCAGCACCACCGAGCGTGGCACGACGCAAGCCACCTTCCTGGACAGGTACTTCAAGATCTCCGAGCGGGGGTCGACTGTGGGCCGGGAGGTCCGCGGCGGGTTCGTCACCTTCTTCACGATGGCCTACATCATCGTGCTCAACCCGTTGATCCTCGGCTTCGCCCAGGACGGCGAGGGCAAGTTCCTAGGCGGCGGCGACGCCCCGAACCTCGCGGCGATCGCAGCCGCGACGGCCCTCGTGGCCGGTCTGCTCACGATCCTCATGGGCGTGGTCGCGAACTTCCCGCTCGCGCTGGCCACCGGTCTCGGTCTCAACGCGTTCGTGGCGTTCACGATCGCGGCGGGCATGACCTGGGCAGACGCGATGGGCCTGGTGGTGCTCGAGGGTCTGATCATCCTGCGTCCTGGTGCTCACCAACTTCCGCACGGCGGTCTTCCACGCCGTGCCCGCCCAGCTCAAGGTCGCCATCAGCGTCGGCATCGGCCTGTTCATCGCGCTGATCGGCCTGGTCGACGCCGGGTTGGTCGCGCCGCAACCCCGATGCGCTCAACACCACCGTCCCGGTCGAGCTTCGGGCTCAACGGCTCGCTCCAGGGCTGGCCGGTCCTCGTCTTCGTCTTCGGCCTGGTCCTGGTCATCGCTCTCTACGTCCGGCAGGTCAAGGGCGCGATCCTGATCTCGATCCTGGTCACGACGCTGGTCGCGGTGGTCGTCGAGACGGTCGCGAACGTCGGCCCCACCGTGCTCGGCGAGGGCAAGGTGAACCCGAAGGGCTGGAACCTCAACGTCCCGGCGATCCCGGACGACATCATCGCGGTCCCGGACTTCTCGCTCCTCGGCCAGGTGTCGATCTTCGGCTCGTTCGAGCGCGCCGGCTTCGTCACGGCCGTGCTGTTCATCTTCACCCTGCTGCTCGCCGACTTCTTCGACACGATGGGCACGATGACCGCGATCGGCGCCGAGGCCGAGCTCCTCGACGAGGAGGGCGCGCCGCCGAACGCCAAGCGGATCCTGGTCGTCGACTCCGTGCGCCGCCGCCGCGGGCGGCGCGGCCGGTGTCTCCAGCAACACCTCCTACATCGAGTCCGCCTCGGGTGTCGGCGAGGGCGCGCGCACGGGTCTGGCGAGCGTCGTGACCGGTGTGCTCTTCCTGCTCGCGACGGTCTTCGCGCCGATCGTCGAGATCATCCCCAACGAGGCGGCGGTGCCCGCGCTCGTGCTCGTGGGCTTCCTGATGATGCAGCAGGTCAAGAACATCGAGTGGGACGACGTCGAGATCGCGATCCCTGCCTTCCTCACCATCGTGCTCATGCCGTTCACCTACTCGATCTCGGTCGGCATCGGCGCCGGCTTCCTCGCCTACGTCCTCGTCAAGATCGTCCGGGGCAAGGCCTCCGCCATCCACCCCCTGATGTGGGTGGTGTCGGTCCTCTTCGTCCTGTACTTCGCGATCGAGCCCGTAAAGCAGGTCCTCGGGGCGTAAGTCCCTGCCGGAGCGCCTACCTCGGTGCCACAGTGGTGGCATGAGCGACAGTGCGATCTTCGTCTCGGGCCTGGTCAAGACATTCGGTACGACGGTCGCCCTCGACGGCCTCGACCTGGAGGTCAGGACCGGAGAGGTCCACGGCTTCCTGGGGCCCAACGGCTCCGGGAAGACCACGACCATCCGGATCCTCCTCGGCCTGCTGCGCGCCGACCGTGGCAAGGTCGTGCTGCTCGGCGGTGACCCGTGGGCGGAGGCCTCCACCCTGCACCGTCGTCTTGCGTACGTCCCGGGTGAGGTCGCGCTGTGGCCGAACCTCACCGGAGGCGAGGTCATCGACCTTCTGGCCCGGCTGCGCGGCGGCATCGACCCGAGACGCCGCGCGAGCCTCCTCGAGCGCTTCGACCTCGACCCGACCAAGAGGACTCGCAGCTACTCCAAGGGCAACCGGCAGAAGGTGGCCCTGGTCGCGGCCCTCGCCTCCGACGTCGAGCTGCTGCTGCTCGACGAGCCGACCGCAGGTCTCGACCCGATCATGGAGGCGACCTTCCGTGACTGCATCGGCGAGGAGCAGGATCGAGGTCGCACGGTGCTCCTTTCCAGCCACATCCTCGCCGAGGCCGAGGCGCTCTCGGACCGCGTGAGCATCATCCGGGCCGGCAAGGTCGTGCAGAGCGGGACCCTGCAAGAGCTTCGCCACCTCACCCGGACCACGGTCATCGTGAAGACCGAGCGGCCCTCGGACCGCATCCAGGACGTGCCGGGCGTGGCTCACGTGGTCCGAGAGGACGGCCGGGTCTCCTTCGACGTCGACACCGACCACCTCGACGACGCCATGGACTACCTCGCGCCCCTCAAGATCACCTCGCTGGTCAGCCATCCGCCGACGCTGGAGGAGCTCTTCCTGCGCCAGTTCGGCGAAAGGGTTCCCGAGGCCGAGAGCGTCCCGGTGGAGGGAGCGGGCTGATGACCGCCTTCACCGGGGTGGGGCCGCTCATCCGGTTCGTGCTCCGGCGGGACCGGATCTACCTCCCGGTGTGGATTCTCGCGATCACCGTGGTCACCTACCTCTCCGCCGCAGCGGTCCGGCGGACCTACGACACCCCTGTCGAGGTCGCGTCGTACGCGGTCAACGTCGGCGGCTCGCCGGCCTCGGTCGCAATCGGCGGGCCGCCCGTCGCGTTGACCCAGATCGGCGGCATCCTCATCTACGAGACCAGCCTCACCGCGCTGCTCGGGGTCGCCCTCATGGCGATCTTCATGGTCGTCCGGCACACCCGTCGGGAGGAGGACGCCGGCCGGGTGGAGCTGCTCGGCTCGACCGTGGTCGACCCGCACGCGGTCATCACCACGGCAGTCCTCGTCGCCTCGGCCGCATCGATCCTGGTCGGTGCCGGCGTGACGGCGTCGTTCCTGGCCGAGGAGCAGCCCGTTCGCGAGTCGCTGCTCTTCGGGGCGGCGGTGGCAGCGTTCGGTGTCGTGTTCACCGGCGTCGCCGCCTGCGCAGCTCAGGTGATGAGCCATGGCCGCGGCGCAGTCGGGCTCTCGCTCGCCGCTCTCGCGGTGGCTTTCGGCCTGAGGGCGATCGGCGACGTCTGGGAGAACGCCTGGTCCTGGCTCTCGCCGATGGGCTGGTCGCAGCAGGTCCGTGTCTACGACGACAACCGCTGGTGGCCCCTTGGGCTCTCGCTCCTGCTCACCGCGGTCCTCGTCGCGGCGACCGTGCTCTTCGAGAGCCGGCGCGACCTCGGCGCGGGCCTCGTGGCGACGAGGCCAGGCCCGGCCGAGGCGGACCGGTCGCTGTCGGGCGTGGTCGGTCTCAACTGGCGGCTGCAGAGGGGTGCGCTGCTCGGCTGGGTCGTGGGCGTCTGGTCGATGGGGCTGCTGCTCGGCTCCTTCAGTGAGTCGATCCAGAACCTGGTGGAGGACAACCCGACCCTGAAGGAGTACCTGGCATCGGCCGGCCTCGACGTGGTCGACGCGTTCTTCGCGACGAGCCTTCTCCTGCTGGCGATCGGGAGTTCGGGGTTCGCCGTGTCGTCCGCGCTCCGCACCCGTGCCGAGGAGACGGCCGACCGGCTCGAGCCAGTTCTTGCGACCGGCGTCTCGCGGACCAGGTGGCTCTTCGGCAGCCTGCTGGTCACCCTCGTCGGCGTGCTGCTCGTCGTGGGGTCCGGCGGCCTCGGCGTCGGGATCTCGTACGCCGTGACGACCGGACGTGTCGAGGAGGTGTGGCAGCTGACGGGGTACGCCCTCGTCCATCTGCCCGCGGTAATGCTCCTGGTGGCCCTCGTCGTGCTGCTCGTCGGCTGGGTGCCCCGAGCCTCGGGCGCGGTCTGGGCGGTGCTCGCCCTCGCCTTCGTGGTCGGGTGGCTCGGCAGCCTGCTCGACCCGCCGCAGTGGGTCAAGGACCTCTCGCCGTTCACGCACATCCCGACGGTCCCGGCCGTGGAGGTCACGGCCACCCCGCTCGTCGTACTGCTGCTGCTGAGTGCCGCCGCGGTGCTCGCGGGGTGGGTCGGTTTCCGCCACCGCGACATCGGCTGAGTTGGGTCTCACTGGGTGTGTCCCTTTTGGCGGTTGCGCCCGGGGCACCCACGGTTTACCGGATCTGCCGAATTGAGTGCGTGCGTGGCATGACCGGATCAGCGTCGCCGCCGGCCAGTGAATAGCGTTGACGCCTTCTCCGCTGGTGAGCTCACCGACGTGTGGGGCGGGCGTGCCCCGACGCGTCGTCCGGGAGGTGGGTCAGCAGGTCGCCGGGTTGGCAGTCAAGTTCTCGGCAGATCGCATCGAGGGTCGAGAGGCGGATCGCCCGCGCCTTGCCGGTCTTGAGGATGGAGAGGTTGGCGACGGTGATGCCGACGCGATCAGCCAGCTCGGTGAGGGTCATCCTGCGGTCGAGCAGGACGTGGTCGAGGCGGATGTCGATCGCCATCAGACCGTGAGCCTCTGGTCGTTTTCCAGGCGAACTCCGCGCTTGAAGACCTGCGCCAGCAGCAGCAACAGCGCCCCGAACGCCATCAGCGTGAGCTGCGGTCCGCCTGGCTCCATCGACCCCAGTTCCAGGCCCACACCCCGGGCACCGGCGCCGAGGAGGCCGTATTCCCAGGCCTTGGGACTGAGGAACAGCCACAAGAACGGTTCCAGCAGCTCCCACGCGATCAGGGTGAAACCGATGACTCGCAGTCGGCGCACGACCTGGTCGGTGAACGGTGCGTCGTGGGAGACGGCGCGCAGCAGCAGCCACAGCTGCGACAGCAGGAAGGCAAGGACAAGCAGGCTGAGCGCCGTCATTCCGTACAGGGAGGCGACGAGGGGGTTCCACCCCGGGTCGGCGTCGAAGAACAGGCGGCCTTCGAGATGGGCCGATACTGCTCGGATCTCGTCGTTCGGAAGCAGGAAGGGGTCGTCCTGGCGTGGGCCGCGCGCATCGCGGAGGAGCACGTTCTCGCAGTCGCGCCGGGGGTGGTCGAGGTTGATACGGGGGCAGACCTCGGTGAACGCGCGGACCTCCCACGAGGGCTGGTAGCTCATGTCCAGCAGATGGGTGCCGGGCACGAGGCTGATCCGGTGGGAGTAGTCGCTCCAGCCGGTCAAGCCAGCGACGCCGACGGCGGCCACGAACAGCGCCCCCAGTGTCGCGACGACCGAGGCCGCCAGCGCGATCCAGCTGGCCACCATGAAGCTGCGGTTCTGGCGCATTAGCATTCCTGACCTTCGACGCGGTTTTATCGTAAAACAATGTGTCCTCATCGATCTTCGGTGTCAAGAAGGGCGGGATGGCCCGCCGCTGTGCGCTGCGGCCATCCGGACATGCCGCATTGCGGTTGTTCCCCGAACCGCAGAACCTTCGGCTTGCGGAAGCCATTGCCGTCGACAGGCGCGTGAGCTGGGGCACCAGTGGCAGGGTGCTGTCCCATGATTGACGACGCTGCGAAGGCCAACCTGTACAACTACCTGAAGCACGAGCGCGAGGCGGTGCTTGCCAAACTCGACGGGCTGTCCGAGTACGACGCCCGTCGTCCGCTGACCGTCACCGGGACCAACCTTCTGGGCCTGGTCAAGCACCTGGCGACCTGGGAGGCCAGGTATCTAGGCGAGGTCTTCGGCCGTCCCTTTCCTGAACCCCTACCTCGGTGGGACGTCGAAGCCGAGCGACTCGCCGACATGTGGGCGACCGAGCGCGAGTCCCGCAGCGACATCATCGACCGCTACCGACGGGTGTGGGAGCACAGCGACGCGACGGTGGACACCCTCGCCCTCCATGCCACGGGCCGCGTGGCCTGGTGGCAGGACGCCGAGGTGCCCCTGTTCAACATCCTCGTCCACCTGCTTGCCGAGACCAGTCGGCACGCCGGCCACGCCGACATCCTGCGCGAAGCACTCGACGGAGCGGTGGGAACCGACGCGGAGGACATGGCCGAGGAGCGGCACGACCCAGCCTTCTGGGCGGAGCGGCGCGAGGAGATTGAGGCGGCCGCCAGGTCAGCCAGCTGACCGTTTCACTGATTTGCCGCACGGCGAACTCGCCGGCGTAGACATACCCTTTCCAGTCAGGGATCTGCGGGTCCCCCTCGTCGCCCCTGATGACGCCTGGGCCGAAGTCCGGGTCAAAGGTCGCGGAACCGTAGAAGGCGACGCCTTCCGCGTTGGGGTCGCATGGGGGTACGCCTGGCGGTGCCCATCGCTCGAGGCTGAACTCACAGTCGCCCATGTCCAACCTCTCCCAGTCGGAGGGGACGTTGACGCTGACTCCTTCGTACGCGAGGGTCTTCCACCCCGTCGCATCGGCTGATTCGTCGATCACCTCAGCACGGGGGTCTCGCGTGGCATGCAGGCCGACACCGGCCGCAAGGAGCACCGCAAAGGCCCCTCCGAGCAGCGAGATCCGGGCGCTACGGCGGGCAGGCATGACGGACATCATGCTCTTGGGACGCGACGGGAGACCCCTTGGTTCCCGTGCTGTTCTCAACGTCCGCATCTGCCGCTGTCCGCTCGGTGTTCAGTTGAGAGCAGGTACGGGGATGATGACCGGGTGCTTGGCCAACTACTTGCCACCATGCTTCCGTTCGTGCTTCTCGGCGCGGTCCTCTGGATGATTCTGCGCGTTATCCCTCGACAGAGGCGGCGCTACGCCGAGCATCCCGAACTGCGGCCGTACGGCAGGCAACTCCTTGCCAGGGCCTCACCTTTCATCGCCTTAGCAGTCGCCGTCTGCATCTGGGGACTGACGCAACAGGACCCGGCTCCTGTCGTCCTCGGAGCCGCGGGCGCACTCGGTCTTGCGTGGGAAGTGTGGCGACGATGGGAGCGTCCGACCGAATAGGCGGGCTCCACTGCCCCCGCGCGGCGTTTCCGAACGAACGGAACTGCCGCGTTGAGGTAAGACCGCGACTGCCGATGCCCTACTCGACCATGCCGATGAGCGGATGTTGTCACCGGGGCAAGGGTTTATTGCTCTCAAGCCAGTTGTTCATCAGCTCCGCCAACTCGTCCGCGGACATGCCGTACGTGTCGGGGAGCGCGCCATCCACACCAACCATCGACCTGCTGATCTTGCGACCGGCGGCGCCACGAGCCGTTGAAGCGTAGTCCGGCTCATAGAAAAAGCCGACCGAGCGCGATGAGCTAGTGGGGTTTCGGTACGCCTCGAAGCGCTGGATGTTCTTCCATGACTCGCTGTGGGTCCGAAAGAGGACTCGCTGCTCAAAGCGTTCGCTGGTCAACTTCAGGTAGCTGCTGCCCGGCAGTAGGTTCGCACTGAAGACGGCGGCGCCTAGCCCGAAGAAGACGATCGTCAACCATGCGGCCACTGGTCCGTCTTCACGCAGCCAGATTCCGCCAACTACGAACAGCACAGAGACGACCAGGAACGCTAGCGATTTGGTGCGCGACGGGTACAAGACGCACGGCGAGGAATCCATGGGCATGCATGCTAGTGAGCACAGCCCGGAGCGCGCTCACGGAGTACGCCCCTCTATCACTTATCTGCCGCGATCCGCGCGACGCGCACCTGAGCGGTAGCCGGCGGCGCGAAGCACCCCAGGCGTCGACTGCCCTGTCCGGCGCAGGGCGACGTCGTGGGCCTCGGCCGTGGTGCGGTCGTACGCGGACCGGTGCTCGTCGGTGACCCGGTAGGTCGCGTCGACCGCCTGCTCCTCGGTGTCGGAGTTCACCGCGAGCGTTCTGGTGTAGACGACCTTGGGCACCTGGTTGCGCCGTGCGGCGTCGAGGACGTTGTGGGTGCCCTCGACGTTGACCCGGACGGCGGGCGGTCGCGTTGCCCGGGCTTGTCCCAGCCGGCCACGTCGAACAGCCCGGCCGCGCCGGCGCAGAGCCGGTCGAGCGCCGCGCGGTCGTCGAGGGCGCCCGGGGGACCAGCTCCACGCCGAGGTCGCGCAGCGCGCCGGCCGCGCCGGTGATGGCGTAGCGCATGTGGCGGAGCCAACCACGCGTGTCGTGAGACGGTAGGTGAAGGCCAAGGCCCGGGTGGGTACACGGGTTCCGTGACCACGCAGCTGCTGCCCACCGTGCCCGACCGGACCCGCCCCCGACTGGTGCTCGGCGGGCTCGGTGCCGCCTACCTGGTCACGCTCGCCGCCGTCTACGTGCTGACCGTGCGCACCGTTCCGGGCCGGCTGGTCAGCGACGCGGCGCTGCGCGGCGCGCTGAGCACCCGGTCGGCCGTCTCCGACAGCGTGCACGCGGTCCTCGACGTGGTGTCGGTGGGCTCGCTCGCGGTGGCGACGGCGGTCGTCGTGGTGATCGCGCTGCTCCGGCTGGCCGGTCGCGCGGCCGTCGTCTCGATCGGTCTGCTGGCCGCGGCCAACGTAAGCACCTGGCTGCTCAAGAACTACCTGTTCTCGCGTCCCGACCTCGGCCTGCGCGAGGCCGCCCCGGAGACGCTGAACAGCCTGCCGTCCGGGCATGCCACCGCCGCGTTCAGCGCGGCCGCGGCGCTCGTCCTCGTGGTCCCGGTCGCGCTTCGCCGGCTCGCCGCCGTCATCGGGGCAGCCGTCGGCGCGCTCGTCGCGGTCGCGACCATGTCGGCCGGGTGGCACCGCGCAGGCGACGCGCTCGCGGCGTTCTGCGTGGTCGGCTTCTGGTCCGTGGTCGCGGCCTGGGTGGTGTTGCGCGGCAGGGACCAGGCGGTGCCCGGCGAGGACCGCTGGCGGCCGCCGGGTCGCACCGGAAGGATCGCCCTGGTCGGCGTCGGCGCCGGTACGGCGGTGTCGGTGCTGCTCGCGCTGCTCGCGCCCGACTCGACGAGCACACCGGTGACCGTGGCGGCGCTGCTCGGCGGGGTGCTGCTCGTCGTAGGCGGCGCGTTCGCCGCCATGCTCGGGATCCTGCGGGCCGTGGACCTCGCCGGGACCGGACGCTAGCCGAGGCGGGACACGTCCTCCCGGCAGCGCCGCTCCACCCCGGCCAGCTCCGCGAGCGACTCGTCGATGCGACCCTAGGTGTCGGCATGCCTGCGAACGCACTGACATACCGCTGTTCGCGCGCTAACCCTCAGCATCGCGTCCACGACAGCGCGCAGATCGGCAGCGTGCTTGCTGCCGCGCTTGAGCCTGGGCGTCGGCCGTGCGCG
Organism: uncultured Actinomycetota bacterium; assembly: GCA_963715375.1. Lineage (GTDB taxonomy): Bacteria > Actinomycetota > Actinomycetes > Propionibacteriales > Nocardioidaceae > Nocardioides_C. Next base: position 327,092 of record CAVQSC010000006.1, on the reverse strand, counting down.
AACGCCTACCGATCCGCCCGTCTGTCTCGAATGGTGGACGACCCCCCCGAAAGGCCGGACTCAGGCCAGGAGGGCCAGCGGTCGGGACGTGGAGCCGTCCCGCCTTGCTGTTCTGAAGTCAAGGCGCGAACGCCTGCCGATTCGCGGGTTTGTCTCACATGGTGAACTCCTTCCGTCCGTTGGTCATGGGTCGCGAAGAGCGGGGTGCTAGCGCTGACAGGTGGTGGAGTGTTGTTCGCGACCTTGTTCGGCGCCTCGGGTCAGAACCCGTTTGCGGGAGCGCTCGTTTTCGTGGTCTGGATCTACGGGCTTGCCGCCGCGCTCACTGCCTACGTGTTTCTGGGCTGGCTTCAGCACACCCTTCTCATGCTGGTCGGCATTGCCAAGAACGCCGCGAAGAGCTCGGAAATCGACTTCCTCACTCGGTTATGAGAGGCGCTCGCAATTTCGCGGCACGTGTGCGACGTGGCTCGGCAAGCCCGCCTTCTTGAACAAGCCGCGTTGGCATCACGACGGTTGAGGACCAATTGCGCTAAGTCTCTCGGCATGTGAGACAGATCGCCTGAAATGTCGGCGGTCGCCGGTTGGCTCGACGCATGACGGTTCAGCAGCTCAGAGCCCCGGTGGTCGGCCGGTGGATCGCGACGGCACGCGAGGCGGTCGAAGCGGCGGCCGAGGTGCCGGCGGGGTCGCTCGACCGGTTCGAGGTGAGCGAGGCGCTGGCCGAGCTGCACGCGCTCGAGTCGCAGGTGGCAGCGCTGAAGTTGGCGATGCTGGCCGAGGCCGAGCAGCGCCGGCTGGCCGAGGACGAGGCCGACACCGGCACCGATGCGTGGGCAGCGAAGCTCACCGGCAGCACCCGCGCGGTGATGGCTGGTGGCCTGTGGCTGGCGCGCATGCTCCAGACCAAGTACGACGCGACACGGGAGGCGTTCGCCAAGGGGGTCATCAACGTCGACCAGGTCAGGGTGATCGTCAAGGCCGCGGAGAAGATGCCCGACGCCGCCACCGGGGAGCAGCGAGCCGCGGCGGAGGAGGGGCTGGTCGCGAAGGCCGTCGGCGGGATGAACGCTCGCCGCCTCCGCCAGGCCGCTCGGCGGATGCTCGAGCGCGTCTCCAAGGACCTCGCCGACCAGCAGGAGAAGGACATGCTGGAGGACGACGAGGAGCACGCCGAGCGCGAGACCTGGATGACGATGCGCGACAACGGCGACGGCACCGTCTCGGGCAGGTTCGTCATCCCGGAGCTGCAGGCCCAGCTCCTCAGAGCCACCCTCGAGCGGCTCTCCGCGCCGCGGCGCTGGGGTCGCAACAAGGCTGGTGAGCCGGTGACCGATCCGACCCTGCCCGGCGACGGGCCCGGGCTGAACTGGTCGGAGCAGATGGGTGCCGCCTTCACCGAGCTGCTCGAGCACCTGCCCACCAAGGGCCTCGGCCGGTCCGGGGTCACGGTGATGGCGCACATCGAGCACCAGCACCTGCTCGACGGGCTCGCCAGCGCCGGCCTCGACACCGGTGTGCGGACCTCGGCGGGCCAGACCCGACGGCTCGCCTGCAACGCGGGCATCGTCCCGGTGGTCCTCGGCGGGCGGTCCGAGGTGCTCGATCTCGGCAGGGAACGCCGCCTTCACAGCAAGGCGCAGCGCCGTGCGTTGTCGGTCACCTACGACAGCTGCGCCGCGGAAGGCTGCGAACGCCCCTTCGCCTGGTGCGAGATCCATCATCCGGAGCCGTGGGGCCACGGCGGCTGCACCGACCTCGAGAACGCCGTGCCGCTCTGTGGCTTCCACCACCGACGGGCCCACGACGCCAGGTACTTCATGAAGTACCTGCCCTCCGGCGAGGTCCGGTTCCGGATCATGCGTGGCTGAAACGGCTGGTGCCGGCCGACCCGGGGATGGTTGACCACGGCAAAGGTTGAAATCGGAATACTTAGCAAGGGTAATGACTTATGCTAAGGACATGGCTCCGACGATCGAGAAGATGGCCCGCACCGACGCCGGGCTCGCAGCCGCCCTGCGGGTCTCGGTGGCGCGGCTGACCCGCCGCCTGCGAAGCGAGCGGGACCCGCACAACGAGCTGAGCATCGGTCAGCTGTCGGTGCTCGGGGCGCTCTACCGCAACGGCGCCTGCTCGATCGGCGAGCTCGCCGCTCAAGAGCGCGTGCAGCCGCCGTCGATGACCCGGACGGTGAACTGCCTCGAGGAGGCCGGTTACGTCGTGCGGCGTGCGCACGAGACCGACCGTCGCCAGGTCGTGATCGAGCTCGCCGACAAGGGCACCACGACGCTCGAGGCCGACCGCCGGCGCCGTGACGCCTGGCTCGCGCAGCGGCTGCGCGAGCTCACGCCCGAAGAACGCTCCGTGCTGCGTCAGGCAGCCCCGATCCTGGAGAGGCTGGCAAACGCTTGAGCCCGACGTTCCGCGCCCTGTCGAACCACAACTACCGGCTGTACGCAGCCGGTGGTGTCGTCTCGAACGTCGGCACGTGGATGCAGCGCGTGGCTCAGGACTGGCTCGTCCTCCAGCTCAGCGGCAACTCCGGCACGGCGATCGGCATCACCACCGGCCTCCAGTTCCTGCCCATCCTGCTGCTCTCGCCGTACGCCGGCCTCGTGGCGGACCGGTTCCCCAAGCGCCGGCTGCTGCAGGTCACCCAGCTGATGATGGCCGTGCCGGCGCTGCTGTTGGGCGTCCTGGCGATCACCGGCCTCGTCGAGACCTGGCACGTGTACGCACTCGCGTTCGTCTTCGGCATCGGCACCGCCTTCGACGCCCCCGCCAGGCAGTCCTTCGTCAGCGAGATCGTGACGAGGGAGGACCTGACCAACGCGGTGGGCCTCAACTCCGCCTCGTTCAACGCCGCGCGCATCGTCGGCCCCGCGGTCGCCGGGTTCATGATCGCCTGGCTCGGCGGGGGAGCCGAGGCCACGGGTTGGGTCATCGCGATCAACGCTTTGTCCTACGGCGCGGTCGTCATCGCTCTCCAGCTGATGCGTGAGCGGGATCTCGACAGCCCCGCGCGGCAGGGGCGCGAGAAGGGCATGATCCGCGACGGCCTGCGCTACATCCGCAGCCGTCCCGACCTCATGATGGTCCTGGCGATCGTGTTCTTCGCAGGCACCTTCGGCCTCAACTTCCAGATGACCTCCGCGCTCATGGCGACCGAGGTGTTCGGAAAGGGGGCCTCGGAGTACGGCATCCTCGGCACGACGATGGCGGTGGGATCGCTCGCGGGAGCGCTCCTGGCCGCTCGACGTGGCGTCGTACGACACCGTCTGGTGATCCTGGCCGCGGTGTCTTTCGGCCTGGCCGAGATCGTGCTGGGGACGCTTCCGACGTACCTCACCTTCGCCCTCTGGACGCCGGTCATCGGCATCACCGCGCTGACCATGATCACCGCGGCGAACACCACCATCCAGCTCGGCGTCTCGCCTGAGCTGCGAGGGCGCGTGATGGCGCTCTACATGATGATCTTCATGGGCGGCACCCCGATCGGCTCCCCGATCGTGGGATGGGTCGGGGAGGCGTTCGGAGCGCGCTGGACACTGATCGGCGGGGGTGCCGTGACGATCATCGGCACCCTCCTCGCCGTCGCGGTCTTCAGCCGGACCCAGGGTCTCCTCGACCCCGAGGTCAACGACTTCCCGCGGCTCAGCGCGATGCGAACCAGGGCTGGTGCAGGTCCAGGTACCTGACGTCGTGGGTGAGCTCGTCGAACTCCCGCATCAGGTCGGCGGCCTCGCCCTGGAACGGCATCTCCTTGGCCTCGCCCTCACGGGCGGCGGCCTCGTTGGTGAACGCCACCGTCTCGGTGAAGGTTCCGTCCGGCTCGATCGCGATCGTCGCGCCGATGATGTCCGGGCGGGCGTCGTGGAGTACGGCGGTCATCCGGTCGAAGTCCGCCTCGAGCCGGCTCGGGTCGTCGACCTTGCCCTGGATCACCTGGACGAAGCCCGCCTCGTCTGAACCGCCGCCCATCATCATCATGACCTTGTCGCAGTCGTGGAACTCGACAGGGCCGTCGAAGCACCGTTCCATCTCGCTCCACCAGGCCGACTGCTCCGGCCGCTGGGAGTTCGCCGTCGCGGACTCCTTCGACTCGAAGCGGACGACGCCGACGAACATGTCGTCATCTGTGATCCCGTAGGTGCCCCCGAGCCAGCCGACCGACCCCGGAGCCACCTCGCGGTACCACTTGTCGGTGAGGGCGTGGAGCTCGTCCGGCTTGGTGCACTTGCCCTGGATGATCTGGATGAACACTTCTGGCCTCCTTGTGTACAGGCCCCCGTGTCGTGGTCTGTGTCCTCTCGCGACGCTATTCCTGCTCCGCGGTGCGCTCCATAGCCCGAAGGGGTCAAGGGGCCCATGGATAAACTCAGGCCCCATGAACCCCCGCTACCGCCGCATGGTGATTCCCGGTGCCCTCGTGGCGCTGATGCTCCTCGTGGTGGTCGCTGCTCTGGTACGGCGCTGACGTGGCCGAGCCACTTCTGCGGGTCCTCACCCGCATGCGGGCGCTGGTCCTGGACGACGAGAACCTCCTGCGGGCGGTCGCCTCGGGACGCCAGCGCGGACAGACTCCCCGGTGGCGCCGGGTCGAGCTGCGCTACGTCGACCTGAAATCGGGCCGTCACCTCCAGGTCACGGCGTACGACGAGACCCAGGCGCACACGTCGAACCACCCGGTCGGCGACGCCGCGAAGCAGGCCCTCGACGACCTGCTCGACGAGCCGTTCGGCAACTGGCACGTCGACACCCTGACCGAGACCCACCAGGTGCGCGTCACCAAGAAGCTCGAGGCCTTGGTCCACACCAGCGCGCGTCGCGAGGAGACCGGAGGCGCGGCCGAGCAGCAGCGACTGCAGCACGACCGCCCCAAGCCCCGGCTGCTGCCCGAGGACGACCCGGCCCTCGTCGCCGTCGGCATCTCGGACGAGAAGGGCCAGGTCAAGCGGACCCGGCAGGGGAAGTTCCGCCAGGTCGAGGAGTTCCTGCGCAGCCTCGGGCCGGCGCTGGACGACGCGATCTCCTCCGGTCGCGTACGCACACCGACGGCCGAGGAACCGCTGCGTGTGGTCGATCTCGGCTGCGGCAACGCCTACCTCACCTTCGCCGCGCACAGCTACCTCACACGGGTGCGGGGTCTGCCCGTGCGCATGGTGGGCGTCGACGTGAAGGAGCAGTCCTACCGGCACAACACCGAGATCGCCGAGCAGCTCGGCATCTCGGACTCGATCACCTTCGTGCAGGGCGACATCGGGACGGTCACCCTCGACGAGGCGCCCGACGTCGTACTCGCCCTGCACGCGTGCGACACCGCGACCGACGACGCGCTGGCCCGGGCGGTGCTCTGGGACGCCTCGCTGGTGCTGGCCGCGCCGTGCTGCCACCACGACGTGGCCGCGCAGCTGCGCAGGACGCCGACCCCGGCGCCGTACGCGATGCTCACGCGCCACGGCATCCTGCGTGAGCGGTTCGCCGACACGCTCACCGACGCGCTTCGGGCGGGCGTTCTCCGGCTGCTTGGCTACCGTGTCGATGTGATCGAGTTCGTGGAGAGCCAGCACACGCCGCGCAACACGCTGCTGCGTGCCACCCGCACGGGTGCTGCCCCCTCCACCGCGGTGCGGGAGGAGTTCGAGGACCTGGTGCGCACCTGGAACGTCCACCCGCGTCTGGCCGACCTCCTCGAGGAGCGGTTGAGGCAGACGCATGCGGCGTCTCGGTAGGTACCTCGCCTTGGTCGTCGTCGGTCTCCTGACGCTCCTGTCCATCGGGGGGACCGGCTCCATCGCGCGGTTCGAGCCGGACGGCAACCCCGACGTGAAGGCCGACGTCGTCGTGACGATGGTCGACGACGCGGTGGAGGAGTCCAGCGGGCTCGTGGTCCGCGGGAACCGGATCTACACGATCAACGACTCCGGCGACGGGCCCTTCGTCTACGCCGTGGACACCAGCAGCGGTGAGGTCGCGGCAGTAACCCAGTACGACGACGAGGACCCCTTCGACGTCGAGGCGATCGCCCCGGGCCGCCGGCGCTCGCTGTGGGTGGGGGACATCGGCGACAACCAGCGGGTTCGCGGCTCGATCCGGGTCTTCCGGATGGTGCCCTCGCCGTCGGGCGGCGTCGTGCCGGCGGACACGTTCGACCTCGACTACCCCGACGGGCCGCACGACGCCGAGACCCTGCTGGTGCACCCCCGGACGGGGCGGCTGCTCGTGGTCAGCAAGCGGCCGATCGTGGGCGGTGAGGTGTACCAGGCGCCCCGTGACCTGGAGCCGGGCAGGATGCACCGGCTCACCCAGGTCGCCTCGGTGCCGGGCTTCGTCACCGACGGCGCGTTCTTCCCGGACGGCCGGCACGTGGTGCTGCGGACCTACGGCGACGCGGCTGTCTACACCTACCCGGGCTTCGACATGGTCGGGGCGTTCGAGCTGCCCGCGCAGGAGCAGGGGGAGGGCATCGCCGTCGGCAAGGACGGCCGGCTCTACCTCAGCTCGGAGGAGGTCCCTTCTCCGATCCTCGCGATGGACGTCCCGGCGAAGGTCGCCGCCGCGATGGAGAGCGGTGCCGCACCCGGCGACGGGGGCGCAGGACGAGAACGGCCCCGCCCCTGCCCGCGAAGAGGCGGACACGGACGGGGCCGACGAGCCGGACCGACCGGGCCTCGGCCGTCCGGCCGGCTACGTGCTCGCTGCGGCGGCCGGCTCGGCGGTCGTCGCCCTGCTCGTCAGAGCTTCTCGACGACGTAGTCGACGCACTCGGTGAGCGCCTCGACGTCGGCGGGGTCGATCGCCGGGTACATCGCGACCCGGAGCTGGTTGCGGCCGAGCTTGCGGTAGGGCTCGACGTCCACGATCCCGTTGGCTCGCAGCGTCTTCGCGACCGCCGAGGCGTCGATGGACTCGTCGAAGTCGATCGTGCCGATCACCAGCGAGCGGTGGTCGGGGTTCTCCACGTACGGCGTCGTGTAGCTCGTCTTCTCGGCCCAGCCGTACAGACGGCTCGAGCTGTCCGTCGTCCGGCTCACCGCGAAGTCCAGGCCGCCCTGGCTGTTGAACCAGTCGAGCTGCTCGGCCATCAAGAAGAGCGTCGCGATGGCCGGGGTGTTGTAGGTCTGGTTCTTCAGCGAGTTGTCGATCGCGGTCGGGAGGTCGAAGAAGGCCGGGACCCAGCGGTCGCTCGCCCCGATCTGAGCGGCGCGGTCGAGGGCGGCCGGCGACATGACCGCGACCCACAGGCCGCCGTCGGAGGCGAAGCACTTCTGGGGAGCGAAGTAGTAGGCGTCCACCTCGTCGACGTCGACCGGGAGGCCGCCGGCGCCGGAGGTCGCGTCGACCAGCACGAGCGCGTCGTCGTCGGCGCCCTCGACCCGCTTGACCGGGGCCATGACGGCGGTGGAGGTCTCGTTGTGCGCCCAGGCGTACACGTCGACGCCGGCCTCGGCCCGCGGCTCGGGGCGGCTGCCGGTGGGCGACTCGATGACCGTCGGGTCGGCGAGGAACGGCGCCTGCTTGGCGGCCTTGGCGAACTTCGACGAGAACTCGCCGAAGGAGAGGTGCTGGCTCTTCTCCCGGATCAGGCCGAAGGTGGCGATGTCCCAGAACGCGGTGGCCCCGCCGTTGCCGAGGACGACCTCGTAGCCCTCGGGGAGCGCGAAGAGCTCGCGGACGCCCTCGCGGACACGGCCCACGAGGTTCTTCACAGGAGCCTGGCGGTGGGAGGTGCCGATGAGGGAGGTGCCGGTCGCGGCGAGAGCCTGGACGGCCTCTGTGCGGACCTTCGACGGGCCGGCTCCGAAGCGGCCGTCGACGGGCTTGATGGAGTCAGGGATGGTGATCGCGTCGGTCACGGATTACCTCGTGTGCTCGAGTGGTGGTGACCTGACTTCGTTGTCAGAGCTTCCTGGATGTGGTGCAGGTTCTGCTCGAATATTGTGTCACTTGGCCAGGCAGCACTCGGCAGACGGGGAGACGCGGACACATGAGCGACGTGGTGGAGGTTCGCAGTGTCGCCTTCACGCACCCTGACGCGGTGTCGCTGGTCGGCGAGGTCCAGGCGGAGTACACCCTCAGGTACGGCGGCCCCGACGAGACCCCGCTCGACCCGACGATGTTCGACCCGCCCCGAGGGGCCTTCTTCGTCGGCTACGTCGAGGGCGAGCCCGTCGCCATGGGCGGCTGGCGCTTCCGCGAGGACGTCTCGGCGTTCGACCGGTCCGCGGTCACGGAGATCAAGCGGATGTACGTCGCCCCGCGCGTTCGCAGGATCGGCCTCGCCCGGCGGGTCCTCGGCCATCTCGAGACCACGGCCCGCGACGCCGGTGCCGCCGTCATGGTGCTCGAGACCGGCATCGAGCAACCCGAGGCGATCGCCCTCTACCTCTCGTCCGGGTACGGCCCCGTGGAGGGCTTCGGCTACTACAAGTGGTCGTCGAAGTCGCGGTACTTCGGCAAGCCGCTCTGACTTGGCTCGCGGCGCGTCCAACGGTGGCTCCACGTTCCACGACCGGGGCGGGCTTGCGGCCACCGCTCCCGTGGGGAGAGGGGAGGTTCGTTCAGACAGCAACGGCGATGGTTGCCAGGGCATCCGATAGCCGCTGAAGGTGGCGCGGCGGCGGCTCGAGCAGCGGAAGACGCACCGTCGCGTGCGGGATGATCCCGAGCTCGGCCAGAGCGGCCTTGGCCATGATGGCCCCTTGGGATGTGCGCATGATGGCGTCAACCAGGGGAATCAGCGACCCTTGGATCGCCTGCGCCGAGTCGAGGTCACCGCTGCGGACGGCCCGTATCAGATCCGCGTTGCGGTCGGCGACGACGTTGCCCACGACGCTGACCAAGCCGGTGGCGCCGCACGCGAGGTAGGGCAAGCTGAGCTCGTCGATGCCGCAGTAGTAGGCCAGCGACGTGCGGGCCATGACGGACATCGCTTCGAACAGGTCGCCCTTGGCGTCCTTGACTGCTCGGATCCGGGGGTGGCCGGCGAGTTCGATCAGCGTGGGCGCCTCCATGGCGATGCCTGTGCGTGCGGGGACGTCGTAGAGCATCACCGGCAGCTCGGTGGCGTCGGCCACCGCCACGCAATGGGCCACCACCCCGGCCTGAGTCGGCCTCGAGTAGTAGGGGCAGACGAGCAGCAGCGCATCCGCCCCCGCTGCCTCGGCTTCGCGTGCTCGTCGAATGCTGACGGCAGTGTCGTAGGTGCCGATACCGGCGATCACCCGAGCCTGGTTCCTCGACTGGGCCGCCGCGGCACGGACGAGCCCGGCTGCCTCGGCGTCGGTCACGGTGGGCGACTCGCCGGTGGTCCCGCCGACGACGATGCCGTCGCACCCTGTGGCCAACAGGTGGTCGACGAGGTTGGCGAGCCCAGGTTCGCTGATCGTGCCGTCGGGGTGCATCGGGGTCACCATGGCGACAAGGTTGGAGCCGAAGAGCAGGTCAGCAGGGCGCCGCGGGTCGGTCATGGTCCGATCCTGCCGGGGCCGATAAGTGTGGTCCAGCGACGCTTTCTTGCCGATACTGCGTAATCTTCCTTCATGATCGATGTCGGGGCATTGCGGGCGTTGCGGTCGGTGGCCGCTCTCGGGACGCTGGCGCGGGCGGCCGATGAGCTCGGGTTCACGGCCTCGGCGGTGTCGCAGCAGATCAAGAGGCTGGAACGCCAGGTCGGTGTGCCCGTGCTCGCGCCCGCGGGACGCGGAGTCGTGCTCACTCCGGCCGGGCAGGCCATCGTCGACTCAGCGCCCGAAGTGTTCCAGGCGCTGGAGCGCTGCGCCGAGGCGGCCCAGTCCGTTGCGGAGGGCGCGCCGCGCGGCACCCTCCGCGTGGCCGCCTTCTCGACTGCAATCCGCGGACTGCTCGCACCCACCCTTCCGCGACTGTCGGAGCGTTGCCCGGACCTACGCGTGCACATCACCGAGCAGGACCCCGAACAAGCCCTCCACAGCGTCGAGGCCGGCACAGCCGACCTTGCCCTCGTCCACGACGCCGACGGGCTCCCCACCCCTCTGCCGTCGTCTCTGACCCAGCGCCACATGCACACCGACGTCGGTGACGTCGTCGTAGATCGGACGCATCCGCTCGCGCGGCTCGACCCGCCGCTCACAAGCGCCGACCTGGCCGGTCACGCGTGGGTGACCAGCCCGCCTGGCACCGTGTGCCACCAGTGGTTCCGACGACTGGTCGCAGACGTGCCCGAGGACCACGACGTGCGCCACCTGGTTGACGATTTCGCCACCCAGCTGTCGCTGGTCGCCTCTGGCGATGTCATCGCACTGATCCCTCGCCTTGCTCGCCCGCCCTTGAGAGAAGGACTCGTCTCCCGGCCGCTGCGGCGGCCACCGAAGCGCAAGGTACATGCGGCGTGGCGGCGCAGCGCCAATGACAGCCCAGCGATCCAGGCGGTGCTCGCGGAGCTCCCTCGCACCCGCTGAACAGGGACGAACCCAGTGAGGGTTCGGGGTCGGGGTGGGGGACCTAGGTTGAACCCGGCCGCGGGCTGAACCGTGGTGCCACCGAGGAGGGAACACCATGTCCACTGTCCTGGAGCCGGTACGCCGGCAAGCAAGTGCCCTAGCCCTGAGTGTGTGCCTCGTTGCTTCCGCGTCCGCGGCGACCGTGGCTGTGACTGCCGAGACGGCCTCGGCGCAGCAGCAGGTCGCGGCGAGCCGGCTGGAGGCGCATCTGAAGCCGAGCGGCGACCCCAACGGCTCGGGTGAGGCGAAGTTCCGCATCTCCAAGGCCAAGCGCCGGGTCTGTGCCGACGTCGAGTGGCACCGGATCGCGACCCCGAACGCGGCTCACATCCACCGCCGCTCCGACGGCGGCGTGGTTGTGGACCTGACCGGCTCGGTCACCGGCGGGAGCCACTGCGCGACCGGGGTGTCGCGGAAGCTCATCGGCAGGATCCTGACCCACCCGGGTCGGTACTACTTCAACGTGCACAACATGCCGTACCCGTCCGGTGCGATCCAGGGCCGGCTGCGCCACTGATCCTTCGACTTCGTGCATTTCGGTCAGATCGGTCACATCTGGCGATAACCCTGCCGACCGGGACGTGTCGTCGTACCGTCGAGAGCGTGGGGGGACAGCCGGGCTCCCTCAAGACCTGCCCGGCGAGGCAAGACAAGGTTCGACGAAAATGGAGCTACTACTTCTCGTGACCGCGCTCGTTCTCGGCTCGGTCACCGTCTCGATGGTGCGCCGGCACCGCAAGACCATCGCTTGGGACCGCGAGCTCGACCAGGCGTTCGGCAGCAGCACGGAGCGCGAGATCCCGCGCCACGGCCACCTCTGAACAGGGGGCCGTGGCGGTCCTGGGTCAGGGAGTGCTCAGGCCCAGTCGGGGTTCCAGCCCTCGACGTCCTCGGCCTTCCGCTCGCCGGGCCCGACGTACTTCGCGGAGGGCCGGATCAGGCGGCCGGTGCGCTTCTGCTCGAGGATGTGCGCCGACCAGCCACCCGTGCGGGCGCAGGTGAACATCGAGGTGAACATGTGCGGAGGCACCTCGGCGAAGTCGAGGACGATCGCGGCCCAGAACTCGACGTTGGTCTCGAGCACCCGGTCGGGACGACGCTCGCGGAGCTCTTCGAGCGCGGCCTTCTCCAGCGCCTCGGCCACCTCGGCGCGAGGGGCGGCGAGCTCCTTCGCGGTCCGGCGCAGCGTGCGGGCCCGCGGGTCCTCGGCGCGGTAGACGCGGTGGCCGAAGCCCATGAGGCGCTCGCCGTTGTCGAGCAGCTCCTTGACGTAGGCCCGCGCGTCCCCTCGACGCTCGACCTCCTCGATCATGTGGAGCACGCGCGAGGGCGCGCCACCGTGCAGCGGCCCGCTCATCGCACCCACCGCGGCGGACAGCGAGGCACCGACGTCGGCGCCGGTGGAGGCGACGACCCGGGCGGTGAAGGTGGAGGCGTTCATGCCGTGCTCTGCGGCGGAGGCCCAGTAGGCGTCGACGGCCTTGACGTGCCTGGGGTCCGGCTCGCCCTTCCAGCGGATCATGAACCGCTCGGTGATCGAGCCGGCCTTGTCGACCTCCGACTGCGGCACCATCGGCTGTCCGATGCCCCGTGCCGCCTGGGCGACGTACGACAGCACCATGACCGCGGCGCGGGCGAGGTCCGCCCGGGCCTGGGCGTCGTCGATGTCGTAGAGGGGGCGCATGCCCCACGCGGGTGCGAGCATCGCGATCGCGCTCTGCACGTCGACGCGGATGTCGCCCGAGTGCACCGGCAGCGGGTACGGCTCGGCCGGCGGGAGACCCGGCTCGTACGTGCCGTCCACGAGGAGGCCCCAGACCTTCTCGAAGGGCACGCGGCCCACCAGCTCGTCGATGTCGACGCCGCGGTAACGAAGGGCAGAGCCCTCCTTGTCGGGCTCGGCGATCTCCGTCTCGAACGCCACCACGCCCTCAAGGCCGTGCTTGACCTCGCTCATGTCACTCCTTCGTCCGCTTATGTCCGACGAGGCATTCTGCCCCTCCGACGTCAGCGAGTCACGTTCAACCATTCCCTGTGGCACTACATTCATCCCCGTGGACGCACGTGAGTTGAGTGACCTCCGCAAGGAGTACGCCGCAGGTGGTCTGGACGAGGCGGACCTCGAGCCGGACCCCGTGAGCATGTTCCGCCGGTGGATGCACGACGTCGTGCGGGCCGGGGTGCACGAGCCCAACGCGTTCGTTCTCGCGACGGTGGGGCCTGACGGTACGCCGACCTCGCGGATCGTCCTCCTCAAAGGCCTCGACGACAGGGGCTTCGTCTTCTTCACCAACTATGCCTCGCGCAAGGGCAGCGAGATCAACGCCAACCCGCGCTGCTCCCTGCTCTTCCCGTGGCATCCCCTCGAGCGCCAGGTACGCGTCGAGGGCACGGCGAGCCGGCTGAGCGACGCGGAGAACGACGCCTACTTCGCCACGCGTCCGCGTGCCTCGCAGCTCGGGGCGTGGGCCTCACCGCAGTCCGAGGTCGTCCCGGACCGGGCCGCGCTCGACGCCCGCTACGAGGAGATCGCCGGGAGGTTCGCCGGCTCCGACGTCCCGCGGCCCCCGTACTGGGGCGGCTACTGCGTGTCGCCGGAGGTCGTGGAGTTCTGGCAGGGCAGGCTGGGCCGGATGCACGACCGGCTGCGCTACCGCCGGGTCTCGATGGGCTCGTCCGTCTCCGGCGACGGCACGGACTGGGTCACGGAGCGCCTGGCCCCGTGACGACCGCTCACTAGGCTGTTCGACATGCCACCGGGAGGGGCTCGCTGATGCTGGTGAGACTGCTCAGGACCTACCTCGAGCCCTATCGCGGCGCGCTCCTGGCCGTCGTGATCCTGCAGTTCCTCGGCACGATGGCCGCGCTGTACCTGCCCACCCTCAACGCCGACATCATCGACAACGGCGTGGCCAAGGGGGACACCGGCTACATCGTCCGGATCGGCGCCGTGATGCTCGGGGTGGCGCTCGTGCAGATCGCCTGCACGGTGACGGCGGTGTACTTCGGGGCCCGCACCGCGATGGGCTTCGGGCGTGACGTGCGCACGGGCATCTTCCACCAGGTCGGGTCGTTCTCGGGTCGCGAGGTGGACCGCTTCGGCGCCCCGTCCCTGATCACCCGCAACACCAACGACGTGCAGCAGGTGCAGATGCTGGTCCTGCTCGGCTGCACGATGATGGTCGCCGCGCCGATCATGATGGTCGGCGGCGTGGTCATGGCGATGCGCCAGGATCTGGGGCTCTCGTGGCTCCTGGCGGTCGCTGTCCCCGCCCTCGTGGCCACGGTCGGCTTCATCGCCTCCCGCATGCTCCCTGGCTTCCGGCTGATGCAGGAGCGCATCGACGCCGTGAACCGGATCCTGCGGGAGCAGATCACCGGCATCAGGGTCGTCCGGTCGTTCGTCCGGGAGCCCTACGAGACCGGGCGCTTCGCCGGCGCGAACACCGAGCTCACCGACGTCGCGGTCAGTGTCGGGCGCTGGATGGCGACGATGTTCCCCGCGGTCATGCTGATCCTCAACGTCTCGAGCGTCGCCGTGCTCTGGTTCGGCGGCCATCGGGTCGACGCAGGGCTGATGCAGGTCGGTTCGCTCACCGCCTTCCTGGCCTACCTGGTGCAGATCCTGATGTCGGTGATGATGGCGACCTTCATGCTGGTGATGGTCCCGCGAGCAGCGGTGTGCGCCGACCGGATCCACGAGGTGCTCGACACCGACTCCTCCGTCGTACCTCCCGCCGAGCCGGTCACGCCCGACCGGGTCCGGGGCGACCTCGAGTTCCGGGAGGTCGAGTTCAGCTACCCCGGCGCGAGCGATCCGGTCCTGCGTCAGCTGGCCTTCACGGCGTGTCCCGGGCAGAAGACGGCGGTCATCGGCTCCACGGGCTCGGGCAAGACCACGCTGGTCAACCTGGTGCCGCGGCTCTTCGACGCCACCGCCGGAGGGGTGTACGTCGACGGCGTGGACGTGCGAGACCTGGAGCAGGAGGAGCTCTGGGGCCGCATCGGGCTCGTGCCGCAGAGGGCGTACCTCTTCTCCGGGACGGTCGCGGACAACCTGCGGTACGGCAAGCCCGACGCGACCGAGGAGGAGATGTGGGCGGCGCTCGACGTGGCGCAGGCCCGTGACTTCGTGGAGGCGATGCCCGAGGGCCTCCACGCGCCGATCGCCCAAGGGGGCACCAACGTCTCGGGTGGCCAGCGTCAGCGGCTCGCCATCGCCCGGGCGGTCATCAAGCGACCGAGGATCTACCTCTTCGACGACTCGTTCTCGGCGCTGGACCTCGCCACGGACGCCAGGCTGCGACAGGCTCTGGCGCCGGTCACGGCAGAGGCGACCGTGCTGATCGTGGCGCAACGGGTCTCGACCATCCTCGACGCCGACCAGATCCTCGTCCTCGAGGACGGCGTCGTGGTCGGGCGCGGCACGCACGAGGAGCTGCTCGAGACCTGCGAGACCTACCAGGAGATCGTCGAGTCCCAGCTGACCGCGGAGGGCGCGGCATGAGCTCGGAGCGGATGAAGGAGACCGAGCGGGTCCAGGCCGGCCCCGGTCACGGCCGCGGGCCCTTCGGCGGCGGCATGGTCGGCCAGAAGTCGGAGAACTTCGGGCCGTCGGCCAGGCGGCTCGTCGCACGGCTGCGACCCGGAACGCGGGAAGGTCCTCACGGTCTTCGTCCTGGGCACGGTGAGCGTCGCCCTGGCGGTGGTCGGGCCCAAGATCCTCGGCCGCGCCACCGACCTCATCTTCGCCGGGCTGTTCGGCAAGAACATGCCGCCCGGCATCACCAAGGAGCAGGCCGTCGCGGCGGCCAGGGCGCGGGGTGAGACGCGGATCGCCGACATGCTGGCCGAGATGGACCACCTCGTCCCCGGCCAGGGCGTCGACTTCACCGCGGTGGGGCAGGTCCTCCTGCTGGCCCTCGGCGTGTACGTCGCCTCGGCCGTCCTGGGGTGGCTCCAGGGCTACATCCTCAACGACGTCGTGCAGGGAACCGTGTACCGGATGCGCGCCGACGTGGAGGAGAAGATCAACCGGCTGCCGTTGCGGTACTTCGACACGCAGCCGCGCGGAGAGCTGCTGAGCCGGGTCACCAACGACATCGACAACATCAGCCAGACCCTCCAGCAGACGATGAGCCAGCTCCTGACCTCGCTGCTCACGGTCGTCGGGGTCGTCGCGATGATGTTCTGGATCTCGCCGGTCCTGGCACTCGTCGCACTGGTCACCATCCCCGTGAGCGTCCTGGTCACCGGCCTGGTCATGCGGCGCAGCCAGCGGCTCTTCGTCGCGCAGTGGCGGCGGACGGGCCGGCTCAACGCGCACATCGAGGAGACCTTCACCGGCCACGCGCTCGTCAAGGTGTTCGGCCGGCAGCGCGAGATGGAGCGGGTCTTCGACGAGGAGAACGAGGAGCTGTTCGAGGCCAGCTTCGGTGCGCAGTTCGTCTCCGGCCTGATCATGCCGACGATGATGTTCATCGGGAACCTGAACTACGTCGTGATCGCGGTCCTCGGCGGGCTGCGCGTGGCGAGCGGCTCGATGTCGCTGGGCGACGTGCAGGCCTTCATCCAGTACTCCCGCCAGTTCACCCAGCCGCTGACCCAGGTCGCGTCCATGGTCAACCTCCTCCAGTCCGGCGTGGCCTCCGCCGAGCGGGTCTTCGAGCTCCTCGACGCGACCGAGGAGCCGGTGGAGGTGGCCCGCACCGAGGCGCCGCCCGAGCAGCGGGGCGAGGTGGTCTTCGAGGACGTCTCCTTCCGCTACGAGGAGGACGAGCCGCTGATCGAGGACCTCTCGCTCGTCGCCCGGCCGGGGCAGACCGTCGCGATCGTCGGCCACACCGGCGCGGGCAAGACCACCCTGGTCAACCTGGTGATGCGGTTCTACGACGTCGACGCAGGGCGGATCACCCTCGACGGCGTCGACATCTCGAGGATGCCGCGGGCCGAGCTGCGCTCGCAGATCGGCATGGTGCTCCAGGACGCCTGGCTCTTCGGCGGGACCATCCGCGACAACATCGCCTACGGGCGGCCGGAGGCCACCGAGCAGGAGATCCTCGCCGCAGCCCGGGCGACGTTCGTGGACCGGTTCGTGCACTCGCTGCCGGACGGCTACGACACCGTCATCGACGAGGAGGGCAGCAACATCAGCGCCGGCGAGCGGCAGCTGGTGACCATCGCGCGGGCGTTCCTGTCCGACCCGGCGCTGCTGATCCTCGACGAGGCGACCAGCTCCGTGGACACCCGCACCGAGCTGCTGGTCCAGCACGCGATGGCGGCGTTGCGCAGCGACCGGACCAGCTTCGTCATCGCCCACCGGCTCTCGACGATCCGGGACGCCGACCTGATCCTCGTGATGGAGGCCGGGCAGATCGTGGAGAAGGGCACCCACGACGAGCTGCTCGCCACCGGCGGCGCCTATGCCGCGTTGTACAACTCGCAGTTCACGGCTGCGGCGGTGACCTGAGCTCCCAACGCGGTATCGGCGCACCCGTCACAAGGGGGAAATGCAGCGACCCGCAGGCGTGTGCGGCTCCGCCATCAGGGATGGCGGTCGCTCTCCGGTCGGACGTCCCGGAGCACCTGCGGGTCGGGTGACTGCTTGGTATTGCCAGCTGCCCACCGGTCTGATGCCGAGGGCACAGTCGTGCTGGCCGGTGCGCTGCTAGCGAGCAGCCACCTCACGAGTCCGTAAAGAATTCACTACTGGACCACCTCCTTCCTCGTGTCCATCAAAGGTACGACGGCCGTCGGGGTCCGACAAGCACATTCCAGGCACTGGGCCGACCGGGCAAGGCAAGAGGTATTGGTTGCGGCAGGCAACTATTCCGCATATAGTTGCCTCCGGCAACAATCGTCTCCAGCCCTGGCCTCCCTCCGACATCGCGGAGTACGCCTCCGCCATCGCCCGGCCGCTCACAGACCGCACCGTGACCCGCCAGACCACGAAGGACCCCCGCCCTGTGACAAGCTCTCCCCAACCCATCGGCCCGCCGGCGGACGAGAAACCGGCTGAGCCGATGACCCACCGCGAGGTGCTCGAGGCGCTCTCCGGCCTCCTCATCGCCATGTTCGTCGCGATGCTCTCCTCCACGGTGGTCTCGAACGCGCTGCCCCGGATCGTCACCGACCTCGAGGGCACCGAGTCCGGCTACACCTGGGTGGTCGTGGCGACGATGCTCACCATGACCGCGACCACGCCCATCTGGGGCAAGCTGGCGGACCTGTTCAGCAAGAAGGGTCTGGTCCAGGTCGCGCTCGTGATCTACCTCGTCGGGTCTCTCGTCGCCGGCCTCGCGCCGAGCATGGGCGTCCTCATCGGTGCGCGCGCCCTGCAGGGCGTCGGCGTCGGCGGGCTCACCGCGCTCGTGCAGATCGTGATCGCGTCGATCGTCGCGCCACGTGAGCGCGGCCGCTACTTCGGTTATCTCGGGGCGTCGTTCGCCATGGCCACCGTCAGCGGTCCTCTCATCGGCGGCCTCATCGTGGACACGCCCTGGCTCGGCTGGCGCTGGACGTTCTTCGTCGGTGTGCCGTTCGCGGCCCTGGCCTTCGTCGTGCTCCAGAAGACGCTGCACCTCCCCGTCGTCAAGCGCCAGGTCTCCATCGACTACCTCGGCGCGCTGCTGATCTCCGCGGGCATCTCCGTCCTGCTCATCTGGGTGTCGCTCGCGGGAACCCAGTTCGACTGGCGGTCCTTCACGACGACCTGGATGGTGACGCTGGGCGCCGTGCTCCTGCTCGCCTTCGTCTACGTCGAGGGCAAGGTCGAGGAGCCGATCATCCCGCTACGGCTGTTCCGGGACAGGACGACGAGCCTCGCCGTGTTCGCCTCCGTGATGGTGGGCGTGGCGATGTTCGGCGCGACGGTGTTCCTGTCGCAGTACTTCCAGATCGCCCGGGGGATGTCTCCCACCAGGGCCGGCCTCATGTCGCTGGCGATGGTCGGCGGCGTGCTGGTCTCCGGCATCGTCTCGGGCAGGGTCATCTCCCGGACCGGCACATGGAAGCGCTACATCGTCGGGGGAGCGGTGCTCATCGTCGTCGGGCTGGCGCTGCTGGGCACGATCGACGGCTCGATCGGGCTGTTCCGGGTCGGCGCCTTCATGGCGGTGCTCGGCATCGGCGTGGGTGCGGTGAACCAGAACCTCGTCCTCGTGGTGCAGAACAACGCAGCGCAGAAGGACGTGGGCGCGGCGAGCTCGCTGGCGGCGTTCTTCCGCACGATGGGCGGCTCCATCGGGGTCTCCGCACTCGGCACCGCCCTCGGCCACAACGTCAGCTCCGGGGTGATCGAGGGTCTCGCCAAGCTCGGCATCACGCCGGAGGCCGAGGGCAGCGGCGCGTCGATCCCTGACCTGTCGACGCTTCCCGCTCCCGTCCGCGAGGTCTTCCAGACCGCGTTCGCGGAGGCGACCGGCCACATCTTCCTGCTCGCGACCCCGTTCGCCGCCCTGGCCCTCGTCGCCGTCCTCATGATCCGCGAGGTGCCGCTCCGCACGACCATCGAGCGGGCCGACGAGCTCGAGGAGCTGCAGGCGTCGACCGAGCGGGTGACCGAGCCCGCCGGCGCCTGAGACGCTGTCCTCGTGGTCACGAAGACGGAGTCGCTGCTGCGCATCGAACGAGAGCTCGGGGTGCTGCTGCACCGGGTGCGGCGCCGAACGGCGCAGTACGCCCCTGCCGTGCACCCCGAGCTCCAGCCGGCCGCGCTGTCCGTGCTGCTTGTTCGTCGTGGACAGGGAGGGGGCGCGGGCGTCTGAGGTCGTGGAGCACTTCGGCATCGACAAAGGCGCGGTCAGCCGCCACGTCGTGCACCTGGAGTCGCTCGGTCTGCTCAGCCGCTCCTGCGACCCGGAGGACCGGCGGGCGCAGACGCTGGTCCCGACCGACCTGGCCCGGGAGCGGGTCGGCTCGCTCCGGGCCGCGCGGCGCCGTGACGTCGCCGGTCGCCTGACGGACTGGAGCGCCGAGGACCTCGCGGCGCTGGCAGAGCAGCTCGCCCGCTACAACGCGTCGCTGGAGCGCTAGCGGGCCTCAGGCCGTGCGGAACCAGGCGGCGCTGTCCGGCGCCAGCCGCCCGTCCTGCAGCGGAGCGCTGGAGACGACGAGCTCGCCGGCCTCGACGGGCACCGGCGCGGGGGAGTTGCCGCAGTTGAGCGCGCAGACCAGGCCGCCACCGCGGACGAACGCGAGCGTGCCCGGCGCACTGTCGAGCATCGTGACCTCGTCGGGCAGGTCGTCGGTGACCTCGCGACGGGTGCGCAGGGCCAGCCGGTAGAAGCTCAGGTTCGAGTCGGCGTCGGCCTCCTGCGCGGCCACGGTCTCCTTGGCCCAGTCGGCCGGCTGCGGCAGCCACGGCTGGTCCGGGCCGGGGCCGAAGCCGAAGGGCGGCTCCTCGCCGGACCACGGGATCGGCACCCGGCAGCCGTCGCGCCCGACCCCGCCGCCGCGCAGCCAGGTCGGGTCCTGCCGGTCCTCCGGGGCGACCTCGATCTCCTCGAGCCCGAGCTCCTCGCCCTGGTAGATGTAGGCCCCGCCGGGAAGCGCGAGCATCGTCAGCAGGGCGGCCCTGGCGCGGGCGACGCCTCGGGCCCCTCCGCCGTACCTGGTCACGTGGCGCACGACGTCGTGGTTGGAGAGCACCCAGGTCGCTGCCGCGCCCGCGAGGCTCACGGCGTGGAGGCTGTCGTCGATGACCTGGCGGAAGGACTCGGCCGACCACGGTGCCTGCAGCCAGTGGAAGTTGAAGGCCTGCTGCAGCTCGTCGGGCCTGATGTAGCGCGCCATCGACTCGGGCGAGTCGGTCCAGGCCTCGGCCACGGCCATCCGCTCCCCGTCGTACTCGTCGAGGATCCTGCGCCAGCGGCGGTACACGTCGTGCACCTCCGGCTGGTCCCACATGGGGAAGCTCTCGCCCTCCTTGAGGTCCTCCATCTCGACCGGCGTGTAGAGGCCGTGGGCGACGTCGATGCGGAAGCCGTCGACGCCCCGGTCGAGCCAGAAGCGCAGGATCGACTCGAACTCGTCGCCGACCGCGGGGTTCCACCAGTTCAGGTCCGGCTGGGTCGAGTCGAACATGTGGAGGTACCACTGTCCGTCCTCCAGGCGCGTCCAGGCGGGGCCGCCGAAGACGGACTGCCAGTTGTTGGGCGGCTCGGAGCCGTCGGGCCCGCGGCCGTCCCGGAAGACGTACAGGTCGCGGGCGGGGTCGTCGGGCCCGGCCGCGAGCGCCTTCTGGAACCAGGGGTGCTCGATCGAGGTGTGGTTGGGCACCACGTCGACGATGACCCGGAGGCCGAGCTCGTGGGCCCGGGCGAGCATCGCGTCGAAGTCGGCGAGCGACCCGAAGAGCCGGTCGACGTCGCGGTAGTCGGCGACGTCGTACCCGTGGTCGTTCTGGGGCGAGGTGTAGAACGGCGTGATCCACACCGAGTCGACGCCGAGGTCTGCGAGGTAGGGGAGCCGCTGCTCGATGCCGGCCATGTCGCCGATCCCGTCGCCGTCGGAGTCGGCGAAGCTCCTGACGTAGATCTGGTAGCAGACAGAGTGCTTCCACCAGGGGCTGGTCGCGGGCGTCTCAGAACGAATTTGCACGTTCCAATCCCAAGGGAGCAAAGCACCCCGTGTCAAACTCGGGTCAGTTGAAGGCGCTCGGGTCGACCGCGATCCAGATGTGGCGGGCGCGTGCCACGATCCGGTCGTCGGAGTCGTAGATCGTGCTCGCGGTGAACGTCTTGCGCCCCTCGGTGGAGAGCTCCATGCCCACCACGACGTGAGGCTCGCCGACGACCGGGAGCGCGTCGACCTGTGCGGCGATCTGCCCGAGAACGGCCGGACGCCCCTCGAGGTCCGTCGACCAGCCGCCGACACAGTCCAGGGCAGCCCAGGCCGTGCCGAGGCTCACCCGCTGCACACCAGGGTCGAGCAGGTCGGAGGCCTCCGCGAGGCTCTCGTGCGGCGTCCACGTCGACGCGACCCTGCCGTCGCCGAGAGGTCCGGGGAAGATGCGCAGGCCGTCGCCCTCGGCCCGCTCCGGCCCGCACACGAAGCAGCGGGGGAAGGGGTGCGACCGGAAGCCCGCGTAGCCGGTCATCGCCTCGGTGGCCTGCCCGGTCGAGACGTCCTCGACGGCGGCGAGCTCCTCGTCGGTGCACCTGGCCTCGGCCACGAGGGCATCACCGTCGAGGAGCCTGGTGGTCGGTCCGTCCTCGAGGTGCTGCACCGTCAGGTCGGTGTCGAGCGGCGGTGGTCTGCGAAGCGTCACCTCGACGACGGGGCACTCGGCCCGGGGATGCGGGTGGTTGGCGAACCGCTCGGCGAGCAGCCCCGCCGTGTAGCCGCCGTTGCCCGAGATCGCGGGCCCGCAGTAGCGGGCAGGAACCAGCAGGGGACTGTCAGTCTCCGGCATCGTGCATCAGCTCTTCATTCGCTCCAGTCGTGCGAGCGCCTCCCGGCGCTCCTCGGCATGGTCGACCAGCGGCTGCGGATACCCGTCCGGGAGACCGCCCGGCTGCGCCGAAGGTTCATGAATGTACGCCTTGTCGACATTCGCGAGCTCTGCGACCCACCGACGGACGTACTCGCCGTCGGGGTCGAACTTCCTGCCTTGCGAGGTCGGGTTGAAGACCCGGAAGTACGGCGCCGCGTCGGTCCCGCATCCGGCCACCCACTGCCACCCGTGCTGGTTCGAGGCCAGGTCGCCGTCGACGAGCCAGTGCATGAAGTGCCTCGCCCCGTGCTGCCACTCCAGGTGGAGGTCCTTGACGAGGAAGCTGGCCACGACCATCCGGACCCGGTTGTGCATCCAGCCGGTGGCCCGCAGCTGTCGCATCCCGGCGTCGACGATCGGGAACCCGGTGCGACCCTCCTGCCAGGCGCGCAGGTCCTCACCCGGTTCGTCGTACTCCATGCGGGCGAACTCGGGGCGGAGGTACTCTCGCGCGCTGTCCGGGTGGCGATGGAGCACGTCGGCGTAGAACTCGCGCCAGGCGAGCTCGCTGCGGTAGGTCGCCGAGCCCTTGCTGCGCAGGGGCGCGAGGTCGGCCAGGAGGGTGCGCGGGTGGATCTCGCCCCACTTGAGGTGGACCGACATGCGCGAGGTCCCGTCCAGGTCGGGTCGGTCGCGGGTGTCGTCGTACTCGCGCACGGCGTCGAGGAACTCGCGCCAGCGCTCGTGCGCGGCCTGCTCACCGGCGACGGGGAGGGTGAGGCCCTCCGGCAGCGGTGCCTCGGGGATGCCGTCCGAGTCCGCCTTCAGCCAGCCCTGCTCGGGTGAGGGGCCGCCGGCCGGGGCGCGCCACCCGTGCTCGGCCCAGGCCCGCGCGAACGGCGTGAACACCTTGTAGCCCTCCCCGCTGCCGTTGACCACGCGGCCGGGTGCCACGGCGTACGGCGACCCGGTACGCCGGAGCTCGATGTCCTCCTCGGCCAGGGCCCTCCCGACCGCGAGGTCGCGTCGCGAGCCGTAGGGGCCGAAGTCGGCGGCGACGTGCACGGTCGCAGCCCCCACCTCCTTCGCGGCCCGGGGGACCTCGCGGACCGGGTCGCCGTGGCGCACGACCAGCCGCCCGCCCACCGACTCGTCGAGGGCGGCGAGGGACGCGGCGAGGTAGGCACGGCGGGACGGCCCGGCCGGTTCCCACAGCCTCGGGTCCACCACGAACAGCAGGAGTACGTCGGAGCCGGCGTCGCACGCCTCGAGCAGGGCCGGGTTGTCCTCGAGCCGGAGGTCGCGGCGGAACCACATCACAGCGGTGGGGGTGCGTTCGCTCACGGTTCCAATGTGCCAGTGGGGACAACGGATGCGACACAATGACCGGGTGAGCGACCTGATCGACACCACCGAGATGTACCTCCGCACCATCTTCGAGCTGCAGGAGGAGGGCATCGTCCCGCTGCGCGCACGGATCGCGGAGCGGCTCCACCAGAGCGGACCGACGGTCAGCCAGACGGTGGCCCGGATGGAGCGCGACGGGCTGCTCACCGTAGAGGGGGACCGCCACCTCCAGCTCAGCGACGAGGGCCTGCGCCTGGCCACGCGCGTCATGCGCAAGCACCGGCTCGCCGAGCGGCTGCTCACCGACGTCATCGGTCTCGACTGGGAGCTCGTGCACGCCGAGGCGTGCCGGTGGGAGCACGTCATGTCGGAGACCGTCGAGCGGCGGCTGGTCGAGCTGCTCGGCCACCCCACCGAGTCCCCGTACGGCAACCCGATCCCCGGTCTCGACGAGCTCGGTGAGTCGGCCAACGGCGAGGACTTCATGCAGGGCGTCGAGCCCCTCGACCAGGTCGCCACGACGGGCGCGGAGACGCGCGTGCTCGTCCGGCGGATCAGCGAGCCGATCCAGACCGACGAGACCTTGATGGCCGCCCTGCGCCGCGTGGGCGCGTTGCCCGACAAGGTCATCACGGTGACCGTCGGCGCCGAGGGCGTCCTGCTCGGCAGCGGCGGCGAGACGGCCGAGATCGACGCCGAGGCCGCCTCGCACATGTTCGTCAAGCGCCTCTAGGAAACGCGTCTCGGTTCATCCGTTCCCGCCCGTTCCGTCTGGTTGGATGGGGCGCATGAGGCGGGAGGGCAGGCAGGTCGACGTCGTCGGCCTGACCAAGATGTTCGGACCCCTGAAGGCGGTCGACGACCTCACCTTCTCGGTGCGGCCGGGGGTGGTCACCGGCTTCCTCGGCCCGAACGGCTCGGGCAAGACCACGACCCTCCGCTGCGTGCTGGGCCTGCTCCGGCCCACCTCGGGCGGCGCCACGATCGGCGGGGTGCCCTACGCCCGCCTCTCCGACCCGATCGGCACCGTGGGCGCCGCGCTCGAGGCCTCGAGCTTCCACCCGGGGCGTTCGGCACGTGCACACCTGGAGGTGATGGCGCTCGCCGCCCGGATCGACAAGGAGCGCGCCTCGCAGATGCTCGCCCAGGTCGGGCTCACCGAGGTCGCGGACCGGCGGGTCGGCGGCTTCAGCCTCGGCATGCGCCAGCGTCTGGCCCTTGCGGCGGCACTGCTCGGCGACCCGGAGGTGCTGCTCCTCGACGAGCCGGCCAACGGCCTCGACCCGGCGGGTATCGCGTGGCTGAGACAGTTCCTGCGCGCCCTCGCCGCCGAGGGCCGGACGGTCCTGGTCTCGAGCCACGTGCTGAGCGAGGTGCAGCAGACCGTGGACGAGGTGGTGGTGCTCTCCCGCGGCCGCCTCGTGCGGCAGGGCCTGCTCTCCGACCTCGACACCGGTCCGCGCGAGGTGCTCGTGCGGACCCCCGAGCCCGAGCGACTGCGTGACGCACTCTCGGCGGCGTCGCTGTCCGTGGTCAGCGTCGACGGCTCGGGCCGGCTCCGCGTGGCCGGTGGCACGACGCAGGAGGTCGGCCACCTCGCCTTCGAGGCCGGGGTCGAGCTGCACGAGCTGGCGGCCGAGGCGAGCGACCTCGAGCGCGCCTTCCTGGAGCTGACGGAGGGGGACGGGCATGACCGCACTGCTGAGAGCTGAGCTCAGGAAGATCCTCTCCACCAGGCTGTGGTGGGGGCTGCTCCTCGGCGCCCTGCTGTTCAGCGCGATCCAGTCCGTCGCGAACGCCGTCGTCGCCGGGATGGACCCCGGCACCGGCGGCGGCACCATGCCGGCCCTGGACACCGCCGAGGCGGTCCGGTCGGTCTACCCCTCGGCGATGTTCTCCGGCACCTACGTCTTCGCGCTGGTCCTCGGCATCACCGGCATGACCGGGGAGTACCGCTACCAGACGATCACCTCGACGTTCCTGGTCTCGCCGCGACGGAGCCGGGTGGTGGTGGCGAAGATCCTGGCGCACGCGGCGATGGGCGTGCTCTACGGCGTGCTGGGCCTTCTCGTCGTTCTGGTCGCCGGCGGGGCGACGATGGCGATCCGGGGCTACGGCCTGGGCCTCGACGCGGACCGGCTCTGGGTCACCATGGGGCTCGCCGTGGTCGCCGTGGCGATCTGGGCGGTGCTCGGCATCGGCCTCGGCACGCTGATCCGCAGCCAGATCGCGGCCATCGTGGTGGCCGTCCTCATCACGTTCCTGATCGAGCCGCTCGTGACCTTCGGGCTCGCGGCCGCGGACCTGGACTGGCTGGTGAAGTGGCTGCCGTCCAACGCCTCGTCGGCGCTGATGGCGCCCGGCGACGTGATGCTGGACTACCTCGACTGGTGGGCCGGGGGACTGGTCCTCCTGGCCTACGGGCTCGTGCTGGCGGCGCTCGGCGTGGTGCTGTCGGTCCGCCGCGACGTCTCCTGACCGGCCAGCACGGTCAGGAACTCCGCGCAGCCCATGTCCAGCTTGTGGGTCGCGAGCTCGTCGCCCCGGGTGGCGCCGCGGTTGACGATCACGACCGGCCTGCCCAGCTTGGCGGCGTGCCTGACGAACCGGAGCCCGGACAGCACGGTGAGCGAGGACCCCGCGACGAGCAGCGCCTCAGCGGACTCGACCGCGTCGTTGCAGCGCTGCACCCTCTCCTTCGGCACGTTCTCCCCGAAGAACACGACGTCGGGCTTGAGCACTCCGCCGCACACGTCACAGGCGGGCACCTCGAAGTCGTCGGTGCTCTCGAGCTCCACGTCGCCGTCCGGGCGGGTCGTCGCCGCTCCGTGCGCGGTGGCGAAGCCGGGGTTGAGCAGGGCCATCCGCTCCTGGAGGGCGGCCCGGCTGCTCCGGTGCCGGCAGGAGAGGCAGACCACGTCGGCGATCCGGCCGTGGAGGGCGCAGACCGTGGGCGTGCCCGCGCGCTCGTGCAGCCCGTCGACGTTCTGGGTGATCAGCAGGGATGTCCTCTCGACCGCGGCGAGACGGGCGAGGGCGTGGTGGGAGGCGTTGGGCTGCGCGTGGCCCATCCGCGACCAGCCGACGAACGAGCGGGCCCAGTACCGCCGCTGCGCCGCAGGCCCGGACACGAACTCCTGGTAGGTCATCGGCGCCCGGACAGGGGCGCCGGGGCCGCGGTAGTCGGGGATGCCGGAGTCCGTGCTGACCCCGGCGCCGGTGAGCGTCGTGAAGCGCCGGGAGGCGAGGAGGTCGAGCGCGGCTTGCACCCGTCCAGCGTACGTGGGGTGCCTCCGACACTGGACCAGACAGACATCTGCGGCGTTCGGGGGCGTAACACCCGGAATCGCATCAGCACTGGACCGACAACCCGTAGCCTCGGGGCATGCGTTCTGAGTGGGTACCTGTCTCTGCCGCCGCCTTGGTGACCGGCGTGATGGCACTCATTCTGGGACAGATGCTCAATCCCGGAGGTAGCGAGCAGTCACCGGCTGCCCAGATGATCGTGGCCGCGCAGTTCCCCGGTCGCTGGCTTGCCATGAGCGTCCTGTTCTTCGGTGGCGCGGCGGCGCTCGTGCTCGGGATGCCCGCCGTGCTGACGCTCTTCCAGGAGCGCCGTGGCCGAGGGCTCGGCATCGCCGGTGTCTCCGTGTTCACGGTCGGGTGCGTGGGCGTCGGCGGCCTGGCCGCACTGATGCTCATGTTCCGCGCCCTCGCCCTGCAGACGCTCTCCACAGCCGCGCCCGACGCCCGCGAGATCAACCTCGTCACGGCCTCCCTCGACGACACCGGCCTGAAGATCAGCCTCGGCGTCTGGGTCTACGGCTTCATGGCGGGTGTGCTGCTGATCGCGCTCGGCCTGTTCCGGTCCAAGGCCGTGCCGAACTGGGTCCCGGGGCTGCTCATGGCCTTCCTCGCGATGCAGGTCGTGATCCCGCTGCTCGGTGAGGGCACCGACGCGCGCGTCGCCTCCGCGGTCGGGCTGATCCTGCTCGCCGGAGGGTTCACCGGCATCGCCACGAACGCGACCACCCCGCGCAACATGTCCGCCCCGGTCACGCACAGCCTGGTCTGACGCTCGACCCAGGGCTCGACTCAGGGCTCGACCAGCGGGACGAACGAGTACCAGCCCTCCCGGTCGACCCTCGGCTCGCCCGCCGTCCGACGTACCACTGTCATGCGGCCGCGCACCGGCACGACCAGGACGCCGCCGACCACGAGCTGGTCGAGCAGGTCCACCGGGATCCGGCTCGCCTCGGCAGAGACCAGCACCCGGTCGTACGGCGCCAGCTCGGGCACGCCGAGCACGTCCTCGCGGGCTTCCTCGATCCGGGTCCACGGCATGGCGTACGGCGCGAGGTTCTCCCGCCCCCACGTCACGAGCTCGGGGACGATCTCCACCCCGACGACCTCACCCTCGGGGCCGACGAGGTCCCCGAGCAGCGCCGTGGTCCACCCCGACCCGCAGCCCACGTCGAGGACCCGGTGACCCGGCCTCACGTCGAGCAGGGCGAGCATCGCACGCACCGTGCTGGGCTGGCTGTTGGTCTGGCCGTACCCGATCGGGAGCGCGGCGTCCTCACCCGCGAAGCCGAGCTGTCCCACGGGCAGGAAGTCCGAGCGGCGGACCCGTACGAACGCCGCGTCGAGCCGTTCCTCGGGCGTCACGCGTAGCGCGCGGCGGCGCGCTCACGGGCCTTGGCAGCCTCGACCTCGCGGTTCTTCGGGGGCGACGAGGTGGTGAGGCTGTCGAGGAGCCGTTGCGTGGCCTCGGTGACCTCGCGGACGGCGAGGTCGAACGCCTCCTGGTTGGCCTGGGAGGGCCGGGTGCTGCCGCTGACCTTGCGGACGTACTGCAGCGCGGCGGACTGGACCTCCTCCGTCGTGGCGGGCGGCTCGAAGTTGTGCAGGGTGCGGATGTTTCGGCACATGCTGTGAGCCTACGACCGCGTCCCCTCGTCGGTCAGCGGCTCAGGTCCACGAGCTCCACAGTCCCTCGCGTCACCAGTGCCACCCGGCCGTCCTCGAGCGGGAGGGCTCGTGTCGTGGATCCGTCCCAGCCACGGACCGCGTGGCTCGTGCCCCGGGTGAGCCGGCCGTCTGCGCCGACCACGAGCTCCACCACGCGGGTGCGGCCGTCCCAGTCGTACAAGGTGGCGAGCGCGGTGCGACGGTCCGGCAGATAGGTGAACGCCCGCGGGTCCCAGGCCGCTGTGAACTGCGTGTGCCGCCCGAACGCCACGGTGGCCACGCGCCTGGGGTCCGCCAGGTCGGCCAGGTCGAAGACGGCCGCCTGCGCGCCACGGGGGTCGCCGCGGCGACCGGCGTCCTGGCCCAGCCCGAGGAGCAGGTCCCCGCCCACGGGGTGCAGGTACGACGAGAAGCCGGGGATCTTGAGGGCGCCCACGACCCGCGGCGCGGTCGGGTCGGACAGGTCGAGCGTGTAGAGCGGGTCCACCTGGCGGAAGGTCACGACCACCGCGACGTCGCCGAACCAGCGCACGGACTGGATCTGCTCGCGGATGCCCATCCGGCCCACGCGGCCGACCTCGACCAGGTCGGGGCCGGTCTCCTCGAGGACGACGACCGCGTTCTCCTTCGGGTTCCACGGGTCCCGCCCGAGGGCGGTCGCGACACGCAGTCGCCCGTCGTACTCGCTGAGCGACCAGCGGTCACGCAGCTGGCCGGGCACCGCTCCCGTGGCGACGTAGGAGGTCTCCATGCCGTCGAGCGCGAAGGCGTGCACGGCCGTGCTGGGTGCCCGCCCCCTTGTTCCCGCCGCCCACCAGCCCCAGGGCGAGGTGGTCAGGTAGAGCCGGTCCGTGGAGGAGTAGACGAGGTCGCTGCTCGTGGTGACGGCGGTGGTACGACGGACACCGGGATCTGCCGGGTCGAGCGAGACGACCGTCACCGTGCCATAGCCGGAGCTGTACCTTGGGTGCGCCACGTCGCCGCAGGCGACCAGCGGTGACGAGGAGCCGTCGCTCTCCACGGTCGGAAGCCAGTCCTCGATGTCGCTCTCGCGGACCCGGCGACGGTTCTCCTCACGTGCCTCGCGGGCAGTCCGGCCGCGGCGCGGCTGGACGAAGTCGATCGCCGGTGTGGAGGTGGAGACGACGAGCCGCACGACGTCGCCGTACTGCCGCGCCGAGAGCAGGCTCCCGTCGAAGGTGGCGTCGTGCTCGACCCGGGGTGCGCCCGGGTCGCTCACGTCGACCACGAGCGCCCGCGTCGTCGGCGCCCAGGGAATGCTCCGCCCCGGCATGACGTCGACCGGGACCGGCCCTCCCCATCCACCTCCGGCGGTCCCGAGCACGACGAGGTGCTCGCCGACGAGGAGCAGCTCGGTCCCTCCCATGGTCCGGGGGAGCCGCAGGCTCGACAGTCGGCGCGGCTCTCCTCCCGAGGCGTCGGTCAGCAGCAGGTGCCGGCCCCGGACGTGGGCCACCAGCGACCCGTCGGTCTTGGCGACGTCCGGCTCGTCGACCCCGGCCTCCTGGACGTTGGTGCCGGTGGGCCCGTTGCCCACGGCGTCCTCGGGTGTCGCCGGGGCGGTCTCCCGGGCGGCGGTGGCCGCGTCGAGCTCTGCCGTCATCACGGGCCCTCCACCGAGGCCCCAGGCGGAGACGTGCGGGAGCGCCGCGTCGACGTACCACTGGCGCAGCTCCTCACAGCCGCTGAACGGCTCGAGCTCGGCCGCTGCCGCCGGTGTCAGAAGCTCGTCGTGGAGCACTCCGCCGGAGGGGCCCACGACCCCGTTGAGCAGCGCGGTGGCGGTGAGGGTGGCCGTGGCGCCGACCGCGAGCCCGGCCCAGGTACGTCGTCGCACGATGACTCCTTTCGTCATGTGGTGGGACGCACGTTGTGGCGAACCGGTTCCATCGCCACAGTTGGTCCCCATGACCCAGGAACGAACCCGGACACGTGACCACGACCTCGTCCTTTTCGGCGCCACCGGGTTCACCGGTGGGCTCACCGCGGAGTACCTCGCCCGGAACGCACCCCGCGACTGCCGCTGGGCGCTGGCCGGGCGCAACCGCGCCAAGCTGGAGGCGGTCCGCGCCCGGCTCGCGGCGATCGACCCGACGCTGGCCGACCTGCCGTTGCTGCACGCCGACGTGACCGAGCCCGCCTCGCTGAAGGCGGTGGCGGAGTCGGCCCGGGTCGTGATCACGACGGTGGGCCCCTACATCGAGTACGGCGAGCCGCTCGTCGCCGCCTGCGCCGAGGCCGGCACCGACTACGTCGACCTCACCGGGGAGCCTGAGTTCGTGGACCGGATGTACGTCGGCTACCACGAGCGCGCGAAGGAGACCGGCGCCCGGATCGTGCACGCGTGCGGCCTGGACTCGATCCCGCACGACCTCGGTGCCTGGTTCACCGTCCAGCAGCTGCCCGAGGGTGTCCCGCTCCGGGTGCGGGGGATGTTCCGCGCCGGCGGGCGGCTCTCCGGCGGCACGTTCGCGTCGGCGATGACCGCCTTCTCTCGCGCCCGCCAGATGAAGCAGGCGGCGAGCGAGCGGCGCAGGGTCGAGCCGCGTCCGGAGGGCCGCAAGGTGCGTGCGACGGCCCGGCCGCCACACCGCGACGCCGCGACCGGGTGGTGGCTGGTGCCGCTGCCGACGATCGACCCACTTGTCGTGAAGCGGTCGGCTGCCGCGCTCGACCGGTACGGCCCCGACTTCGAGTACGCCCACTACGCCGCGGTGAAGCGGCTCCCCGTGGTCGCGGCCGGCATCACGGGCGCCGGTGCGCTCATGGCGGCTGCCCAGGTGCCCCCGCTGCGACGGTTCCTGATCAGCCGCGTCCCGCAGGGCGAGGGTCCGAGCGAGGAGCGCCGGGCGAAGTCCTGGTTCCGGATGCGCTTCGCCGGTGAGGGGGGCGGCCGACGGGTGGTCACCGAGGTCTCGGGTGGCGACCCGGGCTACGGCGAGACGGCGAAGATGCTCGCGGAGTCCGCGCTCTGCCTGGCCTTCGACGACAACCCGCCGGTCGCGGGCAACGTCACGACGGCCACCGCCATGGCCGAGAACCTCCTCGACCGGCTCGTGAAGGCCGGTATCCGCTTCGAGGTACTAGAGACCACATAGCCCATCTGGTCCTGTTTCGGGCGATCCGCTGCGGGCCTCCCAACCCCTTCATACGGTGGAAGACGGGGACAGAGGGGGCGAAGGACCAGAATGAGGTACACACGAAGGGCAAGGTCGGCGATCGGCGCGGGTGCGGCGGTCGTGCTGATGCCACTGGTGCTCGTCACGGCGTCACCGATCGCTTCCGGCCGCCCAGGTCGGACCTCGGGCGAGACCGCCGGCCGCGAGTCGCTCTACGCGATGGCGAGCCGGTCGGGAGCGCGGGCGCGCGGTGCTCGAGCAGGTCGAGCCGGCGACCGTGATCGAGGGCGGCGCCGGCGGCCGCGAAGAGGCGCGAGGTCGCGGTCTCCTCACCCAAGGGCACCACGGGTGTGGACCGTGAGCGCGCTCAGCGACCACGGCCTCCCGCACGGCCGCCGAGAAGGCGTACCGCCGGGCGGCCGCGGCCAGATGGCGCGGTCGACCCCGGTTGCCAGCTGCCCTGGACGCTGCTCGCCGGCATCGGGCGGGTCGAGTCCGACCACGGCAGGTACGGCGGCTCGCGGCTCGGCGCCGACGGGGTGAGCCGGCCGAGGATCATCGGGGTCGCGCTCGACGGTGCCGGCCCGGTGGCCGCGATCCGCGACACCGACGACGGGCAGCTCGACGGGGACAAGGTGTGGGACCGGGCGGTCGGCCCGATGCAGTTCATCCCGTCGACCTGGTCGTCGGCCGCGCGGGACGGTGACGGCGACGGGCGGATGTCGCCCCACGACCTCGACGACGCGGCGGCAGCGGCCGCGTCGTACCTCTGCTCGGGCTCGGGCAGCCTCCTCGACCCCGGTGCGCAGGCGGCGGCGATCTACCGCTACAACCAGGACGACTACTACGTGGCGCTCGTGCAGGCCTTCGAGGTCGGCTACCGCACCGGTGTGTTCGTGATCCCCTCACCACCGGTGGACGAGGAGCAGCGAAGGCGCGCCACAAGAAGCGGCGCACGCACGCCGCGGACGTCGGACACGGCCAGCAGCCGAAGAAGGGCGGAGGCAAGAAGGGCTCGGCGACAAGGAGCCCGAGGACGCCGCGAAGCCGCCGGCCGACAGCCCGAGCCCAAGCCGAGCCCCTCCCTTCGCCGAAGCCGAGCCCGGCACCCAAGCCGGAGCCGCCCCAGCCGACCACGGTCGAGGCCGTGCTCACCGTCGCGGACGGCGTCTACTACCTCGGCGGGAAGCAGCTCGACCTCGGCATCGTGGGCCAGCTCGGCGCCACCGCAGTGGGGGACTTCGACGGCTCGACGGGCGGTCGAGACCAACGGGGACGAGCTCGCCGGGATGGTCGACAAGTTGGTCACGATGGTGGTCGTCGCGCTCGACAGCGGGAAGCTCGGGATCTACAGCATCAACGGCATCTCGCTCGGCTGACCCACGTTCCGGAACGAATTTCGCCTCGGTGTAACGGATTCGTGGTCGCGTCGTTGAACGCACAAAGGTAAAGACCGGCGTGCGAAGGCGACGATCATGACTCGACTGCCTCTTCTCGATGCACGGTGGCGGCGAGCTCACCTCCTCGTGGTCGTCGCTGCGCTGCTGCTGATCGGCGGCTGCTCGGCGGCGGGCGCGATGGGTTGGGACGACACCGACGACGACCCGGTCGCGGCGTACGAGGCGGCCCTCGCACCGCTCAAGAAGCGCTCGGACGTGCTCGAGCAGAAGTTCGCGGAGGTGCAGGGAAAGGGCTACACGGGGCCCGAGCAGATCCGTTCCGTGCTCGAGGAGATCATCCCGCAGTACGCCGAGCTGCTCGACGAGACCCGGGACATCGAGGTCGAGAGCCCCGAGCTCGCGAAGTGCCCAGGCGGCGCTCGTGGCCAGCCTCGAGAAGCAGCAGGAAGGGCTGGAGCTCGCCCTGCGCGGGATGCACGAGGGCGACCCCGCGATGGTGCGCCGGGCGGCGTCGCCGCTGAAACGGGCACAGGCGCTCGTCGAGAAGCACCGTCGGCTGTTGGCCGACGCCCGCGACTGAGGCGCGAGCCCCGACGTCTGGCGGGCGTGGCGCCCTCAGCGGCTCGGAGTCCGGATCGGCATCTCCGGGTGGAACTACGCCGGCTGGCGCGGCGACTTCTACCCGAAGGGGCTCGTGCAGCGCCAAGGAGCTCGCGTACGCCGCCGAGAGGCTGACGTCGATCGAGATCAACGGCTCGTTCTACTCGCTCCAGCGGCCGAGCAGCTACACCGCGTGGCGGGAGCAGACGCCGGACGACTTCGTGTTCGCGGTGAAGGGCGGTCGCTTCATCACCCACATGAAGAAGCTCGCCGGCGTCGAGGCCCCGCTCGCGAACTTCTTCGCCTCCGGGGTCCTCGCGCTCGGGCCCAAGCTCGGGCCGGTCCTCTGGCAGCTCCCGCCGAACCTCGGGTTCGACCCGGAGCGGCTCGCGGCCTTCTTCGACCTGCTCCCGCGTACGACGGGAGAGGCCGCCGAGATCGCGAAGCACCACGACGCCAAGGTCCCCGACGACCGGGCGCTGACCGTCGCGGAGGACGACCGGCCGATGCGCCACGCGATGGAGGTGCGGCACCACAGCTTCGTGAACCCCGAGGCGGTGGCGCTGTTCCGCGCCCATGACATCGCCTTCGTCGTCGCGGACACGGCCGGGCGCTGGCCGCTCGTGGAGGAGACGACCAGCGACCACATGTACGTCCGCCTGCACGGCGACATCGAGCTCTACACCAGCGGCTACACGCCCGAGGCGCTCGACCGGTGGGCCGAGAAGGTCCGGGGCTGGGCCGACGCGGGTCAGGACGTGTACGTCTACTTCGACAACGACGCGAAGGGCTTCGCGCCCCACGACGCGATGGCGCTGATCGAGCGCGTCTAGGGTTCACAGCGTGATCCTGCTGCGTG
Source organism: uncultured Actinomycetota bacterium (assembly GCA_963715375.1). Taxonomy (GTDB): domain Bacteria; phylum Actinomycetota; class Actinomycetes; order Propionibacteriales; family Nocardioidaceae; genus Nocardioides_C. The sequence goes on along the minus strand of CAVQSC010000006.1, from coordinate 292,860 downwards.
GCCCGTTGCCCTCGTCCCTGGCCGATGACGACCAGGCGCTCGAGGTCGCGATGGCGCAGGCGATGATGCGGCAGGTCAGCCGCGGTGGCGCGGACCCGATGGTGCGGGTGTACCGCCCGGTCGTGCCGGCCGTGGCGTTCGGTCGTCGTGACGTCCGGCTTCCCGGCTTCGGCGATGCGGTGGCCGTCGTACGACGAGCGGGGTTCTCGCCTTGCGTGCGCGCGCCGGGAGGGCGCGCCGTGGCCTACACCGACCAGGCGCTCGTCGTGGACCACGTCAGCCCCGACCCCGAGTGGCCGTCCGGGCTGGAGGGCCGCTTCGAGGACTTCGGGTCCCTGTGGACGGGGGTTCTCCGGGGCTTCGGCGTGGACGCACGGGTCGGCGAGGTGCCGGGGGAGTACTGCCCCGGGTCGCACAGCGTCAACGCCCGCGGGGTGGTCAAGCTCGTCGGGACCGCCCAGCGGATGGTGCGTGGGGCCTGGCTGTTCAGCGCGGTGCTGGTGTTCGAGGGCGCGCCGGTGCTCCGGCCTCTGCTGCGAGAGGTGTACGGCGCGCTCGACCTCCCCTTCGACGACGGGTCCGTGGGGTCGCTCTCGGAGGAGGCGCCGGGTCTCACGCTCGACAAGGTCGAGGAGGCCGTCCTGTCGGCCTATGACGAGCTGTTCGGCCTCACGCCGGCGTCGCTGTCCGACGGACTCGTCGAGGAGGCGTTGGCGCTGCTGCCCGACCACAGGGTGTGAAGGCGGCCACAGCGGGCGCCCGCCCACGGCGTGGATTGGGAGCGCGGCGCCCCGTGACGGTACCGTCGAGGGCTGCGCACCCCGCGAAGAGAACCACGAGGTCCAACGATCATGAGCGCGTCCGAGACGGTGACGAGTGACGTCCCCGCGTCCGTCGTACGACGAGAGGCCGGCCGCCGTCGTACCTTCGCAGTCATCAGCCATCCCGACGCCGGAAAGTCCACGCTGACCGAGGCGCTGGCCCTTCACGCGCGCGTGATCTCCGAGGCCGGAGCCGTGCACGGCAAAGCGGGGCGCAAGGGAACGGTCTCGGACTGGATGGAGATGGAGCGCGCGCGTGGCATCTCGATCACCTCGGCCGCGCTGCAGTTCGAGTACGGCGACTCGGTCGTCAACCTGGTCGACACCCCTGGCCACGCCGACTTCTCCGAGGACACCTACCGGGTGCTCGCCGCGGTCGACGCGGCCGTCATGCTGGTCGACGCGGCGAAGGGGCTCGAGCCGCAGACGCTGAAGCTGTTCCAGGTCTGCCGGCACCGCCGCATCCCGGTCATCACGGTGATCAACAAGTGGGACCGGCCCGGCAAGGACGCACTCGAGCTCATCGACGAGATCCAGCAGGAGATCGGCCTGCGGCCCACCCCGCTGACGTGGCCGGTCGGCATCGCGGGTGACTTCCGCGGGGTGATCGAGCGGAGCAGCGGCGACATGATCGCCTACACGCGTACCGCCGGAGGGGCGACGCGGGCGCCCGAGCGACGGCTCGACGCGGCTGCCGCCCACGCCGCCCACGTGGAGGCCTGGGAGACGGCTGTCGAGGAGCACGAGCTGCTCGAGGCCGACGGCGCCGTGCACGACCAGGCGGAGTTCCTGGCGGGCAACACGACCCCGCTGATGTTCGCCTCCGCGATCTTGAACTTCGGTGTCGCGCAGCTCCTCGAGACGCTGGTCGCCCTCGCACCGGCCCCGGGCGGGACGACCGACCGCGAGGGCGGCGTTCGCTCTGTCGACGATCCGTTCAGCGCGTTCGTGTTCAAGGTGCAGGCGGGCATGGACAGCGCGCACCGTGACCGGCTCGCCTTCGCGAGGGTGTGCTCCGGTGTCTTCCGGCGGGGGATGGTCGCCACCCACGCCGACAGCGGAAGGCCGTTCGCGACCAAGTACGCCCAAGCGGTGTTCGGCCGGGAGCGCACGGTCCTCGACACGGCCTACCCGGGCGACATCATCGGCCTCGTCAACGCCTCGGCGCTGCGCGTCGGCGACACGATCTTCGAGGACAGGCCGGTGGCGTTCCCGCCGATCGCGAGCTTCGCGCCCGAGCACTTCATGTCCGTGCGGGCAGCCGACTCGGGCAAGTACAAGCAGTTCCGTCGCGGCATCGAGCAGCTCGACCAGGAGGGCGTGGTCCAGGTCCTGCGCTCCGACGTACGTGGAGACCAGGCGCCCGTGCTCGCCGCCGTCGGCCCGATGCAGTTCGAGGTCGCCGCCGCCCGGATGGAGAGCGAGTTCAACTCTCCGATCAAGATGTCGCGGCTCGACTACTCGGTGGCCCGGCGCACGACGCGCGAGCACGCGGCAGAGGTCAACGACCTGCGAGGCGTCGAGGTCCTCGCGCGCAGCGACGGTGCGTTGCTGGCGCTCTTCCCGGATCGGTGGCGGGCCGAGGCGGTGGAGCGCCAGCATCCTCACCTGGTGCTCGAGCGTCTCGTCGCAGGCGAGCGCTGAGCCTGCTCGTCACGGGGCTTCGGCGCTGCCGCACTCAGGCGGCGTTGATGAGGGCTGCGAAGTGGTGCTCGAGCAGGCTGGGCGTTGAGGTGCTCCGGCCGCCGGGTTGTGCGGTGGTCGCTTCCTGCCTGCCCCGCCCCGGCGCGGTTGGTCCGCGGTCGCGGCTGCCTGGCCGGTGCCGTGGGGTCGGCGGATCTGGCGGGTGCCGGTGTGGTCGACGAGGAAGATGCTGCCGTGGGGGCTCTGCCAGAGGTAGATGCCGGGGAAGGGTTGTTGGAGCTGCCAGCGGCCGTGGGTCTTGACCCGGTGGTGGAACTGCGTCATGCCGCCGAGGTTGTCCAGGCTGGTCTGCCCGGGGGCTCCGCCGTGGGCCTTGGATCGGTAGGGCTTGGTGTGGTCGGCCTGTTTGCGGCGGCCGGTGTTGGGGGCGTAGGGGAACACGTCGGCGGGGGTGCGCAGGTGCAGCGCCTCGCGGTGCCGGTCGGGGATCTCGTAGGCGTCGACGGGGGCGAGGCCGGCGGGGTCGATGACGGGTTTGAGGTTGATCAGGGCGTGCGGGCCGAGGAAGTCGCGCAGGTAGAGCGCGGACAGGGGTCCGAGGTCCTCGCAGCGGATCACGCCGTTGCCGCGGGACAGGGTGTCGGCGTGCAGGTGCAGGTACAGGGTGAGGGTGGGCAGCAGGGTGCGGGTGTCGTAGCGGAACCGGCCGCCGCGGCAGGGGCAGGCGGGCACCGCCTCGGGGTGGAACGGGGTGAAGAACCCGGCCAACGGATCCGGCGGCCCCGCCTCCGGTGGACCCGGATCATTGATGCCGCAGGCTGGCGGTCTCGGAGCGTCACCGGTGTCGTCGGGGCCGGGATCAGGCTCCGGGTCCTCGGGGTCGGGTCGTCGGGGTCGAGGTTCGGGGTCGGGGTCGATGGCTCGTCAGGTCTCGGGGTCGGTCGGGGTCCGGCACCGCGGGGACGTCGTCGTCGCGCCCACGGCGGTGCCCCCGGGTCGCCCGCGCCGTCGGCTGTCGCGGCTGGCCGCCGTCGCCGCGTGGTGCCGCGCTGTCGGCGGGCGCGGCCGACGCCGGTGCCGGTCGCCGCTCGGTGGGGGTGGTGGCGCGGTGGGTGGTGATGGCCTGGAGCAGGGTCAGGGCCTGGTCGGGGTTGGCCATCAACAGCACCGCCTTGGTGCGGCGGCGGTCCTCGTCGTCGAGGTCACCGAGCGCCTTGAGCGCGTCGGCGAGGTAGGCGATGGTCGCGTCGATCCGGGTCATCTCCGCGGCGCTGGTCTTCACATACAGCGTCTTCTGGCCGTGGTCGTTGGACTGCCCGACCTTCGCGAACCGCGCCGCCGCCGCGACCTGCTCCCTCGCGGCGGCGGCGTCGGGGTCGGCGTCGATGATCACGGCCTCGAGCTTCGCGGCGAACCGCGACCAGGGCAGCCGCCCGTCGGCGTACTCGACCAGCTGGTCGTCGACGAACGCGGCCTGCGCCCTGGTCAGCGGGCGGGTGGCCTGGGCGACCTTGGCCGCGATCCACGCCGGCACCTCCCCGGCCTCCACCCGTGCGAACAGCAGCGGGAGCCGGTGCCGGGTCTCCAGCGCGTCCCCGATCTTCCGGCGCGCCGACCAGGTGCTGATCCCCAGCTCGGCGGCCATCTCCGCGATCGCGAACTCCCACACCAGCGGGGCGCCGTCGCCGGCGACCTTGATCTCGCGTTCGGTGCCCGGCAGCGTGCGCAGCTGGTCGGGTCGGGCCGGGTCGACGTGGTACAGGTCGGCGAAGTGCGCGGTGAGCAGGAAGAGGTCGCGCTCGGCCGCGTCCCGGACCCGGCGCAGGTCCCCGAACGCGACCAGCGCCGCGCCCGCGTCCTCCACCTCGTCCACCACCATGAAGCAAACCTAGACCCGACCACCGACAGTTTCCGGCGCCCGGAGCAGCCGCGAATCCCCTTGTGCACAAGGGGATTCGGGGGCCTGCGTCAAATGCGTGAGCGGTCCTGCCCTAGCCGAGACGCGAGCGGTTCATCGCGAGCACGAAGCAGCCGCTTCTGTTTCCGACGGCGCCCCGGCTCGACGAGTAACCGAGGGGTCGAGCAAAGGGCGATGCGAGCAGGCAGGATCCAACCCAGGCGATCCAGGCCCCGTCAGTCCGGCTGCAGAGTAGAGCTAGATGCCGTCGAACCCGATCGCTCGGGGAACCGGCGGCTTCTCGTCACCCTCGTACACGGTCTCGTGGGTGACCGTCTCCCTGACCGTCTCCTGCGGCTCGGCACCGGCGGCGCTGTGCTCGACGCGGGTGACGATCTCCTTCTGGTGCCGCTCGCGCCGGAAGAAGGCGATGATCGAGGCGCCCGCGATCATGAAGATGAGACCGACGATCTGAAGGTCGATCACGGAGGAGTCGGAGCGAACCGCGAAGGCGAGGATGGCTCCGATCACGACGAGAGTAATCCCTGGTGCCACGTCCGTACCTTTCATGCGAAGTTCTCGAGTTGCGGCGTATGCGCGCATCCGCTCAGTGCCCATTCCGGACGGAGTAAAACCGCACTCGCCACGTCGGCCGGACGGTCAGCGCGTCAGTCCGCGCGGAGGTGCATGTCGAAGAAGGCGACGATGCGACGGCGTGCATCTCGAGCGGCTGCCTCGTCGTACTCGGTGCCGGAGACCCACGACAGGAACTTCAACGCGGGGGAGAGGTCCTTGGCGTCCGGGTCGTTCATGAAGCCGTGGCCGACACCCGGATAGATCTTCACGTCGTGCGGCACCTCGTGCTCGGACAGGATCCGGCCGAGCCGTCGACCCGCGCGTGCCCCGAGAGGCGTGGGATCCCTGGCGCCGAAGCTGCCGACGATCGGGCAGGCATCGGGCAGCCACGTTTCGGCGTCACCGGGGCAGCCGCCGTAGTTGACGCTCGACGCGGAGAAGCCCGGGTCCGGCGCGAGTGCGAGCGCGAACCCTCCGCCCATGCAGAAGCCGATCACCCCGATGCGGCCCGTGCAGCCGTCGTACTCGGTGAGCCAACGGCGTGCGCACTCGATGTCGTCGAAGGTCCTGCCTCGACGCGCGCCGATGTCACGCATCATCGTGCGCAGACAGGTCCAGCGAGTGCCCCAGTGGTAGAGGTCGGGCGCGAGGGTGAGGAAGCCCTCGACCCCCAGCCAGTCGGCCTGGCTCCGGAGGTCGTGGCTCATTCCCGTGAAGTCGTGGATGACGACCACGCCGGGCCACGAGGGTGGAGTGGTCGGCACGGCGGCGTACGCCGGCATGAGACCGCGCTCGGTCTGGATCGTCACGTCGGTCCCCGTCATCTGTTCAGTATTCGCAGGCGCCCCTCTGGTCGGGAATAGCCCGACCGGAGGCCGCACCGTGGCTCCTCCGCACCGATCCCGACGGGGACCTTTGGCACTGGAACCTCGCGACAGCCAGACGCCACCGTGAGGGCATGGCGACGGCGGTCGAGGTGAAGGGGCTGCACAAGCACTACGGCCACACCGTCGCCGTCGACGACGTCTCGTTCCATGTAGACGAGGGCGAGATCTTCGGGTTGCTGGGGCCGAACGGCTCGGGGAAGACGACCACCGTCGAGTGCGTGCAAGGTCTTCGCCGCGCGGACTCCGGGAGCATCGGGGTCTTCGGCTGCGACGTCGCCGCAGAGCCCACGCGGGTACGACGCATGGTGGGCAGCCAGCTCCAGGACTCGGCGCTGCCTGACCGGCTGCGCGTTTGGGAGGCGCTGCGACTCTTCTCCGCCATCAGCCCGGGCGGCCCACCGTGGGAGCGGCTCCTCGACGACTGGGGCCTCGCAGAACGACGCAACGCTGCCTTCGGCGACCTGTCGGGCGGCCAGCGCCAACGGCTCTTCGTCGCCCTGGCCCTCATCGCCGACCCGAAGCTCGTGGTGCTCGACGAGATGACGACGGGCCTCGACCCGGCGGCCCGTCGGGTCGCGTGGGGGCTCGTCGCCGAGGTGCGCGAGCGGGGTACGACGGTGCTGCTGGTGACCCACTTCATGGACGAGGCCGAACGGCTCTGCGACCGGATGGCGGTGCTCGTGAAGGGGCGGGTCGCCGCGAGCGGTACGTCGACCGAGCTCATCAAGACATGTCAGCCTGGCCAGACGGTGAGGTTCACAGCGCCGGCCGGCGCCGACATGGGCTTCCTTCGCGGTGTTCCGGGTGTGAGCGAGGTGGCGCAGTCGCGTCCCGGCGCTGTCGTCGTCTCGGGCACGGGGCCGCTCCTCGCGCGGGTGGCCCACACCTTGGTGGAGCGGGGTATCGAGCCCGAGGACCTGCGGTCGGAGCTGCCGACGCTCGAAGATGCCTATCTCTCGCTCACGAGCGCAGTTCAGGGAGACTCATGAAGGCTCTCCGCGAGATGACCTGGGTGGAGCTCAAGCTCTTCGTCCGGGAGCCCCTGACGGTCCTCTTCGTGCTCGTCCTGCCGGTCGCGGTGCTGTACATCCTCAACGGCGTCTTCGGCAGTCAGCCGACCGAGGCCGATGTCTGGGAGGGGCTCGGGGCGGTCGACTTCTACACGCCGTCGTACGTCGCACTCGTCGCGGCGACCGCCGGAGTCCTCTCGCTGCCCGTGCACGTTGCCGGCTACCGCGAGCAAGGCGTCCTGCGACGGTTCCGCGCCTCCGCGATATCGCCCGCCACCCTCATCGGCGCGCACATGGCGGTGACCGTCGTGATGGCGACGGCCGGCGCGGTCCTGGTCACCGCGCTCTCCGCGCTCGCGTACGACGCGCGACTGCCGGACAGCTGGATCGGCGTCGTCGCGGCGTACCTCCTGGTCGCGGTGAGCTTCGCCGCTCTTGGTGCCCTGCTCGGCCTCGTCATGCCCACCGCGCGAGCCGCCCAGGGCCTGGGGGTCCTACTGTTCTTCGTCTTCATGATGCTCGGCGGCGCAGGCCCTCCGCGGGAGGTGCTTCCGACTGCGATGGCCCGCATCGGGGACGGCGTCCCTGCTACCTATGCCGGACGCCTGATGCGAGGGCCCTGGCTCGACCTCGGGTGGGACGTCGGGTCCTTCGTCTTCATGCTCGGGCTGTTGGTGGTCAGCCTCGCCTTGACGGCTTGGCGGCTCCGGGCGGAGGAGTCCCGTTAGCTCGGTGACCCGCGTCGGTCGGTGAGGACACCTACCATGTCGTCGTGGCGGTCGACGCCTTGACCTCGGTCGAGATCCGCCGGCCCCGTGCCGAGGTCGCCGAGTTCGCCTCGGACCCCGACAACGCCACCGCTTGGTACGAGAACATCAAGTCGGTCGAGTGGAAGACAGCTCGGCCGGTTGCCGTGGGCACCCGGGTCGCCTTCGTCGCACAGTTCTTGGGGCGGCGTCTGGCGTACACCTACGAGGTGCTCGAGCTCGTGCCTGGTTCGCGTCTCGTGATGAGCACCGAGGAAGGGCCGTTTCCGATGGAGACGTCGTACTCCTGGGAGGACACGTCGTCGGGGACGACCCGGATGACGCTGCGCAACCGCGGTGAGCCGACTGGCTTCTCCAAGCTCGCAGCACCGGTCGTCGAGCGGGCGATGCGCCGGGCGAACCGCAAGGACCTGACGAGGCTGAAGCACATTCTGGAGCACTGATCCACGCAGTCGATTCACAGGTTCCGGCCAGGTTCCCGACAGCAGCGACGGTCATCGTCGTTGGCACAGCCTCCGAGGGGGATGTGTCCGAGAAGGGATCTGGAGACCATGAAGAAGACTGCAGCCGACTGGCTGAAGATCGGTACCGTGGGAGTGGCCGGCCTGGTAGCCGGTGGCGTCCTCGCCGGCACTCTGTCGGCGAACGCCGAGGACACCGCGACAGGCACGCCGGAGGCCAACCGTGACCTGTCGCAGCCGCAGCGAAGCGACGAGGAGCTGCTCGCCGATGACGTCGCCGCCAAGGTGAGGGAGGCCGCTCTGGCCGAGTACCCCGGTGCCACTGTGGTGCGCATCGAGAGCGACTCCGACGGGGTGTACGAGGCTCACCTGACCAGGGCCGACGGCGCACCAGTCACCGTCGAGGTGAACAAGTCGTTCGAGGTCACGGGTGAGGAGCAGTTCGGCCCGGGTGGGCCGGGTGGGCCGCACGGTCACGGCACGCCGGGCGGACCGCCTCCGGGCGGCGGCTGGGACGACGAGCACGAAGGCGGCGACGACAGAACGTAGACCTGCAGAGAACGAGTGCCGGCGGTGAGCTCGTGTGCTCCTGCCGGCACCGTCGCTCCCGTCTCTCACAGGATCGTCACAGGGAACGCACAGGGAACCTGCAGTCGACGCAGTCATCGTGGGACATGTGAACAAGGCGAACGGCCGGCTGACCAGGCCTGACGGCAGCCCCATCCGGGTGCTCGTGGTCGATGACGAGGTCAACATCGCGGAGCTGCTGAGCATGGCGTTGCGGTACGAGGGCTGGCAGACGCGCATGGCCCACACCGGCTCCAAGGCGGTGTCGCTGGCCAAGGAAGTCCAGCCCGATGCGGTCGTGCTCGACATCATGCTGCCCGACTTCGACGGCATGGAGGTCCTGCGACGCATCCGCAGCCACTTCCCCGACGTGCCGGTGCTCTTCCTGACCGCCAAGGACGCCGTCGAGGACCGCGTGGCCGGTCTGACCGCCGGCGGCGACGACTACGTCACGAAGCCGTTCAGCCTGGAGGAGGTCGTGGCCCGGCTGCGGGGCCTGATGCGCCGCGCCGGCGCGACCAGCCGTCGGGCGAGCTCGGTGCTCGAGGTGGGTGACCTGGTTCTCGACGAGGACAGCCACGAGGTCTTCCGCGGAGGTCAGGAGGTCACGCTGACCGCGACGGAGTTCGAGCTCCTCCGCTTCCTCATGCGCAACCCGCGACGGGTGCTGTCGAAGGCGCAGATCCTGGACCGGGTGTGGGACTACGACTTCGGCGGCCAGGCGAACGTCGTCGAGCTCTACATCTCCTACCTGCGCAAGAAGATCGACGTCGGCCGCGAGCCGATGATCCACACCATGCGTGGCGCCGGCTACGTCTTGAAGCCGGCAGGTTGACCGTGCGCCGCCTCCGGCCCTCGTCGCTGACGGCGCGACTGGTCGTCACCGCGGTCGGCCTCGTCGCGCTCATCAGTCTGCTGATCGCCGCCGCGACGACTGTGGGCATCCGTTCGTACCTGACGGGCCGGCTGGACACCGAGGTAGGGCAGTCCCACGAGCGCGCGTTCGGAGCGCTGACCCGAGGAGCCCCACGCGAGCGACACGACGACGAGGCGGGCGAGGACCATCCCGAGCGCCCCGAGGTCGAGGACGCCTTCGGCCAGGGCGCAGGCACCTTGACGGCCTACCTCACCTCCACCGGCGCGGCCGGGCACGTCATCACCAGCGGCGGCGGGCGACTCGCAGTCTCCGCCGGCGCGTTGGAGACCCTCGGCAAGTTGTCGAGCGACGATCGGCCGCACACCGTGGACCTTCCGGACCTCGGCAGCTACCGCGTCCAGGTGTCCGACCTCGGCTCGGTCACCCTGGTCACCGGACTGCCCACGGCAGGGGTCGACAACACGATCCGCAGCCTCGTCGGGTGGGAGATCCTCTTCACGGTGCTCGGCGTCGCCGCCGCCGGTGGTCTCGCCCTGATCGTCGTACGGCGGCAGCTCCGACCGCTGCGCGAGGTGGCACAGACGGCGCACGAGGTGGCAGCGCTTCCCCTCGCGAAGGGTGAGATCGGGGTGACCGCGCGCGTCCCGGAACGCCTCACCGACGAGCGCACCGAGGTCGGTCAGGTCGGGGGTGCGCTCAACACGCTGCTCGGACATGTCGAAGCCGCCCTCGACGCGCGGCACCGCAGCGAGCAGCAGGTACGCCAGTTCGTCGCCGACGCCTCCCACGAGCTCCGCACCCCACTCGCCACGATCCAGGGGTACGCCGAGCTGAGCCGACGCACCTCGCCCTCGGACGTCCAGCAGCTCACCCAGGCGATGGGGAAGGTGGAGTCCGAGGCGTCGCGGATGTCCTCGCTCGTGGAGGACCTCCTGCTGCTTGCGCGCCTGGACGCCGGCCGGCCGCTCGAGCGCAACGAGGTGGACCTGACCAAGCTGGTTCTCGAGTCGGTTGCCGATGCCCGCGTCGTGGCGCCCGGACACCGTTGGATGCTCGACCTCGACGACGAGCCGGTCGCGGTCACCGGCGACGAGCGCCGCCTCCACCAGGTGATCACCAACCTCCTGGCCAATGCCCGCAGACACACTCCACCCGGTACGACGGTCACCGTCGGCGTACACGGTGGGAATGGAGAGGGACCTGCAGAGGTGACCGTTCACGACAACGGTCCGGGCATCCCCGAGCACCTGCAGGGCAGCGTGTTCAAGCGGTTCACCCGCGGGGACTCCGCCCGCACGCGGGACTCCGGCGGGGCGGGTCTCGGCCTCTCGCTCGCTCAGGCGATCAGTGCGGCCCACGGTGGCGACCTGGTGGTCAGCTCGAGCCCGGGGTCGACCTGCTTCACGCTCACCTTGCCGCGGAACGGAAACGCCGCCACAAAGGCGTGAGGAAGACGAGCCCGTGGCCGAGGCGTCGCCCGGCCACGGGCCTGGTGGTCAGCGCCCGAGCGCGTGACCGAAGCGGAAGACGTCACAAGGGTCGACGCGGCGCTTGATCTCCATCAGCCGGGCGTGTACCTCTGGCCTCCAGGCGCGGGCCACCTCGGCAGGAGTGGCAGAACCGAGCCAGTTGACGATCGTCGTGCCGGTCGCCCACGGCTCCATGCGGCCGAGGATGCCCAAGGCCACGTCGGGCACCGAGTCTGCGATCTCGGGTGCCAGCACACCGAGCGTGCACAGGGTGAACGCGCCCTCCCGCCCGGAGACGGCGTTCGGCACACGCGGCTGTCGCGCCAGTGCCCCGCCCATCAAGCGCAGCTCGACCATGGCCAGCGGTGCACCCGACCCGGGACCTGCGACGTCGAGCAGAGTGTCGACCGCTTCTGCAGGCAGCTCGCGTAGGAGCGACGCCTTCTCCCAGATCGGCATCGGCTCGGTGGGGTCCTGATGAATCGAGTCGGCTTTGGCGTAAGGGATTGCCGCAACACCACGAACGAGGACCTCGCCCGCGTCGAGCATGGGCGCGAGGAGCTCGCTGCCCTCCGCGTCGCTGCCGTTGTGCGCGAACCTCAGCATCACGACGTACTTGCCCCGGAGCGGGGTGGGCAGGTGCTCGGCCTGCGGCAGGTTCAGCAGCGCCAGTGACGTCGAGGAACGGTCGGGCAGGGTCGGTGCCCAGGTCCGGAACGAGTGCAACACCTCCCGCGCGGAGTCACCGTCGAAGAAGACCGCCCCGCCATAGATCGTCGACACCGGTACGAGCGCGATCCGCAGCGACGCGACGATGCCGAAGTTTCCCTTGCCGCCGCGTACGGCCCAGAACAGCTCCGGCTCGGAGTGCTCGTCCACCCACCGGATCTCGCCGTCCGCGGTGACCAGCTCGATGCCGAGGACCTGGTCGGCGCCGAAGCCGTACTGCCGGCTCAGCGGGCCCATCCCGCCGCCGACGCAGTAGCCCACCACGCCGACCTGGGAGGAGGAGCCGCTGACCGCAGCCAGCCCGTACGGCGCAGCTGCGGTGATCACGTCGGCCCACCGGACGCCGGCACCTACCGTCGCGGTACGGCGACCGGGGTCGACCAACACTTCTTGCATCCGCGACGTGGTCACCAGCAGGGCGTCCTCGACGGCTTGCACAGGGCCATGGCCGGTAGCCTGCACGGCGACCGGAAGTCCGCGTGCGACAGCCCAGGTCACCGCGGCAGCGATGTCGGTGGCGGAGGTTGCGCCGACGACGACCGTCGGTCGGTGGGTCGTCGCCAGGTTGAACGTGGCCACCTCGGCAGGCACCCGAGGGTCGTCGCCCGCGAGCACCGGCCCCGCCACCCGGCCACGCAGGTCGGTGAGGTCGGTCAGGTCGCGGATCAGGGCGGTGTGGCTCATGGGAGCTCCTCACGTCCGGCCCGGCGGGTCCGGGCGTCGCACCTCACGGTGCTGCCACGGGTCCGCGCAGATCCACGACTTTGTCACTCCTGAGCATGAGGAAATGCCTAACATTGCTGGTCATGGAGCTGCGACAACTGCGCTACTTCGTCGCCGTGGCCGAGGAGCTGCACTTCGGCAGGGCCGCGACGCGCCTGCTCATCGCCACGCCCTCGCTCAGCCAGCAGATCAAGGCGCTGGAGCGCAGCCTGTCGGTGACGTTGTTCGAGCGGTCCAGCACCCGGGTTTCGCTGACGCCCGCCGGCGCCCGGCTCCTGCCGCTGGCACGCGCCACCCTGGCCGCATCCGACGACCTCCTCGACACCGCGCGCGGGCTCGCCCAAGGACGCGCCACCGTGCTCCGGCTCGGCTTCCTTCCCTTTGCCCTGACCTCCACCACGCGTCGCCTCCTCACCGAGTTCGGCCGCAAGGTCCCGGATGTCACGGTTCGGCTCCGCCAGTACGAATGGGACGACCCGTCGGCGGGGTTGCTGTCCGGCGAGACCGACGCCGCACTGGTTCGGGTGCCGTTCACCGGAGAAGAACGGCTGCACATGCTCGAGCTCGGAAACGATCCGGTCCTGGCGGTCTTCGCCGAAAGTCACCACCTCGCCGACGCGGAGGCCGTGACCAGCGCCGAGCTGGCGAACGAACCGTGGCTCGAGGCCGAGAGGGTGAAGGACCCCGTGTTCGCCCGGGCGTGGTACTTCGCTGACCTTCGGGGCAAGGACTCCCCGGCCGTTCGTAGCCGCGCCGGCACCGTCGAGGAGTGGCTCGCGGAGATCTCGTTCGGCCGCGGGGTCAACGTCATCCCGGCAGGGATGGCTGAGGAGTACCGCCGGCCCGGCCTCGCCTTCGTCCCCGTCAGCGACGCACCCCCGTCACGGCTCGTCGTCGCCTGGCCCAGGAACGACGCCGCCGCAGCCGCGACCACGTTCGCCAGGTTCGCCGCAGGTCGCGCGGCGTGAGCCCTGGGTGAGCCGGTCTTCGGTGTGGCACGTCGCGCCCGTGAGGCCGCGGTCCGCCTTGCGTCCGCAGCCGTGACGGTTCACCGGAGCTGACCGAGAGGTGAGGGAGTGGACCGGTTCCCGGCCACCAACCTGCCTGTGAACGTCCATGCTGGGGCTCCGGGCATGGTCCCACTGTTGGAGCTGGATCCGATCATCGATCCAGGGGCCTTCCGGGTCGGACGCACTCGAGGCTCTAGTCTCGGACCACCCGGATCGACAACTCCACCCGGTCCACGCCGATCCGCCGGTCTGCGGAGCGGGACACCACCTGGCACGAGCGCGGACCGAGCTCGGCGCCGGCCGACGCTCGCACCCGCACCGTGATCCCCTGGCGCTCCCCGACCCGCAGGACCGGCGTACGCCACCCGTCGCGGACGGCTGCCGTGACCTCCCGAGTGCCGGCGAAGTAGCGCACCCGGACGCCGGAACGATCGCCGCAGCCGCGGATCCGGAACGCCGAGGCGACCTCGCCGTCGTTCTGGGTGACGACCCGGAACCGGGACACCTCGCCCCGGGTCACCGACGCGGACGCCGTGGACAGCTGCTGCGGTGCGTAGCTGTCCGCGCCCACCAGCGCGGCGCCAGCCCGGCCCGCCATGCTGTCGGGCTGGTGCAGGGAGAACCGGGCCACGAAGGAGTCGACCGAGCCCACCTCGCCTCCGAACAGCCCACCGTTGCCGTAGCCGGCGACGTAGACCCCGTTCGGGGCGGTGGCCGCGTCCTCGATGATCTCGCCACGCTCGGGTTCGCCACCGAACTGTCGGGTCCACACCGGTGTGCCCGCGTCGTCGTACGCGCGGACGAACACATCGCCCGTCCCGTCGTAGCCCTCGGCCACGATGCCCGAGGTGAAGCCTGCCGCAACCACGCCTCGCCGCACCGCGGCGAGCCCGCGGACCTCGGCGGCCGTGTCCAGCTGGCGCACCCACTCCAGCGCGCCGGTGAGCGTCGAGCGAGGCGACCCAGCCGTCGCGCTGGCCCCCGCTGGCCTCGGCGCCAGGGAAGACGCCCGACGTCACGCCCCCGACGTAGAGGTGCCTAGCGCCCACGTCGAAGGCCTCGACCTGGTCGTAGAGAGGCGTCCCGAGCTGGCGGGTCCAGACCGGTTCGCCCGTGTCGGCGGACAGCTCGGCGAGGAACACGTCGCCGTCCGGGTCAGCGTCGCCCGCGAGCGCGCCGTGGGTGAAGCCGGCCACGTGGACCCGGTTCCCGTGAGCCTTGATCTCGAACACCCCATCCACGGCGGCGGTCCCGAACTGCCGGGCCCACAGGAGGGTGCCGTCGGCGGCGTACTTGCGGACGAAGGCGTCGGACTCGCCCGCGCTCGTCCCGTCCAACGAGCCGTGCGTGTAGCCACCGACGTAGAGGAACCCGTCGGCGAGGGCGACCGTCTCCGCCGAGTCCTGGCCGTACGGAGAGGTCTCGGGATCGACACCCACGCCGAACTGGGACTGCCGGACCAGCTCTCCATCCGGGGTGTACCAGCGCAAGAAGGCGTCGTACTGGCCGGCGACCGGCTCACCGGTGAGGGAGCCGCTGACGGTCCCCGCAGCGACCACCGCCGAGGAGGAGGCAGCGACATCCTCCACGTAGACGATGCGCCCGCTCGTGAAGCGGTCCTGCCAGACCTGCTGCCCGCCCGCGTTGAACCGGGTGACGATCCCGACGTACGGCGGCGCCGGGTCCTCGGCCGTCGCCTCGGGGTCGACGTAGCCACCGACCACGGTCCCGCCAGGGACCGGCGCTATTGCCTGAGCGAACTCGTAGTCACCTGGCTCACCGAACGAGAACCCGAAGGACTCCTCCAGGGCCCGCTGGCCGACGCTCGCGTGGCCGGCACCGGGCACCAGGCCTATGAGTGCCATGGCCGCGCTGACCAGCCCAACTCCCGCCAGCGACGTGCGACTGCGCATTCGTCCTTCTCTCCGACAGCGAGGAGACGCTCCCCGGGCCAGACAATATTCCCTATGCCGCCGACTACTGAACAAATGCCTATGTCTCCGACTACTGACGGACAGTTCGGTGCCCCCCGGAGTAGGGAGAGAGGTCTGGATCCGCGCCACCCAGGACGCGGAGCCGTCGTACCACCCGTGCACGCTGCTACGCGAGCAGGACGGGGTGCGCTGGTGGCAGACGAGATCACGCTGCACAACCCGGTCATGCACGATCGGTTCGTGGTCGTCCGCGGCGACGACCAGCGCTGTGACCGAAAATGCCGTCTGACCTGCGGTTTTGCTGGGTGCCCCCGGCAGGATTCGAACCTGCGACGCACGGTTTAGGAAACCGACGCTCTATCCCCTGAGCTACGAGGGCGGCGCATGGCTGAAACCCTCGCTGCAAACCTCGCTGCAACCGGACCGGGTGTCTGCCCTGCTGCAGGAAGGATAGTCGAGGTGCGCGCCCCACCTCACCACAGGTTGCGACGTGGGGTGCCAGTGGCGGGGCGCCGGTACCCCACGAGCCGGCGAGGTGGCGCCGTCGACACGGCCCGACCGCTCGGACACCCGGCATGGAAGGACAGCCTCCCAACCACACAAGTCGAATCGTCTCGGGACGCGTGCGTCGGTCCCATCACAGCACTGCCCGGATTCGCTGACTCCCGCTCCTCGGACCGGTTGCCGGCCAGGGCGATCGAGCACGGTCCAACTGGTGACGTGAACCGGATTGGTCGCGAAGATGTTTCTTGGAGGCGCGACATGGATCTCGACGAACTTGTCTTCCACCCCTGGGTGGCGCAAGGGCCACGTAAGGTCCCGACCTTCGTCGGCGGCTCCGGTAGCTACGTGATCGATGCTGACGGCCGGCGGTACCTGGACTTCAGCTCGCAACTGGTCTTCACCAACCTCGGTCATCAGCACCCGCGCATCGTCGCGGCCATCAAGCAGCAGGCCGACCGGCTATGTACGCTTGCGCCCGCCCACGCGTCCGACATCCGTGGCGAGGCGGCGCAGTTGATCGTCGAGGTAGCCCCGGAAGGGCTGGGGCACGTGCTGTTCACGACAGGTGGCACGGAGGCCATCGAACACGCGGTGCGGATGGCCCGCCTGCACAACGGCCGGCCGAAGGTGCTCGCGGCCTACCGCTCCTACCACGGCTCGACGACGACCTCGATCCACCTCACCGGCGACCCCCGGCGCTGGGCCAACGACACCGGCGCGGCGGGTGTCGTCCACTTCTTCGGCCCCTTCCTGTACCGCTCTGTGTTCGGGTCGGGAACCCCCGAGGAAGAGTGCGAGCGGGCGCTGGCACATCTCGAGCAGGTGATCCTTCTCGAAGGGCCGTCGACGATCTCCGCTCTGGTCCTGGAATCGGTGATCGGCAGCTCGGGGGTGATCGTGCCGCCGGCCGGCTACCTGCGCGGGGTCCGCGATCTCTGCACCCGCCACGACATCGTGTACATCGCCGACGAGGTGCTGGTCGGCTTCGGTCGCACCGGAGCCTGGTTCGGCGTCGACCACGAGGGTGTGAGCCCCGACCTGTTGGTGTTCGCGAAAGGCGTCAACTCGGGGTACGTGCCGCTCGGGGGCGTGCTGGTCGGCGACCCGATCTTCGAGACGTTCACCAAGCGCCCCTACCCGGCGGGCATGACCTACAGCGGGCACCCGCTCGCCTGCGCGGCCGCGGTGGGCGCCATCGGAGCGATGCACGACGAGGGCACCGTCGCCGCAGCCGCCCGCCTCGGTGCGGAGATCCTCGGGCCGGGACTCACCGAGCTCGCTGAGCGGCATCCGTGTGTGGGCGATGTTCGTGGCATCGGGGGCCTGTGGACCGTCGAGCTCGTCCGCGACCGGCAGACCAAGGAGCCGCTCGTGCCGTTGGGTGCCACCGGCGAGGCGAACGCGCCGATGACAGCGTTCGCCAGGGCGTGCCTCGACCGCAACTTGATCCCGCTGGTCCTGGGCAACCGCATCCATGTCGCGCCGCCGCTCAACCTGAGCGACGACGACGCCTCCACGGGCTTGCGCATCCTGGACGAGGCCCTGGCTGCAGCCGACAGCTACATCGCCTGACCGGGGTCCTCGACGACCAAAGCGGAGTGCCCCCTCGTGCGCGACGTCAGGGATCTGGAGTCTCAGCCGCGGCCAGCAGCCGCTCGCCGAGGACGCGCGCAGCCTCCCGCAGCTCCGGGGAACCGACGATCCGGAAGGACGCCGGGATGATCGCGAGCTGCTCGGCGTACCACCGCGGGTTGCTGGTGCTGCCGACCAGGCGCGAGGTCTCGGCCCCGAGCGGCTCGAGCAGTCCGAGGGTGCGTGGCAGGCAGCGCGTCACGGTTTCGACGGGCGCGTCGATGACGACCTCGGTGTCGTACTCCCATCCGACGGCGAGATGCTCCTCGAGCATGGCGACCGCGTCGAGGTCGGCGGGTCGGCTGAAGGTGTCGTCGAGGAGCTCCACTCCGCGGATCCGGTCGATCCGGTATGCCCGGCGGGTGTCCGCGCGGTGGGACCGACACAGCAGGTACCACCGGCCGTGACGTACGACGATCGCCCACGGGTCGACCTCGTTGAGCCACTCCGACCCGGCCTCGGAGCGGTAGTCGAGCCGCACGCAGCGCTGGTCCGAGCACGCCTGCACGAGCGCGGTCGTGGTCGCGGGGTCGGGCCGCGCGGCGGCGCGGTCGGGGGCGGGTGCCGTGGTCCGACGTACAGCCTCGGCCTGGGCGGCCACCGCCTCCGGAAGTGCTCGCACGATCTTGCCGAGCGCGCTGCCGACCGGGTCGCTGGCGTCGTTCGCATCGTGGTGGCCGTCGAGGACGGCCATGACCAGGCCGAGGGCCTCGGCCGCGCTGAACATCAGGGGTGGAAGGCGAAGGCCGCGGCCGGCGCGGTAGCCGCCGTAGGGTCCACGGACGGAGTCGATCGGGATGCCGGCTTCGCGGAGGATGCCGACGTACCGCCGCGCGGCCCGCTCCGAGACGCCGAGCTTGTCGGCGATCCGGTCCGCTGTGATGCCCGGGCTGCCCTGGATCAGCTCGAGAGCGAGCAACGCCCGTGCCGTGGGGCTCGCGTCGGTCTTCACGGCACCCCCAAAGTGCATTCCGGCAGCAGGCCGTCCGGAACCGACAGTAGCGTCCGGAGATGCGCTGCGAGAACGAACCGACCCTCCTCTCCATCCAGGAGGCGCGACTCGACCGGGGCCGCGGCCTGACCTCCATGGGTGCCACCTTGGGACGAAAGCCTCTGCCAGGGCGTGGGGCTCCCCGCGAAGGCTGAAGTACGCGAGCGTTCCGGGGAACAGCCCACGGACAAGTCGGCGCTCCACTCCTTTCCATTTCCCAGGAGGGCGACCATGGCGGAGAAGACTGCGAAGAGGGCCAAGGCACCTGCGGCCAAGAAGACTGCGAAGAAGACACAGGCGGCTGCGCCTCGCACCGGCGCCGAAGCGGCGCGGGTACCCAAGCAGAGGACCGCGGTTGCCAGTGCGGCGGAGCTGTCCGAGGAGGTGCTCGCGTCGGTCGAGGCCGGTCAGCGAGCGGCAATCGAGGCCGTGCGCAAGTTCGTCGACACCGTCGATGACGCGCTTCCTGCGATCGGTGACCGCCCGTCTCGGCGAGAGAAGGTCATCGACGCCGCGCTGGACATGGCAGACAAGCTCGTCACGACGCAGTATGACTTCTTGCGCAACGTCGTACGCGACGCGGCGCGCACGCTGGGCAAGCCAGGCGACTCGAAGGAGTAGCTCAGGCGCGTCGGGCGCCAGAGCCCGGTCACGCGCCGCGTTCCCTTGTCTGCTTCGGGTAGAACGCTCCCGTCCGGCCATCGGCGATGTCTAGGCCACGATGTGACCGGGTGGTAACTTTCCCGCGAGTCCTCGAGGGAGTCGCGATGTCGGAACTGCTCGACCCGATGAAGAACCCGGTGACGTACGCCGTGCCCTTCTTCCTGCTCACGATCGGCATCGAGCTCGCGGCCCTGAAGTGGCTCGACCATGACGACAACGTGACGGGCTACCTGCGCAAGGACGCGAGCACCAGCCTTCTCATGGGTGTGGGCTCGTTGTTCTTCCTCACCGCGTTCAAGGTCGCCACCTTCTTCGTCTTCACGGCGATCTACGTGCACGCGGCGCTCTGGCATCCGCCGACGAACACCTGGTGGTACTGGGTCGCGATGATGCTGGGGCTCGACCTGGCCTACTACTTCCAGCACCGGTTCGTGCACCGGGTCCGCATCGGGTGGGCCGCGCACCAGGCGCACCACTCCTCGGAGTACATGAACTTCGGCACGGCCCTGCGGCAGAAGTGGAACCCGTGGTTCGAGTTCTTCTTCTGGCTGCCCCTGCCGTTCCTCGGTTTCGCCCCGTGGACGCTCTACGTGGCCTTCTCCTTCAGCCTGATCTACCAGTTCTTCGTGCACACAGAGCTGATCGACAAGCTCCCACGACCGGTCGAGCTCGTCTTCAACACCCCCTCGCACCACCGGGTCCATCACGGCTCCGACCCGGAGTACCTCGACCGGAACTACGCCGGCATCCTCATCGTCTGGGATCGGCTCTTCGGGACGTTCACCCCAGAGAAGCAGCGTCCGACGTACGGGCTCACGAAGCCGGTCGAGACCTACAACCTGGTCAAGCTGCAGTACGGCGACTACGCCGAGCTGGTCCGCCAGGTCCGGCAGGCCGGCCGACTGCGGCACAAGCTCGGCTACGTCTTCGGCCCGCCGGGCTGGGAACCGTACGCCGAGCCTGCGCCAGCACACGAGCAGCCACTGGGGGTGCGAGCAGCGACTGTGGCGGGTCGACCAGGCCGGCGACCCTGAGGAACGCCCGACCGAGGCGGGGGTCGTGCGCAGCGCCCTCGTGCAGCCGGGCCAGGTAACCGCCGAGGAGCCGCATCTGCACGGTGCGACGCCCCTCGACCTCAGGGAACGCGAGGTCACCACCGGTGGACATGGCCCAGGGAACGTCGACGATCCGACCGATCTGCCGAAGGAACCGCAGCGGCTGGGGCCGGGCCTGCTGGAGGTAGGCACGCAGGGCCAGTGCCTCCATGGCCACCACGCTCATTCCCTGGCCGTAGACCGGGTTGAAGGTGCACATCGCGTCCCCCATCACCAGCAGGCCATCGGGGAAGCTGGAGAGCCGTTCGTAGTGGTGCCGCACGCTGGCGGGATACCGGAACCCGACGGGGTCGTCGAGCGGCTCCGCGCTGCGCAGGGCGTCGTGGATGTCGGGGAACTGCAGGGTCGCGGCGAAGTCTGCGAAGCCCACCGGCTGTGTCGGCGGGTGGTCGCCCAGGATGCCGAACAGCGTGACGATGCATCGGTCGTCCTCCATCGCCGCGAGCGCCCCGCCGCGCGGGTGGTCGGGTGTCGCCGGGTTGATGATCCCCAGGTCGCCGTCGAGCAGGTCAGGGGCGAACCGGTAGGTACGGCTGGCGTAACCGATCCCGATCCGGACCTGCTCCACCGGCGGACGCGGGTGTCCGAGCATCTCCAGCCATGCCGACGTGCGCGAACCACGGCCGGTCGCGTCCACGACCAGGTCGGCGGGCAGGATCTGCTCGGCGCTGCCGTCGAGTCGTCGTACCACCCGAGCACCGGTGACGCGGCCGCCGTCGGATGTCGCGGTGAGGCCGGTGACGTCGCAGCCGTCCATGAACTCCACGGATGGAAGCGCACGCACCCGTGCGCGCACGCCCGCCTCGAGAAGTGGCCGGCTCGCCTGCAGCGCCAGCAGACCTGAATCGCCTGGTTGCAGCCGGTGGCCCCCGAAGTAGAGGCGGACGTGCTGGAGCATGTCGCCCGTCGGTGCCCCGCGGGCCACGAGGTCGGCGGTGAGTCCCTCGAAGAGCTCCTCGAGGGCCTGCTGGCCCCGGGCTAGCAGCCCGTGGATGTGCCTCGACTGCGGAGCTCCGCGTCGGTGCGCTGGGGCATCGGGCAGCTCGTCACGCTCGACGACCACGACTTCTGGGTAGGCGTCGGCGAGCACCCGTGCCGCCAAGAGGCCCGCCATGCTGCCGCCGAGCACCACCGCCCGGTCACCAAGTCTTCTCTGCATCTCGACCTCCTTGTGTCCTTCGGAGGTTGGTCCCGATGCCTGCTCGGTCACCAGATCAAGGAGTGCTCACTTCTGCTCGGTCCTGTCCGTAGACCTCCTGGTCCCACAGCGCCGAGACGATGCGGGCCATGCCCTGGGTGAGGTGACGTCGGTAGGTGCTGAACGGCAGTCCGAGAACGGCGGCTGCTGCCTCCTGGGTGGCGGCCGGGTGCAGGTAGGTCCGTTCGACCGCCCGCAGCAGCTTGTCGTCGCGAGGGTGCTGGGCGAGTGTCGTGACCGCGTCGCGCAGGACGGCTTCCAGCACAGCGGGACCCGATGCTCCTTCGCCGGTGCGGTCGGCGACGAGCCGGGTGCGCAGAAGCGGGTTGCGCGCGAGCAGGTCGGGACGCCGCAGATCCTTGAACCCTTGGCGGACGGCTGCCTCGAAGTCCGGATGGGAGAGGACGAGAAACGCCGGGGCATGCTCTCGTGGAGTGACGTCGACGTCCTGTGCCAGCGCCCGCTCGGTCCACAGCTCGGTCAGGGCGTCCACGGGCAGCTTGCGGAAGTCGTGCGCGAACAGCCCGTAGCGTCGACCGCCGACGACGAAGTCGGCCCCCTCGGCGCGCGGGTTGCCGGCCGCCTCGAAGTACTCGTCCCACCGCTCCGGCTCGGCCAGGGTGAGGAAGTCCCACGACAGGTTCACTGTCTCGAGCTGCCGCTGGAGCGTGAGGATCGGCGTGGCGTTCAGCGTCGGCGAGGGACCCTGGTAGCTGTCTCGGTCGATGACGAAGCGGCACTGGGTGAGAGCTTCGCCCTTCCGCGGTGGCGCGACGCGGTGTGCGAAGCTCCACGCGGCGCGCGCACCAGGGTCGGCGTCGACCACGTGCCAGGGGACCTTCGTCAGGTCCAGGATCGCGAGCATCCCCCGGACTTCGCCGTCCTGGTCGCGGATGACGCAGAAGCCGTCGGGCTGCTGGTCGAGCCAGCGCCTCGCGACGGCGACGGACTGCTCTCCCTCCCAGGCTCGAACCAGCTCGAGAATCGCCGCACGGTCCCCGGGGCGGGCAGGGTCCGGGTAGTACTCGCCCCAGGTGTCCCACTCCACCGGTGACATCGCCGTCCGGACATGCCGGAACAGGAACTTGAGGTCGAACGCCGCACGCTGTTGCGACCGGCCCGTGAAGGTCCTCAACGCCGCCAGGCTGTGCCGGCGGACTGCTTGGAAGACCTCCCGGTAGGTGTCGAAGTCCCGCCAGCGCAGGTCGGCGTCGAGAACGTCGCGTGCCAGTTCGTGCGGCGCCAGGCCATCGGGCCGGGACTCGATGAAGGACAGCTCCCGCAGCCAGGTGAAGACGTCGTGGGTATCGCCCTCCTCGAGCACGTCCCGCAGCAGTGCCTCGGTGGTGCATCGAGCAATCGCACAGGCCCCCAACGCGCGGCGGTGCCGACCGTCCGGCACGGTCTCCACGAACCGCGGAAGCAGCACCTCGACGAGATCCAGGGGGAGTACGCCGGACTCCACCTCGCCACCGCGCGCGACGACATCGGTCAACAACGCCAGACCGAGCGGATGACCATACGTGAGACGAATGATCTCCTCGTGCAGACGTGGGGCGATGCCTGCTCTGCCCAGGAAGACCCGGCTGTCATCGGAGCTCAGGTTGCGCAGTGAGACCACCCGGAGCAGGGCTCCCCACGACGGATCCGTCCGCCACGGCCGCGTCGGCGCATCCCGGCCGGCGATGACGGTGATCGCCGACGCGGGGAGCCGAGGGACGAAGCGCTCGCGGAACCATTCGTCGAGCGGTGTCATCTGCTCATAGGCGTCGACCAGGAGCACCAGCCGCCCGCCGCCCTCCCGTAACCCGATCGGACCGCCCTCGGCGGGAATCGACAGCAAGTCCTCGAGTGCTGCCACAACACTGGCCGGTGAGGGGTCCAGGTCACGGCCGTCGAGACGGGCGAGGGTGGTGCCGGCATCGGCGGCGACCTCGCCGAGGGCTTCGAGGAGGCTGGTCTTGCCGACCCCGCCGGGTCCGTGGACGTGCAGCACCGAGAACGGCGGGTCGACGGCATCGTCGAGGGCGGCCCGCAAGAGCTCGATCTCAGCCGACCGGCCGACGAAGCGTCTTCGCCGCTGTTCGCTCAACAGATCACCGAGCGTCCCCGCGGGGCGCCCGTCCACGCCCGTCACAGGTTCGACGGTAGTGCTGATTCGGCGGACCGGCCACAGCGCGAGACCTAGGATCTTCCCGTGACCCAGGGAGCCCTCCGCCGCATCGGCGTGGCGTTGGCCGGGCTCGGTGCCGTGACCGTGCTGGGGACCATCGGCTACCTCTTACTCGGGTTCACCTTCCTCGAGGCGACCTACCAGACCGTGACCACCGTCGCCACCGTCGGCTTCCGCGAGGTCCGCCCGCTCAGCCCAGCGGGCATGGTCTTCACGATGGTGCTGATCCTGGTCGGAGTCGGGGTCGTGCTCTACAACCTCGGCGTGATCCTCGAGGGGCTCACAGAGGGCCACCTGCGCCAACACCTGGAAAGGCGACGCATGGACAGGCAGATCGAGGCACTTCGCGACCACGTGATCGTCTGCGGATACGGCCGGGTCGGGAGAGCGGCGCGGGAGCAGCTCCTCTCCAGCGGGCTCGAGGTCGTTGTGGTGGACATCGATCCTGCTCGGCTAGCGGGGATCGACGGGCCGTACCTCGTAGGCGATGTCACCGACGACGCCGTACTGCGTGAGGCCGGTGTGGAGCGCGCCAGGGCGCTGGTGGCCGCACTGGAGACCGATGCCGACACCGTTTACGTGACCCTGTCCGCGCGTGCCCTGCGCAGCGACCTCGTGATCGTCGCGCGGGCCCGCACCACGGCCTCGGCGGGGAAGCTCGTCATGGCCGGCGCCACCCATGCGGTGAACCCACAGCGGATCGGCGGGCGCAGGCTCGCCGTGTTCGCTCTGCAGCCTGATGTCGCGGAGTTCCTGGACGTGGTGATGCACGAGGAGAACCTCGACTTCCGCATCCAGCAGGTACCGGTCGAGCCCGGGTCCGCGCTCGACGGCCGCCCCCTGCGCGACCTCGACCTGCGAGGTCACACCGGCGCGCTCGTGCTGGCGGTGAGACAGGAGCCCGGGCTTCCGCTCGAGCCGCACCCCGCGCCGGACACGGTGGTGCCCTCGGGTGCGGTGCTCATCGCGCTGGGCACCGCGGAGGAGCTGAGCGCGCTCACGGACCTGTGCCGCGCCACGGGCTGACGGCTTGGCGGGGTCCCGGCCGCATGGTGGACTGGCCCGGTGAGGTTCGGTGTCCATCTGCCGCTCATGGACTTCGGTGCTCAGCGTTTCGACGTCGACCACCTGGTGGAGTACGTCGAGACCGCCACCGCGCTCGGGTTCGACGCCATCTCCGCCAACGACCACATGGTGTTCAGCGTGCCGTGGCTGGACGGCCCCAGCGCGCTCGCGGCGGTGGTGTCCTGCTCCGGCGACGCCCGGCTCTTCACCACGGTGGCGAACCCTGTCGTCCGCGGCCCCGTCGCGCTCGCGAAGGTGCTGGCTGGGCTGGACGTGATGTCCGGCGGACGGGTCGTCGCCGGGCTCGGTCCCGGGTCGTCGCCTCGGGACTACGCGAGTGTGGGCGTCCCCTTCGACGAGCGGTGGCCGCGCTTCGACGAGGCGCTCATGGCGATGCGCTCGCTCCTCCACGGCGAGTCGTTCGGGGGTCGCTTCTACTCCGCCGAGGGGCCGCTCGAGCCGTTGCCGGTCCAGCCGGGCGGACCGCCGCTCTGGGTCGGCAGCTGGGGTTCGGACGCCGGTCTGCGTCGAGCGGTTCGCCTGGGTGACGGGTGGCTGGCATCGGCGTACAACACCACGCCGGCGTTGTTCGGACAGGGCTGGGCGAAGATGCAGCGGTCGCTCGAGGCGCTGGACCGCGACACCGCGGAGTTCGCCAACGGCCTGGCGACGATGTGGTGCCACGTCGACGAGCGTGAAGCCGACGACGTCTTCGCGGAGCGGCTCGCACCAGCGATGACCCGCCCTCCCGAGGACCTACGTGGGCGCCTGGCCTTCGGACCTGCCGAGTCGGTCGTGGAGAAGCTGGCCGCGTTCCGCGACGCCGGCGTGCAGTGGATGTTCCTGTGGCCGGTCGCCGACGAGATCGAGCAGCTGCATCGTCTCGCCGAGGAGGTCGTCGCTCCGCTGCGGGGATGAGCCTCCGTCAGGGATGCGCGGCGCGGGCGCCGGCGGCCCGACGGGGAGCTGCCAGCACCACGACGTACGACACGAGCGCCACCCCGATCATGGCGAGCCAGATCCCGACCTCGTACTTCGCCGGGTAGATGACGCCCCGCAGGTAGTGGGCGGTGAAGCTGTCGGCGTACGGCGTCCGTCCGGACAGTGTGAGCAGCCACTTCTCCAGTGCGGTGAGGGGGCAGTTGATCGGCGTGAGCGTGACCGTGATCGACCAGATCGTCGAGATGACGTGCGGCAGGAGCCAGAGCAGGCTGCGCAGCCCGAGGAACCCGCCGACGGTGGCGTAGACGAGGTACGCCAGGTGCACGAGTACGACGACTCCTGCGGCGATGAGCGCAGCCACAGTCGAAATGTATGGACCGCTCGCGCATGTGCGCATGAGGCCAAAGGCTCATTCGGACATGGCGAGGTCGGACTATCCGCCCAAGTCAGGGATTGTCAGGCGCGAACCCGTCGCGGAGCCGTTCAATGTTGATGTGACCTTGCTGAGGTCTCGGGACGTTGTCGTCGGTGCGGGGGGCCGGTCCTCGAAACGGGGGATCCTCCTGTGGCTCTGCCTGGGCGTGGTCCTCGTGCGCTCCGTGTACGTCGCCCAGCCCCTCCGCTCCGACGAGGGCGGCTACCTGATGGTGGCCCGCCAGTGGCACGCCGGTGGCGAGTTCGTGTACGGCGACTACTACGTCGACCGGCCACCTCTCCTGATGGCGATCTTCAGGGTCGCCGCACTCAGCGACTGGGACCCGATGATCCGGGTGCTCGCGATCCCCTTCACCCTGCTCTTCGTCGTGGCGGCCTGGCATGCCGGCCGGCTGCTCGCGGGCCTGCGGAGTGCCCGGTGGGCCGCTGTCGTAGGGGCGGCCCTGATGTGCTCGCCCGCGCTCGCCGCCGACCAGGCTGACGGCGAGCTCTTCGCCGCTCCGCTGGTGATGGCCGCCTTCGCCCTCGCGCTGGCTGCCTGGAAGGCGGACTCCGGCCGAGCCCGGTTGTGGCTCGCCCTCGCTGCAGGGGTCTTCGCCGGTGCGGCACCGCTGGTCAAGCAGAACTTCCTCGAGGGCCTGGTCTTCATCGCGGTCCTCACCACGGTCGCCGCCTTGTCGCTGAGGCGGGTCGGCCCTCGCGAGATGACGGTCGCCCTCGGCGGGTTGGCCGGTGCCGTGGTGCCGCACGCCGTCGTATGGGTCTGGGCCGTCTCGCGGGGGATCGAGCCGGTCACCATCTGGGAGGACCTCGTGGCCTTCCGCGGGCGGGCGTTCGACGTGCTCTGGTCGAACAGCCCTCAGGCCTCCGTCGACAGAGGGATCCGGCTCCTCCTGCTCGGCGTCGTGAGCGGGGTCCTGCTGGTGGTTCTCGCCTGGTTCGCCGCCTCGCGTCCGTCCCGTCGACGAGTGGGTCCCGCGCACTGGGCGATCACCGCCTGCCTGATGTTCGGCCTCGTCTCGATCACCGGAGGCGGCAGCTACTGGCCGCACTACCTGGTGGAGCTGGCGCCAGTGACCGCCCTCGCCGCGGGAGTGGTCGCGCCCCAGGTCACACGCGCGGGCCGCTGGATGCGAGGGGCCGCTCGGACGGTCGTGGCCGCGGCCGCCCTCGGCACGGTCCTGATGGCAGCGCTCTACGCGGCGTCCCCGTGGATGTGGTTCCAGCAGCACGCCGGTGAGTGGCTGGCCGCGTCAAGCGCGCCGGGCGACACGGCGTTCGTCGCCTACGGCAACGCCTCCGTGCTCGAGGCCGCGGACATGCAGTCTCCGTACCCGTACCTCTGGAGCCTGCCGATGCGCACGCTCGACCCGGACCTGTCACGCCTTCGGGCGACGCTGGCGGGGCCCGAGGCTCCCTCGTGGATCGTCCAGCTGAACGCTCTGGACTCCTGGGGCATCGACTCCGACTCCCGCCTCCAGAACCTCGTCGAGGAGCGCTATCGCCTCATCGGAGAGGTATGCGGCCACCCGGTGTGGCTCCGTGCGGACCTGAGGCGTCGGACTGCCCCTGCTCCCCGATGCTGAAACCCGCCGGTTTGGACCAGTTGGCCCAGGCTGCTCATGCTTCACACCGGTCCCGGCGATCTGCGTAGATCACGCCGAAGTGGCATTTCGCTGATTCCCGACACACAATGGACTGCGGCCAACGTACTCGTCCCGCCTGGCCTCAACGACGATCGTCCGATCCTCCAGGACCCGACGAAAGAGACCTCTGCGCCTGTGACACACCCTGCCCGCCATCGAGACCACGACGTAGCACGTAGACGCGCCGTCCGTGCTGCCTCGCTGACGGCCATCGTCGTGACGCTTGCCGTGGTGTTCGGGGGTATGTTCGCCTACCGGCACCTCGAGGGCAACATCACCGCCCTCGACACCGAGGGCCTGCTCGGCTCGGACCGTCCGGAGAAGGTCGACAACGGCAAGCCCCAGGAGCCGCTGAACATCCTGCTGCTCGGCTCCGACACCCGCGAGGGCCAGAGCGGCAACATCGGCGGCGAGACCCCCGGGCTCTCCGACACGACGATCCTGCTCCACATCTCCGCGGACCGGGAGCGGGCGTACGGCGTCAGCATCCCCCGCGACTCCATGGTCGAGCGACCCGACTGTGTCGCGGAGGACGGCCAGACGATCCCGGGTGAGCTCGCGATGTTCAACACCGCCTACGCACTCGGCGGCCCCGCCTGCACCCAGCGCACGATCGAGCAGCTGACCGGTGTCCGCGTCGACCACTTCGCCGTCGTGAAGTTCGACGGGTTCAAGTACATGGTCGACGCCCTGGGTGGGGTCGAGGTGTGCGTCCCCGAAGAGGTCAACGACGACATCGGCCACATCCACCTCCCCGCGGGGACCTACGAGGCGGACGGCGACCAGGCCCTCGACTACGTCCGCGTCCGCCACGCCCTCTCCGAGAACGGCGACATCGGCCGGATGAAGAGGCAGCAGGCCTTCCTCGCGTCCATGGCGAACAAGGCGATCTCCGCCGGCACGCTGGCCAACCCGGTCAAGCTCTACAACTTCCTCGACGCGGCGACCAAGTCGCTGATCACCGACGAGGACCTGGCGAGCCTGAAGTCGCTGGCGGGCCTCGCCAACCAGGTCCGGAACATCGGCCTGGACAACATCCAGTTCCTGACCGTGCCGTGGGAGACCTACGAGCCGGACCCGAACCGCCTCGCCTGGGCACCTGAGTCGAAGCGTCTGTGGCAGCTCATCAAGCACGACAAGCCGCTCACCGGTGACCTCACCGAGGGCGTCACCACGGCGGCCGAGGCGCCCGGTGCCAAGCCGAAGAAGCCCACCGCGAAGCCCAGCCCGGGCGACAAGGCCTCGAAGAGCCCGACCACGCCGAGCCAGAGCCCCGAGGAGAAGGCCCAGGTCGCCGCCGAGAACGGCCTCTGCGCCTGAGCCCTCGGCCATGCCGATCGCGGCCGTCGCTTTCCGGCAGGTCGCTCGTTGGACAGCCCGAGAGGCGCCGGAGGGACCTCTCCGACCGCTGAACCCGAGACCCGACCGGGTTCACGTCGTCCAGCGTTGCGCGATTGGGGAGACATGGTCTCGACAGGCTCGACCACCGCGGGCACCGGCCCGACCACCGTCAGCCGACGGGGACTCATCGGCGGGATGACGCTCGGAGCCGGCATGCTCGCGGCCGGCGGCCTGACCGGCCCCGCCGAGGCGGCCACGCGGCAGGGCAGCCTGCCTCGAAGCGTCGACGTCGTGGTGGTCGGCGGCGGACTGTCCGGACTGGTGGCGGCACGGCGGGTGGCCGGCGCGGGCCGCTCGGTGCTGGTGCTCGAGGCGCGCGACCGCGTCGGTGGCCGGGTCCTCAACCACACGCTGCGCGCCGGTGCGGTGATCGAGTCAGGTGGCGCCTTCGTCGGTCCGACCCAGGACCACCTACTCGCTCTCGCCGAGGAGCTCGGCGTCAAGACCTTCAAGGAGTACTACACCGGGGACAACGTCTACGTCTCGGGCGGCCGGTCCACCAGGTACCAGGGCACGGTGCCCCCCGACCCTCTGATCCTTCCCGACGCGGCACAGCTGATCGCCCGGATCGACGAGATGGCCAAGGAGGTCCCGGTCGATGCCCCTTGGGCGGCGCCCAAGGCGATGGAATGGGACGCGACCTCGTTCGCCGACTGGGTCGCGGAGAACAGCGTCAACCCCTCGGTCCGGAACCTGTTGCTGTCCTACCTGCAACCGACCTTCGGCTCCGACGGTCGCGACATGTCGTTGCTGTTCACGCTCTGGTACATCGCCTCCTCCGGCAACGAGGACCACCCCGGGACCTTCGAGCGATCCTCCGACACCGCCGGTGGCGCCCAGGACTCCCGCTTCGTCGGCGGTTCAGGCCTGATCCCGCAACGCCTGGCCCGTCGCCTCGGCGACATCGTCGCCCTCCAGGCGCCCGTGCGCCGCATCGAGCAGCGGGCCGACCGGGTCCTGGTCACGAGTGATCGCGGCACGGTGCGGGCGCAGCGTGTGATCGTCGCCGCCCCGCCCGCGACCGCCTTGGCCGTCGACTGGTTTCCGTTCCTGCCGCCGAAGAAGATGCAGCTGCTGCAGCGGATGCCGATGGGCCAGCTCATGAAGGCCGACGCCGTCTACAGCAAGCCGTTCTGGCGCAAGGCCGGGCTGACCGGCATGGGTGTGGCCGACAGCGGCGCGGTCCGGGTCTGCTTCGACAACAGTCCCGCCGACGCGAGCGTGGGCGTGCTCCTGGCTTTCCTCGGTGGCTCGACGTGGGAGAAGTACGGGACGCGCCCGCTGGCCGCCCGTCGTACCGCCGTCCTCGAGGGCTTCGCCAAGGTGGTCGGCCCCGAGGCGCTCAGGCCCATCGAGTACGTCGAGCACGACTGGACCCATGAGCGCTGGACCAAGGGCGGCCCGGTCGCACTGATGGGCACCGGTACGACGACGGCCTTCGGCCACATGATCCGCAAGCCGTTCGGCCGGGTGCACTGGGCCGGCACCGAGACGTCGACGTACTGGTCGGGCTACATGGACGGCGCGGTCCGTGCGGGCGACCGGGCGGCGCGAGAGGTGCTGGAGCTGCTGTGAGGACCAGGATCGCCACCATCGTCAGTTGGGTCGCGGCAGCTCTTGCGCCGGTGCTCGCCCTGTCACTTGCCACACTGGCCGACGCGGCCGAGGGGCGGCCTCGCTGGGACACCCAGGTGTTCTCCCGCGTGCCGAACCCGGGCTACCCGGCCTTCGTCTATGCCCACCCGAACGGCCGCGTGTACGCCGGGACGTACACCAACCCCAAGGGCGACACCGTCCGCTCCCGGGTCCTCGAGTGGACCTCGGACGGCACGCTCCTGCGGTCCTGGACCGTCCCCGGACAGGACCTGTCCGAGGCGCACGGCGTGCAGGTCGCGACGAGCGACAGCCGCGGCAGGCTGGTGCTGCTGGAGAAGTCCACCTCCCGTGCGCTGATGCTCGATCCGCGCACGGGTCGGTTCACCCGCTACGCGACCTTCCGGGACCTCCCGCTCTGTGGCCCGGAGGGCGGGGGAGGATGCTCGCCCAACGTCGTGGACAAGCCCGCGATCCCCAACTACGCCGCCTGGGGACCGCGCGGAGAGCTTTACGTGACCGACTACGGTCAGGCGGTCGTCTGGCGGGTCCCGCCGGGTGGCGGCAAGGCGCGGGTCTGGTTCGCGGACCGTCGCCTCGACGGCATCGAGTTCGGTACGGCGGGCATGCTGCTGGCCCCGAACCGGCGCGCCCTGCTTGTCACACAGCAGAGCTCCGCCGGGCTCGGCGAGGCCGACCCGACGACCGGGAAGCTGTACCGGATCGCGATCCGCGACGGCCGCCCGGCCCGGATGCGCCTGATGTGGGAGAGCCTCCCCGGCGAGCTGCCGGACGGCTTCGGGATCGCCCGCTCCGGCCGGATCTACCTCTCGAACGCCGGCGTCACCGCCCAGGTCGTCGTGCTCGCCGCGGACGGCAAGGAGCTCGAGCGCTTCCCGGAGACGCCCGGAACCGGTGAGAACAGCAGCGAGATCCCGTTCGACACCCCGTCGAGCGCGACGTTCCTCGGACGGCGGGTCCTCGTCGCCAACCAGAGCTACCTCGGTGGCGAGAACCACGCGGTCCTCGATGTCGCCGTGGGCGAGCGCGGGCAGCCGGTCTTCATCCCCAGGACGGCCGGGCGCGCGCGCTGAACCGGCCTACCCGCGCCGAACGCCACCCGGTGGTCAGGACAGGGCGTCCAGCAGCTTCGCGTTGAACGCCTTCAGGTCGCCGGGCTTGCGACTGGTGATCAGGTTGCCGTCGACGACGACCTCCTCGTCCACCCAGGTGCCACCGGCGTTGCGGACGTCGGTCTGCAGGCTCGGCCAGGAGGTGAGGGTCCGCCCTTCGAGCACTCCGGCCTCTACCAACGACCAGGCTGCGTGGCAGATCGCCGCAACCGGCTTTCCGGACTCGACGAAGGTGCGTACGAAGCCGACAGCGTCCTTGTCCAGGCGCAGCGCGTCGGGGTTGGCGACGCCGCCCGGCAGCACCAGCGCGTCGAACGAGCCGGGGTCCGCCTGGGACACCGGGACGTCCACGGCGAACGTGTCCGCCTTCTCGAGGTGGTGGAACGCCTGGACCTCGCCGGGCTTGGGCGAGATGAGCCTCGGGGTCCCGCCGGCCGCTTCCACGGCCTTCCAGGGCTCCGTGAGCTCGACCTGCTCGATGCCCTCGGCCGCCACGAGGAAAGCGACCTGCTTGCCGTCGATCCGGCTGGACGTCTCGGTCATGGATCCTCCTGCTGGATGGTCGTACGTCGGACCCCGGGGTGTTATCCGACGATGGCACGGACAAACCTGCGACGGGAGCCGGCCGGCGTTTCGGATCGAGCGGCATGGGGCATTGTCCCGACCGGGAAGGGGGGGGTCAGATGCGCACGAACATCCACTTTCGGGGACGGGCGAGGGCCGTCCTCACCGACCCGGTCGCCTGGACGGAGGCGATCCAGGTCGTCAAGACCGTGGGGGCAGCGGTCGCGGCCTGGGTCATCGCCGCGGAGGTCTTCGACCTCCCCATGCCGTTCCTCGCCCCGTGGGCGGCCCTGCTCGTCGTCCACGCCACGGCGTACCGGTCGTTCTGGAGAGGCGCCAAGCAGATCACGGCGACGGTGATCGGCATCCTGCTCGCCTGGGCGACCGGCAGCACGCTCGGCCTGAGCCCGCTCGCCCTGGGTGTGATGCTGCTCGCGGCGTTCGTCGTCGGCCAGGTGCGCTGGCTCCGTGACGACGCCACCGCGATCGCCGCGACCGGCCTCGTCGTGCTCGCCACCGGCTACAGCACCGAGGGTCACGTGCTGCTCGGGCGCCTCTACGACACCGCCATCGGCGTAGCGGTGGGTGTCGTCGTGAACGTCCTCGTGTGGCCCCCGCTGCGTGACCTCGCCGCGGCGCGCGCCATCGAGAGGGTCGGCAGGCGTGTGGGCGAGCTGCTCGCCCAGATCGCGCAGGAGTGCGGGGACGCCTGCGAGGAGGAGCACGTGGAGGCGTGGATCCTCCGAAGCCAGGAGCTCGACGACGAGGTCGACGAGGCGTGGGCGCTGGTCCGCCAGGCCCGCGAGAGCGGCATGCTGAACCCACGGAGGGGCTCCAGGGTGGTCCGGGAGCCGGGCGAGTTCGGGGAGATCCTCGACCGCACCGAGCAGTCGCTCGCGGAGATCCGCAGCCTGGCCCGCACCCTCGGGCACAGCATCACGGCCACGAACCAGTGGGACGAGGATTTCCGCGGCCGGTGGACCCAGCTGCTATCGGAGATCGCCTGGGCGATCCAGAACCCGGACGCGCACCGGCTCGGGGAGATCCGGGGGAAGCTCGGGGCGCTGGCGGCCGACTACTCCGACGAGAACCTGTCGGCGCGGCACTGGCCCGAGTACGGCGGCCTCATCCTGAACCTTCGCAATATCGCGACCTCGATGGACCTTGTTGCGGCATCTGACCCGGTATCAGCCAGTTCGAGGGGTCCACTCCGCGTCTCGGCGTTATGATTCCGTTATCGTTCCGCCGGTCTTCGTCCCACCGTGCGGACTGGGTAGGGGAGTCGGAAGAGGGGAAGAGGCCTCGATGAAGGTCGCGGTGGTAGGTGCCACGGGGGTTATCGGCACCTCGGCAGTCCAGGCGTTGGTCGCAGCGGGCCATGACGTCTCAGCACTGGCGCGTACCCCCGAGAGCGCAGCCTCCCTCGAGTTCCGGGGTGCCACGGCGGTCCGTGGCGACATCTTCGACCACCAACGCCTCGTCGCGATGTTCGAGGGTTGCGACGTCGTGGTCAACGCGGCGTCGTGCGTCCCGGTCGGCCTGCGGGCCGCCCGGCCCTCGGCCTGGCGTGAGAACGACCGGCTTCGCACCGAGGGCGTGCAGCGCGTGACCTCCGCCGCCAGGGAGGCTCACGTCCGGCGGCTGGTCCAGGAGAGCATCTCGCTCGTGTACGCCGACAACGGCGACGCCTGGATCGACGAGACGAGCCCGCTGGGCATCAACTCGGCGACAGAGCCGGCGGCCGTCTCCGAGTCGCACGTGCAGGACTACCAGAGCGACCTCCGCCAGGGCGTGGTGCTCCGCTTCGGGCTGATCATCGGCGACGACGCGATCACCCGCTACCTGCTGCGAGCCGCCCGCCGAGGACGCCCCGTCGGCATGGGCTCCCCGGACGGCTGGGTGCACCCGCTGCACACCGACGACATCGGGCCCGCGGTGGTCGCTGCGCTGAGCGCGCCGAGCGGGGTCTACAACGTGGGGGCCGAGCCGGTCCAGCGGCGCGACCTCCTGCAGGGGTACGCCGAAGCGGTCGGGCGCGGTTCCGTCGGCTTCATGGGGCCGCTGATGCGCAGGACGAGAGGGCGCCGTTGTGAGCCGCTCACGCGCTCGCTGCGTGTGAGCTCGGAACACTTCCGCAGCCGGACGGGTTGGAACCCACGCCGGGCGTACTTCGACGCGACCTGGCTACGAGCCACAGGTGTCGAGACGAAGGTGGGCCCTTGAGCCGGAGCCGCAAGGAGCAGGAGCAGGAGGCCGAGCGCCGTCGCAGGATGGCCGAGGCGTTCGGTGACGCCCTGCCCGAGAGCACCTCGGACGAACGCCCCGACGCCTGGGGCGAGTCAGGTTCGGCGGGGGGCGGCGCCGGCGACGACGAGTGGCTCCGCCGCCAGGTGCCGCCCCACCACGGCTGAGGGATCAGACTCCGCCGCTGCCACTCCGGGAGCGCAGCTCGTCGCGGATCTCGGTGAGCAGGGTGACCTCCTCCGACGGAGGCGTCGGCTCCTCGCCACGCGCGCGACGGGCCTGGAGCTTGTTGTACGGCACCACGATGAAGAAGTAGACCACCGCGGCCAGGATCACGAACGCGATCACCGCGTTGATCCACGCTCCGACCGGGATCCCACCGGGCTCCCAGGAGCTGAAGTCCGGGGTCTCGCTGCCGCCGAGCTTGGCGATCACCGACATCAGCAGGTTGACCGTCTCGGTCACCAGGACGGCGAACGCCGTCGCCATGATGAAAGCAACCGCGAGCTCGACGAGATTGCCTCGCAAGATGAACTCTTTGAATCCCTTGAGCATGGGTCTCCTCTGTGAGGGCGGGGGGCGGCCCCGCGTGCGGCACCGGGCGTTGCGGACGGCAGCACGCTAACGGGTGAGCACGACGGAGAGGTAGGCCGACACCGAGGCCGCGGCCAGGGCCTGGGCCGTCTCGCCCGTCACCGCGAGGACGACGAGCCCGCCCGAGGCAAGCTCGGACTCACCGGCCCGGGGAAGGGCTACGACGGGTGCGGCGGCAGCCACGACGAGCGCCTCGCGACGGCCTTGCGGGTCGGCGGCGATCACGTCCACCCGGTCACCGATCCGGAGCAGGGCCACGGCCCCCGGATCCCCGATGCGGACGGGGGCGGCCACCCGGCCGGGATAGCCCTCGAGCAGGGAGCCCCCGACGAGGCGCACGTCGGTGATCGGCTCCCCGGCGCGCACCGGGCCCGTCGTCGTACGACCGACCAGCTGGTCCGCGGACGTGACCACGCCGGCGGGGACGCTCTCAGGCGAGAAGGCGGTCAGGGCGAGGTCGTCGCGGCCGACCACGGTGCCCCCGGGGAGGTCGTGGGCGGCGGTCAGCACCGAGCGGGTGGGCGGTGCCGACGGCGTCGCGGCCTGCAGCCCGACGAGGACGGCGGCGGCAGCCGTGACCGCGGCGAGGACACGCCGCCGCGCCACGAGTGCCCGGCGCAGACGCCGGTGCCGGAAGGCCGGGTGAGGGCTGGAGGAACCCGAAGGACGTCTCATGCCCGACGAGGCTAGGCAAGTTCACGCGACGGCGGGTCGCGTCGTCCACAGGGTCAGGCCGCGCCGGCCTCGCTCTTCGCGGGAGCCGGGGTGGAGGAGGAGCTCGAGGCGTCGGAGGACGTGGTCGCCGGGCTCGTCGTGGTCGAGGGGGACTTCGAGTCCGACCGGTTGTCGGTGCGGTAGAAGCCCGATCCCTTGAAGACCACTCCGACGGCGTTGAAGATCTTGCGCAGTCGGCCCTCGCACTGCGGGCACGTGGTCAGCGAGTCCTCGGTGAAGCTCTGGACCTGCTCGAACGCGTGGTCACAGTCAGTGCAGGCGTACTGGTAGGTCGGCACGCTCGTCCTCCGGAAAGTCTTGTCGTTAGCACTCGCACGGTGCGACTGCCAATTATCGCAACGCTCGGGCGATTCGCCAACTTCCCGGGACGAATCCCGGCGCCCGGAGGCCGGACCGGTGTGGGGCACAATGGCGGCCGTGTCCGCTTCCCCCGACGTCCCCTCGCCGCAGCGTGATACCTCGTCCGGCCTCATCGCGGGCTTCCGGAACTGGCCCAGGTGGGGCCGCTGGGTGACCTACCTCGCCGTGCTGCTGGTGCTCCTGCTGGTGGCGGGCCTGATCGCCGGGATCGTCGTCGTACGACGGCCGTTCCCCACCGTGAGCGGGGAGATCGAGGTCCCGGGACTGAAGTCCGAGGTGGAGGTCATCCGCGACTCCCACGGGATCCCGCAGGTCTACGCGGACGACGCCGAGGACCTCTTCTACGCCCAGGGCTTCGTGCACGCCCAGGACCGCTTCTTCGAGATGGACTTCCGGCGCCACGTGACCTCCGGCCGGCTCTCGGAGCTCCTCGGCAAGGACGCCCTCCACACGGACATGTACATCCGCGCCATGGGGTGGCGGCGGGTCGCCGAGGAGGAACTGTCGCTGCTGAGCCCCGAGACGCTGGACTACCTCGAGGCCTACAGCGCCGGGGTCAACGCCTACATCGACTCGAACACGCCGGGGCAGATGGCGCTCGAGTACTCCGTGCTCGCCCTCGACGGCCTCGACTACACCCCTGAGGAGTGGACGCCGGCGGACTCCGTGGCCTGGCTGAAGGCGATGTCGTGGGACCTCCGCGGGAACATGGAGGAGGAGATCCAGCGGGCGATCATGTCGGTCCACCACAGCAAGCAGGAGATCGCCGCCCTCTTCCCGCCGTACCCCTTCGCCCGGCACCAGCCGATCGTCGACCAGGGCGCGGTCGTGGACCGGGTCTTCGAGCAGGACGCGACGGCCGGAGACACGCGCCTGCCCACGCGCCCCGGGCTGCCGGCGGGGACCGTCAAGGCTCTTCAACGGCTCGACGCGGGGCTGAAGGCCATGCCGGACCTGGTGGGCAAGGGGCAGGGGATCGGCAGCAACGGCTGGGTGGTCGACGGGGAGCACAGCACCACCGGCCAGCCGATCCTGGCCAACGACCCCCACCTGGGGCTCTCGCTCCCGGGCATCTGGCACCAGATGGGCCTCCACTGCCGCGAGGTCACCGCCGAGTGCCCCTTCGACGTCGCCGGGTTCACCTTCTCGGGTCTCCCCGGAGTGGTCATCGGCCACAACCAGGACATCGCCTGGGGCTTCACGAACCTCGGCCCCGACGTCACCGACCTGTACCTCGAGAAGATCGACGGCAAGTCCTACGTGTACGACGGCCGGAAGCGACCTCTCGAGATGCGCGACGAGACCATCGAGGTGGCGGGGGAGGACGAGCCGTTCACGTTCACCGTCCGGTCGACCCGTCACGGCCCGCTGCTCTCCGACGTCTCCCCGCAGCTCAGCACGGTCGGCGCCAACGCCCCTGTCCGGACGGGTGCTCCGGAGCGCGAGAACGGCTACGCCGTCGCGCTGTCGTGGACGGCGCTGACTCCCAACCGGTCCGCCGACGCGCTCTTCATGATCGACCGCTCGAGGAGCTGGGACGAGTTCCGCGACGCCGCCCGGCAGTTCGCCTCCCCGTCACAGAACATGGTGTACGCCGACCGGCAGGGCCACATCGGCTACCAGGCGCCTGGCCTCATCCCGATCCGGAAGTCCGGCCGCATCGGCGACTACCCCGCCGAGGGGTGGCTGCCGGAGAACGACTGGACCGGCAAGTACGTCCCCTTCGACGCACTGCCCAGCGTGCTCGACCCCGACGACGGCATGGTCGCGACCGCGAACCAGGCGGTCGTAGACAAGGACTACCCCTACTTCCTCGGGGACTCGTGGGCCTACGGGTACCGCAGCCAGCGGATCCTGGACCTGCTCCGGGAGAAGCAGAAGCTCAGCGTCGAGGACATGGCCGAGATCCAGCTCGACACGCGCAACGGGTTCGCCCCGACCTTCGTGCCCTACCTGATGAACGTCTTCATGCCCTCGCAGTACCTCGCCGCGGGCCAGCGCCTGCTGGAGAGGTGGAACTACAAGCAGCCCGCGGACTCCGCGGCGGCGGCCTACTACAACGCGGTGTGGCGCAACACCCTGGCGATGACGTTCCACGACCAGCTGCAGGAGTCGGTCTGGCCCGACGGCAGCGACCGCTGGTTCGAGGTGATGGCGAACCTCCTCGAGGACCCCGACAACCCGTGGTGGGACGACGCGGACACCGAGACGGTCGTGGAGACGCGAGACGACATCCTCTTCAAGGCGATGGCCGTCTCACGGGACGAGCTGGTGCGGCGGCAGGCCCGTCGTGCCTCGGACTGGACGTGGGGGCATCTCCACAGGATGGACCTGGAGAACCAGTCGCTCGGCCAGTCCGACGTCGGCATCGTCCGCCGGCTGTTCAACCGCGGTGGCTACGAGGTCGGCGGTGGCGAGTCGATCGTGGACGCCACCGGCTGGACCGCGTCGAAGGGGTACGACGTGGACTGGGCGCCCTCCATGCGCATGGTCGTGTCGATGGACGACCTCGACAAGTCCCGCTGGATCAACCTGACCGGGGTGTCCGGCCACCCCTTCGACAGCCACTACGTCGACCAGACCGACCTGTGGGTCGCGGGCGACACGCTGCCCTGGTACTTCTCGCGCGAGCGCGTGGCGGAGGCCGGGGAGGACACCCTCAAGCTCGTGCCGGCCCGACCCGAGTGACGCCGCTCGGCGTGACCACGGCGGTGACCGGGAGGTCGTGCTCCTCCGAGGGGACGTGGTCGAGCAGCTCGCCGTCGTACAGCAGCGTGCACACGAACGTGCCGACGGGGACCCGGGCCAGCGCCCGGTCGTAGGACCCTCCGCCGCGCCCGATCCGTCGACCCTGCCGGTCCACGGCGAGGCCGGGGCAGAGCACGACGTCCGCGGTGGCGATCGCGTCCGGGCCGAGCCGCGGGCCCACCGGCTCGAGCAGGCCGCGGCTTGCGGGCACGAGTGCCTGTGGCCCCTCGTAGACGGCCCAGTCGAGGTCGTTGTTCCGCAGGAGGACGGGGAGGATCAGGCGCCGGCCGAGGGCGTGCAGCTCCTCGATCAGGGGGCCGGTGCCGGGCTCGTTGGTGAGGGAGATGTAGACCGCGAGGGTCGCCGCCCGTCGTACCTCCGGGGTGGCGAGGAGGTGCTCGGCGATCGCCTCGGCGTCCTCGCGTGCGGCCAGGAGCGGGTGGCGGCGGCGCGTGGTCAGCAGCTGGTCGCGCAGCGCCACCTTCTGCGCCTCGACGTCGGAGACTCCTGCCATGTCCGGCACGCTACCGCGACCCCGGACCGGCCTGTGGGGTCGCTGAGCCGCGCGCTGGACGCGGGATGTGAGTTACGGACGGTTCTGCGGCCCGGACACCGTCCGTGGCTCACACGCGGCGTCGGGGCCCGGGGCTGTGGACGACGCGACGCACGAACGCGAGATCAAGGCCATGATCCGTGGATGCG
This sequence comes from uncultured Actinomycetota bacterium, assembly GCA_963715375.1. Taxonomy (GTDB): domain Bacteria; phylum Actinomycetota; class Actinomycetes; order Propionibacteriales; family Nocardioidaceae; genus Nocardioides_C. Next base: position 253,050 of record CAVQSC010000006.1, on the reverse strand, counting down.
CGAACCTCGACACAGGTGGGACCCCCGGTGCGACCCTCCCGAGGGCCTGGTTCGACCGGTTCGTGTCGACCCCACGGGCCGCTCGGGTCCCACCAAGGCACAGGCTTCCGGGCCACGCTGGCGGAGAACGTCGAAGGGGTACTACGTGCCGGTCGAAGTCTCCGACGACCTGCCCGAGCAGCGTGTGCTCGAGCAGTCCATGCGACTTCCGACGGGCGGTGCGGTGACGGGCTGGGCTGCCTGTCGCCTCCTCGGTGCTGCCTTCTTCGACGGACAGGCGCCGGACGGGAGGACCAGGGCCCCCGTCCCGCTGTGGACGGGCCGGCTCACGCAGCTGACCCAGGACGAGCACATCCGCGTCCTTCGCGACCAGCTCCTCCCGGAGGAGCTGACCTACAGGGCCGGCGTCCCGTGCAGCCGACCGGTCCGTGCGCTGTTCGATGAAGCGCGAGCCGCAGCCGACGTGCGTGAGGCGGCTGTCGCGGTCGACATGATGGCCGCTGCCGAGCTCGTCTCGATCCGGATGGTCCAGGACTACGTCGAGGCACATGCGAGGGTGCGAGGAGTGCCTCAGGTCCGTTCGGCGCTCGCGCTTGCGAGCGAGGACAGCAGGTCTCCGAACGAGACCCGGCTGCGGCTCATGTGGGAGCTCGATGCCCGCCTGCCGAGGCCACTGGTGAACCGGCCGGTCTTCGACCTCCGGGGGAGGCTGCTCGGAATCGCGGACCTGCTGGACCCCGTCACCGGTCTCGTCGGGGAGTACGACGGCGCGGACCACCGTTCAGCCGGCCGCCACAGCGCCGACGTCGACCGTGAGAGCCGGATGCGGGACGCAGGACTGGAGGTGTTCCGCGTCACCGGACCGGACCTGCTGCAACCCAGACGCGTGGTGGGGCGCATCGAGGCAGCACGCGGTCGCGCGCGCCGGCTCCCCCAGCAGCGAAGGTGGACCATCGAGCCGCCATCGGACTGGCCCGTGGAGCTGCCCCTTCACGATCGGCTTGAGCAGATAGCGGACTGGGAGCGATGGGAGCGTGAACAGGCCCGCGCGATGTGAGCGAGGGACGGTTGTGAAGCCAGGGAACCGTCCGGGGCTCACATCCGGCTGACCTCGGCCCCCACACCGCGACCCCCTAGCATGCTGACCTATGAGCGACGAGGGACTCGAGCAGGCACGCAAGAAGATGCAGTCGGCCGGGGTCGACCCGGTGGCCGTCGACGTCTTCACCCACTACTACAAGCTCGTGGAGAGCGGGGAGACCGGGATGGTCCCCGAGTCCACCATCGAGCCCCTCGACATGGAGGCGCTCGCCGACGTCGACGTCCCCGACGACGTGGCCCGCGAGGCGATCGGTACGACGGTCGTGATCAAGCTCAACGGCGGCCTCGGCACGTCGATGGGCATGGACCGTGCGAAGTCGCTGCTCGAGGTCCGCGACGGGCTGAGCTTCCTCGACATCATCGCCCGGCAGGTGCTCGCGCTGCGCAAGGAGTACGACGCCCGGCTGCCGCTGATCTTCATGGACAGCTTCCGCACCTCCGCCGACACCATGGCCGCCCTGGCCCCCTACGCCGACCTCGAGGTGGACGGCCTGCCCCTGGAGTTCCTGCAGAACAAGGAGCCCAAGCTCCGTGCGGACGACCTGACGCCGGCTACCTGGGAGAAGGACCCGGACCTCGAGTGGTGCCCGCCGGGACACGGTGACATCTACACCGCGCTGCGCGGCACCGGCCTGCTGCAGCAGCTCATCGACGCGGGGTACACCCAGGTCTTCGTGTCGAACTCCGACAACCTCGGTGCGGTGCCCGACGCCCGGGTGGCCGGATGGTTCGCCCAGTCGGGTGCGCCCTTCGCCATCGAGGCGGTACGACGTACTCCCTCGGACCGCAAGGGCGGCCACTTCGCCAAGCGCCTGGACGACGGACGGATCGTCCTGCGTGAGAGCGCGCAGACGCTGGAGGAGGACAAGCCGGCGCTCGCCGACCTCTCGCGACACAAGTTCACGAGCACCAACAACCTGTGGTTCAACCTGCAGGCGATGAGCGAGGAGCTCGACCGTCGCGACGGCATCCTCGGCCTGGCGATGATCAAGAACACCAAGACCGTCGACCCGTCCGACCCCAGCAGCCCCGAGGTGATCCAGATCGAGACCGCCATGGGTGCGGCCATCGAGGTCTTCGACGGAGCGACCACGATCGAGGTCGGCCGAGACCGGTTCGTTCCGGTGAAGACGACCAACGACCTGCTGGTGCTGCGCTCGGACTGCTACGACCTCAGCGACGGCTACGTGCTCGAGCAGCAGCCGGAGAAGATCCCGTTCGTGGACCTCGACTCGAAGCACTACAAGCTCGTCGCGGAGTTCGACCGGCGCTTCCCCGACGGCATGCCCTCGATGCGCCGTGCGACCTCGCTGGTCGTGCACGGCGACTGGACCTTCGGCAAGGACGTGACCGTGACCGGCGACGTCGAGCTCGACGCGCCGTCGGACGGCTCGGGTCGCGTGGAGCCCGGAACCACGTTGGGTGCGAGTTAGGGTTTGGCCATGCCTGCTCCCACGAGCTTTCCGACCACCCGGCCGAGCACGGTCGATGAGCACGTCGAGCGGATCCTCGAGTCGCTGACGCCGCTGCAGCCCTATGACCAGCCGCTGCTCGAGGCGTACGGGCTGCCGGTCAGCGAGCAGATCGTCTCGACCATGGACCTTCCGGGGTTCGACAACTCGGCGATGGACGGCTACGCGGTCAGCTTCGAGGACGTCGCGAGCGCCTCCGAGGAGCGCCCCGTCCACCTGCCGGTGGTGGGAGAGGCGGCCGCAGGGCAGACCAAGCTCTTCGCACTCTCGCCGGGCACGGCGGTGCGGATCATGACGGGCGCACCCGTCCCTCAGGGAGCCGACTCGATCGTTCCCGTGGAGGTCACGGACGGCGGGGTGGCCACGGTGCGCATCCACCAGGCGCCGACGCTCGGCCAGCACATCCGTCGCCGCGGGGAGGACGTCATCGCCGGTGACGTGCTGCTGGAGGAGGGCACCGTGCTCGGCCCTCGCCAGCTCGGTCTCCTCGCCTCGGTCGGCCTGGCCCAGGTCAGCACACGCCCCCGCCCCCGCGTCGTGGTCATGTCGACCGGCTCCGAGCTTCGCGAGCCCGGCATGGCCCTGGGGCACGACTCGATCTACGACGCCAACTCCTACATGCTCGCGGCCGCGGCTCGTAGCGCCGGGGCCATCGCCTACCGGGTCGGCATCGTCTCCGACGACCCGCAGGAGTTCACCGACGCGCTCAGCGACCAGCTCGTCCGCGCCGACCTGGTGGTGACCAGCGGCGGGGTCAGCAAGGGCCAGTACGACGTCGTCAAGGAGGTGCTGAGCGAGCTCGGCACCGTCCACTTCGGCGAGGTGGCGATGCAGCCCGGGAAGCCCCAGGGCTTCGGCGTCGTGGGGGAGGACGCGACCCCGATCTTCACCCTGCCGGGCAACCCGGTGTCGTCGTACGTCTCCTTCGAGGTGTTCGTGGTGCCGGCGATCCGCCGCCTCATGGGCCGCACCCCCTACCGGCGGCCGCTCGTGCGCGCCCTCTGCCAGCAGGGGTTCTCCTCGGCGCCAGGGAAACGGCAGTTCGTCCGGGGGCAGTTCGAGATCGACGGGCACGGCGCCCATGTCGCGCCGGTGGGCGGCCACGGCTCCCATCTGATCGGCGACCTGTCCGAGGCGAACGCCCTGATCGTCGTACCCGAGGACGTGACGCGGATCGACGCCGGCTCGATGGTGCAGGTCATGGTTCTGGACAGGGACTTCTGAGGTGAGCGGAGAAGGTCCGGGGCTGACCCATGTCGACGAGTCCGGCGCCGCTCGGATGGTCGACGTCTCGGCCAAGGACGTGACCTCGCGGGTCGCGGTCGCCTCGGGCCGGGTGCTCGTGTCCTCGGACGTCGTCGGCCTCCTGCGTGGACAGGGCGTCCCCAAGGGTGACGCGCTCGGTGTTGCCCGTGTCGCGGGGATCATGGCCGCGAAGCGGACCCCCGACCTCGTGCCGCTGTGCCACCCGCTCGCGATCTCAGGCGTAACGGTCGACCTCGAGGTGGAGGACGACGCGGTCGCGATCACCGCGACGGTCAAGACGACCGACCGCACCGGCGTGGAGATGGAGGCGCTCACCGCGGTCTCCGTCGCCGCACTGACCGTGGTGGACATGGTGAAGGCCGTGGACAAGGCGGCGGTGATCACCGACGTGCGCGTCGAGTCCAAGCGCGGTGGCAAGAGCGGAGACTGGTCACGCTCGTGAAGGCAACGGTGGTCACCGCGTCGAACCGCGCGGCAGCGGGTGTGTACGAGGACACGACCGGCCCGCTGATCGTGGACGCGCTGACCGCGCTCGGGTTCGAGGTCACCGGTCCGGTCGTCGTGCCCGACGGCGAGCCGGTCGGACAGGCGATCCGCTCCGCCGTGGAGTCGGGTGCGCGGGCCGTCCTCACCACAGGCGGCACCGGCCTGACCCCGACGGACCTGACCCCGGAGGTCACCCGGCCTCTGCTCGACCGGGAGGTGCCGGGCATCGCGGAGGCGATCCGGGCGTACGGCGTCGCGAAGGGCATCCCCACTGCGGCGCTGTCGCGGGGGCTGGCCGGGGTGTCGGGCGACGCGCTCGTCGTGAACCTCCCCGGCTCGCGTGGCGGCGTCAAGGACGGCCTCGCGGTCGTCGTACCCCTGCTGGTCCATGCCGTCGAGCAGATCACCGGGAGCGACCACTGACCCGCGGCTGGCCCGCCGAGCTCCGGTCCGGCCGCGTGGGACTGCGGCCGCTGGCGATGCGCGACGCCCGGGCCTGGAAAGCGGTTCGCGCCCGCAACCGTGAGTGGCTGACGCCTTGGGAGGCCACCGTGCCGCCCGGGGACACCTCCGCTCCGACCACCTTCACCGGGATGGTGCGTGACCTGCGACGCCAGGCGCGTGCGGGGCGGGCGATGCCGTTCGCGGTGACCGTCGACGACGTGTTCGCGGGCCAGCTCACCGTCAGCAACATCGTCGGCGGCTCGGCGAAGTGGGGGCAGATCGGCTACTGGGTCGACCGCGAGTACGCCGGCAAGGGGGTGATCCCGACCGCGGTGGCGATGGCCGTCGACCATTGTCTGTTCGAGGTCGGCCTCCACCGCATCGAGATCGCGATCCGCCCGGAGAACACCGCCAGCCTCCGGGTCGTGCAGAAGCTTGGTTTCAACGAGTTCGGGTATGCCCCGAGGTACCTCCACATCGACGGAGCCTGGCGTGACCACCGGCTCTTCGCGATCACGGTGGAGGAGTGTCCCGGGGGGCTGCTGCGCCGGTTCAAGACCGAAGGACCCCGGCAGGGCGCCTAATCACATCAGTCACACGAGTTCTCTTGCGACACACCGTTGGATCTGCAGCGGCTTTTCGATTGACGCTTCTATGGTCGTCTCGTGGACTTGTCAGGGATCATCTTCGTGGTACTCGCCCTTGCGTGGGCTGTCTATCTGGTGCCCAAAGCCCTGAAGCACCACGACGAAGTCGCCAGCACCCGTTCCGTCGACCGTTTCTCCACTGCGATGCGCGTACTTGCCCGACGTGAGCCGGTCGACCGGCGCAACGCCCGCCTGGTGGTGACGCCGCCTCGGACCACCGAACGTGTTCTGGTGCCGTCGCGTCCCGCTCAGCCCCAGCCGGTGGTCCGTCAGCGCAACGCGTCCGCGCGGAGGGCGGCAGCCCGCGCCGCGGCCCGGCGCCGTCGCCACCTCCTGTCCTTCCTCCTCGTGCTCGACCTCGCCGTGACGGCGATGGCCGCGTTCGCGCTCGTGCCGTGGTGGAGCGTCTCGATCCCGGTGGGGCTCACGCTCCTCTACCTCGTGCTCTGCCGGCGCCAGGCCAGGCGCGAGCACGAGGCGGTGTGGACCTCCGCGGCTGCATCCGCCGGCCCGGCGCGTCGCGCCGTCCGGGTCGACGCCACGTACGGCGCCGTGCCCGATCGCGCCGCCCACGAGGCGAGTCACTCCGAGGCCGAGGAGACGGTGCAGATCCCTGTGGAGGAGCTCGAGACCGTCGCCGTCTCGGTGGAGACCGTCGACGGCAGCTCGCTGTGGGACCCGCTGCCGGTCACGCTTCCGACGTACGTCAACAAGGCGAAGGCCGCTCGGACCGTCCGCACCATCGACCTGAGCGCTCCTGGCACCTGGACCTCCGGCCGCGACGAGGCTGACACCGCTCTCGTCGAGCAGACCGTGTCGGCCGAGCCTGTCGAGGAACCCGTCGAGCAGGCGCCGTGGCGCGCCGTGGGTTCCTGAGTCGATTCGGCCCGACGCGACGCAGGTGATATCTTTTCCGACGCGGTGGCGGCCTCGTCCGACACCTTGGGGCTGTGGCGCAGTTGGTAGCGCGTCTCGTTCGCAATGAGAAGGTCAGGGGTTCGAATCCCCTCAGCTCCACCACACCGAAACCCCGTCCCACCAGCGGAAACACCACCGCAGGGGCGGGGTTCTCTCTTTGTCATTCGGCGTTCCTCTCCGAATGCGCACCCCCCGCGCCCTCCAGCGCGTTGAGACGCTCCAGTCCGGCACGGTCCGCTGACGAGCCGAGGTGGTGCACCGATGAGCGGAGTTCCGCGAACTCACTCGCCTCGGGCGCGACCGCAGCGCGCCGCCCCCATCGCGCGGCTCAGTCGCCGAGGAGGCCGCGGAGGGTGGCGCGGTGCTGTTGGTACGCGCGGCGACCGACCTTCGTAGCCTTGTACGCCGTCACCGCGCCTCGTCCACGCCCGCTCTTCGTGATAGTCACGTACCCGGCTGCCTCCAAGGCGGCGGCCTGTTTGGAGAGATCTGAGTCGCTGACGCCGAGGTGCTCTCGCAGGAAGGCGAAGTCCGAAGACGTCGAACTGGTCAGCACTGCCATGATGGCCAGCCTCTTGGGGGCGTTGAGGATGGGATCAAGGCCGTCGAGGGCTGAGGACGGTTGGTGTCACGGCAGCCGCTCACGGATGCGCGCTGCGATGGCGGCGTAGTCGTGCTCGTACCACGCGACGACGGCCCACGAGCCGACGCCCGCGATGGCGGCGGCCACCCACACGCTGACCTGCTCACCGACCGCCCATGCCACGCCAGCCACGGCGGCGGCCCCGAGCGCCATGCGAAGAATCGCCCAGATGAAGTCACGGGGTGGGGGTCCGCTGGGATACGTCCCGCGGCGTCGCCTGTCCCACGCGACCATCAGGAACAGGGTCAGGATCATGCCCAACTGAGCGAGCGCCTGCACAGCACCGTCGAGCAGGCCGATCGCCAGAGCGAGCGCCGCGGCCCACAGGCCAAAGCCCACTGCCCACCAGACGGGGGTGGGGGGATAGGCGACCCAGGAGAGCAGTTCCCCGCGCTCGATCTCGTGAAGTTGCTCTCGAACAGAGTCGCGATGGCCATTGCTTTCCATAGTGGAAACTATAGGCAATGCTTTCCAGTATGGCAAGTGATTGGGTGTCGGGCAACCCCCCGACTGTCGCGGCCGATCGGTTCGACGCTGCGCGTCCAAGCGGCTGGCGGCAGCAAGACCTGCTCCGCGCATCCGACTTTCCTCACTGGCTCAAGTGCGCCTTCGGCGCGAGGGGGCGAGCGGGCGACGCTGCCGCGCCGTCCTCGCGCACCCGCACCTTCCGCGGCGGCGATGGTCGGCCGAGCACGGCAGGAAGGCCGCGCGGAACCCACGGGCACTCGATGACCTACCGAACTCTCGGCTCGAGCGACTCTCGGCGCTTACCCTGTTGCCGTGAACCGCGAAGACATGGCCGTGATCAGCTTCATGGCCACCGTCCCCGCGCTGCTCACGGTGCTCTTCGTACTAGCGGTAATCGCCGTCAGTCGGATGACTGCCGCAAGCGGGCAACGCTCCTATGTGGTTGCAGCGGGCGCGTTCGGCTTCTTCATGATCTGTGGCCTTGCAGCCGTCTTCTGGTTCTGGGGCGTCGGATTCGACTATGCCGACACCTACAGACGTCCTCCCGCGTACGTGGACCAGGTCCAGGTGTCCAGCTTCTGGGTCGCTGCAGGAGCATACGCGGGAGTCCTCATCACAGGGCTGCTGGCCCATCTCGCTCACCGACGTCATGGATCGAACGCCTGAACCCCAGGCCAGCGCCACAAAAAGACGAATCTGACGACGACACGCAACCTCTGACGTTCCCATGCGTCGTACAGGTGGGAGATACCGGACGACGAAACGGGGAAGTGGATGCGGCAGCTGGTGGCGGGCTCGGGACGCCTGCGCTCTGCTGAGGAAGACGAGGCCGTCGCGCTGTACGCCGCGCACCGGCTGCGCCTGGTCAGGTTGGCCGTGCTGCTCGTGGACGACCTGCAGGTCGCCGAGGACGTGGTCCAGGACGCCTTCGCAGCCTTCCTCGTACGCCGGTCGGGGCTCGACGACCAGAACAAGGCGCTGGCCTACCTGCGCACCTCCGTGGTCAACGGCGCCCGGTCCACGCTGCGCCGCCGTCGTACGGCACGGGCCTACGTCCCGCCGCACGAGGTGCCTCGGGACGCGACGTCGGAGGGTGTGCTGCTCGCCGAGGAACACCGCGAGGTGCTCGAGGCGATGCGGCAGCTCGGCACGAGGCAGCGCGAGGTGCTCGTGCTGCGTTACTGGTCCGGGCTGAGTGAGGCCGAGATCGCCGAGGCCCTGGGCATCTCCCGCGGCGCGGTGAAGTCCACCGCGAGCCGCGCGCTCGACGCGCTGGAGAAGATCATGGAGGTGTCGCGATGAGCAGCACGATCGAGGATCGCCTCGTCGCCGCGCTCGAGGCGCGCGCCGAGCTCGTCACGCCGCAGGACCTGCGGCCTCTGGAGGTTCCGGCGACGCCTCGCCGTCACGTCCGGGCCGGGGTGCTGCTGCTGGCCGCCGCGGCGACGGTCGCCGTGGTCGCCACGCCGTTCGTCCTGGAGGGCGGCGGGGACCACTCCCCCGAGCCGGGTCCGGCCGGACCACCGTCGGTCGGCGTGTCCGAGCCGGCCGAGCCCGAGCCAACGGAGCCCTCCGACACACCCACCGTCCCGACCGACGCGGTCGTCGTGGGCCGTCAGAAGGCTGACGTCGACGGCGACGGCCGGCCGGACAGGGTGCGGCTGCTGCTCCAAGGCTCCGACCCGGAGAACCCGGGCGACGGGTTCGTCGAGGTGTCCCTGGCGACCGGGGCGACTAGCGTCGCCGAGGTGCCGTTCGGCTACCCGGGCCCCCTGAAGCCGGCGGTCGACATCAACGGCGACGGGCGCGAGCAGGTGCTGCTCAGCCACACCGAGGGCGGTGACGCCGCGGCGCTGCTCGTCTACACCTGGCACGAGGGCGGGCTCGTCCTCACCCGGAGGGAGGGCGACGCCCCACTCGCCTCGGCGCTGGACGGGCAGGGCGCGGCGGCCGGCTACTACACCGACGACCGCGGGCTCTTCTCGTGGTCGAGGCTCGACCCGGTCGGCGGCTCGACGTACCAGGTCGAGGAGTGGTCGTGGTCGGTCGACGGTGACCGGCTCGTGTCCACCCCGGCAGGGAAGGGCTGCGTCGACGTCACGACGGACGACCCGCCCCAGGCCTGCTGAGGTCGGCCGGCCCCGCGTACCGTCCTTGAACGACGCGAACGTCCTGGCTGGAGAGGTGTGAAATGAAGATGCCCAAGGCTTCCGAGGCGGACAAGGAGCGCTTCCGCGAGCTGGTGCCCCAAGAGCCCGACGTAGAGGTGAAGCCGATGTTCGGCAACCTCGGCGCCTTCGTGCACGGCAACATGTTCGCGGGGCTCTTCGGGCCCTCCGTCGGAGTGAAGCTGCCCGAGGACGGCCTGGCCGAGCTGGCGGCGATCGACGGGTCGCACCCGTTCGGGCCCGAGGAGCGGCCGATGAAGGGGCACGTCGCCCTGCCCGACGCCTGGGTCGACCAGCCGGAGCTGGCTGCGCCGTGGATGGAGCGGGCCCTCGCCTACGTCTCGGGCCTGCCGCCGAAGGTCAAGAAGAAGTAAGGGCACGTCACCCCGGGCCACGACCCCGCCGGTGCTGCAGGAAGACCGGCGAGGTCGCAGGACAGGGGACGGCTCGGGGCGCAGCCGGCGGGTCAGGCCTCCTGAGGGGCAACCAGACCGTCAGCCTGCGGAGCTCCCTTCGGGGAGTCGCCGAAACGGTTCGGGCCGGGCTGGCTGTCCTGGGCGGCGAAGACGATCAGGACGATGCCTCCGACGAGCGGGATGAGGCCGAGCAGGATCCACCAGCCGCTGCGGCCGGTGTCGTGCATACGACGGACGAACACCGCGAGACCGGGCAGGAGCAGGGCGAGAGCGACGACGAACCGTATGAAGTTCGTGCCCAAGGCACCGTCGATCCCGGCCGCGACAAGGTTGACGAGCAGGTTGAAGAGGACGAACCACCAGTACTCGGAGCGGCGGGACCGCCCGGAGAAGGTGGCGTAGTTGGACAGCACAGAACGAACTGCGTCGATGAAGGACACGAAGGTCTCCTGGTCAGGATGTGATGAGAGATCAGCCCGAGGACGGGGGTTTGGACGTCCTCGGACAACGTGCGCTCGTCTCAATGACTGAGATTGGCTCGCGCAGCATAGTGCGGAAAGTAAAAGGACACCAGATGTCCGATTGCGCCCCAAGATCGCGAGATCTTGCGGCTTCTGGCGGTTTCGCACGAGGTGAGGCAACTGTTAGCGTGAGTGTCGCGTGCCCGTCGCGGGTGTGAGAGGCAATCGGGGGATGCCCGCGGACAACCCCGGAGACTGCCATGCGACACAGAGCCTCACGATCCCCCTTCAACCTGCTGCGACGCTTCCCACGTGCCGCTGCCCGTCCACTCGGCGCGCTCGCAGCACTGAGCCCGGTCCGGGCACTGTTCGCTCTTGCCGTGGCCCTCGGCTTCGGGACGGGGACCTTCGTCGCCGTGGCCTCCGTGGGCAGTGGCGCCTTCACTGAGTCCGGCGACACGTTGACGGTCGCGGGCAGGCAGGCCGAGACGACCTCCCGTGACAGCGGCCGTGTGGGGCTACCCGCATCCGAGTCCGCCTCGGGCGCGGAGTCGGCAGAGGCGGGAGCCGGGACACCGCCGTCCCGAGACTCGCAGCGCCCCGAGTCGCCATCGAAGGTCGAGGCGAGCAAGGACGGGGCGGCCGGTTCCAGCATGGAGCCGTCGGACCCGGCGAGTCCTACCTCGGAAGCCCCGGTGCCGACGGCCACCCCGTCGGGCCCCGACGAAGGCACGACGCCGGACGACACCACTTCGCCGGACACCAGCCTCTCCGAACCGTCCTCCGACGGTGGCGAGGCGGTGTTCTCCATGAGCGCGAGCGAGGACGCCTCGTTCAACTGCAGCCTGGACGGCGGAGGGTTCGAGCCCTGCGACTCCCCGGCGAGCTACTCGGACCTCGAGCCGGGCTGGCACACGCTCGCGGTGCGCGCCACCGACTCGGCCGGCAACGTCGACCCGACCCCGGCAGAGATCCGCTGGCACGTCAGCGCCGCCCCCTCGTCGAAACGCTGAACACAAGGCGACCTCGGCCCTTGACCTCGCCGCGTCAGCCGCTGCGACCGCGCCGTGCCACGAGTCTCGCCCGGTGCGCTGAGACCCGCGACCAGACCGTCTGCTGCAGAGCGAGCGTGGCCCAGCCGGCAACGGCCATCCCCGACAGGTTGACGAGCAGCTGGAGCGAGCTTCCCCAGATCTCATGACTCGATCCGAAGGCGAGCCCAAGGGCCACGTTGCCGGCAGCGGGAACCGTCGTGACCGAGATGAAGACGCCTGAGAGTCCACCGACCCGCGCGGAGGTCAGCGAGAGCACTCCGGCGGCCGCGGCGATGACCGCCACGATGAAGGACCACCGGTCCGGGGTGTAGATGAACGCCGTGTCCGGTCTCGGTCCTGTGATGTCGGAGAGGTGGACCCACCCGAGCGCACGACCCAGCAGGCTGGCGGCGGTGGTCGCGAGGATCGCCAGGACGAACCCGACGATGAGGGTCCGCGCGGCGAGGGCGAACAGTGACAGCCTTCGGCGTACGAGGGCGACGCCGAGGGCGGCGACGGCTCCGAACTCGGGTCCGAGCACCATCGCGCCGATCACGAGGATCTGCGAGTCGATGATGATGGCGATGCCGGCGATGAGCGTCGCCAGGATCATGAAGCTGACGTAGGTCCAGTTGAGCTCGGAGTCCTCGTAGGCGCGCTGGGTGACGTCCACCCAGACGACAGAGTCGGCGCTGCTGCCCGGCGCCAGCTTCTCGGCGTCCAGCCCCTTCTGGGAGAGCCACGCCCGCACCGGCTCGACCTGCAGGGTCCCTTCGTGATGGATCCCGATGGCCCGAAGGCGGTCGACGATGTCGCTGGTCGCCTCCCGGGCGACGTCGGCGAAGACCAGGTCACCAGGGGGCCGGACCGAGCCGCCCCGGATGACAGCGAGGCTGCTGACCGCCGGATCCTCGGAGAGCACGCCCATCACGTCGTCCGACAGGGCTGTGGGTGTCGATATCCGAAGGTGCAGCACCCGCCAAAGTGTGCCGTAATCGGCGGTGATGTGCCGCCGACAGGACGCGGCGAGTCCGACCCGGGATGTCCGGGCCGGGGTGGGGAGGGCGGAACTCTACAGCGGGACGTGGAAGAGGTCGCGCCCCGCCTTCATGCACTCATGGTTGCGGACGACGCCGTGGTCCCGGGCGCAGGTCTGCTGGGCCTCCTGACCTGCCGCGAGGGTGCCGTACCCGGTGATCAGTGCGTCGAGGGTGAGTGCGGCCAGCACGGCCGCCGCAAGCTTCTTGCTCATACGAGCCTCCTTCCACACCTTTGTACCCACCAAGGACCGCTCTGGAGCACCGGACACGTGCTTGCCCCCACTGAGCGGGTACTGGTCTGGACAGGCGGGCGGCGTCGTGGTCGGGACCCCGCTCAGGCGCTTCCGACCTGGTACACGATCGCAGCGGCGACGTCCGCCAGCCGCACGTTGGTGTCCATCGACAGCTTCTTCAGGACCTCGAACGCCTTGTCGGGGGTACACCTGCGGTCGGCCATGATGATGCCCTTGGCCTGCTCGATCGTGGGACGGCTCCGGAGCGCCTCCCGCAGCTGGCTCACCTCGGCGCCGAGCCTGTTGTAGCCCTCGACGAGCGCCAGGAACGACCCCACCGCGTCGACCCGCTCCCGAGCCGCCGTCGTACGCAGGTCTCCTTCGACGAGGACGTCCCGGTACGCCCGAAGCGCGTCGACCAGCTTCTCGTCGACCAGGGTGATGTCCTCGACCCGGATCATCACGCCCGCGACGTCGTCGCCGTCGAGGACGGGTGTGGTCGCGAGGACCCATCGCCGCTCCAGGTACTCGCCGGGCCGGCTGATGTCGGGGATGTCGTAGCGCAGGGGGCTCAGGTGGTGCGGCCGACGGGTGCGCAAGACCCGCTCCACCGATGCGGTGAGGCTCTTGGCCGAGTCGAGCTCCGGTGTCGCCGGGTTCTCCGGGAACGCATCGAACACGTTGACCGAGACCAGCTCGTCCTCGTGCCTTCCGGTCGCCTCCAGGTACGACGGCGTCGCCGCCCTGATGACGAAGTCGGAGCTGAGGAGCACTGTGGGAGACGGCTGGCTCAGGAAGACGGGGTCGCGGCGCCGCCACTCGAGCCCTGAACCCATCAAGCCGCCCTTCCGGTAGCGAACAATCACCGCACGAGCGGCGCAGCAAACTTTCAGGCAGCAGGCTCCCACGCGATCGGCAAGCGCAAACGCAACTGCCCGGCTCTGGCGCTGGTCTGTTCAGGTCGCCGACTCCCGTCCGGGGTGCGTTAGCCTTCGCTGCGCCGGGTACGGCGGGTCGGAGACGGTCCTGAGAGGACCCACACCATCAGCTGGAGGAGTCGTTCGCATGGCAGGTCGCCGGATCTATCTCGTCGGGTCTTCGGGCTACCCGCACTACGGCGACGAGGCCGTGGCCGCGGCGTGGCTCCGGCACCTCGCCTCGACCGAGCCGGACGCGGAGGTCTTCCTCGACTGCCCCAACCCCGGTGGCGCGCAGCTGTTCCTCGCCGACCTGCACCCGAACGTGCGCTTCGTCGACACGCTGTTCCGCATCAGCTGGGCGGCACCCTCCGAGGATGTCGGAGAGGTGGCGGAGTTCGCTGCGCAGGCCACCCGGCAGCCTGGTTTCGGCTACGCCCACCGCGCGGCAGGTATCGAGCTGCTGCACACCGCAGACGTCTTCCACGTGATCGGCGGCGGCTACGTCAACGCGATCTGGCCACGCCACATCACCTTCCTCGCCGCCGGCCAGGTGCTCGCCGCGGAGCACGGCAAGCAGGTCGCGATGACCGGGCAGGCGCTTGTTCCGAACGCCGCGTCGGGCGAGATGCTCGACCGGCTCACCGCCGGCTACGCGGTCGTCGACGTGCGGGACGACAAGTCGCGCGCGCTCCTGAGCGCCGAGTCGGCGACCGCCACGGGCGACGACGCGCTCCTCGGTCACGGCGACCACGTCTACGACCAGCGTGAGACCGTCTCGACGATGATGTGCTTCCAGTCCGACCTGGTGGACGGCGACTTCGAGGCGCTCGCGAAGAGCGCGATCGAGACCGCGAAGGCCTGGGGGGTCCGCCCCGACAAGGTCGGCTACATCGAGGCCATCCCCGGCCAGGACCGGGTGATCTTCGAGATGATCGAGGCCGAGCTGCCCGGCATGCGCTTCTACCCCTTCACGGAGGTGTGGCGCGAGGGGCTTCCAGCTCGTCGCGGGCAGCGCTGGATCACGACGCGGGAGTCCCTGCACCTCGCCGCTGCCGCTGCGGGTGCGTGGGGCGTCGCCTTCCCCGTCAAGCCGGGGTACGACGACGTCAGCCACCAGGACCTCGTGGACAAGGGGTCGCGCTGGGCGATCGGGACTCCTGGCGAGGTCGCGCCTGAGACGCATGGCGAAGCGGGCTTCGGCTCGGCGCTGAGCGGGCTCGTCGAGGGCAAGAACGCCGTGGCCCAGCGCGTGTACGCCCGCTGACCTGACCTCGCTCCCGGCGCAGTGGGTCAGATCCAGGAGCGGAACCAGATCCTCTGCAGCCACTCCCGGGTCGTGATGAGCTGGTCGGTGTAGATCGGCCAGAACCAGGCGAAGTTCACGACCACGAGCACGACGAACGTGCCCGCCGCGACGGTCCCGAACATCCTGCGACGCGTCGAGGACCGTGCCGTGCCGACGAGGTGCCCGATGACCAGGGTGGTCGCGATGACCGTGAACGGGATCGTGGCCACGGCGTAGAAGGAGAAGATCGGCCGGTCGTCGTACCGGAGCCAGGGCAGCCAGGTCGACGCCGCGCCGACGACGGCGAGGCCGAACCGCCAGTCACGGCGCGCCACCCAGGCGAAGAGGCCGTACACCAGGGCCAGCGCGCCGCCCCACCACAGCACCGGGGTTCCGAGCAGGATGATCTGCCGCAGGCAGGTGCTGTCCTGCGCAGCCTCGCACCCGTCCGTGCCCGGCTTGATGTCGAGGTCGGCGTCGATGCCCACCGGCCGGTTCAGGACGAGCCATCCCTGCGGGTCGGAGGCGTAGACGTGCTTGGAGTGGACGAGACCTCTGGTGTGGAACGTGTAGACGTCCTGGTGGTAGTTCCACAGGGAGCGCAGCGACTGCGTCACCTCGCCGAGCCCGCTGGCGTCCTTCTCTATGTAGGACCCCCAGTAGTGCCCGTACTGGGTGTCGGAGAGCGTCTTCTCGTACTCCGCGGCGTTCATCAGCCACCCCGTCCACGAGATGAGGTAGACGACGAAGGCGACCACGACGAGGTGGAAGAAGGCCGGCAGCGCGTCGACGAGCAGGGAGCGCAGCCACGCCCGGCGAACTCCCAGGGCCCGACGGGCGCCCGAGTCCCAGGCCCAGACCAGGAGCCCGAAGGCGGCGAGCGGGAACAGGGCGTTCCACTTCGTGCCGACGGCCAGGCCGAACATCACTCCGGCCAGGAGCCGCCAGGGCCGGAACCACAGACCCCGCAACGGACCCCAGTCCTTGGGCCCGGCCGACCAGTCGATGGGCACGCCGCGGGCCATCCGCAGCCGGCTCCAGTCGCGGTCGACCACCAGGGCCGCGACCGCGGCGAGCAGGAAGAAGCTCATGAAGATGTCGAGCAGGGCCACGCGCGACATCACGAAGTGCAGGCCGTCGAAGGTCAGGAGCAGACCGGCGGTGCAGCCGAGGAGGGTCGAGCCGGTGAGTCGGCGCACCAGCCGGATCATGATCAGCACCGACAGGGTGCCGACCACGGCCGCCGCCACCCGCCAGCCGAACGGGTCCATGCCGAACGTCGCCTCGCCGAGACCGATCAGCCACTTCCCGACCTCGGGGTGGACGATCATGCTCGGCGAGTGCTCGAAGATGCCCTCGACCCGGCCGACCAGGATCTTGTTGTCGGCGCCGGGGGCGTACTCGGTGGTGTAGCCGTGCTTCAGCAGCGACCACGCGTCCTTGGCGTAGTAGGTCTCGTCGAAGAGGAACTGGTGGGGGCGGCCGAGGTGCCAGAACCTCAGGAAGCCCGCGAGGACGGTGACCGCGAGCGTGGCGATCCATCCGGAACGGCGGTCCAGGCGTCGAACGAGGGGGGTCATCCGGCGTCGAGCGCTGGGCACCATCCGGCCGTCGGCGGTCCGGGAGAGCCTCATGGTGCGCTGACGCAACCGCGAAGGCGGCTCCTGGGTCGTCGTCACGCGCCCATGCTACGGAGGCAGACCCCTTCGGACGGCAGGTCGGATGGAATGATGCGCCGGTGAGCACCTCCGGAGTCCTCGTTCTGGCCGCGACGCCGATCGGCCGTGTCGAGGACGCTCCTCCGCGGCTGGCCGGCGAGCTCGCCACCGCCGATGTCGTGGCGGCCGAGGACACCCGCCGCCTCAAACGGCTCTGCAGCGACCTCGGGGTGACCATCTCCGGGAAGGTCGTCTCCTACTTCGAGGGCAACGAGTCCTCGCGCACCCCCGGCCTCGTCGAGGCGCTCGAGTCCGGTCAGCGGGTCCTCGTCGTCACGGACGCGGGCATGCCCAGCGTGTCCGACCCCGGGTACCGCCTCGTCGCCGCCGCCGTGGAACGCGACATCGAGATCACCGCCGTACCCGGACCGTCCGCCGTCCTCACCGCCCTCGCGGTCTCCGGCCTCCCGGTCGACCGGTTCTGCTTCGAGGGCTTCCTCCCGCGCAAGGCCGGTGAGCGGGCCCGCCGCCTCGCGTCCCTGGCGGCGGAGGAGCGCACGATGGTGTTCTTCGAGGCGCCGCACCGGACCGAGGCCACGCTGCTCGCGATGGCCGAGGCGTTCGGTGCGGACCGACGTGCCGCCGTGTGCCGCGAGCTCACCAAGACCCACGAGGAGGTACGACGGGCAGGGCTGGCCGACCTCGCGGGGTGGGCCGCCGAGGGGGTGCGCGGGGAGGTCACGCTGGTCGTCGAGGGCGCGAGCGCTACCTCCGACGTACCGACCGACCCTGACTCCCTGGCGGCTCTCGTGGCCGAGGCCGAGGCTGAGGGAAGCACCCGCAAGGACGCGATCCTCGAGGTCGCGCGGCGGGCCGGCCTGCCCAAGCGGGTGGTCTACGACGCGGTGCACAAGCCGCGCTGAGCTCTTTCGTAGACTCCGCCGCATGGCTCCCGACGCACCCACCCGTGAGCGGGCAGGCGAGAAGCGGGACCGCAGCAGACCCCCCGCTCCCGAGCCGCTGCCGCGCCCCGTCGTGGACAACCACTGCCACCTCGACATCGCCGACGGCTCCTGGCTCCCGGTCGAGGAGGCCCTCTCCGAGGCCGCCGCCGTCGGCGTCCCCCGCATCGTGCAGATCGGGTGCGACCTGCCCGGCGCGCAGTGGGCCGTGGAGGTCGCCGAACGGTTCGAGGCGATCGTCGCGGGGGTCGCACTGCACCCCAACGAGGCGCCGCTGCTCGCCGCCGACGGCCGGCTCGAGGAGGCGCTCGCTGAGATCGAGCGGCTCGCCGCGAGCAGCGACCGGGTCCGCGCCGTGGGTGAGACCGGGCTGGACTACTTCCGCACCGGCGAGGACGGGCGGGCCGCGCAGCACGAGTCCTTCCGCCGCCACATCGACCTGGCCAAGCGGCTCGACAAGACCCTGGTGATCCACGACCGCGACGCCCACGACGACGTGCTGCGGCTGCTCGACGAGGAGGGCGTGCCCGACCGCGTGGTGATGCACTGCTTCTCCGGCGACGCCGACTTCGCCCGCGCCTGTCTCGATCGCGGGGCCTGGCTGTCCTTCGCCGGCACGGTGACGTTCAAGAACGCCGAGCCGCTGCGTGAGGCGCTGCGGGTGACGCCGCGGGACAGGATCCTCGTCGAGACCGACGCGCCCTACCTGACGCCCATGCCCTACCGCGGCCGGCCGAACGCGTCGTACCTGGTGCCGGTCACGCTCCGGTCGATGGCCGAGACCCTCGACGTCGGCCTGGAGGAGCTGTGCGAGGCCGTGGACTCGAACACGGACGCCGCTTTCGGCGGTGCCTGGGGATAAAACCACCCGGGCGGCCCATGACCCGCTGATCTGGACAAGTGGTGGCAAATCGCTATCTTGTAGCCCGAACGGACTAGTCCCCGGCGTGATTAGCGACACGCGGGGTTAGTTCAGGTTGGCCATGGGGAAGCATCGTCGTTATCGTCATGTGACTGTTGGCCGGGAGTGGGGAAGCTTTCGGGCAGCGCCAAGGGGGGTCCACCACCTGACGCCGAGCACTTCGGCGCGCACACGTGGAGGACCGTCCGTGCCGTCTCGCACAGCAGGAGTACACCGAGACGAGCACGAGCGCCGCCTGTCCTGCGGCCCGGGGAGTACCACCATTGGAGCATCGTGCGGAGTTCTATCGCACTACTCAGCAAGAGCAGGCTCACCATCGGCATCCTCGTCGGTGCTGTCCTGGCGGCGCTGCTCGCCACGACGGCCGGCTACGCCGCGATGAGCAAGGAAGTGACCCTGTCGGTCGACGGTGAGAGCCACTCGGTCAGCACCCTCGGCGGGACCGTCGCGGACGTGCTCGACGCGGAGGGTGTCGAGGTCGGCGAGCGCGACGTGGTCGCCCCCGGCCTGGAGAGCAAGGTCAACGACGGCACCCGGATCGCGGTCCGCTACGCCCGCGAGCTCGAGGTGAGCGTCGACGGCAAGCAGAAGAGCTACTGGGTCACCGCGACCGACGTCAGCTCGGCCCTCGAACAGCTCGGTCTCCGGTACGCCGGTGCGGACCTCTCCGTCAGCCGTAGCGCGGAGGTCCCTCGTGAGGGCCTCGACCTCGAGGTCGTGACGCCCAAGCAGATCACGCTCGTCGACGGCGGCCAGAAGGCGCGCAAGGTGACCGTCCCTGCGCTGACCGTCGCCGAGGCGCTGAAGGACCTGAAGATCGACCTCGGCAAGCTCGACGAGGTCAAGCCGGGTCGCAACGCCACGCTGAACGAGGGCGACCGGGTCGTCGTCACCAAGGTCCGCGTGGTCACCAAGAAGGTCACCGAGGACGTCGACTTCGAGACCATCGAGAAGCCCGACGCCTCGATGAGCGAGGGCGACACGAAGGTCGTCCGCGAGGGCCGTGACGGCTCCCGCTCGGTGGTGTACCGGATCCGCTACGAGAACGGTCACATCGTCGCTCGCAAGGAGCTCAGCGCCACGAGCCTGAGCGAGCCGCGCAGCGCGATCGTCCGCGTGGGCACGAAGAAGGCGCCGACCGCCAACTACGCCAGCGGTGACACCGTGTGGGACGACCTGGCGCAGTGCGAGTCCGGCGGCAACTGGGCGATCAACAGCGGCAACGGCTACTACGGAGGCCTGCAGTTCAACCTCCAGACGTGGCAGTCCTACGGCGGCACCGGCTACCCGCACGAGAACAGCCGGGAGACGCAGATCGCCATCGCCGAGAAGGTGCGTGACGCCAACGGTGGCTACGGCGCCTGGCCGGCCTGCGCGTCCGAGCTCGGTCTGCCCCAGTGACCGACCGGTGACGGGGCGTCGAGCCTGAAGCACGAACGTCTAGGCTCATCCGCGTGGTGAGCGACGACATGACATCCGCCGGACCGAGGCTTCTCGGTCCGGCGGATGTGCGTTCCCTTGCCGAGCAGCTCGGCATCCGGCCGACCAAGCAGCGAGGCCAGAACTTCGTCATCGACGCCAACACCGTCCGACGAATCGTGCGGGCAGCCGGGCTCGAGGAGTCCGACGTGGTGGTCGAGGTCGGGCCGGGCCTCGGCTCGCTCACCCTCGCCCTCCTCGGCGCGGTCTCGAGGGTCGTCGCGATCGAGGTCGACCCTCAGCTCGCGGCCGCGCTCCCCGCCACGGTCGAGAGGTACGCGCCGGAGCACGCCGACCGGCTCGAGGTGGTGGAGGCCGACGCGCTGCGCGTGAGCGCGCTCCCCGGCCCGCCGCCCACCGCGCTGGTGGCGAACCTGCCCTACAACGTGTCCGTGCCCGTGCTGCTCCACCTCATGGCGCTCCTGCCGTCTCTGCGCAAGGGCCTCGTGATGGTGCAGGCCGAGGTGGCCGACCGCCTCGCGGCGGAGCCTGGCTCCCGCACCTACGGGGTGCCCTCGGTCAAGGCCGCCTGGTACGCCGACGTCCGTCGCGCCGGGGCCATCGGCCGCAACGTCTTCTGGCCCGCGCCCAACGTCGACTCGGGGCTCGTCGCCTGGGAGCGGCGGGACCCGCCCGCAGTGTCAACCACCCGCGAGGAGGTGTTCGCGGTCGTGGACGCCGCGTTCGCCCAGCGTCGCAAGACCCTCCGCTCCACGTTGAAGGGGATGGCCGGCTCCGCGGAGGCAGCCGAGGCGGCCCTGGCGCATGCCGGCGTGAGCCCGATGGCCCGCGGGGAGTCGCTCGGGGTCGAGGACTTCGCGCGGGTCGCCGAGGGGCTCGCCCTGGTCGCCTCCGGGGGAGCGGCATGAGCGCGCCCGTGACCGTCGCCGCACCCGCGAAGATCAACCTCCAGCTCGGGGTCGGCCCGGCACGCTCCGACGGGTTTCACACTCTGGCCACGGTGTACCAGGCGATCGGGCTGTACGACGAGGTGACGGTGGCCCCTGCCACGACGACGACGCTGACTGTCGTGGGGGAGGGCGTGGACACCTCCGCCGTACCGGTCGACTCGACCAACCTCGCTGTCCGGGCCGCCGAGGTGCTGGCCGCTTATGCCGGCCTCGAGGTCGGTGTGCAGATCACCATCCGAAAGCGGATACCAGTCATGGGGGGCATGGCCGGCGGCAGCACGGACGCGGCGGCCGCCCTGCTCGCCTGCGACGTGCTGTGGGGGCTCGAGACGCCGCGCGAGGAGCTGCTCTCGATGGCCGCCGAGCTCGGCAGCGACGTGCCGTTCTGCCTGGTCGGCGGGACCGCCACCGGCGCGGGGCGGGGAGAGCTGGTCCACCCGATCGAGGACGCCGGGGCCTACTGGTGGGTGGTCGCGCTCTCCGAACGGGGACTCTCGACGCCGGCCGTCTTCGCAGAGTTCGACCGGCGCCACGAGGACGCCGTGGTGCCCGAGCCGGAGGTCTCAGGCGAACTGGTCGCCGCCCTCGCCGACGGTGACACCGCGAAGCTGGGAGGAACGCTCCTCAACGACCTCGAAGCACCGGCCCTGACCCTCCGACCGGACCTCGCCGCCCTGCTCGACCTCGGTGGTCGCCCGCCGGCGCTGGGGGCGCTGCTCTCGGGCTCCGGTCCCACCTGCCTGTTCCTCGCTGCCGACGAGGCCGACGCGACCAAGATCCGCGACGTGCTGCGCGACCACGGCACCACCGCCCTGGTCGCCCGGGGGCCGGTGCCCGGCGCCCACGTCGTCACCGCCCTGTGATGCGATAGCCCCCTGATGGCCTCACCCGCAGCGAACCTCGTCAACCTCGAGCGCGTCCACAAGTCCTACGGCATCCGCCCCCTCCTCGACGGCGTGAGCCTCGGCGTCGGCACCGGCGAGCGCGTCGGCGTCGTCGGCCGCAACGGCGACGGGAAGACGACGCTCCTGCGTGTCATCGGTGGTCTCGAGGAGGTCGACGAGGGGCGGGTGTCCACGGCCCGCGGCCTGCATCTGGGGTACCTCACCCAGGGCGACGACCTCGACCCGGCCGCCACTGTGCAAGCCGCAGTGCTCGGCGAGCGGGCCGAGCACGAGTGGGCCGCGGACTCGTTCACCCGGGAGATCGTGGAAGTGCTCCTCGCCGGCGTCTCCCTGGAGCGCACCGTCTCGGGTCTCTCGGGCGGCGAACGGCGCCGCTGCTCGCTCGCGCGCCTCCTGCTCGAGGACCACGACCTGATCGTGCTCGACGAGCCGACGAACCATCTCGACGTCGAGGCGGTCTCCTGGCTCGCCGAGCACCTCGCCCGTCGTACCTCCGCCCTCGTCGTCGTGACCCACGACCGCTGGTTCCTCGACGAGGTCTGCGACACCACGTGGGAGGTCCACGACGGGGTCGTCGACGTGTACGACGGGGGCTACGCCGCCTTCGTGCTCGCGAAGGCCGAGCGGCAACGGCAGGCGGCGGCCTCGGAGGCGCGGCGGCAGAACCTGATGCGCAAGGAGCTCGCGTGGCTGCGTCGCGGCGCGCCCGCGCGAACCTCCAAGCCCAAGTTCCGGATCGAGGCGGCCAACGCGCTGATCGCCGAC
Organism: uncultured Actinomycetota bacterium; assembly: GCA_963715375.1. Classification (GTDB taxonomy): domain Bacteria; phylum Actinomycetota; class Actinomycetes; order Propionibacteriales; family Nocardioidaceae; genus Nocardioides_C. The sequence continues at coordinate 230,446 of CAVQSC010000006.1, read as the reverse complement.
GAACCCCCGCCGCGCGACTCCCTCGAGCTCCAGCGGTTCGCGACGCAGCGGCTGGGCAAGGACGTGCTCGACGTCGAGGACGTCACGCTCGTCCGTGGTGAGAAGGTCCTGCTCGACCACGCAACGTGGCGCCTCGGCCCTGGCGACCGGGTGGGCCTGGTCGGGGTCAACGGCGCGGGCAAGACGTCGGTGCTGCGGTTGCTGTCGGGAGAGCTCGCGCCGGCCGCGGGCCGGGTGAAGCGGGGGCGGACCGTCGCCCTCGAGCAGCTGAGCCAGGGCCTCGACGAGCTCGACCCGAACGAGCGTGTCCTCGACGCCGTCGAGGCGATCAAGCGGGTGACCAAGACCGCGAGCGGCGAGATCACCGCCAGCTCGATGCTGGAGCGCTTCGGGTTCACCGGCGACCGGCTCACCGCGCGGATCGGCGCTCTCTCCGGTGGTGAGCGGCGGCGCTTCCAGATGCTGCGCCTGCTCCTGACCGAGCCGAACGTGCTGCTCCTCGACGAGCCGACCAACGACCTCGACATCGAGACGCTCACCGTGCTCGAGGACTTCCTCGACGGCTGGCCGGGCACCCTCGTCGTGGTGTCGCACGACCGCTACTTCCTCGAGCGGGTCTGCGACACGGTCTGGGCGCTGATGGGTGACGGATCGGTCCGGATGCTGCCGCGTGGTGTGGACGAGTACCTCGAGCGCCGGCGGGCCATGCTGGCTGAGCTCGACGCCCAGCTGCGCGCAAGGGCGGCTCAGCCGGCGCCCCCTGCATCGCAGGCTGAGCTGCGCGAGGCGCGCAAGGCCATCGGGCGGATCGACCGGCAGCTCGGCAAGCTCGCCGAGCGGGAGGAGAAGCTGCACGCGGAGCTCCTCGAGCACGCCGCCGACTACGAGAGGCTCGCGGAGCTCAACGAGAGGCTCCAGGCACTCCTCGTCGAGAAGGAGGCCCTCGAGGAGGAGTGGCTCGAGGCAGCCTCGGTGCTCGAGTAGCGGTCCGTGGACCCGGCTCTGGGCCACAATGGCGGCATGGACCGCACAACCGTCGAGAGGTGGGTCGCAGAGTACGAGCGGCTGTGGCGCACGGCAGGCACCGAGCAGCTCGCTGAGCTCTTCGCGCAGCACGCGTCCTACCTCCCTTCGCCGTGGGCGCAGTCCGTCGACGGCCTGGATGCGATCGCCCGGTTCTGGGAGTCGGAGCGTGACGGGCCGGACGAGGCGTTCACGATGGCGAGCGACATCGTGGCGGTGGACGGCGCGACTGCGGTCGTCCGGGTCTTCGTGACGTACGACGCCCCAAGGGGCCGGTCGTGGCGCGACCTGTGGGTGCTGAGGTTCACCGAGGACGGCCGGTGCTCGTCGTTCGAGGAGTGGCCGTTCGCTCCGCCGCGGGTCGACGGGCCCCGGTAGCTCGTCCGGAGCCGGGGCGCTGCCTCAGCCCTCGGGCTCGAAGGGGGCGACCAACCGCCGCAGGAGGGACGCCAGACGGTTCTGGGCGGAGGCGTCGAGTCCGGCCAGGAGCTCGCGCTCCCGGTCGAGCAGGCTGGCGAGTGCGCCGTCGACCGTGACCCGGCCGGCGTCGGTGAGCCTGACCAGCACACCGCGCCGGTCGTGCGGGTCGGGCAGCCGTGCGACGAGGCCACGTGCCACGAGACGGTCCACGCGGTTGGTCATCGTGCCGCTCGTCACGAGGGTCTCCTTGATGAGGCGGCCCGGGGAGAGCTCGTACGGCGTACCCGCCCGGCGCAGCGCAGCGAGGACGTCGAACTCCCACGACTCGATGCCGTGGTCGCTGAACGACTCGCGCCGTGCCCGGTCGAGGTGGTGGCTCAGGCGGCTGACCCGGCTGAGCACCTGCATCGGCGCGAGCTCGAGGTCGGGGCGCTCCCGCTCCCAGGCCTCGACGAGGCGGTCCACTTCGTCACGCATGTTCCGATCGTACCCGTCGAGATTCTTGACATCGAGAGAATCGGGGAGCAAGGTTTGTCTTGACATCAAGATACTTAGCGGAGGGGGCAGTCGAGATGAGCGAGCACACCTGGGACCCGGAGCGGTACCTCGCCTACGCCGACGAGCGCGGTCGCCCGTTCGCCGACCTGCTCGCGCGGGTGGCGGCGACCGAGGTGGCTCGTGTCGTGGACCTCGGCTGCGGTCCCGGGAACCTCACGGCCTGGCTGAAGGAGCGTTGGCCCGCCTCCGACGTACTCGGGCTCGACTCGTCGCCGGAGATGATCGACCGCGCACGCGACGCGGCTCCCTCAGGCGTCCGGTTCGAGGTCGCTGACCTGCGTGAGTGGAGTGCGCAGCGGCCCGTCGACGTACTCGTGTCCAACGCGACCCTGCAGTGGGTCCCCGGCCACCTCGAGCTCCTGCCGCATCTGGTGGCCCAGGTCGCGCCCGGGGGATGGTTCGCCTTCCAGGTGCCCGGCAACTTCACCGAGCCCAGCCACGCGCTGCTGCACGGGCTCGCCTCGGACGAGCGGTTCGGTGAGTACGCCGAGGATGTGGCGCGCCCGGACGCCTTCGGCCCCGAGGTGTACCTCGAGGCGCTGCTGGGCCTGGGCTGCCGGGTGGACGCGTGGGAGACGACGTACCTCCACCTGCTGCAGGGGGAGGACCCGGTGTTCACATGGATCAGCGGGACCGGTGCGCGCCCTGTGCTCCAGGCGCTGCCCGAGGATCTTCGATCGGAGTTCGAGGCTGAGTACAAGGCTTTGCTGCGCGAGGCCTACCCGGCCGGGCCGCACGGCACCGTCCTGCCGTTCAGGCGGGTCTTCGTGGTCGCCCAGGTGCCGACAGGAGGGAGATGATCATGAGGTTGCACCACGTCCAGGTGTCCTGCCCCGCCGGTGGGGAGGACGCCGCCCGCTCGTTCTACGGCGACGGGCTCGGCATCCCCGAGGTCCAGAAGCCACCGGTCCTCGCCGCGAGGGGAGGATGCTGGTTCCGGGGCGATGGGGTCGAGGTCCACGTCGGCGTGGAGCAGGACTTCCGGCCGGCCGGCAAGGCGCACCCGGCGTTCCTGGTGGACGACATCGACGCGCTCGCCCAGCGCCTGTCCGAGCGGGAGTTCCCGGTCACCTGGGACGACGACTTCCCCGGCTACCGGAGGTTCTACACCGCGGACGGCGCCGGCAACCGGGTCGAGGTCCTCGCGGTGCGCTGACCCTCGAGGAGGCAACCTGGTTTACCTACGCCGCCGAAGGTTACGGTGTCGTAGGTCGGGTCGGAGGGACTCGGCCGGGAGGAGACCATGACCAAGCCACTGACCCAGACCCAGATGCTGATCGAGCTCGAGCAGGTCGTCGAGGAGAACCTGAACCGTCACCTGAAGGTGGCGAAGGAGTGGTTTCCCCACGAGTACGTCCCGTGGAGCGACGGACGCAACTTCGACGGGCCGCTCGACGGCGACCCGTGGAGCCCGGACGACTCGAAGATGTCGGACGTCGCCAGGTCCTCGCTGATCGTGAACCTGCTGACCGAGGACAACCTGCCGAGCTACCACCACGAGATCGCGATCCTCTTCGGGCGGGACGCGGCGTGGGGCGACTGGGTGCACCGGTGGACCGCGGAGGAGGGCCGCCACGGCATCGCGATCCGTGACTACCTGCTCACCAGCCGTGCGGTCGACCCGGTCCAGCTCGAGCAGCTCCGGATGCAGCACATGTCCACCGGCTACGAGTCCGCGCACAGCGAGGACCTCGTCCGGTCGCTGGCCTACGTGTCGTTCCAGGAGCTCGCCACCCGGGTGTCGCACCGCAACACCGGCAGGATCACCGACGACCCGGTCGCCGACGCGCTCCTCGGCCGGGTCGCCGCCGACGAGAACCTGCACATGATCTTCTACCGCAACCTCCTGGGGGCAGCGCTCGAGCTGTCGCCGAACCAGACCATGCGTGCGATCACCGACGTGGTCACCGACCTTCCAGATGCCGGGCACCGACATCGCGGGCTTCCAGCGCAAGGCCGTGGAGATGGCCATCGCCGGCGTGTACGACCTGCGCCAGCACCGGGACGACGTCGTGGCGCCCGTGCTGCGTTTCTGGAAGGTCTTCGAGCTCGAGGGGCTCGACGACGAGGGCGAGCGGGCGCGGACCGAGCTCGCGGAGTTCATGGACGGGCTCGACACGCAGGCGTCGCGGTTCGAGGAGAAGCGACACAGGCTCCAGGAGCGACTCGCGGCTCGCGCCGGCTGACAGCGTCGCGACACCCGCGGGCGACGCCGGTCACTGCACCGCAAGTGGGGAAGAACGGCAGCTCTCAGTGGCGAAACGTGCCGTTTCTGCCCACTTGCGTGCGGTTGCGGCCCTTCAGCGCTTGGTGCGCAGGCTGGGCGTCTTCTCCATGCCGGCCAAGCCGTTCCAGGCGAGGTTCACGAGGTGCTCGGCGACGACCTTCTTCTCGGGAGAGCGTGTGTCGAGCCACCATTGGCCGGTCGTGCCGACCATGCCGACCAGCATCTGCGCGTAGAGGGGTGCGACCTTCGCGTCGAAGCCCCGGGACCTGAACTCCGCGACCAGGATGTACTCCACGCGTGAGGCGATGTCGCCGATGATCGAAACGAACGACCCGGTGGCAGAGCCGATCGGCGAGTCCCGGACCAGGATCCGGAAGCCGTCGGGGGCGTCCTCGATGTAGTCGAGGAGCGCGAACGCCGCCTGCTCGAGGAGGACGCGCGGGTGCTCGGCCTTGAGGGAGTCCTGCATCATGCCGAGCAGCCGTCGTACCTCTCGGTCGACGACCACGGCGTAGAGCCCTTCCTTGCCGCCGAAGTGCTCGTAGACGACCGGCTTGGAGACCCCGGCGCGGGCGGCGATCTCCTCGATCGAGGTGCCGTCGAAGCCGCGCTCGGCGAAGAGGCCGCGAGAGATGTAGACGAGCTGCTCGCGCCGCTCGGCCGCGGTCATCCGACCGCGGCCGGTGCGCCGGTTCTTGTCCACGCTCACGTCAGCCACCCGCCCACTATGTCAGCAGCGGCCGACGGGACGATGCTCAGGCAGCCTCGGAGAGCGGGGACTGGTTCTTCACGAGCTTGCCCTCGATGCGCTCCTTGACGGGCCAGCGGACGTCCTTGACCCAGCCGACCTTCTCCATGAACCAGATGACGCGGGCGGACGTGTCGACCTGGCCGCGCAGCACGCCGTGGCGCGCGCAGGTCGGGTCGGCGTGGTGCAGGTTGTGCCAGGACTCGCCCATCGACGGGATCGCGAGCCACCAGACGTTCGCGGACTTGTCGCGGGAGAGGAACGGGCGCTCGCCGATCGTGTGGCAGATCGAGTTGATCGACCAGGTGACGTGGTGCAGCAGGCTGACGCGGACCAGCGAGCCCCAGAAGAACCCGGTGAGGGCGCCCTGCCAGGACATGGTCAGCAGGCCGCCGAGAACAGCCGGCAGCAGCAGCGACACCGCGACCCAGATGGGGAACTGACGCGAGATCCTGACGATGTCGCGGTCCTTCATCAGGTCGGGGGCGTACTTGCGCTGCGGGGTCTGCTCCGGGTTGAACAGCCACATCATGTGGGCGTACCAGAAGCCCTTGGCCAGCGCCTTGATGTCGTTGCCGTAGCGCCACGGCGAGTGCGGGTCGCCGTCGCGGTCGGAGAACTTGTGGTGCTTGCGGTGGTCGGCGACCCAGCGGATCACCGGGCCCTGGATCGCCATGGAGCCCGCGATCGCCCAGAAGACCTTGACCGCCCGGTTGGGCTTGTAGGACTTGTGGGTGAAGAGCCGGTGGAAGCCGACGGTGATGCCGTGGCCGGTCAGCCAGTACATCCCCGCCATGATCGCGAGGTCGGTCCAGCCGAGCCAGCCGCCCCAGGCCACGGGGACCGCGGCGGCAACGGCGAGGAACGGGACCACGATGAAGATCGCAAGGGCGACCTGCTCCTTACGGGACTGCAGGTCTCCGCCCCAGGTGGCGGTGACCAGCTCGGGCTCGTTCACCGGCGCCGGAGCAACGGTTCCTGAGGTGGGTGGGGTCATGGGGTGAGTTCCTCGCAAAGGTGCCATCGGGAAGTACTTACCTACGCCACCGTAACCTACGGGACCGTAGCCAGCCAAGGTTGGCCAGGAATGGGAGACGTACCGCGTGATTGCGTAATGTGTGCCCAAGCCGATCCCCGGTTGGTCTGTCGGCAGGGCCCGCCGCACTTTGAATGCGGACAAAGCGACGTAGGTTCGACTCCTACCCGGGGAGCAAGTACCCGCCGGGGGCCTGCAACTACCGTCGACCAGGGAGAGTTCTAGACGTGCCCGAGCCCGTGAGCCCCGCCGTCCACCGCCCGGCAGCCGTGGTCCTGCTGGCTGCCGGGAGCGGCACCCGCATGAAGTCGAAGACGATGAAGGTGCTGCACCCCATCTGCGGCCGTTCGCTCATCGGCCACGTGATCGCCGCCTCCGAGGCCCTCGATCCCGAGCACCTCGTCGCCGTGGTCGGCAACCAGCGCGAGCAGGTCGAGCCGCACATCCTCGAGCAGGTCCCGGACGCGGTGGTCGCGGTCCAGGAGACCCAGGACGGCACCGGCCACGCGGTGCGGGTCGCCGTCGAGGCGCTCCAGCAGAAGTCAGGTACGCCGGAGGGCACGGTCGTCGTGATGTTCGGCGACACCCCGCTGCTCGAGGGGGAGACCGTCGCGGGCCTCGTCGCCGACCATGCCGGGTCCGGGCGCGCGCTCACGATCCTGACCGCCGAGGTCGAGAACCCCTTCGGCTACGGCCGCATCGTCCGCGACTCCTCGGGTGTCGCCGCGATCGTGGAGGAGAAGGACGCCACTCCGGAGCAGGCGGCGATCAAGGAGATCAACAGCGGGATCTTCGCCTTCGACGGGGCCTTCCTCGCCGACGCCGTCACCAAGATCTCCAACGACAACGCCAAGGGCGAGTACTACCTGACCGACGTCGTGGCCCTGGCTCGCGAACAGGGGCTGGCGGTCGGCGCCTACAGCATCGACGACGTGATGCAGACCGAGGGCGCCAACGACCGCGCCCAGCTGGCCGGCCTCGCGGCGGAGATGAACCGCCGTGTCCTGACCCGATGGATGAAGGACGGGGTGACCGTGGTGGACCCCGCCAACACCTGGGTCGACGTGACGGTCGAGCTGGCCCGCGACGTGACTCTGCTCCCCGGCGTCCAGCTCCACGGAGCGACGCGCGTCGGTGAGGACGCCGTGATCGGACCCGACACGACCCTGACCGACGTCACGGTGGGGGAGGGCGCGAGCGTCGTCCGGACCCACGGCTCCGGCGCGGTCGTCGGGCGCGGTGCCACGGTCGGCCCGTTCTCCTACCTGCGCCCGGGCACGGTGCTGGGGGCCAAGGGCAAGATCGGCACCTTCGTCGAGGTCAAGAACGCCGAGATCGGCGACGGTGCGAAGGTCCCGCACCTGTCCTACGTCGGCGACGCGGAGATCGGGGAGGGCACGAACATCGGCGCCGGCACGATCTTCGCCAACTACGACGGGCTCGAGAAGCACCGCACGAGGGTCGGCAGGTTCGCCAAGACGGGCTCGAACAACACGTTCATCGCGCCCGTGGACATCGGCGACGGGGCCGTCACGGGCGGCGGGACCGTCGTACGCCGGGACGTGCCGCCCGGTGCGCTGGCCGTCTCCACCGGCCCGCAACGGCACATCGAGGAGTGGGTGCTGCGCAAGCGCCCCGGCACTCCGGCAGCCGACGCCGCGCAGGCGGCACTCGATCAGCGTGCGACGTCTCACAAAGAAACCCCTGAGGTCGCGCCCGAGGATCGACCTGAGTGACAATCGAAGCGCGGCCCGCATCCAGCAGAGCACCGAGCGAGGAGACCCAGGCGTGAGCGGAATGAAGCGGACGACCGAGAAGAACCTGATGGTCTTCAGCGGTCGGGCATACCCCGAGCTCGCCGAGGAGGTGGCCGAGCAGCTCGGCACCGGCCTCGTGCCCACCTCGGCCTACCAGTTCGCCAACTCCGAGATCTACGTCCGGTTCGAGGAGTCGGTCCGCGGGTGCGACGCGTTCGTGATCCAGAGCCACACCGCTCCGGTGAACGAGTGGATCATGGAGCAGCTGATCATGTGCGACGCGCTCAAGCGTGCCTCGGCAAAGCGGATCACCGTCGTGATGCCGTTCTACGGCTACGCCCGGCAGGACAAGAAGCACCGTGGTCGCGAGCCGATCTCCGCCCGTCTCATGGCCGACCTCTTCAAGACCGCGGGCGCCGACCGGTTGATCGCCGTCGACCTGCACACCGCGCAGATCCAGGGCTTCTTCGACGGCCCCGTCGACCACCTCATGGCGTTGCCGATCCTCTCCGACCACGTCCGCCAGAAGTACGGTCACGAGCAGCTCGCCGTGGTCTCGCCGGACGCCGGCCGGATCAAGGTCGCCGAGCAGTGGTCGAGCCGTCTGGGCGGGGCGCCGCTGGCGTTCATCCACAAGACCCGCGACATCAACCGGCCGAACGAGTCGGTCGCCAACCGTGTCGTCGGTGAGGTCAAGGGCCGCGTGTGCGTGCTCGTCGACGACATGATCGACACCGGCGGCACCATCGTGAAGGCCACCGAGGCGCTGATGGCCGACGGCGCCGCCGCCGTGATCGTCGCCGCCACCCACGCGATCCTCTCCGACCCGGCCGTGGACCGGCTCAAGAACTGCTCGGCGGACGAGGTGATCGTCACGAACACGCTGCCCATCCCCGCCGACCGCCGTTTCGACAAGCTGAGCATCCTCTCGATCGCTCCGCTGGTGAGCCGTGCGATCCGCGAGGTGTTCGAGGACGGCTCGGTCACCAGCCTCTTCGACGGACAGGCCTGAACCTGGGGCGAGGGGCGGGCTTGGCTGGCCTGATTTCGTGGATCGGCCTGCGCTCGCTAAGATTGGCAAGTTGCCTCGGCGAGGGAGAGTTTCTCACTCCGTGATCGACGCGGCGGTCAGCCCCGGTGCCCACCGGGCCATAGCCGCGCGTCGCGCGCAGACCTCCTCGACAGGACCCGCCGGTTCGCAGGACTCTCTGGGGCAGCCACCAACGTTGCACACTGAGCTGTTCGTCGATTGAGGAGTTACCCCCCGATGTCTGAGACCAAGATCCAGGCTGAGTCGCGCACCGAGTTCGGCAAGGGTGCCGCCCGTCGCATCCGCCGCGCCGACAAGGTCCCCGCCGTTCTCTACGGTCACGGCACCGACCCCGTCCACATCACGCTGCCGGGCCACGAGACCATGCTCGCCCTCAAGCACGGCGGCGCGAACGCGCTGCTCTCCATCGACATCGAGGGCGAGTCGCAGCTCGCGCTTCCCAAGCAGGTCCAGCGCGACCCGATCAAGGGCTTCCTCGAGCACCTCGACCTGATCGTGGTCAGGAAGGGTGAGAAGGTCACCGTCGAGATCCCGGTCCACGTGGTGGGCGAGTCCGCTCCCGAGACCCTCGTCGTCACCGAGCACTCGTCGGTCTCCGTCGAGGCCGAGGCCACCCACATCCCCGAGTACATCGAGGTCTCCATCGAGGGCGCCGAGGTCGGCACGCAGATCCTCGCCCAGGACCTCGAGCTCCCGTCGGGCTCGGAGCTCCAGCTCGATGGAGAGACGCTCATCGTCAACGTGACCCACGCCCCGACCGCCGAGGAGGTCGAGGAGGAGCTCGCGGCGACCGAGGGCGAGCTCGGCATCGAGCGCGAGGAGGCCGAGGAGGCGCCTGCCGCCGAGGCCGCTCCCGCCGAGGGCGAGGCTGCCGAGGAGGGCTCCTCCGAGGAGTGAGCATCGGCAGGACCGAGGCTGCGTGACCATGTGGCGCAAGGCCTTGGGCGCACTGACACGTGGAAGGGCCGGGACCTCCCGAGAGGCTTCGATGACAGAGGACTTGTGGCTGGTCGTCGGGCTCGGGAATCCCGGCCCTTCGTATGCCGGTAACCGTCACAACATCGGCTACCTGGTCAACGACGAGCTCGCGTCGCGCGTGGGCTCGGGCTTCCGGCCGCACAAGACCGGCCGTGCCGACGTGGTGGAGGGCCGGATCGGAGGTCCCGGCGGTGCCCGGGTCGTGCTCGCCCGTCCCCGCTGCTACATGAACGAGACCGGCGGACCGGTCTCCGCTCTCGCCAAGTTCTACAAGGTGCCGGTCGAGCGCGTCATCGCCGTCCACGACGAGCTCGACATCGCCTTCGACACCCTGCGCGTCAAGCTCGGCGGCGGCGACAACGGCCACAACGGACTCCGCTCGATGCGGCGCTCGCTCGACTCCGGGGAGTTCTACCGCGTGCGGGTCGGCATCGGTCGGCCGCCCGGTCGGCAGTCGCCGGCGGACTTCGTGCTCTCCGACTACTCGTCGTCCGAGCGCAAAGTCCTCCCGTTCCAGGTCGACCGCGCCGCCGACGCGGTCGAGAGCCTGATCACCGACGGCCTGGAGAAGACCCAGAGCCGCTTCAACACCTAGCCCTTGTAACGCGGGGTTATGGACGCTCTACAAGCAGCAGACCACGGGGGAACCGTCCATAGGACCGCACCAGATGACCGACCGGACCGACTGGACCGACAGAGCACACCCGAGTGAGAGGTTGAGCCCGTGACCGAATTCGACGCAGGACAGCCGCCGGCTGAGGCGGCCCAGGACGACCACGTCCTCGCCGCCTGGACCGCGACGGTGGCAGGCGAGCTCCTCCTCCAGGTGCGCGGCCAGGGGCTCGAGGGCAAGGAGCTCAAGGACGCCGGTGACCGTGCGGCCCACGAGCTGCTGATGCGACTGCTCGGGGAGCACCGTCCCGACGACGCCGTCCTGAGCGAGGAGGGCAAGGACGACAAGGTCCGGCTGACCTCCGAGCGGGTGTGGATCGTCGACCCGCTCGACGGGACCCGGGAGTTCTCCGAACCGCCCCGCGACGACTGGGCGGTGCACGTCGCCCTCTGGCAGGGCGGCGACCTGGTCGCCGGTGCTGTCGCTCAGCCGGGTCTCGGCACGACGTTCAGCACCGGCGAGCCCCCCGTCGTACCTCCGCGGAGCAGCGAGCGGCCGAGGATCGCGGTCAGCCGCACGCGCCCGCCGGAGTTCGTGAAGGCTCTCGCCGAGGAGATCGGCGCCGAGCTCGTGCCCATGGGCTCGGCCGGGGCGAAGGTGATCTCGGTGGCCCGCGACGTCACGGACGCCTACGTCCACGCCGGTGGCCAGTACGAGTGGGACTCCGCCGCCCCGGTCGCGGTGGCCCGTGCCGCGGGGCTGCACACGAGCCGGATCGACGGCTCGGAGCTCGTCTACAACCAGGACGACGTGCTGCTGCCCGACCTGGTCGTCTGCCGCCCCGAGCTGGCTGAGCCGATCCTGGACTTCATTCGCCGGAACGGCATCTCCTGACCATGCCGGTGCGTGCGGTGCTGTGGGACGCCGACGGCGTCCTGCAGCACCTGCCCGCCGGCTGGGAGGCGTCGATGCGCCCGGTCGTGGACGGCCACGTCGACGACCTGCCGGCGTTCCTCGCCGAGGCGTTCGAGCTCGAGCGACCGGCCCTGCTCGGCGAGCTCAGCTGGCTCGACGTCCTGCCGGGACTGCTGGAGCGATGGGGTGTGCCGCATCTGTACGACGACGCGCTGCGGGTCTGGCTGACGATCGTGCCGCAGGCCGACGTCCGTGAGCTGGTGACGGGGCTGCGCGAACAAGGTGTGCGCTGCTACCTGGCGACGAACCAGACCGAGCACCGCGGCCGCTTCATGGCGGAGAACCTCGGGTACGACGGCCTGCTCGACGGTGCTTTCTGGTCCTACCAGCTCGGTGTCGCCAAGCCCGACCCGGCGTTCTTCACCACGATCCTGGACCGTCTCGGCTTCGAGGCCGCCGAGGTGCTGTTCGTCGATGACAGCCTCCGCAACGTCGAGGCTGCCAGGTCGGTCGGCCTGGCGGCGGAGCACTGGCACGTGGACGTCGGTCTGCCCGCGCTGCAGGCCCTCCTCCGCGGTCACGCGCTGCCCGTCTGACCGTCCTTCCGGTCGAGGGTCCGCGCCTGCGGACCCCTCGAAGCGGGGACGTAGACTCGGACACCGACCCCCTCGTCGTCGCCGGCAGGGGGCAGGTGTGTTGCCCATGCTTCGGCAGGAAAGAGCACGAGTTGAGCCTGAAGGGTCTGGCCGACCTCGTCCTGCGGGACAAGGTCCTTGCCTCCGCCGTCGAGGACGCACGAGACGGGGCGGTGCCCGCCCTCGACCTCACCGGCCCCAGCGCGTTGCGTCCCTTTGTCGTCAAGGGTCTCGTCGACGCGGGCCGGACGGTCCTGGTGGTCGCCGCCACGGCGCGGGAGGCCGAGGATCTCGTGACCTACCTGGGAGACCTCGTCGACCCGCACCGGGTGGGGTACTACCCCGCCTGGGAGACCCTGCCGCACGAGCGGCTCTCCCCGCGCTCGGACACTGTCGGCGCACGGCTCGCGGTGCTGCGCCGCCTCAAGCACCCGGGCACCGAGCCGAGCAACGGCCCGCTCGACGTCGTCGTCGCTCCTGTCCGCTCGGTGCTGCAGCCGCAGGTCAAGGGGCTCGCCGACCTCGAGCCCGTCGAGCTCGCGGTCGGTGACGAGGCCGACCTCGAGGACGTCGTGCGCAGGCTCAGCGGGGCGGCGTACTCCCGCGTCGACCTGGTCGAGAAGCGAGGCGAGTTCGCCGTGCGCGGCGGCATCATCGACGTCTTCCCGCCGACCCTCGAGCACCCGCTGCGCGTGGAGTTCTGGGGCGACGAGGTCGAGGAGATCCGGTCCTTCTCGGTGGCCGACCAGCGCTCCCTCGAGCCGGTCGGGCGGCTGTGGGCGCCGCCGTGCCGCGAGCTGCTGCTGACCGACGAGGTACGCCGACGGGCGCGCGCCCTGGGGGAGCGCCACCCCCAGCTCGCCGAGATCGCGGAGAAGATGGCGGAGGGGCACGCCGTCGAGGGCATGGAGTCTCTCGCGCCGGCCCTGGTCGACGAGATGGAGATGCTCGTCGACCTGATGCCCGACACCACGCACGTGCTGGTGCTCGACCCTGAGCGTGCTCGCAGCCGGGCCCACGACCTCGTGGCCACCAGCGAGGAGTTCCTCCACGCCTCGTGGGCGGCCGCTGCGGGAGGGGGCCAGGCCCCGATCGACCTGGGCGCCGCGTCGTACCACTCCCTCGCCGACGTCCGCGCACTCAGCCTCGCCCAGGGCAAGCCGTGGTGGAGCATCTCGCCGTTCGGCCTGGACCCCGACGCCACGGAGGTCAGCCGGCAGCCGCTGCGGGACGAGCTCGGCGAGGTCGTGGACGCCGGTGTGGACGTCGAGGCCGGTGCGGTGGAGTCGCGCACCGTCGACATCCACCCGGTCGAGGCGTACCGCGGTGACATCGAGCACGCGGTCACCGACATGAAGCAGTGGCTGACCAACGGCTCGCGGGTGGTGCTGCTCAACGAGGGACACGGACCCGCCCAGCGGATGGTGGAGGTGCTCAAGGAGCACGACGTCCCAGCGCGCCTGGTCGAGAGCCTCGACTCCGCGGACGCGTTGTCCGAAGGCCTTGTGCACGTCTCGACGGCCTGCCTCGACCACGGCTTCGTCGACGACGAGCAGTGTCTCGCCGTACTCACCGGCGACGACCTGACCGGGCAGCGCTCGTCCACCAAGGACATGCGCCGGATGCCGACTCGTCGCAAGAAGCAGATCGACCCGCTCGAGCTCAAGCCCGGCGACTACGTCGTCCACGAGCAGCACGGTGTCGGGCGCTACGTCGAGATGGCCCAGCGCACGGTGCAGGGCGCCACGCGCGAGTACCTCGTGCTCGAGTACGGCTCCTCCAAGCGCGGAGCTCCGCCGGACCGGCTCTACGTCCCCGCCGACACGCTCGACCAGGTCACCAGGTACGTCGGAGGCGAGCAGCCGAGCCTGGACCGCCTGGGGGGCGGCGACTGGACCAAGCGCAAGAACCGCGCCCGCAAGGCGGTGCGCGAGATCGCCGCGGAGCTCATCAAGCTCTACGCGGCGCGCCAGGCCACCAAGGGCCACGCCTTCGGCCCCGACACGCCCTGGCAGCGTGAGCTCGAGGACGCCTTCCCGTTCGTCGAGACCGTCGACCAGCTCTCCACGGTCGACGAGGTCAAGCGCGACATGGAGCAGCAGGTGCCCATGGACCGCCTGGTCTGCGGTGACGTGGGTTACGGCAAGACCGAGATCGCGGTGAGGGCGGCGTTCAAGGCGGTCCAGGAGGGCAAGCAGGTCGCCGTCCTCGTGCCCACGACCCTGCTGGTGCAGCAGCACTTCTCCACCTTCGCCGAGCGCATGGGCGGCTTCCCGGTGGTGCTCAAGGGGCTCTCCCGGTTCCAGACCGACGCCGAGGCGAAGGCGGTGATCGACGGGCTCGCCGAAGGCAGCGTGGACATCGTGATCGGCACGCACCGGCTGCTCAACCCCGACATCAAGATCAAGAACCTCGGCCTGGTCATCGTCGACGAGGAGCAGCGCTTCGGCGTCGAGCACAAGGAGGCCATGAAGCGGCTGCGGACCTCGGTCGACGTGCTCGCGATGTCCGCGACGCCGATCCCGCGCACACTGGAGATGGCGATCACCGGGATCCGCGAGATGTCGACGATCACCACACCGCCCGAGGAGCGGCACCCTGTGCTGACCTACGTCGGCGCGTACGAGGACCGCCAGGTCACCGCCGCGATCCGCCGTGAGCTGCTGCGCGAGGGTCAGGTCTTCTACATCCACAACCGGGTGAACTCCATCGAGAAGGCCGCCGCCCGGATCCGCCAGCTCGTGCCCGAGGCGCGGGTCGCCGTCGCCCACGGCCAGATGGGGGAGCACAAGCTCGAGCAGGTGATGGTGGACTTCTGGGAGAAGCGCTTCGACGTGCTCGTGTGCACGACGATCGTGGAGTCCGGCCTCGACGTCTCCAACGCCAACACGATGGTGATCGAGCGCGCAGACATGCTGGGGCTCTCGCAGCTGCACCAGCTTCGTGGCCGCGTCGGCCGTGGTCGTGAGCGCGCCTACGCCTACTTCCTCTACCCGGCCGACAAGCCGCTCACCGAAACCGCTCACGAGAGGCTCGCGACCCTCGCCCAGCACTCCGACCTGGGCGGCGGCATGGCGATCGCCATGAAGGACCTCGAGATCCGCGGCGCCGGCAACCTCCTCGGCGGCGAGCAGTCGGGTCACATCGCCGACGTGGGTTTCGACCTCTACGTCCGCCTCGTCGGGGAGGCCGTCGCGGAGTTCAAGGGCGACGCCTCCGCGGAGGAGCCCGAGGTGAAGATCGAGCTGCCGATCGACGCGCACCTCCCGCACGACTACGTGCCCTCGGAACGGCTCCGGCTCGAGATGTACAAGCGTCTCGCCGAGGTGCGGTCCGACGAGGACGTGACGGCGATCAGGGAAGAGCTCGTCGACCGGTACGGCGAGCCGCCGACACCGGTGGCGAGCCTGCTGGAGGTGGCCCGCCTGCGGGCCCGGGCGCGACGTGCCGGCCTCACCGACATCACGATCCAGGGCAAGTACGTCCGCTTCGCGCCCGTGGAGCTGCCCGACTCGGGCAAGGTCCGGCTCGAAAGGCTCTACCCGCGCAGCATCCTCAAGCCGGGCGTGCGTACGATGCTTGTGCCCCGGCCCCTGCCCACCACCGTGGGAGGGCCGCCCATCAGGGACGAGGAGCTGCTCGCGTGGGCCCGGCAGGTGGTGGACTCGGTCGTGGACCGCGAGTCCACCTCGGTCGGTTGAGTCCGAGCAGCGCAGAGCCGAAGTGCGATCCGTAGGTCGAACGAGGAGTCACGAGTGTTGGCATCACGCAAGGTGAAGCTGGCTGCGCTCGCAGCGGGGATGACGTTGATGGCCGGGTGCGGGATCCATCCCGGCGCGGCCGCGGTGGTCGGGTCGGACACGATCTCCCAGGATGAGGTCGACGACGTCGCGCAGGCTGTCTGTGCCGCGAACCTCGCCACGGCCAAGGCTCAGAACCAGCCGCTGCCGAGGCTCGCCACGAGGGGCGCCCGGGAGGTGGCGCTGCAGATGCTGCTCGACGCCGAGCTCTCGCACCAGTTCGCCGAGACCAAGAACGTCCAGGCCAACCCGCAGGAGGTCTCGCAGGCGCTGGCCTCGAACGAGTCCGGCTTCGCGCTGCTCCCCGCGAAGGAGCGCGAGGACCTCCGCAACGCGCTGCGCGGCTACGTCGAGGGCCAGCTGATGCTGGTCGAGATCGGAAAGCAGTCGCTCGGGCAGGATGTCAGCCAGGACGAGGCGATCGCGGAGGGCAGCCGGCTCCGCGACCAGTACGTCAAGGAGCTCGAGATCGAGGTCGACCCCCGCTACGGCAGCTTCCAGCACGGCGCCCTGACGCGGGACGACGAGGCGCTCTCCGTCGCCCAGTCCGAGATGGCCCGCGCCGGCGACAAGGCCCAGCCCGACCAGGGCTTCGTCGAAGCGCTTCCGGCGTCGCAGAAGTGCCGCTGACCTTTCTCGTCACCAGCCCGCGGGTCGCTCCCGGGCTGATGTCGTGGGCCGCCTGGCAGGCGATCGACTCAGCGGACCGGGTGCTCGCCTCCGACGACGGGTCCCCGCTGTTCCGTGCCGTGACCGCGGCGGGCCACCGGGTCGACGTACTGCCTGCTGCGTCGGTCGACGACCTGATCGCCGCGGCAGCAGACGCGCGGGTGGTGTGGCTCGCGGACGACGTGGAGGCGACCTCGTTCCCGCCGGCCCTGGCGGAGCGCATCGTCACCGCCGAGGCCGCGCCGGAGGTCGAGGTGCTCCACGGGTCGTACGACGTGCCGGGCGCCCGTCTCCTCGACCTCGTGACGGTGATGGACCGGTTGCGGACCTCCTGCCCGTGGGACCGCGAGCAGACCCACGAGTCGCTCGTGAGGTACCTGCTGGAGGAGGCCTACGAGACGCTCGAGGCGATCGAGACCGGCGACTACACCCACCTGCGCGAGGAGCTCGGCGACCTGCTCCTGCAGGTGTACTTCCACGCGCGCATTGCCGCCGAGGACCCCGACGACCCGTTCACGATCGACGACGTGGCCGGCGGCATCGTGGACAAGCTGGTGCACCGGCACCCCCATGTCTTCGCGCTCGAAGAGGGCGAGGACGCTCCGTCCCTGGGCGAGGTCGAGCAGAACTGGGAGACGCTCAAGGCCGCCGAGAAGGGACGCGGCTCGGTTCTCGAGGGGATCCCTCTCGCGCTGCCCGCCCTCTCGCTTGCGGACAAGACGCTCGGAAGAGCCGGTCGGGTCGGGGTGCAACCGGACACCGACGCAGCCGCAGAGCTCGGAGACCGGCTCCTCGCGCTCGTCCTGGAGGCTCGCGCCTCAGGACTCGACGCGGAGCAGGAGCTGCGGAAGGCGGTACGACGGCTCGCCGACGCGGTGCGGGCTGCCGAGAGCGACTAGGAGGCGCGGCGCTGGTCCGGCAGGCGGACCCCGTCGAGGCCGAGAGTGACGTCGATCGTGTTGACGTCGAGCGCACCCAGCGACTCCGACGCGAGCACCATCAGCTCGCCGAGAAGCTGGATCTCGTCGAACTGCTCAGCATCCTGCAGCTCGACGTCGAGTGCGTTGCTCATCAAGTTTCCTCCCAGGGTCCACTAGGTAAACGAAGCGACCCTCGTCTGCGTTACTCCACTGGTCCGGTCAGGTGCGGGGACGACTCACATCTGCGGTGCAAGGGCCCCGAACGCCGCGGTCGCGAGCACCAGGGCGAGGAGCAAGGCGACGATCCGGAAGGACTGCAGAAGCGGCATGCCGTGGTCAACGAGCCTCGCCGTCCCAGGTCACGCGTAGCCCACGCCACAGCAGGCCCGGCCCTCCAGGGGCGAGCCCTCCCGGGGGAGGCGGCCATACGCCGTTAGGCTGGCCCTGACCGGACCCCACCCCTGGCTAGGAGCAACTGTGGCTTCCATCGAGGCTGTCGGCGCGCGCGAGATTCTCGACTCGCGCGGAAACCCCACTGTCGAGGTCGAGGTGGCGCTCGACGACGGAACCGTGAGCCGTGCCGCGGTGCCCTCGGGTGCCTCGACAGGTGCTTTCGAGGCGGTCGAGCTGCGTGACGGCGGCTCCCGCTATGCCGGCAAGGGCGTCGAGAAGGCCGTCGACGCGGTCCTCGACGCGATCGGCCCCGAGCTGGTCGGTTTCGAGGCCTCCGAGCAGCGCCTCGTCGACCAGCGCCTGCTCGAGCTCGACGGCACGCCCAACAAGGCCAAGCTCGGCGCGAACGCCATCCTCGGCGTCTCGCTGGCCGTCGCCCGCGCGGCGGCGGAGTCCGCGGGCCTGCCGCTCTTCCGGTACGTCGGTGGGCCGAACGCCTTCCTGCTTCCCGTGCCGATGATGAACATCCTCAACGGCGGCGCCCACGCCGACACGGCCGTGGACGTCCAGGAGTTCATGATCGCCCCTGTCGGCGCGCCGACCTTCCGCGAGGCCCTGCGCCAGGGCGCGGAGGTCTACCACGCGCTGAAGTCGGTGCTCAAGGAGCGCGGCCTCTCCACCGGCCTCGGCGACGAGGGCGGCTTCGCCCCCGACCTCGGCTCGAACCGCGAGGCCCTCGACCTGATCAGCAGCGCCGTCGAGAAGGCCGGCCTCAAGGTCGGCGACGACATCGCGTTCGCCCTCGACGTGGCGGCCACCGAGTTCTACTCCGACGGCGCCTACCAGTTCGAGGGCGCGGCCAAGTCGGCCGAGCAGATGCAGGCCTACTACAGCGACCTCGTCGCGTCGTACCCGATCGTCTCCATCGAGGACCCGATGAGCGAGGAGGACTGGGAGGGCTGGGCCACGGTGACCGCCGCCCTCGGCGAGCAGACCCAGATCGTCGGCGACGACCTCTTCGTGACCAACGTCGAGCGGCTCGGCCGTGGCATCGAGGAGAAGTCCGCGAACGCGCTCCTGGTCAAGGTCAACCAGATCGGCTCCCTCACCGAGACCCTCGACTCCGTCGACCTCGCGCACCGCAACGGCTTCCGCTGCATGATGAGCCACCGGTCCGGCGAGACCGAGGACACCACCATCGCCGACCTCGCGGTCGCCACGAACTGCGGCCAGATCAAGACCGGTGCCCCGGCTCGCTCCGAGCGCGTCGCGAAGTACAACCAGCTGCTTCGCATCGAGGAGGAGCTCGACGACGCCGCCCGCTACGCCGGTCGCGGCGCCTTCCCGCGCTTCGGTCGCGCCTGAGGTAGCCCGTGCCCAGCAACCGTCCCTCGTCGCAGCGGGGATCGCGTCCCCGCGGGGCGACGACCCGTCCGTCCCGGTCCGGGGCAGGGGCGCGTCCGGCGTCCCGGCCCGGGCCCCGGTCGGGTCCGGGGCGGCCGCGTACGCCCGCACCTGCCCCTGGGCCGCCCAGGCCGCGGTTCACCGGCCGGGCGGCCATTCTCGTGCTGGTGCTCGCGGTCCTCGCGGTGTCCTACGCCTCGAGCATGCGCGCCTACCTCGAGCAGAAGAAGCACCTCGGGGAGCTGCGCGCGAGCATCGCCGACTCGCGCGAGAACATCGCCGAGCTGAAGCGGGAGAAGCGCCGTTGGCGGGACCCTGCCTTCATCGAGGCGCAGGCCACCCAGCACCTGAGCTGGGTGATGCCCGGTGAGATCAGCTTCCAGGTGATCGACGAGAACGGGAAGCCTCTCGACCACAAGGACAACCTCTCCGACCCGGGCGCGATCGACGTCGAGAACAAGCCGGCGTGGTGGGAGACCGCCTGGCAGACCATGGAGGCCGCCGGCAACCCGCAGGACGTGCCGAACCCGGTCGAGGAGATCGACCTCCCGAAGAAGAGGAAGCAGTGACCTCTGTCGAGCCGCGAGACGAGGCCGCCATCGAGGCCCAGCTCGGTCGGCCGCCGCGTTCCATCCACGCCATCGGGCACCGCTGCCCGTGCGGCAACCCCGACGTCGTGGCCACCGAGCCGCGGCTCGAGGACGGGACGCCGTTCCCGACCACGTTCTACCTGACGTGCCCGCGGGCGGCCTCGATGATCGGCACCCTCGAGGCGTCCGGCCTCATGAAGGAGATGACCGAGCGCCTCGAGAGCGACGAGGAGCTGGCCGCGGCCTACCGCCGGGCACACGAGGCCTACCTCGAGTACCGCGGGGCCATCGCGGAGGTCCCCGAGATCGAGGGAGTCTCCGCCGGCGGGATGCCGACCCGCGTGAAGTGCCTGCACGTCCTCGCCGGGCAGTCGCTCGCGCAGGGCCGCGGGGTGAACCCGCTCGGCGACGAGGTGCTCGACCTGCTCGGCGAGTTCTGGGCGTCCGGGCCGTGTGTGGAGGTCCCGGCCGAATGACCCGTGTCGCCGCCGTGGACTGCGGCACCAACACGATCAAGCTCCTGGTCGCCGACCTCGACCCCGAGGCCGGGACCGAGCAGGAGCTGGTCCGCGAGATGCGCATGGTGCGCCTCGGTCAGGGCGTCGACCGCACCGGACGGCTCGCCGACGAGGCCCTGGAGCGGGCGTTCGCGGCAATCGACGAGTACGCCGGCATCGTCGCGAGGTACGACGTCGAGGCGATCAGGTTCTGTGCGACGTCCGCGGCACGGGACGCCGACAACGGAGCTGAGTTCGCCGCGGGCGTGGAGGCCCGGCTCGGCGTCCGCCCCGAGGTGGTGACCGGCGCTGAGGAGGCGCAGCTCTCCTACGACGGGGCGACGCGCGGCCTCGCGGGGAGCGACCTCCCCGCGCCCTTCCTCGTCATCGACATCGGCGGCGGCTCGACCGAGCTGATCCTCGGTGACGGGCACGGCCAGGTCCGGGCGGCGCAGTCCCTCGACATCGGGTCGGTCCGGATGACCGAGCGCCACCTCCTGAGCGACCCCCCGACCCGCGACGAGGTCGCCGCTGCCGCCTCCGACATCGCGGCGGCGGTCGCCGCGTCCGACGTACCGCTGGGGGAGGCGCGGACGGTGATAGGCGTCGCCGGCACGATCACCACGGTGGCGGCAGGCGTTCTCGACCTGCAGGAGTACGACCGTGCGGCGATCGACCAGGCGAGGCTCGCCGTCTCCGACGTGCACGCGCTGACCGAGCGGCTGCTCGCCATGACGGTGGCCGAGAAGAAGGCGCTGCCCTACATGCACCCCGGGCGCGCGGACGTGATCGGCGCAGGCGCGCTGATCCTCGACGAGGTGCTCCGACGTACGACGGCCGACACCCTGCTCGTCTCCGAGGCGGACATCCTCGACGGCATCGCCTGGTCCATCGCCTGAGCCCTCGGTGGAACCAGGCGGGTCCCTGGAGCGTCGGAGCGACATGAGAACCCTTCTGCGCCTCGTCGCCCTCCTGGTCGTGATCGGTTCCTCGCTCGCCCTCCAGGCGGAGAGCGCCAACGCCCTCTCCTGCGTCGCGCCAGAGGAGTGGTACCCGAAGGCCGCGCACGTCTTCGTGGGCCGGATCACGGATGTCCGCGGAGACACCATGCAGGTCGAGGTCAGCGAGGTCTGGCAGGGTGAGGACCTGGCACCCCAGGTCTGGCTGGAGCGGGAGACCGGCATGGACATGTGGTTCCCGTTCAGCTCCGGCGGCGCGGTTCCCCAGGGCTACTCCTCGCCGGAGGAGTACGTGTTCGGGACCCAGGACGACTTCGTGGTCAGCCCGTGCGGCATGTGGGTTCGCAGCGAGCCGATGGAGTACGCCGTTGCGGGGGAGCGTTCGCCGAGACCTCCTCTCGCCTCGGGCAACCCCGGTGCCGAGCCAGACGAGAGGTCCCTCGTTCCGGTCGCGGCAGGCGGCGTTGGCGCGGTCGGCGTCACGGGCCTCGTCGCACTCCTGTGGCGGCGCCGGACCCGCTGAGCGACCACCGCGGCCTGACAGGATGGGCCGCATGTCCGACGTACTCCTGCCGCACCCGGTGACCGGTGACCTCTTCCCGTCCCCGGTGCGGCCGGGGACAGGGTGGCCGGACGACCCCGCGCCCGCGGACACACCCGTGGCGGAGTCCCCGGCCGACGTCATCGCCCTCGCCGGGGAGGCCGCGGACCTGGCCGAGCTCGACGCCCGGGTCTCGGTCTGCCGCGCCTGCCCGCGACTGGTCGAGTGGCGCGAGGACGTGGCGGTCGGCAAGCGCGCCTCGTTCGCGGCCGAGCCGTACTGGGGCCGCCCCGTTGCGGGCTGGGGTGACGACCATCCGCGCGTGCTCATCGTGGGACTGGCCCCCGCGGCCAACGGCGGCAACCGCACCGGCCGGATCTTCACCGGAGACCGCTCCGGCGACTGGCTCTTCGCCTCGCTGTACCGGGTCGGCCTGGCCGCCCAGGAGACCTCCGTCAGCGCCGCCGACGGTCAGCGGCTCATCGGCGCGCGCATGGTCGCCACCGTCCGGTGCGCGCCGCCTGACAACAAGCCGACGGTCACCGAGCGCGACACGTGCGCCCCGTGGCTGCTCGAGGAGCTCTCCTTCGTCGCCGACTCGATCCGGGCCGTGGTGACGCTCGGGTCGTACGGGTGGGACGCGGCGTTGCGCACCTTCCGGGCACTCGAGTACGACGTGCCGAGGCCCAAGCCGCGGTTCGGCCACGGGGCCGAGGCGGTCCTCGTCTCGCCGGCGGGTCGGGAGGTCGTGCTGCTCGGCAGCTACCACCCGTCGCAGCAGAACACCTTCACCGGGAAGCTGACCGAGCCGATGCTCGACGCGGTGCTCGCGCGTGCCGCCGCGGTCGGCGGCCACCCGACCTAGCGCACGCCGGTCAGGGGTCGCTTCGGGGCCGCATGGAAGGATGAACGGATGACCGAGCAAGCCATCACCGTCATCGGGCAGGACCGGCCCGGGATCATCGCCGAGACCACTCGTGTCCTCGCCGACCTCGGCCTCAACATCGAGGACTCGACGATGACCCTGCTGCGCGGTCACTTCGCGATGATGCTGGTCTGTGCCGGCGAGAGGAGCTCGGCGGAGATCCAGGACGCGCTCGCGCCGATGACCGAGGACGGCTCGCTCGACATCTCCGTGCGCGAGGTGCCCGAGGAGCCCGAGCACGAGGCCGTCGGGTCGACGTACGTGCTGACCGTCCACGGGGGCGACCGGGCCGGCATCGTGTCCACCGTTGCGGGTGAGGTGGCGCGCGCCGGAGGGAACATCACGGACCTGACGACCCGGCTGTCCGGAGGGCTCTACGTCCTGGTCGCCGAGGTCGACCTGCCCGGCGGCACGGACCTGGAGGGTCTCCAGGCGGAGCTGCGGCGAGCAGGAGACGAGCTCGGCGTCGGCGTCACGCTGCGCCAGATGGAGAGCGACGAGCTGTGAGCTCCGCTTTCGTCGACGACGCCGTCGGCCGCTGGACCGAGCACGACCTCCCGGTCGACGGACGTGTCCTCGACGTCGTCCGCGCACCCGCCTCGGTTCTCTCCCAGGTGGGCGCGGACGTGGATCCCACCGACCCGGAGATGGTGCAGCTCGCCGCGGACCTCGTCGCGACCATGCGCGTCTCGCCGGGCTGCGTCGGGCTGGCCGCACCGCAGGTCGGGGTGGGGGTGAAGATGTTCTGCGTCGACGTGACCGAGCACCCCAAGACGCGCTCGCACCACGGCACGTTCGTGTTGTGCAACGCCGTCGTCGTGCAGTCCTCCCGCAACGAGAAGGCTCGGGAGGGGTGCATGAGCGTGCCCGACTTCACCGGCGACGTGAAGCGAGCCGGCCGGGTCGTGGTCTCCGGCCAGCTTCCGGTGACCGGGGAGAAGGTCGAGGTCGCCGCCGACGCCTTCGAGGCACGCGCCCTGCAGCACGAGATCGACCACTGCGACGGGCTGCTCTTCCTCGACCGTGTTGCCGGTGCGCACGCGATCTACCCTCGGAAGACCTATCTTTGACCCCGTTCGCCCCCGTATCCCAATGGCAGAGGAAGAGGTCTTAAAAACCTTTCAGTGTGGGTTCGAGTCCCACCGGGGGTACCGAAGAAACCGCATGGAAGCCTCAGCAACGACTCCGCGGTGTGTAACCGCGACGGGCCGACCTCGTTGAACCGGTCGTGGGCGACCTCTCTGCGAAGGCGGCAGCATGACCTTTCGACCTCTTCTCGGCGCGCTGACCGGCGCCGGGGCCCTGATACTGATCGCACTCCCGGTGGGTCCCGCCGCGGCGCACGGCGACGGGGCCGGCGGCCGATCAGGCGACCTCCCCACGAACACCCGCGGCCTCTCGGTCGCGGAGTCGGGAACGGGCGAAGAGATGTCCTTCGTCGCGAACCTCCAGTACGACGACTCGGGCGATGTGCAGAACGGTTCGGACATCGAGTTCCTCAAGGTCGGCAAGAAGGAGTACGCCCTCGCCGGAACCCTGCGCGGGGGCATGCAGATCGTCGACATCACCGACCCCGAAGCGCCGTTCGTCGCGGCTGTCTACGACTGTGCGATCAGCCAGGGCGACATCCAGGTCTGGAAGCACGACCGCCGGGTCCTGGCCAGCTACACCGCCGACGGGACCTTCGGCGCCGCCGGGGCAGCCTCCCGCTGCGGGCGCGACCTCGGGCTGCGCCCTGACTCGTCGGGGACGGTGATCGTGGACCTCACCACCCCCACGTCGCCGCAGACCGTGAGCTACCTCCACGTCCCGCGGGGGTCGCACAACATGACGATCCACCCGAGCGGCGACTACCTCTACAACTCGAACTCCGACCTCGCGACCAGCACGAGTCCCACCATCACGATCTACGACGTGTCGACCCCCGAGCGGCCCAAGTGGGTGCAGGACTACCGAATACCGTTCGTGCCGCTCTCGCTGGGCTCGGAGTCGCACGACATCACCTTCAACGCCGACGGGACCCGGGCCTACTCGGCGGCCCTGTCGCAGTCGCTCGTCCTCGACACCACCGACCCGGCGAACCCGAAACAGGTCTCGCAGATCCTCGACCCCACGATCAACGTCGCCCACCAGGCAGACCCCGTGACGCTGACCCGTGCGGACGGGACCGAGCGCGAGGTCCTCGTGGTGACCGACGAACGCGCGGGCGCGGCCGCGAGCGCCGAGTGCCCCGGCGGCGGGCTACACCTCTACGACATCACCGGGGACCTGGAGAGGGCCCCGGAGAAGATCGGCACCTGGTTCATCCCCGCAGCCACCGTCCAGGACGGCGCCACGTGCACCTCTCACGTGCTTCGGATCTACCCGGACCAGGAGATGCTGACCATAGCCTGGTACGCCCAGGGCGTTCGAGTGCTCGACATGTCAGGGCTTGCAGACTTCGAGGGTTCGGCAACCAGCGTGGGCATCGGAGACGGCGTGGGGCTGCGCGAGGTGGGCAACTATGTGCTCGAGGACTCCGACACGTGGTCGTTCAAGACCAACCGGATCGCCACCGACGGATCGTTCTACGGCTACGGCAATGACCTCGTGCGCGGGTTCGACGTCTACCGGTTCTCCGGCGCGGGACTGAACGTGCCCCCGCTCGAACCGGTCGACCTGGCCTCGAACCGTCCACCCAAGGGCAAGAGCCTGGCTGCCGGTGCGGTGGTCATGGGGCCGGCGTTGCTCTTCGCGGCCGCACTTCGCCGCCGTACCCGGTCGGCCTGAGGGTGTCGAGCCGCGTCCTGCAGACGCGCTCGACACCCTCGTCGCACCCCCGTCCCACCGTCATGCGGCCGGGGCGGGCGAGACGTGCGGCCGCTGGACCGTGACCTTCTCCTCGGAGGGCATCAGGACCCAGAGGATCGGGTAGGCCAGGATCTGGCTGCCGGGGATGACCATCAGCAGCAGCGTGAAGAGGATCCGCGCGGGCCACGGCGCGAGGCCGAATCGTTGGCCGAGGCCGGCGAACACGCCGCCGAGCACCCGACCCTCCGTCGGGCGGACCAGACCCCACCGGGCGAAGGTTTCGTGGATGTTGTCCCGAAAGACCGTCTCCGCCCCTAGGGGTGGGGACCGCTACGCCCCGGGGAACCCCTTGCCCCACGTGAGTCCCGCGAAGCGCCCACGAAGGTGCTCGGCTGGTCATGCGGTCCTAGCGGTCTTTCGTGCGGGGATCGCCGTTTCAAGCGGACGCCGCGGCCTCCGTCACGCGACCTTCGGGTGGCGGCGGGTGAGGTTCCGCAGCGCCCGCCACGGCGCGGCCAGCATGTAGAGCGGTCGACCGGATTGCCGTGCTGTGCCAGACGTTGCGTCCACCTCGACCACTGGCGCTTCTTGTCCACGCACACGACCTGGGTGTCCACGTCGACCTCCTGGTCGAAGTGCGCTGCGACCGAGCGGTGAGCGTCTGCTGCCAGAAGCGGTCCTCCTGCTTGTGGCCGCCGAGCGTCAGCCCGAGCTCGAAGATCGGGTCGCTGGCGCGCATCAGCACCTGCGCCTGGGCGACGGTGTCGCCGTCGACGCTCGGTCGCGCTGAAGGTGATCCAGCCGGCGAACATGTGCCCCTGCGGCGTCATCAGCGTGAACGACTCCGTCGTCGGCGTAGAGCACCATCACCCCGGTGGAGAGCTTCATCTTCGCCGGGCAGCGTCATGTTCAGCAGCGCGACCTCGCCGGGCGCGATCCCGGTCAGCGGGCGCGTAGAAGCGCTGCCCTCGGGCCAGAAGTCCGGGAAGCGCTGCTTCCAGGTGGCGATCAGATCCGTGGGGCGACGCGCTCGGCCGAGGCAGCCGGACCTGGTAGGTCTTCTGCCACATCTTGCCGAAGCCCTGGATCGGCGAGGCGAGGCGGCGTCCCTCGACGTTGATGTTGACGGCGCCCTCGGGGACGTCGGACACGTTGAGGCGGGAGACCGACTTGGCCCAGTTCGCGGCGTCGCGCGCCTGCCGGCCGTGCTCCTCGGCGGCGGGCGCTCTCGTGCTGTCCTCGTCGTTCATGGCTGCTCCTCGTGACGGCAGCCCGGGCTGCCCGGTCAGCCGGCCAGGCCGCGCTGGCGCTGCTCCGAGTCGTGGATGCCGACGGCCTCGTCGAGGCGGGTCAGCTCGAAGATCTGGCGGTAGTGGTCCGAGAGGCCGTAGGCGAGCACGCGCTGGTGCTGGCGCTGCGCCCGCACGAGCAGGGTGACGAGCAGTCCGATGCCACCACTGTTCATGTACGTCGAGGTCCGCTGAAGTTGAGGACGATCGCCTTCACGCCCTCGCCCGCTCGCGCGGCCGTAGGCGTCCATCAGCACGTCCTCGCTCTGGGCGGTGATGTCGCCCTTGATGTCGATCACGCACGCGCCGCTCCGAGAGCTCGCGCACGTCGAACGTGGTTGCTGCCTCAGGCATCGTTGCCTCCCTTCTGCGCCGCTCACGGCGCGGTCCTCGTCGTCGGTGATGGTCATGAAGTCGGCCAGCCGCGTGATCTCGAAGATCTCGCGGTAGTGGTCCGACAGCCCGAAGGCCTGCACTTCGACCCGGTTCGCCCGGGCCTGTGGCCAGCAGCCCGACGATCAGGGCGATGCCGGTGCTGTTGATGTAGTCCGCGCGCTCGAAGTTGAGCACGACCGCGTCGGCGCCGCTGCCCGTGGCCTGCTGCATAGGCCTCGTTCAGCGCGTCCTCGGCGGACGAGTTCAAGTCGCCCGTCAGGTCGATCACCGCCACCCCGTCGCGCTCGCGCACGGTCGCTTGGAGCTCACTTGTCGTCATGTCCGCCTCCTTCCAGGCGCAGGCGCGAGCTCGACGGGTGCGTGTGCCCTCCTCGCTCGTCACGCGCGTCTCGTCGACCATCTTCTCGATCAGGAGCAGGCCCCAGCCGCGCGGCTTCTGGCGGCCTTCGAGCTTCGCCTCGAGGTCCGGTTTCTCCGGCGTCGGCAGCTCGGCCGGCGTCCGCCGCGGTCGGTGACGATGCACGCTCAACCGCTCCGGGGTGTGGATCACGCGGATCGACACCGGGCGGTCGGCGCGGTACTCGTTGCCGTGCTCCATCGCGTTCATCGTCGCCTCGGCCACCGCGGTCTTGAGGCGCTCGAGACGGGCCGGCTCCAGACCCCAGGCCGGCCACGGCGTCGCTCGACGCGCGCGATCGCCTCGCGCTCGTTGCCCGGCTCGCTCGGCAGCTCGAACTCGGCCAGCACCCGTCCGTTGGACTCGGCGGACCACCGGGGCGGCGCCGCCGGAGCGCTGCAGGGTCACCATCGTGATGTCGTCCTCCTGCTCGGCGTCGGGACCGGTGAAGGCCGCGAGGTCGGAGAGCACGTGGTCGATCAGCTCCCGCGCCGCCGGGCGCGCGGGCCATGGTCTCCTTGAGCCGCGGGAGAGCCGAACATCTCGCGCTCGGGGTCGTGGGCCTCGAGGACCCCGTCGGAGTGCAGCAGGACGCTGTCCCCGGGCTGCAGCGTCGGCCTCCTTCTCCTCGTAGGACATCCCCGGCATGAGGCCGAGCGGCATGCCGCGGGCGCGCAGCTCGACGACGCCGTCGGCGGTCTTCACGTAGGGAAGGTCGTGGCCCGCATTCGCGAAGCGAAACAGGCCCGCTCTCGGTGTCGAGCACGCCGTAGAGGCAGGTCACGAACATCTTCTCCGGCATGTCGGGGCACAGATGCTCGTTCACGCGCTCGAGCACCTCGCCGGGCTCGATCGAGGCGCTGGGCCGAGGCGCGCAGCACGCTGCGGGTGGCGGACATGACGAGCGCGGCCGGCACGCCCTTGTCGGTCACGTCGCCGACCACGAAGCCGACGCGCCCGTCGCGGCAGCGGGATCACGTCGTAGAAGTCGCCGCCCACCTCGCGGGCGGGCCGGTAGCAGGCCGCGATCTGCCAGCCGGGCAGGTCGGGAAGCTCCTTGGGAAGGAAGTGCTGCTGGATCAGCCGGGCGACCTCGAGCTCCTGCTCGAAGCGCTGCCGGGTCGCCGCCTCGGCCTCCTGCTCGCGCACCAGCTGGCCCACCCGCAGCGCCGGTGCCGCCTGGGCGGCGAGGTTGTCGAGCAGCTTGCGGTCGTCGGAGGAGTAGTCCTGCTCCGACAGGCGCGGACCGAGGTTGAGCACTCCGATCAGCTCGCCCTGGCTGACGAGCGGGACGGCGAGCTTCACGCCGGCGGCCTTGAGCTCGCGCAGCGCGGGCGAGTCGAGATCGAGCGCCTCGATGTCCACGGCCTCGCTCGCGCTCTGGAAGTAGGCGAGCAGGGGGTCGTTCGGTGCGATCTCGACTGCGCTCGCCTCGCCGGCGGGCGCCTTCGGGGACTCCGCACGCGTCCTCGGCACCCTCAGCGCCGAGGTGCGGCCGAGGAGGCGGCGGCGGAACGTTCCAGTGATCGCACTCATGATGGGAACCTTCCTAACGGTCGAGCGTCCAGGAGGCGTTACAGCGCCGTGGCCGGCGGGATCCTGGCCGGTCACGGTCTGATCCAGAGGGAGACGTGGGTGGGCCGCATGGCCTTCTCCACGGTGCCGCGCAGGTCCGCGCCGACCGCGTCGAGGTCCAGCTCGTGGCGAAGTCGCGAGGCGAAGGCGTCGACGGTGAGCGCGGCGTCGTACCTGCTTCGGTAGAAGCGCCGGTCCACCGCGGACTGGATGCCCCGCCGGGCGGGTCGGAAGAGAGCGGCGACCAGGAGGGTGGAGCCGGCGACGGCGAGGTCGGACTGGCTCGTCAGCGGACTCAGGAGCAGCTGGAGGAGCAGCACCGAACCTACGTAGGAGGCCGCGAGCGTGAGGGTCAGCGTCCCGTACACCAGGGTGCGGTTCACGACGACGTCGATGTCGTAGAGCCGGTGCTTGAGGACCGCCACCCCGATGGCTGCAGGGATGCCGATGAAGGCCAGGAACGACAACGAGTCGAGGGCATCCATCCAGGCAGGCTGCTGCCCCCCGAACAGGGCGCCGGTGAGCACGCTGGCGGCGATGCTGAGCAGGTATAGCCCGGCGACGGCAGCGGCGGCCGTGGCTAGCCACTTGAGCTGGAGTCGCTCGACTCCGCTGGACCGCCGGAAGCGCAGCACGAGTGCCGTCGCGCAGGCGATCACGCAGAGCGGCAGCAGGGGGAGGAGTCCGGCCTGGAGCACCAGGAGGACCGGACGGGCCTGCTCCCACCCGAACGGGTTCTGCATGGTCGGAACCGCGCCCACCTCGAGCTTGTCGGGCGTCAGGGCGAGCGTGATGATCACCGACGCGATGACGAACCCGGATACCCACGCCACAGGGAGCCAGCGGCGCGAGGGCAGGTGCCCGTCCGGGAAGAGCAGGAGCAGAAAGGTGCCCATCATGCCGACCCCGGGGACCCAGACCAGGGCGCTCATCAGCGCCGCGACGCCGGCACCGGGAAGCGCTTCCGGCTCGGTGCGGACGGCGAATCGAGCGTAGGCGTCGGCGACCGATCCGCAGAGCGCCCAGACGAGGGCGATGGCCATGAGCAGCCAGCCGATCCGGTTGCGGGGCTGAGAACGCAGGATCAGCCCGGCCGCGACGGGGAAGCCGAGCAGGACGAGGAAGAAGCCTCCCTCACCGAGCACCGCGAGGGGCCCGCCGCCCCTGGAGCGGAGGTCTGGCAGGCGCAGGATCGCCGCAAGCGCGAGCGCGGTGACGACCAGCATCAGCAGCGCCCACGCGGTGCGTCGCAAGGCGGTGTCGCTCAGGCGTGTCATGACCGGATCCACAGGGAGAGGTGGGCGGGGTGGACGATGCCGTCGACCGTGTGCGACAGATCTTCGGCCACGGCGTCGAGGTCGACCTCGTGCCTCAGGCGGGAGGCGAAGTCGTCGAGGGTCCGCGCGGCGTCGTACCGGCTGCGGTAGAAGCGCCGGTCGACGGCCGACTGGAAGCGCTTGCGGGCCGGGCCGAAAAGGGCCGCGACGGCGAGCGTGGAGCCGGCCACGGCGAGGTCGGACTGGCTGGTGAACGGGTCGAGCAGGAGCTGCAGCAGCAGGACGGACCCGATGTAGACACCGGCGAGAGCCACGGTGAGCGAGCCGTAGACGAGGGTCCGGTTGATCACCCTGTCGATCTCGTACAGCTGATGCCGGAGCACGGCGACGCCGATCGAGGCAGGGATGAGCACGAACGAGGCGATCGAGACCGTCTGGATCACGTCGACCCAGGCCTGGTTCCCGCTCTCGAACGGCACGAGGTCGGTCGCCAGGGTCGCGGCCATCGTCGTCAGGTAGAGGCACGCCACGAAGGCCCCGGCCGTCGCCAGCCACTTGAGCTGGAGCCGCTCCAGGCCCGAGGAGCGGCGGAACCGTTGGACCAGGGAGACGGCGCACGCCAGGATGCTCAGCGGGATGAGCGGCAGGAAGACGAACAGTAGGACCATCAGCGCCGGCTTCGCCCACTCCGAGCCGATCGGGTTGTCCATCGTCGGTACGGCGGTCGACTCGAGCTTCCCGGGGAGGAAGGCGATCGTCACCGTCACGACCACGATGGAGCAGGCGGCCACCCAGGCCACTGGTCTCCAACGCGGCGAGGGCAGCCGTCCGTCAGGGAAGAGCAGGATCAAGAAGGTCCCCATCAGACCGATGCCAGGGGCCCAGCTGCCACTCGCGGCCCCTGCGACGACACCGGCACCGGGAAGGGAGCCGGGAGCCACGACGAGCCCGTAAGCGGTGTAGGCGTCCGCGAGCACGCTGAGTCCCCAGACGACACCCACGCCGGCGAGCAGCCAGCCGATCCTGTTGTGTGGCTGTCGTCGGAGGATGAGGAGACCGACGAGGGGGAAGGACAGGACCACCACGAGGAAGGCGTAGTCGCCCACGGTGCCGCTGTCCCACGTGGTGGCGGACGACGAGGCGCGCAGGACGTCGACCGGCACGCTCATCAGCACCGTCACCGGCAGGAACGCGGTCGCCACCCACGCCGCCCTGCGGAGCGTGCGGTCCGAGAGGCGGTCAGTGAACGAGGTCATGGTCGGATCCAGAGAGTCACGTGGGTGGGCTGGAGCACGTCTTGGGTGACGCTGCGGAGGTCGGTGCCGACGGCGTCGAGGTCGAGCTCGTGGCGCAGGCGGGTGGTGAAGTCGTCGAGGGTGCGGGCGGCGTCGTACCTGTGCCGGTAGAAGCGGCGGTCGACGGTGTCCTGGATGTGGCGTCGGGCGGGTCGGAAGAGGGCGGCGACGGCGAGGGTGGATCCGGCGACGGCGAGGCCGGAGTCACCGGTGAGCGGGGTGAGCAGCCGGCCCAGGACGAGCACGGAGGCGGCGTACGTCGCGAGCAGCGTCGCGGTGAGGGCGGCATAGACGAGGGTGCGGTTGACGACCCGGTCGATGTCGTAGAGGCGGTGCCGGAAGATCGCGATGCCGGTGGCCACCGGGATGCCGAGAACGGCCGCGACAGCGAACATGCCCCAGCCCACCTCCCCGACCGGATCTCCCCACGTACCAGGCAGCAGTTCGGAGGATGCCGCGAATGTCAGGCCCGTCAGGGCAACCACGCCCGCGAAAGCGAACCACTTCAGCTGCTGACGCTCCACACCTCGTGAGCGCCGGAAGCGGACCACGAGTGATGCGGCGGTGAGCACGACGGCGAGCAGGAGAAGTGCCGCGCCCAGGATCTGGAGCGATGCGAAGACCTTGCCGCCCGTTCCGTGGACACCTAGGGGGTTCTGCACCGTTGTGGACAGCTCCAGCGCGCCGGGCGTGAAGGCGGTCCCCACGATGCATGCGGTCAGCGCCGCCAATCCGAGCCAGAGGACCGGTCGCCATCGTCGCGACAGCAGCCGACCGTTAGGAAAGACCAGCGGCACGAAGACCCCGATGAGCAGCAGCCACCCGTACCAGACCCACCCCGTGACCCACGCCACTGCCAGGTAGCCGGGGGACCTCGTCCAGACGTACGTCTCGCCGAGTGTCTGGACGGTGGACGTGAGCGCGAGCGCGATCAACAGCCAGCCGACTGCGTTGCTGGGCTGCCGCCGGGCCACGAGTGCGCCTGCGGTCGCGAACCCGACTGTTGCGATCCCGAATCCGGCATCGGACGTGGCCGGCCCTTGCCACACCTGCCAGGTGGCCAGGGCGGACAGCGCGAGCCAGAGCCACCACAGGGACCAGGCCAGGAGCGGCGCCCCGGGGCGGTGTGGACGGGACATCAGAGGCGACCTCCCTCCCTGCCGACGGATCTACAGTAGGTTCGAGATCCACCGTTCGGGAATCGTTACGACGGGCCCTCCGCGAGGGGTCAGGTCCGTCGTGGGCGGGGGTGCCGGTGATCGAGGTCAGCTTGTTGGGCCCTGCGCGGGTCGAGCGTGACGGCACCCGGGTCGCGTTCGAGACGCGCAAGGCCCTCGCGCTGCTGGCGCTCCTGGCGGTCACCGACCGGCCCCGCACGCGCGACGGGCTGGCCGACCTGCTCTGGCCGGACGGCGACCCCGAGCGCGCCCGTGCGGCCCTGCGACGTACCTTGTCCGACCTGAGGTCAGGCATCGGGGGCGACCTGCTCGAGGCCACCCCCGACCACGTGCTCCTCGTCAAGGGGCCGGGCCTCCGTGTGGACGTCGACCGGTTCCGGGCACTGTCCCGAGGCGGCCGTGCCGAGGAGGCGGTGGGACTCTTCCGTGGCGACTTCCTCGAGGGTCTCGCGGTCAGGCACGCGCCGGACTTCGAGGACTGGGTGCAGATCGAGGCGGCGGAGCTGCGTCGTGAGCTCACCGCAGCGCTCGCGAGCGTGACGCGGGACCGCGAGGCCACGGGTGACCTGGACGCCGCCTTGAGCGCGGCACAGCGGTGGGTCGCGGTCGACCCGCTCCACGAGCCCGCGCACCAGGCGCTGATCCGGCTCTACGCGGCGACAGGGGCGCGGGCGGCCGCGCTGGCCCAGTACCGCGAGTGCGTCCGCGCCTTGTCCCGTGAGCTGGGGGTGCCGCCGCTGAGAGAGACCACGGCGCTCTACGAGGAGGTCAACCGCGGCACGTACGTCACACCCGCTCGACCGGCCGCGCCGGAGACCCACGCCCCGCGGCGCCCCGTTCGGGGGACCCCGTTCGTCGGTCGCGCCGGGGAGCTCGCGGACGCCCGGGCCGTCTACGACGCCGTGGACGCCGACGGCCGGGTCGTCCTCGTCGAGGGCGAGGCCGGCATCGGCAAGACGCGGTTCGCGGAGGAGCTGCTCGCCTCGGTGCGCCGACGCGGCGGGCACGTCCTGGTGGGCCGAGCCTACGAGGGGGAGTCCGGTCTGGCCTACGCGCCCGTCGTCGAGGCGCTCACCGCGCGCCTCCGGGAGACCGACACCTGGCTGTCGACCCTCGACCCCTGGGTGCGCGCGGAGGCGAACCGCCTGGTGCCGGGCCTCGGCGCAGGTCCTGGCACCGACGAGCTCCGGCCGCGGGAGGGTCCTGGCGCCGAGAGCCGGTTCCTGTCCGCGGTCTGGGAGACGCTGGTCGCCGCCGGTGGAGGTGACCGGCCGGGGGCGCTGTTCCTCGACGACGTCCAGTGGGCCGACGACGCGACCCGGGCCCTCCTGGCCTACGGCCTGCACCGCCTGAAGGGGCGGCCTCTGCTCGTCGTGCTCGCCTGGCGGACGCCGTACGAGCATCCGCTTCGCCACGCCGTGACCGCGGCCGTCCGGGATGCTCGCGGCACGCGCGTCGGCCTCGACCGGCTCGCGCAGGACGACGTACGACGGCTGGCGGAGGCCGCGCGACCCGATGCCGACCAGGCAGCGGCGCACCGACTGTGGGAAGCCACCGAGGGGGTGCCGTTGCTGCTCGTGGAGTACCTGCGCACCTCCGGGACCGAGCCGTCCGGGTCCGTGCCGGCGAGGGTGCGCGAGGTGCTGCGGGCACGGCTCGACCCGGTCAGCGAGACCGGGCGCCAGGTGCTCTCGGCTGCCGCTGTGCTCGGCCGGTCCTTCGACGCCGAGACCGTTCGCGCCGTCAGCGGCCGGACCGACGAGGAGACCGTCACCGCGCTGGAGGAGGTCGTGCGGCACGGGCTCGTGGTGGAGGCGTCCGAGGCTTATGACTTCGCCCACCACCTCCTGCGTGCGGCGGTCCACGACGACACGAGCCTCGCCCGGCGCAGACTGCTCCACGGGAGGGCCGCCAGTGTGCCGGGCACCCCCGACGCCACCGTCGCCCGCCACCTCCGGCTGGCCGGCAGGGAGGCGGAGGCCGCGCAGGCGTTCCGGAGGGCGGGCGAGCAGGCGCGCACGGTCTTCGCGAACGCCGAGGCCTTGGAGCACCTGCGCGCGGCGCTGGCGCTCGGGCACCCCGACCGGGCGGGCCTGCTCGCCGAGATCGGCGACGTCCAGGTCGTGGTCGGCGACTACGCGGGCGCCCTGCACAGCCTCGAGGATGCGGCGGCTTCCAGCGACCCGGCGCAGCTGCCGATCGTGGAGCAACGGCTCGGCCGGCTCCGTCATCGCCTGGGCGACTACGCGCTGGCGGTCGGCCATCTGGAGGCAGCCCTCGAGGCCGTCCCGCCCGATGACCAGGTGCTCCGCGTGGGCATCCTGGTCGATCTGTCCCAGGCGGTTGAGGCCTGCGGCGACGCCGAGCGGGCCGAGCTCCTCGCCGGCCGGGCACGGCAGCTCGCGGAGGCGGCCGGGGATCCACGGAGCGTCGGCGCCGCCCGCAACATGGAGGGGATGCTGGCGAGCGCACGGGGGCGTCACGGCGTCGCGCTGGAGCATTTCCGGACCTGCCTCACCCTCGCCGAACAGGCGGGTGACCCCCAGCTCAGCGTGGCTGCGTGGAACAACGCGGCACTGGCGCACCGCTCCCGGGGCGAGCTCGACGAGGCGATCCGCCTCACCGAGCAGGCGCTCGAGCTGTGCGCGGCCCTCGGCGACCGCCACCGGGAGGCGGCGCTGCACAACAACATCGCTGACCTGCTCCATGAACAGGGGCGCGAGGACGAGGCGATGGCCGAGCTCAAGCGGGCGGTCGCGGCTTTCGCGGACGTCGGCACGGTCGAGGAACCGCAGGCAGGCGTGTGGCGTCTGGTCCGCTGGTGAGCAGGAGCACGGTTCTCCTGCAGCGGCCCTGACCGCGGTGCATCCTGGTGAGGTACGCACTCGATCCTCGTGCGACCCGCTTCCGAGGAGCGCGCCCATGCGTCGTCCCAAGACCCGGCTGGCCACCATCGGCCTCCTGATGAGCGGCCTCCTGCTGCCGGCGTGCGGCAGCGACCAGGTCGCCGCCCCGGGGTTCGTCACCTCAGGCGACTGCCCCCGCGAGCAGGCCGTGGTACGACGGGCGCTCGAGCGGTCGACGTTGCGGGTGGACGTGGACGGCGACGGGCGGCTCGACCGGGTCGCGGTGGCTACCGACCAGAGCGCGGGCAGACGCTGCCGCGCCTATGTCGCGGTGCGCGTGCATGGTGGTTCGACGTACTCCACCCACCTGTTCCCCGGCGCCGTGCCCCCGAAGCTCTTCCGGGCAGGGGTCGCCGGTCTGCCCGACCTCGGACCCGACCCGGGCGCAGAGATCGTCGTCGACACCGCCTCCGCCGCGGACTCGCTGCTCGCGCAGATGTTCACCCTGACCGGCGACGGGTTCCGGCGAGTTCACGTCCCGGCTTTCGACGACGGGACGTTCATCGTCGAAGGCGCCGGCGTGATCTACCCGCAGGGCGCAGGCTGCACGCGCGGCGGCCGCCTGGTGCTGTCCGGGGCGACGCAGACCAAGGACGGCAGGAGGTACCACGTGACACGCCGCACCTACCAGCCTCGGACCGAGCGGATCCGACTCGTCGACCCAGAGGTGGAGCGCGCCACGGTCCCGGTCGACCAGCTCGTCGAGCGGTTCCCCGAGTTCACGCACCCCCACTGGGGCGCCTGCACCGGTCCCGTCCGTCGCTGACCGCGGACGCTCGCGATCGGGCGGGAACACCGGACTTGTCCCGATCGTTGGAGAGGGTGGCGGACCCTAGGATGGAGTGGCGGTCCGTCGATCGGCATCCAGAGCGGGTGTCGACCCAGGGCCTCCAAGGAGGAGACCAAGAGATGCAGAGCAGCAACCCGGTATTCGCACGCTCGGAAGGGTTCAACGGCCGGGGAACCACGAGCGGAGTCACGTATCCGGCCTACGGTGACACCTCCAGCGGGTGGGGCACCGGTGCGCCGCAGGCGCCGACGTACGTCGACAAGGGCCGGATGACGATCGACACGGTCGTCCAGAAGACGGGCATCACCGTCGGCATCGTCGTCCTTGCCGCCGCGGTCACGTGGGTGCTGACCGGCACGCCGGTCGACGCCACCGGCCAGGTGGACGAGGCGGTCGCGAGCCGCCTGATGATGCTGTGGATGGGCGGCGCCTTCGCCGGCCTCGGACTCGCCCTCGTCCTCTCCTTCAAGCGGACGGTCAGCCCGGGCCTCGTCGTCGCCTACGCCGTCGTCGAAGGTGTCTTCATCGGGGCCATGAGCAAGTGGTTCGAGACGCTCTTCCCCGGCATCGTGATGGGTGCCGTGGTCGGCACCGTCGCCGCGGTCGCCGGCACGCTGGCGGCGTACAAGTTCTTCAACATCCAGGTGAGCGACAAGTTCCGCAAGTGGGTCGTCGCCGCGATGTTCGGCTTCGTGGCCGTCACGCTGCTTGACTTCGTGCTCGGGCTGTTCGGCAACGCGATCGGCTTCAACGGCTTCGGCACCCTCGGTCTGATCATGAGCGTGGTCGGCCTCGGCATCGGTGTGCTGATGCTGATCCTCGACTTCGACTTCGTGGAGCGCGGCGTCGCCGCCGGCCTCCCGGAGGTGGAGTCGTGGCGTGCGGCGTTCGGCCTCACCGTGACCATCATCTGGATCTACATCGAGATCCTCCGGATCCTCGCGATCCTCCGCGGCAACGACTGACCGTCTCGAGACACAAGAAGGGCCCCTGGAGACCAGGGGCCCTTCTGCGTGTAC
Organism: uncultured Actinomycetota bacterium; assembly: GCA_963715375.1. GTDB lineage: Bacteria > Actinomycetota > Actinomycetes > Propionibacteriales > Nocardioidaceae > Nocardioides_C. The sequence continues at coordinate 192,875 of CAVQSC010000006.1, read as the reverse complement.
CGGTCAGGTCGTGGCCGGGTCGGGACTCCCGGCCCTCTCGCCTCCGACCTCGGCCTGGGGCGTCTCGGTCTCGCCCTGGGGACGGCGCCGGCGGTGACGCAGGAGCACCCAGCGGCCGCGTGCCCCGCGCCTGGAACCGCCGACCTCCGTGCCGCCGATCTCGGTGCCGGGCGTCTTCGTGGCTTGTACGGCGGCGTAGGAGATCGGCATGACGCCCTCTCCGCGGAACGCCTCGGGCTGGAGGTCCTCGACGGGGATCTCGCCGACGGCGGCGAGGACGGTCGGCAGCAGCACCGAGGCCATGCTGGAGTAGCCCGCCACCGAGGGGTGGAACTGGTCGGGTCCGAACAGCACCTTCGGGGAGGCGCTGAACTCGGGTCCGAGGATCGACCCGAGCGAGACGGTCCGGCCACCGGCCTCGACCACCGCGATGGTCTGCCCCGCGGCGAGACGCCTGCTCCAGGCACGGGCGACCTGACGCAGCGGTGGAGCGATGGGTTCGACCGTGCCGAGGTCCGGACACGTGCCCACCACCACCTCGACACCCGCGTCGCGCAGGCGCCGGACACCCTGCTCGAGCAGTCGCACCGACTCGGAGGGCAGCACCCGGTGCGTCACGTCGTTGGCGCCGATCAGGATCACCGCGACGTGCGGCTCCATCGGCAGGGCCAGGTCGATCTGACCCGCGAGGTCGCGTGTCTGCGCGCCGACGACGGCCAGCGAGCGGAGGTACACGCGCCGGTCGGCGCCCTCCGCGAGACCCGAGGCGAGATGCGCTCCCGGCGTCTGTTCCACCTTGTCCACGCCGTAGCCCACGGCACTCGAGTCACCGAGCAGCGCGAGCTTGATCGCCGGGCCTGGGCGGCCCTTGCCGTACCAGCCGCTCGCGTCGGGAGTCGGGTCCTCGAGCGGGCCGCCGATCGTGCGACGGGCCAGCTTGGCCTCCGCCGTGAGCACCCCGACCAGTGAGGCGCCCAGTAGTGACATCCCTCCTCCGCCGTACGCGGCGGCGGAGGCGAGCTTGCGTGCTGCGGCGGCTTTCCCCACGAATCCATGTTAGTGGTGCACCGGTCCTAGACTGACCAGCGTGCAATATGTGAACTCACTCCTGGACCTCGTCGGCAACACCCCGCTGCTTCGCCTCTCGAAGACCACGGACGGTGCCATGCCGCTCGTGCTCGCCAAGGTCGAGTACCTCAACCCGGGCGGCTCCGTGAAGGACCGGATCGCCCTGCGCATGGTCGAGGCCGCGGAGGCCGACGGCTCCCTCAAACCGGGCGGCACGATCGTGGAGCCGACGTCCGGCAACACCGGGGTCGGACTCGCGATGGTCGCGCAGGCGAAGGGCTACAAGTGCGTCTTCGTCTGCCCCGACAAGGTGAGTGAGGACAAGCGCAACGTGCTCAAGGCGTACGGCGCCGAGGTCGTGGTGTGCCCGACCGCGGTCGCCCCCGAGCACCCCGACTCCTACTACAACGTCTCCGACCGCCTGGTCCGCGAGATCGAGGGTGCCTGGAAGCCCGACCAGTACTCCAACCCCAACAACCCGCGCTCGCACTACGAGACCACGGGGCCGGAGATCTGGGAGCAGACCGACGGCAGGATCACCCACTTCGTGTGTGGCATGGGCACCGGGGGCACGATCAGCGGTGTCGGGCGGTACCTGAAGGAGAAGAGCGGCGGCAAGGTGCAGGTCGTCGGCGCCGACCCGCAGGGCTCCGTGTACTCCGGGGGGACCGGCCGCCCCTACCTGGTCGAGGGCGTCGGCGAGGACTTCTGGCCCAGCACCTACGACGCGTCGGTCGCCGACCGGGTGATCGAGGTCTCCGACGCCGACTCGTTCTCGATGACCCGCCGCCTCGCGCGTGAGGAGTCGCTGCTCGTCGGCGGTTCCTCGGGCATGGCCGCCTTCGCCGCCATCCAGCTCGCCCACGAGCTGTCCGAGCAGCCGGACGCGGAGGAGAACGTCATCGTGGTGCTGCTTCCGGACTCCGGCCGCGGCTACCTCACCAAGGTGTTCAACGACGAGTGGCTCGGGCAGTACGGCTTCCTGCCGCCCTCCGGCGACCAGACCGTCGGCGAGGTGCTTCGCGGCAAGGACGGTTCGCTGCCCGACCTCGTGCACACGCACCCGAACGAGACCATCGCGGAGGCCGTGCACATCCTCCGGGAGTACGGCGTCTCGCAGATGCCCGTGGTCCGGGCGGAGCCGCCGATCATGGCCGCGGAGGTGGCCGGTTCGGTGTCCGAGCGGGTGCTCCTCGACGCGCTCTACGCCGGGAAGGCGAAGCTGTCCGACCCCGTCGAGCTCCACATGAGCGAGGCGCTGCCCTCGATCGGCTCCAGCGAGCCGGTGGCCGTGGCGGTCGCCGCTCTCGAGAGCGCCGATGCCCTCCTGGTGCAGGAGGACGGCAAGCCCGTCGGCGTCCTCACCCGCCAGGACCTGCTCTCCCACATCGCCCGCGTCTGAGGCTCGTACACCGCAGCGAGGGACGTCGGGCGGGGTCCGGCGTCCCCCGGCGAGGGTGCGCGCGGGTGGTTCGGAGTAGTCCGTTCGGGCTATTTCTGATGCCTAGATGTGCTTTTTGGTCAGAGATGCATTTTTTGTCTGCTTGAGTTCTCTCGCTGCAAGAAATCAACCTCTTTCCTCATATCTCGGGAGTTCCTCATGCCCATGCTCGGTAGCCGTTCCGTCGCCGTCCTCGCCGGCGCAGCCGTTCTCGTCGGTGCCAGCTCGTTCGGCGCTGTCGCCGCGGGCCTCATCACCTCGCGCGACATCCAGGACGACACTGTCGCCTCGCGTGACATCAGGAACAACACCGTCCGCCTCGCCGACATCAACGACCGCGCCGAGGCAGCGCTCGCCGGCAAGGATGGCGAGCAGGGTCCGGTCGGTCCGCAGGGCCCCGCCGGTGAGCCCGGAGCCAAGGGCGAGCCCGGCGACCCGGCCTCCGACAAGCTCGGCGCACTCGCCGTGAAGAAGGCCAGCACGGGGATGACTGCGATCGCGAACATCGGCGGCCCCTACTCCACCAACGCGACCGACCTCTTCACGTTCGAGCTGCCCGAGGCCGGCACCTACCTCGTTAACGCCTACGGCTACTTCGACCGCATCAACAGTGGCGCGGACGGCTACGAGGCGCCGAGCACCGACACCTACCTCCAGCTCTCGCTCCGCGGCCCCGAGGGCCTCAACGGCGGCACCTACTTCACCGGTCCGGTGTCGAAGGCGGGCTTCGTGGAGGCCACCGCCAGCGGCGCCCAGATCGTCACGGTCGCAGCGCCGACCACGATCACGGTGCGCGCTTTCGGCTACAACGAGGACCGCAGCGGCTTCGGTGGCACGCCGAACAGCGCCACCCCGCAGTTCTCCGCCTTCGCCACCGTGTCTGCGGTCAAGGTGGGCTGAGGCTCCTAAGGGACTCCAAGGGCGGTGTGGTCGCGACGACCACACCGCCCTTGTCGTCTTGTGCGCAGGTCAGCGCAGCCGCCGTGCCATTCCAGGGCGCGGCGGCTGCGTGACGTCCGGGTGCAGGATGGCTGCGAGCGCCTCGACCCCGTCGACGAGACGCGGGCCCGGTCGCGCGAAGGACGCGTTGGCGTCGACCGCCCACAACGGGACGCTCTCGGGCAGCACGTTCGCAGCCAGGAGCTCTTCGGCGAGGGTCGCGGACTCCTCCAGTCCGAACCCGCATGGAGCCGCCACGACGACCTCCGGCTGCGCGGCACGAACCTGGTCCCAGTCGACGCGGAAGGATCTCTCGCCGGCCGTGCCGAGGACGCAGCTGCCGCCTGCGAGGGTCACCATCTCGGGGACCCAGTGGCCCGGAGCGAACGGCGGGTCGGTCCACTCGAGGACCAGTGTGCGTGGCGTGGGTCGTCCGCCTGTCCGACGTACCACCTCGTCCAGGCGGGCACGCAGGGAGGCGACCAGGGCCTCCGCCTCACGCTCGTGCGAGGTGGCCTTGCCCAAGGTGGCGACCGACTCGAGCACCTCCTCGAGCGTGTGCGGGTCGATCGTGAGCACCTCGGCGGTGCAGCCGAGGTGGGCGAGCGCGTCGTCGACGACGGACACGTCGACCGCGCAGACCGCGCACAGGTCCTGGGTCACCACCAGGTCGGCATCGAGCCCGGACAGCGCGCCCTCGTCGAGGTGGTAGAGGTCCGCTCCTGCCTGCATGGCCTTGGCGACGAAAGCGTCGATCTCGCTCGGGGCGAGCCCTTCTGGCATCGCGCTCGTCGAGACGATCGTGCGCGTGCGTGCCTCGGCGGGGTGGTCGCACTCGAAGGTGACCCCGACGACGTCGTCGCCCGCGCCGATGTCGAAGAGGATCTCGGTGGTCGAGGGCAGTAACGAGACGATACGCATGCGGCCATGCTCGCACTCCGAACCCCTAGGGTGAGCGCGTGACCGACGCGAACCAGATCCAGACCGAGCTCGAGCAGGCTGCTGCCGCCCGCGAGGAGCAGGCGCAGCTGAGGCGCCGTCTCCAGTACTCCGCACCCCACCTCCAGGACCTGGAGAAGCACGTCGCCGACACGCGGCTGATCCTGGACAGCGAGACCGAAGACGTGGAGAAGCTCGAGTCGCTCTCGGTCGCCAGGATCTGGTCGCGACTGAAGGGGTCGCACCTGACCGACCTCGAACGGGAGACCGCCGAGCGCGAGGCAGCCCGTTACGCGGTCGCCGAGGCAGAGGCACGTCGGGACGCGATGCTCCGCGACCGTGCCGCGCTGGAGGCCAGGATCGCCGAGCTCGGCGACGTCGAGGCCCGCTTCCGGACGGCGATGGCCCACAAGGAGGTCTGGGTGAGCAACAGCGGTGCCGGGGCCGCGCAGGAGCTCGCCTCGCTGGCCCAGCGTCGCGGCGAGCTCGCCGCCGTCGACAAGGAGGCCCGCGAGGCGCACGCGGCCGGCCGCGCCGCGCACGAGCTGCTCTCGCAGGCCGCGTCGCTGCTCGGCAGTGCGGGCTCGTGGTCGACCTGGGACGCGTTCGGCGGCGGCGGGATGCTCACGGACATGATGAAGTACGACAAGGTCGACCGCGCCACGGCGACGCTTCGCCGGGCGGACCTCGCGCTCGCCGCCTTCTCCCGCGAGCTCGCGGACGTCAACCTGCCGCAGGTGCACGGAGTCCAGGTCGACGCGATGATGCGCACGTTCGACGTGTGGTTCGACAACATCTTCAGCGACATGGCGGTGCGGTCCAGGATCGAGGACGCTGCCCGTCGTGTGGCGCAGGCACTGTCCCAGGTGGAGCAGGCTCTCTCGGCCCTGCAGCAGAAGGGCCGTGACATCGCCAAGGAGATGGCGGCACTCGACGCCCGCCGCGAGGAGCTTCTCGTCGGCTGATCCGGTTAGGGTGCCTGCGTGGATGACCCGTCGCTGTGGACCCTCTTGCTGTTGGGCCTGGCGGGCCTTCTCGCCGGGTGGGTCGACGCGGTGGTCGGCGGTGGCGGGCTCATCCAGCTTCCCGCGCTCGTGATCGGCCTTCCGCAGGCGACGCCGGTGCAGATCCTCGCGACGAACAAGCTCGGCTCCGTGTGCGGTACGACGGTCAGCTCGCTCACCTACTACCGGCGGGTCCGGCCGGACCCACGCACCTTCGGCCCCCTCATGCTTCTGGCCTTCACCGGTTCTCTCGCGGGAGCGCTCGTGGCCTCCCAGATCCCCAAGGAGGCGTTCGACCCGATCGTGCTGCTGGTGCTCGTCCTGGTGGGCGGGTACGTCCTGTTCAAGCCGTCGATCGGCGAGGTCACGATGCTGCGCTTCGCCGGCCACCGGCACATCCTGGCCGCGATGGCCGCCGGGGCGGTGATCGGCTTCTACGACGGGGCACTCGGTCCCGGCACCGGCTCCTTCTTCGTCTTCACGCTCGTCGGGCTGCTCGGATACAACTTCCTCGAGGCCTCCGCGAAGGCGAGGATGGCCAACTGGGCGACCAACATCGCCGCCCTCTGCGTGTTCGTGCCGCAGGGGGCCGTGATGTGGAAGATCGGCCTCGCCGTCGGCGCGTGCAACCTGCTGGGCGGCTACATAGGCGCGCGCACCGCCGTCGCGAAGGGCGGCCGGTTCGTGCGGGTGGTCTTCATCGTCGTGGTGAGCGCGTTCATCGTGAAGATCGGCTCCGACGTCTTAGGCGGGTGGCTCGGTTGATCCGGTGACCAGGCGACCACGCGACGTCACGTAGGAGTCGCGGAGGGTTCACCGTGCGGACGCCTCGGCCTCATGCTCAGCACGATCCCGGGCAGCAGGGTGGACCCATGTTCCGATCACGAGACCTCCCGCGCCGGCTCCCACTCATCGCGCCGGCCGCCTGTGCAGTGATGCTCTCCGTCACCACCGCCTCCGCGGCCCACGCCGAGCGGTCCGACGAGCCCGACGACTCGCGCGGCGCGACCGTCCTGGCGCTCCTCGGCGACACGCCCTACGGCGACGGGCAGCGCGCGGCCTTCCCCCGTCTCGTCGCCGACGTGAACGCCTCACCGCGAGTGTCGATGGTCCTGCACGCGGGTGACGTCAAGAGCGGGGACACGACCTGTGACGACGCGCGCTTCGCCGACCTGCGGGCGCTGTTCGACACCTTCGAGGACCCGTTCGTCCTCACGCCCGGCGACAACGAGTGGACCGACTGTCACCGAGTCGCGGCGGGCCAGTACGTCCCGACCGAGCGGCTCGACGCCGTCCGGGACGTGTTCTTCCCGCGGGCCGGCAGGACCATCGGCGGTCGGGCGATGCCGGTGACCTCGCAGGCCGGCGACCCCGATCACGGCGCCTACAGGGAGAACGTCCGCTTCCAGCGCGGCGGCGTCACCTTCGCCACCGTGCACGTGGTCGGCAGCGACAACGACCTCGAGCCGTGGGACGAGCTGCCGCAAGGCGACATGCCCGAGGCGCGGCTCGCGGAGTTCCGGAAGCGGCAGGCGGCGGGGCTCGACTGGGTCGACGAGACCTTCGACGCGGCCGAGGAGGCGGACTCGGCGGGCGTGCTGCTGATGTTGCAGGCCGAACCGGTCGAGACCGCCGGCTTCCGGCGTACGCGCGAGCGGATCCTCGAGCGTGCGCGGGAGTTCGGCAAGCCGGTGCTGCTCGTGCACGGCGACGAACACGCCTACGAGGTGGAGAGGTCCTACGGCGGGGTCCCCAACCTCACCCGGCTCGAGACGTTCGGGGCCACCGCGAGCAGGTGGCTGGAGGTCACGGCGGACCCACGTCATGACGCCGAGGTCTTCTCCTGGGTGCCGCGCTCGGTGTCCTGACCCGGGCCGCCCGCGCCCTGGGGCAGGGTGGACCCATGACGTCGTACCTCACCGTCGCCCGCCCGGCGCTCGTCGAGACAGAGGTGAAGCGCTCGCGGTTCCTGTGCCGGATCGAGCGCGTCGCGACCGAGGAGCAGGCGCGTGCCGTGGTGGAGGAGGAGCGGAGGAGCCGCTGGGACGCCCGACACCACTGCTCGGCCTTCGTCCTCGGGCCGTCGGCGCAGGTGCAGCGGTCGAACGACGACGGAGAGCCCTCGGGCACGGCCGGTGCGCCGATGCTCGAGGTGCTCCGCGGCCGGGAGGTCAGCGACGTGGTGGCAGTCGTGACCCGGTGGTTCGGAGGGGTGCTGCTCGGCGCGGGCGGCCTGGTGCGTGCCTACTCCGACGCCGTGCGCGCCGGGCTCGACGAAGCCGGGGTGCTCGAGCGGCGGCTGCTCCACCGGTACGACGTCGAGGTGCCCCACTCGGAGGCGGGGAGGCTCGAGCACGGCCTCCGGGTGCACGACGTCGCGGTCCTCGGCGTGGACTACGGGGCACAGGTGCGGCTGCGGGTCGCCGTACCCGCGGCGGACACGGAGCACCTGTCGAGGCTGCTGGCCGAGCTGACCGGGGGTGAGCTGACCCCTGCTCCCGCGGGCACCAGCTGGGTCGATGGGCAGGCACGAGGCGGAGCACACTGAACCGTGAGCGACCCTGCAACGTGTCACTCACGGGAGGTGACGTGTCCGGAGACCAGGTGAAGCTGATGCAGGCGTTGCACGACACGCACGCCGCCGCGCTGTTCGCGTACTGCGTCCACCTGGTCGGCCAGGACCATGCGAGGGCGCAGGACGTCGCCCAGGAGACCCTGCTGCGTGCCTGGCGCCACCCCGAGGTCCTGGGGCGGCAGGAGGGAGCGCTCCGGGCCTGGCTGTTCACTGTGGCCCGCAACATCGTCGTCGACGAGTGGCGGGCCCAGAACGCGCACCCTGTCTTCCCCACCGCGGAGCCGCCCGATCGACAGGGCGGCGACGAGACCGACCAGCTACTGCAGTCCTGGGTGGTGGCGGAGGCGGTCAGCCGGCTCTCGGTCGAGCACCGCGCCGTGCTGCTCGAGTGCTACTACCGCGGGCGCTCCGTCGCGGAGGCCGCCGAGCGTCTCGGGATCCCCGAGGGAACGGTGAAGTCCCGGACCCACTACGCCCTGCGGGCACTCCGCCTGGCCCTCGAGGAGATGGGAGTCGGCGCATGAGCCAGGACGCGTTCAGCCACCACGACGCCGCGTACGTGCTCGGCGCCCTCTCGCCCGCGGACCGGCAGGCATTCGAGGACCACCTCGAGAGCTGCGAGAGCTGCCGCCGCGCCGTCGGCGACGTGGCCGGCCTTCCGGGCCTGCTGGCGCGGGTGGACCCTGCGGACCTCGACCGGGGCGGTCACCCGGCCGACGACCCGGTCCCCGACACGCTGCTGCCGCGTCTGCTCGGCGAGGTCAGGCGTACGCAGCGGCGGCGCCGCGCCTGGGTGGCGAGCGCCGCTGCTGCAGCTGCCGCGGTGGCCGCCGTCTCGGTGGGAGTCGCCGTGGTCGGCAACGACCGTTCCCCTGAGACGACCGCGAGCCCCGAGGTCCCGGCACAGGTCATGACCCCGCTCGACCGCACACCGCTGAGCGCGAAGCTGGCGATCGAGGATGTTGCCTGGGGGACCCGGCTCAGCGTCACCTGCACCTACAGCCAGGGCCGGTACGAGCAGGGCGAGCTCCCCGCGTACGCCCTCGTGGTGAACACGCGCGACGGCTCGGAGCAGGTGGCCACCTGGCGGGCGGTCGCCGGCAAGACCACCACCGTCGTGGCTGCCACAGCATCACCGTCCGCCGAGATCACCTCAGTGGAGGTTCGCACGACGCGCGGTGAACCGGTCCTGCGACTTGCGGGCTGACGCGGGCCGCAGCTCACGGACCAGGACGAGGCCGCCGGCCACGACTGCCACGATCTCGGCTATGCCGGCCACGATCTGCCACTTCCCGAGAAGGATCTCTTGTACGCCGAACAGGCCGACCGTGGTGGAGAGGAGAAAGGCTCCGAGCGTCGCGGCGCCGAAGCCGGCGGCGAGAAAGGCCGAGAACCACGAGCGCCACCACACGACGAGCACCGCGATCAGCACTCCCGCGACGGCGTTGAGCATGAACAAGGGGCCGATCCAGTCGATGTCACGGAACCCGTCGAACCAGAGCCAGAGGTGGACCAGGCCGGAGAGCAGCACCCCTGCGGCAGCCATCCAACGCATCGTCATCGAGCACTCCTCTTCTCCGGTCGCCCGCGGGACGCGGACGGTTCACAAGGAGGACGAACCAGGGGCGCGTCGGGTTCACGTCGCCGGGGGTCCGGTTGAACCGATTGGGCCTTGGCCTCGTTGAGCAGTCATCCGAATCCTGGAGGGCCCATGGAACCGAACGACGTACACCGTCCGGCACTCTCACGCCGGCACCTGCTCGCGGGTGCCGGAGCCGGCGCCGCGGCGCTGGCCGTCGCCGCGTGCAGCAGCGAGGGCGACGGGGGCGGCACCGCGGCGAAGCCGCGCTCGGGAAGCCCCGGTGCCTCCGGCTCAGGGGGCGCCGGAGCCTCCGGGAGCCTGACGTCCGTCGCGGACGTGCCGGTCGGAGGGGCGGTCTCCGCGGAGGACTCGAGCGGCAAGCCGGTGATCGTCTCGCAGCCCACCAAGGGGGACCTTGTCGCGTTCTCCGCGATCTGCACGCACATGGGGTGCACCGTCGCACCTCAGGGCGACCAGCTCGTCTGCCCCTGTCACGGGTCGACCTACGACCTGGCAACCGGTGACAACACCGGAGGCCCGGCGCCGAAGCCCTTGGCGAAGATCCCGGTCACGGTCAAGGGAGGCGAGGTCGTCGAGTCCTGAGGACTTCTGGCCCTGTGACGCGCCGTCTCGGCGGTGTGACTCTGGAATCGACCGCGACCCGGCGTGGACCTTCGGTTGCGGTCCTCGACCGGAGAGGAGGGGCCGGAGATGGGCGCCTACGTCGACATCGGTCCTGTGCACATGTGGTACGAGACGCGCGGGCAGGGTGAACCCCTCGTCCTGCTGCACGGGGGCTTGGACAGCAACGCCGCCTGGGGCGCCGAGTTCGACGCGCTCGCCGAGCACTTCCGGGTGGTCGCGCCGGAGCGTCGAGGTCACGGCCATACGGCAGACGTCGAAGGGCCGCTGACCTACCGCGTCATGGCCGAGGACACGGTCGCGTTCATCGAGTCGGTCATCGGCTCACCCGTGCACCTCGTCGGGTGGAGCGATGGCGCAATCCTGGGCATGATGGTCGCTCGGTCCCGGCCGGACCTGGTGCGGAGGCTGGTGCTCATCGGTGGTGCCGCCGACCTCTCCGCCTACGTCCCGGAGTTCATCGAGGCCACGCGCCTGCCGGCCGACAGCGAGGTCTACCAGCCCTTCCGCGCGATCTACGGCGTGGTCTCGCCGGACGGCCCGGACCACTGGCCGGTCGTGTTCTCCAAGCTGACCGGGATGTGGCAGTCCGAGCCGCACATTCCGCTGTCGGACCTCGGTGAGGTCGCGGCGCGCACCCTTGTCATGGTCGGTGACGACGACCTCGTCTCACTCGAGCACACGCTCGAGCTGTACCGCGCCATCCCGGACGCGGAGCTGGCCGTCGTCCCGGGCACCTCCCATCTGGCGCCGTTGGAGAAGCCGGATCTCGTCAACCGGCTGCTGCTGGACTTCCTCGGGGCCGAGGCCGTGCCGACGCTGCTGCCGGTGCGCCGGGCCGCCGCACCCGAGCACGTCTAGCAAGGTCTGGCCGGCGACTCGGCTCAGGCCGGGTGCGCCAGGTGGTGGTGCTGGCGCCGCACGACGACCGCGCTGCTGATACCCACACCGATCAGGCCGGCGCCCAGGAGAGCCAGGAGGGTCACCGTCGCGGCGTCGACGCCGGTGTCGGCAGGTGTCGCGGCCGTGATCTGCTGGGCCATGACAACGCCGCCGTTTCGCGCGTAGCCCTGGCCGGTCTCGGGCACGCCCACGCCTCCGTTCCGCGCGTAGCCCACGTCGGACTCCGAAACGACGACGCCGCCGTTTCGCGCGTAGCCCTCCGAGTCGTCGACCTGCGCGAGGTGGTCCTGCTTCAGGTACTGGAACTCCGGGTTCGGACCGTCAGCGTGTGCTGCTGTGGCGAGTGCGATGGGTGAGAGGCAGATGGTGGCCGCCGCCAATACGGCAAACAGCCTGATGAGGTAGCGCATGGCTCACTCCTTCCAGGCACCTCAGTCTTCTCACGTGGTCGCTGTCGCGGATCGGGCAGATGCCCTACACGTCGAGCCGCGTCCTGGCAGATGAGAGGAAGCGGCCGCCGGTGGCCACTCGTCCGTCCCACTTGAGCGGCGACCCCGGACGATGCGCCGAACGGTCGTGTCCGTGCGACGGGCGGTAGGCCGTCGTACCTCTGGTCCGTAACACCTCGATCATCCCCTTGTGAGGCTTGTGTGAGGGTCGTTACATTCCGCCCTGTCCTGTCCCCGTGCGCCGGGCCACATCGGGGTGACCCGCCGTACCCGCACCCGGACGTCGTCCCAGGAGGAGAGCAGACCGTGTCCTCAGCTACCACCAAACCCGATCCCGTACCCCGCGACGACACCGTCGGCAACCCCGACTGGAGTCCCTGGGTGCTGTTGCTGATCCCGCCGATCGTGATTCCGCTGATCACGGGGCTGTTCAACAGGTCGACCCCCGAGCTGTTCGGGATGCCCGCGTTCTACTGGATGCAGCTCGCCTTCGTGCCGATGAGCGCGCTGTGCACCGGCGTCGTCTACCTCAAGACCAGGAAGCGGTGAGCGGCATGGGAGACCACGCAGTGGAGCTCGGTGTCTTCGTCTTCTTGTTCGCCGTGATCGCCGTGATGGGCTTCGTGGCCGCCCGGTGGCAGGCGGGCGAGACGATGCACCACCTCGACGAGTGGGGCCTGGGCGGCCGCAACTTCGGCACCTGGATCTCCTGGTTCCTGATCGGCGGTGACCTCTACACCGCGTACACCTTCGTCGCGGTGCCGGCCCTGATGTACGGCGCCGGTGCGATGGGCTTCTTCGCGGTGCCGTACACGGTCGTCCTGTACCCGCTGGTGTTCCTCGTGCTGATCCGGCTGTGGTCGGTCTCGCACCGGCACGGCTTCGTCACCCCGGCCGACTTCGTCCGCGCCCGGTTCGACTCGCCGACGCTGGCGCTGATGGTCGCGATCACCGGCCTGATCGCCACGATGCCGTACATCGCGCTGCAGCTCGTCGGCATCGAGGCGGTGCTCGCCACCATGGGCGTCGGCGGAAAGTGGCCGCTGACGATCGCCTTCCTTGTGCTGGCGCTTTTCACGTACACGTCGGGCCTGCGAGCGCCGGCGCTGATCGCGTTCGTCAAGGACAGCCTGATCTACCTCGTCATCATCGTGGCGGTCATCTTCATCCCCGCGAAGCTCGGCGGCTTCGACGACGTCTTCGCCGAGGTCAACGCGCACTTCAACGGCACGCCCGACCAGGCGCCGCTTCTCGACGAGCCGACCCAGATGCAGTACGTGACCCTGGCGCTCGGCTCGGCCCTGGCGCTGTTCCTCTACCCGCACTCCTCGACGGCGATCCTGGCCGCGAAGAACCGCGACGTGATCAAGCGCAACATGGCCGCGCTGCCGGTGTACTCCCTGCTGCTGGGCTTCTTGTCGCTGCTCGGCTTCGTGGCGATCGCCGCTGGTGTGGCAGCCGGTGGGCGGCGACGGCAACACGATCGTCCCGGTCGCTGTTCGACCAGCAGTTCCCCGACTGGTTCGCCGGCGTCGCGTTCGCGGCGATCGGCATCGGCGCGCTGGTGCCGGCGGCGATCATGTCGATCGCGGCGGCGAACCTCTTCACCCGCAACATCTACAAGGAGTACCTCCGACCCGGACGCCACCCCGACGCAGGAGACCACCGTCGCCAAGATCGTGTCCCTCGCGGTGAAGTTCGGCGCGCTGGCCTTCGTCGTCTTCCTCAACCCGCAGTTCTCCATCGACCTGCAGCTGATCGGCGGCGTGATCATCCTGCAGACGCTGCCGGCCGTGGGCATCGGGCTCTTCACCCGCTGGTTCCACCGTGGCGGCCTGATCGCCGGCTGGGCCGTCGGCATGGTGGTCGCGGTCAAGCTGCTCTACCACATCCCGAAGAAGGACCCCGCGACCGGAGAGATCGTCAAGGCGCACTTCGGCGGCTCCGGCTATCCCGCTGGCCAACTTCGGCTTCGACACCGACATCGCGCTGTACGTCGGCATCGATCGCGATCGCGGTGAACCTCGTCGTGGCCGTCGTGGTCACCGCGGTGCTTCGGGCGATGAAGGTGCCCGACGGCGTCGACGCCACCCAGCGGGCCGACTACTTCGCCGAGGCCGGCGAGCCGGGTGTCACGGTGGCTGAGCCGACGCCCGGTTCGGGGGTCGCTCCGCCCGAGCCCGTGGTCGGCTGACCCACGCTCGCGTCGTCCGCCTTCGACGGCGCATCTGGACATGGGAGTCCTCCGGGCAGGTTGCCCCGAGGGCTCCCATGTCGGCTTCTACCGGTCCTGGTCCTCGCCCCGGAGGCTCTCCCTGGCCGTCTCGATCAGCCGCTCGGCCTTGGCCCGCGTCTCGGTGAGGTCGATCGTGAGCCGGGTTCGTGCGGTTTCGAGGACCTCTCGTTCAAGACGTCGCGCGGTTGCCGCGCTGTGGTAGTCCTTCGCATCCATGGCGGCCGCCTTCCCTCGGCGGATCGCAGCCACCTTGTCCGAGGCCCGCGGGTCGTAGCCGGAGTCACGAAGCGTCTGACGCAGGTCGTCGAAGGCTTCCCGGCAGGCCGGCGAGCCGTACACCTCCACGACCGGGTCGAGCTCGTTGAGCCGATACACGGCGTCGCCGACCCTGACTCCGATCTCGCTCACACCCACGTGCTCCTGGGCGGAGGCGTGGAAGTCGCCGCGCTCGCGATCGAGTGCCTCCACGGCTTCGAGGCTCCCTGGCCTGTCGATGGCGTCGATGAGGGATCGGCAGCTCGCGACGACATCGAAGAGGCCCTCCGACTTGCGGCGCCAGGAGCGCTCCTCGTAGCCGAGCCGCAGCTCGTGCCTGCGTTGCTCCTGGCCGTTCTTGAAGGTGGTGACGAAGGCTGTCACGGCCACGAGGCCGGAGGCGACGACTGAGGTGATTGCGACGGGGTCAGCCATGGGGAGAACCGTACGCGGCGACCTCGGACGTCACCGGGCGAGGGGACGCACGGACCGGGGGCCCCGCGTGCCGGGCGGTGGCTGTCCGTGTTCGGACGCAGACGACACCGCTTTCGGGGTGGGTTGTCCGGGCTTCGGGCGACGTACTCCCGGGCGGGCTCGGACGGGCCATGGAACCCCCTGTCGCCTCGGCGTAGCGTCCCCCTGTCGGGCGGGACCTGTGCGCCGCCCGTGCTACGGACTCGGCAGAGCCCTGGTCGGGCAGGCGCGGCCGGTGCCCGCGACCATCAACTCCATGGAGGAAGTCCGATGACCGAATTCGTCCAGCTCTTCGAGTTCACCACGTCCAGGTTCGACGAGATCCAGAAGCTCAACGACGACTGGCGTGAGCGCCACCCGGACCGCGGCTTCAACTGGATGCTCCTCGGCGCCGACCGCGACAAGGTCGGGACGTACGTCGCGATGGTCCACTTCGACTCCTACGAAGCCGCGATGAAGAACTCCGAGGATCCGCAAACCACGGAGTACTCCGAGAAGATGGCCGCGCTGACGGACGGGCCGCTCAGCTTCCGCAACCTCGACGTGGTGCGCACGGAGGGTGACCGCGCCTAGCCGAGGCCGTGAGCGGGGGCGATCAGCCGTAGGCCAGTCGTGACAGCGCCTGCTGGTAGACCTGGTCGGCCCGCAAGTCAGCATCGATCCCGGCCAGGAGCTCGCGGATCCCAGGACCGGTTCGTCGGGGTGCCGCCGCCGGCTCCGGCTCGGGCTCGCGCATCTGCTGGAGGAACTCGGGAGTGATCCCCTCGTGCTCCTCGGGCCGGTCGACCCGCCGGCCCTCGGGTCTCGGTTCCCGGCCACGTCGGCGTCTCTTGGTGGACGGCTCGGCACGGCGCTTGCCGCGGGTGGCCCGGTCAGACATGGCTCTCTCCCGAGATGAGGTTGCCCTGCGGTTTGGAAGACAACCGTAGCGGCGTCAGTTCCCTGGCTTCACCCGGGTGTCGGACCACCTGGCGTCGAGCGAGACAGCGATAGAGGTCGCGTTGAGCTTGGTGACGAGGGCGACACCTGACCAGGTGTTCCGCCAGACTGGCCGCGATGTCCGCTCGAGGGAGGGCCATGGAAGACGAGATGCAACCGGAAGAGGCAAGCCCCGAGATCAAGACGCGCATCAGGGCCAGCTTCGAAAGCCAGGGACTGATGCGTCATCTCGGTGCACGCATGGTGCACATCGCGCCAGGACGCGTGCACATCGTGCTCGCCAGCCGGCCCGAAGTGACCCAGCAGCACGGCTACTTCCACGCGGGAGCCACCAGCGCCATCGCAGACAGCGCGGGCGGCTATGCGGCGTTCACGTTGTTCCCCGAGAACACGGCGGTGCTCACGGTGGAGTACAAGATCAACCTCCTGGCGCCTGCCGAAGGCGATCACATCGAGGCCGTGGGAACGGTCCTGAAGTCCGGACGGACGCTGACCGTGTGCCGACTGGAAGTGTTCGGTGTCCGGGACCGGCTGCGGTCGCTCGTCGCGACCGGTCAACAGACGCTGATCCGCGTGAACGAGAGACCCGAGCCGTGAGTGCTCGGGCTCCCAGCGTGGGGCGAGCGGGCCAGGGCCCCTCGGGTACGGAGGGGCACCTGCTGCCAAGTTGGGCCTACGCGCGATGCGCGGTGCTCGTGGGGACCGGTGGGTGGTAGTTGCGACCGACCTCCTCGGCGCGCTTCATTGCTGTGATGCCCTGGTCGACGGTGAGGAGCGGCGTCGTCTTGATCGCCTTGACGGACCCTCCGGCCGTAGCAGCGAGGGAGAAGGCGGCCGCCTCCTCGTCGCCCGGGAAGTCGGCGAGCAGGACCAGGTCGTAGTCACCGAATGCGTAGAAGCAGCCGGTGATGCTTCCTCCGCAGCCGTCGATGAGAGGCTGGATCCGTTCGAGCACGTTGCCGTGCTCGCGGACCTGAGTGGCCCAGGATTCGCTGGTGTAGGCGACTTGGAAGAGGAACTGTGCCATGGAGGCCTCCAAGGGTCCTCGAGGTCAGGTTGCGGGATCAGGTCCTGCCGCGACCCATGCTTTGCACTCTTCGCTTGTTCGACAGCCACTGCAACCGCCGGGCTAGACGCGGCCGCGGAGGACATGTGGCCCGGATCTGGCGTGCGGCACCGCCTACTTCTCGGCGTGGCTTTCCCGGGCAGGTGCCAACACGGTGGCGGTGGATCTCTCCTGGACCGACCTGTCTGCGTTCGTGGTGGGGGCCTTTGGCCTCTGCACGCGTGCGCTGTCCGTGCCTAGCGTGGAACGCGTGCTGAAGGGAGGCCGAGCCGGCCGCTTCCGCTTGTCTCGACGGTGACTCGGCCGTCATGAGCCGAAGGAGATGAGTGTCATGACTGCGAAGATCAGCTGCTACATCGATGCGCCGGTCGAGACGGTGTTCGACTTCTTCAAGGACCCCAGCAACCAGGTCGACTACCCGCCGTTCAGTGACATGGAGGTGCACGACCTGAAGATGACCAAGGAGGGTGTCGGCACCTACTACAGCTGGAGCGTCAAGATGTTCGGCATCCCCATCGAAGGTTTCGAGGTTTTCACCGACTTTGTGCCCAACAAGCACATCACCGAGAAGTCCTCGAACGCGATGGTGGGCAACTGGGAGTACACGTTCGAACCGGAGGGATCCGGCACGAAGGTCACCTTGGAGCACCGCCAGCGGTCGTTGTGGGCCCTGCCGCCACTGAAGAACCTGATGGACTTCGCCATGCCGAGGATGAGCCGGTCCTTCATCGAAGCCGTCAAGGCGGAGCTCGAGGCCGAGCCCTCAGTGCCCAGTCAGCGGAAGCCGGCTGCCAGCAAGCCGCGGAAACGGGCCGGCAGCCGCTGAGCCGACCAGGGGCCCTGCTCAACCGAGCCTGGTCTCGACGCCCGTTTCGGAGCTGGCTCAGAGGGAGACCCAGCAGTAGACGGACTTGCCGCTAGCCCGTGCCTCGCGGGCCAG
Organism: uncultured Actinomycetota bacterium; assembly: GCA_963715375.1. Lineage (GTDB taxonomy): Bacteria > Actinomycetota > Actinomycetes > Propionibacteriales > Nocardioidaceae > Nocardioides_C. The sequence goes on along the minus strand of CAVQSC010000006.1, from coordinate 175,423 downwards.
CCCCGAAAGATCCTGCAGCAAGGCGGTGAGTTCCTCAGCATCGCCCCGCCCCCAGAACTCCTCCGTCTGCGACCAGGGGACTGCAGTGGCGGCCAGTTGCTCGCTTTCTGCATGCGCCAGTGCATCGATCAACCCGTCGGTGAGAGTGAGAGTGAGGACCAGACGTTCGCCTCCATTGCGCACCGCCAGCGGCTTGCCCCACCGTGGGTCCTGCTCGATCTCTTCGTATGGCCGCCCTGTGAGCAGTTCCTCCACGTGCCGCCTTGGACAACTGGATCGATGCCCGTATCCGCAACAGTCGGATGCGACCGTCCGTCAGCGATCGGTGCGCCCTTCTGCGGACGACGTCCGAATACTCGGCCTCCTCGTCGCGTTGGACGGTGCCTCTGTTTGCCCGGGTCCTCCTGCGCGGTCGATCGTTGCGCCCCGGCGTCACTCGGAGCGATGAAGTAGTCGTACAGAACTCCCATGGCCGCACCCTGTTGCCGGGGACGACAGTTCCCGGCCTGCACTGCCGGCGGCACAGGACGGTTCAGGAACGACGGTCGGGCCACTTGACCAAGTCCAGCGCCACCATGAACAGCGCTCCCGTTGCCACTAGTCCCGCTATAACGATCAGGAAGTTGGCGAGCTCCAGGTTCGTCTCACTGAAGGAGTGATCACGCAAGATCAGCCATCTCAGTCCGAAGCCGACGAGGACCGCGATTCCAGCGAAGATGGCCACGCCCAGGGCACGCAGAGCGGACGCGGCTACATCGCTATCCACGAGCGGCTTCGGAGTGCTCATGCACCGCTAACGCAGAATCGCGACCGAGGTCACGCAGCGCCACAGCCATGCCTAGACCTCGGGTCTGGTGGGATAGCCGCCGGCTCAGAGGCCTCTCGGGAACACCGAACATTCTTGGGGAGGTGAGGTGCATGACCACGACGACCAAGAACAATAAGACCGGCAGAACCAAGGATGTGCGCCTCGAGGCGCGCATTGACTCCGAGACCGACGAACTCATCGTCGAGGCTGAACGGCGCGCGCGGGGCGATCGTGAGTATGCCGAGGCGCGGGTGAGGTCGAATCGTCACCGAGGCAACCGATGAGGGCGCCTCGGCCAGCAAGAATCGCCAGGGGGCGGCGCTCGCTCCCCGTTCGGGTTCTTGGCCAGGTGGAACCGGAGCCCGACACGCAGCACCCCCGGCCAGCGTGACAGGAGAAGAACCCGGTCAGCGGAGATCCGAGAACCATCCCTGGAGTGCCGCGGTGTACGCCGGACTGAACGCCGACACCGGCAGGTCCGGACAAGCCGCATCGGCGCCAGGAGCCGGGAAGTGTCCGCACTCGGGGAGGCGCACGATGCGCACCGTCGTGTTCCCCGACGACTGGGCTGCTTTCAGCCATGCTTGTTCGCTGGCGACGCGAGGTACGCACTCCTCGTCCTCGCCGTACACCACCAGGGCCGGGCAGATGATCTCCGCGAGTGCTGGCTCGGGGTCGTAGTCCATGTCATGCCACGTGTCGCCTGGTGCCGGGAGCTCTCGGTCCAGGAACGCCAGGTCGAACCATGGCTTGTCGAGCGCTGACCCGAGAAGCGCCGCAGCGGCCGGGTGGTCGCCGTGTCCGCGCAGGAGGTCCTCCACGCCGAGCCGGAGGCGACGAAGGTGCTCACGATCGACTCCGCCGTAGCCGGCGCGGCGAAGCAGCTCGTCGGTGTAGAACCTCATCTGCTCCGCCGGGGTCACACCGGAGCACCCGACGACGGCGAGGAACGGGACCGTCTGGTCACGTGCGGCGGCCAGCGATGCCGCCCATGCGCCTTGGCTGAACCCGAAGAGACCGACAGGCGCGTCGAGGAGCCGTTGGAGCGACGTGACCGCCGACAGGGCATCGTCGGTCTGCACGGTGAACGGAGTGTCGCTGCCGTCCGTCGACGGTCGGCGGTCGAACGACAGGACTGCGACGCCCATCGGCGTGAGCGTTGCCGCCAGGTGCTCGAACATCGGTTGATCTCTGTGTGGAAGCGCAGCACCAGGCAGGGCCACCACGCCCGCGCGCACCCGGGTTCCCCGCCTGGGCAGCCTCAGCCTGCCGGGGCGGTCCCCCGCAACCACGATGTCCGACGTGTCCACGCAGTCATCCTGCCCCGGGTCGGTCCTCGCTGCCCTGACAGCGGCGCCGGGGAGGTCGGAGGAGCGGTCAGACCCCGGCCGGGAAGGGCACGCCCGTCGCGGAGTGGCAGCGGTACCCGTTGGGGTGCTTGGCCAGATACTGCTGGTGGTGATCCTCGGCGTAGTAGTAGGTCGGGGCCGGCTTGATCTCGGTGGTGACCGGGCCGTAGCCACGCTCGGCGAGCACCGGCTCGTAGGCCGCGGTCAGCTCCTTCGCGACCCGCTCCTGCTCTTCGGACAGCGTGTAGATCGCCGAGCGGTACTGCGTGCCCACGTCGTTGCCCTGGCGCATGCCCTGGGTCGGGTCGTGGAACTCGTAGAAGGCCTTCACGAGATCGGCGTAGGAGACCCGCGACGGGTCGTAGACGACACGAACCGCCTCGGTGTGCCCGGTGCGCCCTGTGCACACCTCCTCGTACGACGGGTGAGGGGTGCTGCCTCCGGCGTACCCGACGGACGTCGACCAGACGCCCGGCATCTGCCAGAAGATCTCCTCCGCACCCCAGAAGCAGCCGAGGCCGAAGGTGGCGACCTCGTAGCCGGCCGGGATGTTCGACTCGTCGGTCACGAGCGGCGCGTCGAGCACGAGGTGGCGCTCGGCGAGGTTGAACCAGCGCTCGGTGCGTCCGGGTAGTGCCTCGTCGGGGCCGGGGATCTCGAGCTTGTGGCGGTTGAACAGCACAGCCTCTCCTTGCGTGGTCGGAGTCGCTGGATGAATTACCAGGGTATGTAGGAGAACTCGCACTTCCCATGGGATGTTCCCCATGGGAGGCACGAGATCTCCGGCATCCCTTGGTAATCGATCGGCCGGGTAGGGTCGGGCGGGTGAGTGAGCAGAGCCAGAAGACAGGTTTCGAGACCCGCGCCATCCACGCCGGGTACGACCCCGACCCGATGACCGGTGCGGTGATACCGCCCATCTACGCGACGAGCACCTACAAGCAGGACGGCGTCGGCGGCATGCGCGGGGGTTACGAGTACTCCCGCACCGCGAACCCGACCCGCACCGCCCTCGAGGAGTGCCTCACCGCGCTCGAGGAGGGGCAGCGCGGCTTCGCGTTCGCCAGTGGGCTCGCCGCGGAGGACACCCTCCTCCGGACCCTCTGCAAGCCCGGTGACCACGTGGTCATCCCCGACGACGCGTACGGCGGGACCTACCGGCTGTTCTCGAAGGTCGAGGAGCCGTGGGGCCTCGAGCACACGCCGGCCCAGGTCGCCGACGTCGATGCCGTCCGCGCTGCGATCCGGCCGGGGCAAACGAAGATCGTGTGGGTCGAGACGCCGACGAACCCGCTGCTGAACATCGCCGACATCGAGCAGATCGCTGCGGTGACCCACGAGGCCGGCGCCCTGCTGGTCGTGGACAACACCTTCGCCTCGCCGTACCTCCAGCAGCCGCTCACCCTCGGCGCCGACATCGTCGTGCACTCGACGACCAAGTACTGCGGCGGCCACTCCGACGTGGTCGGCGGTGCGCTGGTCGTGAAGGACCACGAGATCGCCGACGGCATCGCCTTCCACCAGAACTCCATCGGCGCCGTCGCGGGACCGTTCGACTCGTGGCTCGTGCTGCGCGGCCTGAAGACCCTCGGCGTCCGCATGGACCGCCACTGCGACAACGCCGAGCGGGTCGTGCAGTTCCTCGAGTCGCACCCCGCGGTGTCCCAGGTGATCTACCCGGGCCTCGAGTCGCACCCCGGACACGAGGTCGCGAGCCGCCAGATGAAGCGCTACGGCGGCATCGTGTCGTTCCGGGTGAAGGACGGCGAGCAGAAGGCGCTCGACGCGTGCGCGAAGGCGCAGGTGTTCACGCTCGGTGAGTCGCTGGGCGGGGTCGAGTCGCTGATCGAGCACCCCGGCCGGATGACGCACGCGTCGGTCGCCGGCACCGAGCTCGAGGTCCCGGCTGACCTGATCCGCCTCAGCGTCGGGATCGAGACCGCCGAAGACCTCATCGCCGACCTGGACCAGGCCCTGGCGTGAGAGTCGCCTGCGTGGACTTCGGGTCCACGTTCACCAAGGCGGCGCTCGTCGACGTCGACACAGGTGAGCTGGTGGCGACGGCGAGCCACCGTACGACGATCGACAGCGACGTCCTCGACGGCTGGGAGGCCTGTCGTGAGCAGCTCGCGGCGGCCGACCCTGCTGCCCGCGACGTCGAGGTGCTCGCCTGCTCCTCCGCCGGTGGCGGCCTGAGGATCGCGGTCGTCGGCAACGAGGAGCTCGTCACGGCGGAGGCGGGTCGCCGGGTCGCGCTCTCGAGTGGCGGGCGGGTCGTCCACGTCGCGAGCGGCGGGCTCGACGAGGGGAAGGTCGCGGAGCTTCGCGAAAGCCGCCCCGACGTCGTACTCCTCGTCGGAGGCACCGACGGCGGCAACGCCGAGGTGCTGCTCCAGTGCGCCAAGGTCCTCGGCAGCGCCGGATGGCCCGGGCCGGTCGTGGTCGCCGGGAACGTCGACGCGCAGGACGAGGTCGCCTCGGTGCTCGACCAGGCAGGGACGCCGTACGTCCTCGCCGACAACGTCGTCCCGCAGATCGGCGTGCTCGCGCCCGACTCGGCACGGGCCGCGATCAGGGAGATGTTCCTGCGGCACGTGATCGGCGGGAAGCATCTGTCCGAGCGCGCCGACTTCACCGCGATGGTGCACGGCGCGACGCCGGACGTGGTCCTCACCGCCGTCGAGCTGCTCGCCCGTGGGCTCGACGAGGAGCACCCGGGTGCCGGTGACGTCGTGGTCGTGGACGTCGGTGGCGCGACGACCGACGTGTACTCCGTCATCGAGGTCGACCCCGAGGACTCCGGCCTCTCCCGCGAGGTGGTGGCGACCATCCCTGCCTCCCGCACCGTCGAGGGGGACCTCGGCATGCGTTGGAGCGCGCACTCGACGGTCGACGCCGGGGTCGCGATGGGCCTGCTCTACGACGAGGCCGAGCGGTCGGCGGCTTACGGGACCGCCGAGCACCGACAGGCCGACCCGGGCTACGTGCCGGACAACCACGAGCAGCTCGCCCGTGACCAGGAGCTCGCCTCGGTCGCCATCGGCGTCGCCCTTCGCCGGCACGCGGGGCGTTCCCAGGTGGTGTTCGGCCCGGACGGCCGAGTCGTCGAACGCTCGGGCAAGGACCTGCGCGAGGCGGACCTGCTGGTGGGCTCCGGAGGGGTGCTCCGACACAGCGGCGGCGAGGAGCGGCGCGTCATGATGCGGCTGCTCGGCGACGACGGCGAGGGGTGGCAGCTGCCCGAAGACCCACGGACGGTGGCCGACGTGGACTACGTGCTCGCGCCGGCGGGCCTGCTCGCCGGCGAGCACCCGTACGCGGCGTACCGCCTTCTTCGGCGTCTGCGCGACTGAGGTCACCTACGCTGTCGCCATGGCAAATGGCAAGCGGCTGTCCGGCAGCGTCGGCAAGTGGCGGGCGCGGCAGAAGCAGCGCTCCGAGGAGCGGTTCGCCGAGCGCTTCGCGGCGCAGTTCGCCCACCAGTGGGCCTCGATCCGGGCCGAGCGTCAGCAGGACACGAAGTCCGAGCCCACGATCGACGCCGGCCCCACGAACTTCAGCCGGGCCCAGGTGCCCTGGGCCCTCGACCTCGCCGCGGCCTGGTCCTGGCGCTTCCTGGTCATCGCCGCCGCCGGCTACGCCATCTTGTGGGTGCTCGGGCTGTTCGCGGTGGTCTTCCTGCCGCTGGCGGTCGCGCTGTTCATCACCGCCCTCGCCACCCCCCTCGTCGACGCCGCCTCCCGGGTCGGCTTCAACCGCCGGGTGGCCTCGCTGCTCGTCGTCGTGGGCGGGCTCGCGGCCGTCGTACTCCTGCTCACGTTCGTCGGCACCCAGGTCTCCAAGGGCTTCACCGACCTGTCGCAACAGGTGGTCACAGGTCTGGAGGAGATCCGCACCTGGCTTCGTACGGGGCCGCTCAAGGCCAGCGAGTCGCAGATCAACGACTACATCGGAGCCGCCCAGGACCTCGTCACGTCCTCCAACCAGCAGGTCGTCACGAGGGTGACGCGGGTCGGTACGACGATCGGCCACATCGTCGCGGGCTTCTTCATCGTGCTGTTCGCGACCTACTTCTTCCTCTCTGACGGGTCGCGCATCTGGGCCTGGGTGGTGCGGCTGTTCCCGCGTGCTGCCCGCGTCAACGCGGACGGTTCAGGTCGGGTGGCGTGGAAGACCCTGACCCAGTTCGTGCGGGCGACGGTGCTCGTGGCCTTCGTCGACGCGGTCGGCATCATGATGGTGGCGGTCGTCCTCAAGGTGCCCTTCGCCGCCGCCATCGGCGTGCTCGTCTTCCTGTTCTCGTTCATCCCGATGATCGGCGCGCTCATCTCCGGGTCGGTCGCCGTGCTGGTGGCGCTGGTCGCCCACGGCTGGGTCGTCGCGCTGATCATGCTGGGCGGGGTGATCGCCGTGCAGCAGATCGAGGCGCACGTCCTCCAGCCGTTCCTGCTCGGCCGGTTCGTCTCGGTCCACCCGCTCGGCGTGATCGTCGCCATCGGCATGGGTGTGCTCGTCGCGGGCATCGCGGGCGCGCTGATCGCCGTGCCGCTCGCCGCGGCGCTCAACGCGGTCGCCACCTACCTCGCAGGGCAGGCTGCGCGTGCGCAACCGGAGGTCGCGGCGGAGGCCACCGATCCGCCGGGGTCCGGCGCCTCCGCCTGAGGGTCCGTCAGGACGGGCGGGCCGTCTCCGGCTCGCCGGGGGCCGGACCGGCGGGCTGCGGCGCGGCGGCGTCCTCGCGGGTGGCGAGCGGCACCTCCTTGAGGAAGAACGCCACGGCCAGCGCCACCAGCACCAGGGGTACGGCGGACAGGAACACGTCGTGCAGCGCGTCGCTGAACGCCCCTGTCACGAGCCCGTGGATCGGTTCGGGGAGCCGCTGGATCGCCTGCACGTTGTTGGCCATGGAGTCGACGTTCGCGGCAGCGCCGGACGGCGTGCCGCCCGGAGCGCTCTTCATCGCGTCGGCGAGGTACACCGCGAGGCGGCTGGAGAGGATCGCGCCGAACAGGGCCGTGCCGAAGGAGCCGCCCATCTGGCGGAAGAACGCCACCGACGCCGTCGCGGTGCCCATGTCGGAGCGGTCCACGGAGTTCTGCACGATGACGATGAGCACCTGCATCGTGAACCCGAGCCCGAGGCCCATGACGTACATCGAGATACCGGCCTGCCAGTACGGCGTCTGGCTGTCGAGCAGCGAGAGCAGCACGAGCGCGACGGTGACGACGGAGGCGCCCAGGATCGGGAAGATCTTGTAGCGGCCGGTGTGGCTCATCCGCCGCCCGGCGCCGATCGAGGTGGTGAAGATGCCGACCACCATGGGCAGCATGGCCAGACCGGACCTGGTCGGGCTCATGCCGTCCACGACCTGCAGGTAGACCGGGATGAAGATCATCGACCCGAACATCGCGGCGCCGATCATGAAGCCGAAGAGGTTCGCGATGGAGAAGATCGAGTTGTGGAAGAGCCGCATCGGGATGATCGGCTCGGTGGCGCGGAGCTCGACGAAGACGAACACGACCGCGAGCGCGAGACCCGCCACGAGCAGCGTCAGGCCGATGGACGAGCCCCAGCCGTACGTCGGCCCGGCCCACGCGGTGTACAGCAGGACCGACGTCACCGACGCGACGACCACGGCGGCGCCGAGGTAGTCGATCGTGTGGTCGCGGCGGACGTGGTGGATCTTCAGCGCCGCCGACGTCACGACCAGCGCGACGAGGCCGATCGGCACGTTGATGAAGAAGATCCACTCCCACCCCGGTCCGTCGGCGAACCAGCCGCCGAGCACGGGGCCGAGCACAGAGGAGGTGCCGAAGACGGCGGCGAAGTAGCCCTGGTACCGGCCACGCTCTCGCGGCGGGATGACGTCACCGATCGTGGCCATAGCGAGCGCCATGAGGCCGCCGCCACCGAGGCCCTGGATCGCGCGGAAGATGATCAGCTGGTCGATGTTCTGGGAGAAGCCGGCGAGCAGGGACCCGACCATGAAGGTCGCGATCGCGATCTGGAAGAGCAGCCTCCGCCCGTAGAGGTCGGAGATCTTGCCCCACAGGGGCGTGGAGGCCGTGGCGGTCAGGAGGTAGGCCGTGACCACCCAGGAGAGCTTGTCGAGGCCGCCGAGCTCGCTCGTGATGCGGGGGAGGGCGGTGCCCACGATGCTCTGGTCGAGCGCGGCGATGAACAGTCCGGTCATCAGACCGGCCATCACCACCAGGATCTGGCGGTGGCTCAAGTAGCCGTCGGTCTCCGTGGTCACGAGGTCTCCTGGTGCTGGTCGAGGTTGTCGAGAAGTCGGTTGAGGAGCAGGCGCAGCCGCTCGCGGTCGTCGGCCGGCCAGTCCTCGAGGAGCTGGGCCACGAAGTCCCTGCGGCGCTGTCCGCCAGCCTCGAGGCGGACCCGGCCCTCCTCGGAGAGGGCGATCCGGCTGGCGCGGCCGTCGTCGGGGTCGCCGGCGCGCTCGACGAGGCCGCGGTCCTCGAGCTGTCGCACCTGCCTGCTCACCGTCGAGGCGTCGAGGTCGAGGTGCGCGGCGAGGGAGGAGAGGCGCATCGGGCCGCCCACGAGGGCCTTGAGCAAGAGGATCGCCGGGAAGTCGAGCACCTCGCCGGGCAGGCGCGAGCGCATCCGCCGTCCGAGCCGGCCGAGCGTGACCATCACCGCCTCCTCGGCGGTGGCCGGCGCGTCGTGCGACGGGCGGACAGGGGTAGGTTGCACGACACAAGGATGCGAGAGTTGCGTGTGCCACGCAAGTTCTTTGCGCGTGACCGGAGTCACCGTCCACGAGTCGGAGCGGGCACGCAATAGGGTGTGCGCCATGAGCACCGACACCTCCGCCGTACCGGTCCCGATCCCGACCCTGGACGACATCCGTCGCGGGGCGGAGGCCCTCGAGGGTGTCTCGATCAGGACCCCGATGGAGGAGTCGCGATGGCTCTCGGCGGTCGTCGGGGGGCCGGTCCTGCTCAAGTGCGAGAACCTCCAGCGCACCGGGTCCTTCAAGATCCGCGGCGCCTACCTGCGGATGTCGCGGCTCTCCGAGGAGGAGCGCGCCCACGGGGTCGTCGCGGCGAGCGCCGGCAACCACGCGCAGGGGGTCGCGCTGGCGGCGGGGCTGCTCGGCATCAAGTCGACGGTGTTCATGCCCGCGGGTGCGCCCATCCCCAAGGAGAAGGCCACCCGCAGCTACGGCGCGGAGGTCGTCTTCGAGGGACACACGGTCGACGACGCGCTCGTGCGCGCCAAGGCGTTCGCCGAGGAGACCGGCGCGGTGCTCATCCACCCCTTCGACCACCTCGACATCGTCACGGGACAGGGCTCGTGCGGCCTCGAGATCCTGGAGCAGGCGCCGGGCGCCGAGACGGTCATCGTCCCCACCGGCGGGGGCGGGCTGCTCGCGGGCATCGCCACCGCCATCAAGGGCCTCAACCCCCGGGTGCGCGTGGTCGGCGTCCAGGCGGAGGGCGCGGCGGCCTACCCGCGCTCGCTCGCCGAAGGGCACCCCGTGGCGCTCCGGACGATGAACACCATGGCCGACGGGATCGCCGTGGGCTGCCCCGGAGAGGTCCCCTTCCGGGCGATCTCCGAGTACGTCGACGACATCGTCACCGTCAGCGAGGAGTCGCTGTCGCGGGCGCTGCTCATGCTGCTCGAGCGGGCCAAGCTGGTCGTCGAGCCCGCGGGGGCGGCCGCGGTCGCCGCGCTCATGGACCACCCCGACCGCTTCCCGACGCCGGCCGTGGCGGTGCTCTCCGGGGGCAACGTCGACCCCCTCCTGCTCATGCGGGTGATCCGGCACGGCATGGCCTCTGCGGGCCGCTACCTCTTCTTCCGGGTGCGCATCCCGGACCTTCCCGGGGGCCTCGCCCGGCTGCTGAAGGAGCTCGCCGACCTCGACGCCAACGTGCTCGACGTCGTGCACGAGCGCACCTCAGCGCACCTGCACCTCGACGAGGTGGAGGTCGCGATGCAGGTGGAGACCCGTGGCACCCCGCACGCGGAGCGGGTGCTGAGCCGGCTCCGCGAGTGCGGGTACCACGTGTCCGAGCAGGGCTAGCGAGCCATGTAACCGCCGTCGACGTACACCTCGGCGCCGGTCATGTAGGACGCGTCGTCGCTGGCCAGGAAGGCCACCACCGCCGCGACCTCCTCCGGCCTCCCGAGCCGCCCCATCGGCGTCACGTCGAGCATCATTTGCTCGAAGGGCGTGCCTATGGTCTGGTCCATGATCGGGGTCTTGATGAAGCCCGGGTGGACCGAGTTGACCCGGATGCCCTCGGTCGCCCAGTGCACGGCGAGGTTCTTGGTCATCGTGCGCACCGCGCCCTTGGCGGCGTGGTAGTCGGTCGAGGTGCCGAAACCACCGCTCGCCCCGAAGATCGAGCTGTTGTTGACGATCGAGGCGTGCTCGGACTGCTTCAAGGCTTCGGCACAGATCTTCATGCCGAGGAAGACGCTCGTCTGGTCGATGGCGACGTTGCGCTCGTACTCCTCGAGCGACGTCTCCTCGATCGCCCCGAGGCCGCCCGCGCCCGCGTTGTTGAAGAGGATGTCGAGGTGGCCGTACTCGGTCATCGCGTGCTCGACGGCGCGCTCCCAGTCGGCCTGCGAGGTCACGTCGTGGTGGAGGTAAGCGCCCGAGTAGCCCAGCTCCTTGAGGTGCAGGGCGATCTGCTCGCCTGCCGCGTCCTGGATGTCGGTCACCAGGACGGTCGCGCCCTCCTCGGCGAGTCGGTAGACGGTGGCCTTGCCGATCCCGCTGGCGCCGCCGGTGACCAGGGCCACCCGGCCCTCGAGTCGTCTCATCTGGCTGCTCCCTCTGTAAGGGGAGGCTCACTGCCTCCGAGACCAGCGTCGTTCGTGCGGGGGACGGACGGAAGGGCGGAGCGCCCCCGGACGAAGGCCGTTGGTCCCGTCGCGAGACGGGCCGGAAACGACGAACGTGGCCACGGACGCATCGTCCGTGGCCACGTTCGTGGTGGATGGGTGGCTCAGCCGGTGAAGGGCACCGCGTCGACGATCTCGACCTTGAGCTCCTTGCCGTTGGGAGCCTCGTAGGTCACGGTGTCGCCCTTCTTGAAGCCGATGATCGCGGCGCCGAGCGGAGACTGCGGGGAGTACACCTCGAGGTCCTCGGGGGTCTCGATCTCGCGGGCGCCGAGGAGGAAGGTCTCGACCGCGTCGTCGCCGACGAAGCGGGTGGTCACCTTCATGCCGGGCTCGACCACGCCGTCGTCGGCAGGGGTCTCGCCGACCTCGGCGCGGCGCAGCATGTCCTCGAGCTGGCGAATGCGGCCCTCGACCTTGCCCTGCTCCTCGCGAGCCGCGTGGTAGCCGCCGTTCTCCTTCAGGTCGCCCTCGTCGCGAGCGGCGCTGATGCGGGCGATGACCTCGCTACGGACCGGCCCGCGCAGGTGCTCGAGCTCTTCCTGGAGCTTGTCGAAAGCGTCCTGGGTCAGCCAGATCACGTTCTGTTCGCTGGACTGGGTCACTGGTCGTGCTCCTGATGCTCGTCGATGGTGGTTCCGCGGACCATGCCACGGATCGGGCCGTTCAAGGCAAGTGAATTACCTTATCAACGTCGGCGGGGGCGGGGCCAATTCCCGAACAGAGGCTCAACGCCGCCGGTTCTGTCCCTCGGCGACGCAGCCGACCATGTCGACGCTCGTCGCCTCCCGCTCGGTGCGCACGGTCTTCTCGATGGTCTGCACGCGCTCGCCCCCCGGACCCACCGCGACGTTGAGCTCGCCGACGGTCGAGTGGTCCGCCGCCTGCGCGCGAAGGAGGCAGGACGCCTCCACGTCGGTCGCACGCCGGGCCACGGTGAACGTCGCGGTCGCGGTGTGCTCGTCGACCACCTCGAACGACACGATGTCGGAGGTCACCTCGGGGTCGCCGTGCACCCAGGCCACCCACGCCACCCAGCCAAGGAACACCAGGGCGACGAGGCTCACGAGCGTCACGACGAGGGGTCGCCGATGCGCGTTGCGGGTCCCGTATCGCGTCGCCAGGTCTGTCACCCGGACATTCTAGGATTGCCCCCATGCTCCGACTGATGCACGTCCATGCCCACCCCGACGACGAGTCGAGCAAGGGCGCGGCGACCACGGCCAAGTACGTCGCCGAGGGCGTCGACGTCCACGTCGTCACGTGCACGGGCGGTGAGCGCGGGTCGGTGCTGAACCCGAAGATGGACCGGCCCGAGGTGTGGGAGAACATCGCCGAGATCCGTCGCGAGGAGATGGAGTCGGCTCGCAAGATCCTCGGCGTCCGGCAGGACTGGCTCGGCTTCGTCGACTCCGGCTGGCCGGAGGGGGACCCGCCGCCTCCGCTGCCCGAGGGGTGCTTCGCGCTGGTCCCGGTCGAGGAGGCCGCCGAGCCGCTGGTGCGCCTGATCCGGGAGTTCCGCCCGCACGTGATGACCACGTACGACGAGAACGGCGGCTACCCTCACCCCGACCACGTCATGTGCCACAAGGTCAGCGTGGCGGCGTTCGAGGCCGCCGGCGACCCGACCAGGTACCCCGACGCCGGCGAGCCGTGGCAGCCGCTGAAGCTCTACTACCACCACTCGTTCCACCGCGACCGCACCCAGGCCCTGCACGACGAGATGATCATGCGGGGGATGACGTCCCCCTACGAGGAGCGGCTGACCACCTGGAAGCCGGACCCCGAGCACGCCAAGCGGATCACGACCCGCGTCCCCTGCTCGGAGTACTTCCCGGTCCGCGACCAGGCACTGCTGGCGCACGCGACCCAGATCGACCCGGACGGCGCGTGGTTCGCCTGCCCTCGGGAGGTCCAGGAGCACGCCTGGCCGACCGAGGACTACGAGCTGGTCCGCAGCTTCGTGGACTCCATGGTTCCGGAGGTCGATCTGTTCGCCGGCGTCCGCGAGGCCCTTGCGACAATGGAGGCATGATCCCCCTGAACGCCCTGACCACCCTCTGGACGCTCGTCCCGCACGCCGAGGACATCCCGGACCCGAACGACGTGAAGCCGGGCTGGCTCGGGTTCGTGGTGGTGGTGGGCCTGGGCGTCGCCGTCGTCGTGCTCCTGCTCAGCTTCCGCAAGCAGCTGAGGAAGGTGGACTTCCCCCAGCCTCAGGACGCGAGCTCCGAGAGCGGCTCGAAGGACGACAGCGCCGAGAAGAACGACAGCGCCGAGAAGAACGGCGGCGCCGACCGGCCCTGACCCTTCGGGTCAGAGCGGGCTGGTGCGTACGACGCGCACGAGGGCGTCGTAGGCCGTGCGCGCCGCCTGGTCGGGGGCGTCCTCCGGCGAAGGAACCTCGCGGGCCACGCGCTCGGCGCGAACCACCTCGAAACGTTCGCCGTCGAGGTCGGCGAGGACGTCCTCGGCGGTGTAGAGCACCTCGGGGTACTGAGGCCCACCGGTGCCCTCGGTCAGGTTGGTGCTGTCGTGGGCGACGACGAACAGCGTGCCGCCGTCCCTCAACGAGAGGAACGACCGTCGTACCGCGGTGCGGCGCTGCGCGGTGGGGAGCTGGAGGTAGGCGAGGAGGGCGAGGTCGTAGCTGCCCTCGCCGGCGTCGTACTCGAGCACGTCGGCCCGCACCCAGTCGATGTGCAGGTCCCGTCCACGCTCGTGGTGGGACTGGAGGGTGCGGCCCTTCTCGAGGCCGACCTCGGAGAAGTCGACGGCGGTGACGTGCCACCCCCGCTCGGCCAGCCAGATCGCGTTGCGACCCTCCCCGGCCGCGACGTCGATCGCGCGGCCCGGGGTGAGGCCGGCGAGCTCGGCCTCCACGAACTGGTTCGGGCGCGCAGACCAGACCAGCCCGGTGCCGGCGTACCGATCGTCCCAGTCACGTGCGTCCATGGAGGTCAACCTCTCACGCCAGCGACAGGAAGAGCTTCTCCATCTTGGCGGTGTCCAGGGCGGCGGCGTCGCCCTCCTGGATCACGCACTGCCGGAGACCCGAGGCGATGATCGCGAAGCCGGCCTTGTCGAGGGCCCGGCTGACCGCGGCCAGCTGCGTCACGACGTCCTCGCACTCGCGACCCTCGTCGAGCATCCGGATGACGCCGCTGAGCTGCCCCTGGGCACGCTTGAGGCGGTTGATCACCGAGACCATCTCTTCGGCGGGCAGTTCCATCTTCTGGGTTCCTTCTAGTTCGTGGCTACGCGGAGAGCGAAGCCAGAGCCTTTTCGAGACGCTCTTTCGCCTCGTCGGCGACCGTCTGCAGGTCGCCATTGTCGGTCATCGCGACCATGGTCTCCGGGTCGACCGCCTCGACGACGGTGCCGTTCCCCGTCTCGCGGACCACCACGTTGCAGGGGAGGAGCAGTCCGACGGACGGCTCCGCCTGCAGCGCGGCGTACGCGAGCGGCGGGCGGCACGCGCCGAGGATGACCTGTGCAGGGACGTCGACGTCGAGCTTCTGCTTCATCGTCGCCTTGATGTCGATCTCGGTGAGCACACCGAAGCCCTGCTCGCCGAGTGCCGCACGGACGGCCTCGACGGTCTCCTCGTACGGCATGTCGACGGTGGTGCTGAGCGCGTAGCTCATGCCGACTCGCCGCTCTGCTGGGCGGCCACCGCGGCGTGGACCTCTTCCATGTCCAGGCCCTTGACCGCGGTGATCACCTGGTCGAGAGCCTGCGGCGGGAGAGCGCCGGGCTGGGCGAAGACGAGCACGCCCTCGCGGAAGGCCATCAGCGTGGGGATCGAGGTGATGTTCGCGGCGTGCGCGAGCGCCTGCTCCGCCTCGGTGTCGACCTTGCCGAAGACGATGTCCGGGTGTGCCTCGGACGCCTTCTCGTAGGTCGGGGCGAACTGCCGGCAGGGGCCGCACCACGACGCCCAGAAGTCGACGAGGACGATGTCGTTGTCCGCGACAGTCTGCTCGAAGTCAGCCGCGCCGAGGTTGATCGTTGCCATCTGCTGCATCCCTCCATGGGAGTTTCGATCGTAATACCTGCGGGGGTATAACCGGAGGGGTATCCGATTCATTCCCGCCACGAGACCGGGTACCCGTGGGAATGGGTCCGACACATCCCGTGTTGGAATGTGAATACCCCCAAGGGTATCTCCGAACGCGAAAGGATGCTCCACTGATGCGTGAGGTCGACATCGACCAGTTCGCCCAGGCCTATTCCGACGGCGCGACCGTGATCGACGTGCGGGAGGTTCGAGAGTACGTCGAGGGCCACGTCCCCGGTGCGGCGCTGATCCCGATGGCACAGCTCCCGGGTCAGGTCTCCCAGCTCCCCAAGGGCGAGCCGGTGTACGTCATCTGCCGCTCGGGCAACCGCAGCCTCGCGATGGCGGACTTCCTGATCGCCTCAGGCTACGACGCGAGATCGGTCGCGGGAGGAACGGTCGCCTGGGCGCGGTCCGGCAGGCCGGTGGTCGACGGGCACGAGCGCGGGGAGAACCCGCAGGGGGGCGCGTCGTGACCGACGTCAGGATCCGCACCCTCGAGACGCCGTCGCTCGGCGACCGCAGCTACCTCGTCCACGACGGCGAGGTCGCCCTCGTCGTGGACCCGCAGCGCGACATCGACCGGGTGCTCGCCCTCGCCGAGGAGGAGGGCGTGCGCATCACGCACGTCTTCGAGACGCACATCCACAACGACTACGTGACCGGGGGGCTCGCCCTCGCCGGGTCGGTGGGTGCGGCGTACCACGTCAACGCGGAGGACGCGGTCAGCTTCGACCGCACGCCGATCCGCGGCGGCGACACGGTCGCGGTGGGCGACCGGATGGTGGTGCGCGCGATCCATACGCCGGGGCACACGTTCACCCACCTCTCCTACGCGGTCGAGGCGGACGGTGAGCCGCTGGCCGTCTTCACGGGGGGCTCCCTGCTGTACGGCGCCACCGGGCGACCGGACCTGCTCGGCGCCGAGCACACCGAGGAGCTCACTCGCCTCCAGCACGGCTCCGCCCACCGGCTCGCCGAGCTGCCGGACGACACTGCCGTCTTCCCGACCCATGGCTTCGGCAGCTTCTGTGCGGCCGGGTCGTCCGACGACCAGCCGGACGAGTCGACGATCGGTCGCGAGAAGAAGGCGAACCCCGCTCTGACCGAGAGCGAGGAGGCCTACGTGCGGCAGATCGTAGAAGGCCTCGACGTGTACCCCGCCTACTACGCCCACATGGGGCCGGCGAACGCGTCCGGTCCCGGGGCGCCGGACCTCTCGACCCCTGCGCCCGCGGACGCCGACGAGCTGCGCCGACGCCTCGAGGCAGGGGAGTGGCTGGTGGACCTGCGCTCCCGCACCGCCTTCGCCGCCGGACACGCACCCGGCACCTTCAACTTCGGCGTCGACGGGCAGTTCTCGACCTACGTCGGCTGGATGATGACGTGGGGCACCCCGATCACGCTGCTCGGAGAGTCCGAGGAGCAGGTCGCCGAGGCGCAGCGCGAGCTGGCACGCATCGGCATCGACCAGATCGCGGCCTCGGGCACCGGCAAGCCCGAGTCGTGGACCATGGAGCCGCTCGGCAGCTTCCCGCTGGCGACCTTCGCCGACCTCGCCGACGTCCGCCACCATCGCGAGGTGGTCGTGCTCGACGTACGGCGAGCCTCGGAGTACGCCGAGTCGCACATCGAGGGGGCGGTGAACATCCCCATCCACGAGATCCCCGAGCGCGTCGGCGAGGTCCCGGCCGGCGAGGTCTGGCTGCACTGTGCCAGTGGCTACCGGGCCTCGATCGCCGCGTCGTTCCTCGCGGCGGCGGGCCGTGAACTGGTCGGCATCGACGACGAGTACGACAAGGCAGGGGATGCCGGCCTCCCCATCGTCAAGGACTGAAGGAGACAACACCCACATGGGAATGTTCGGAAAGCTGTTCCAGAAGCCGTTCCGGTCGGTAGGTCCCTCCGAGGCCCAGGAGGCGCTCGAGCGCGGCGCCGTACTCCTCGACGTGCGTGAGTCGCACGAGTGGAGGAGCGGGCACGCGCCCAAGGCGCGGCACATCCCGCTGGGCCAGCTCGGCGCGCGTGCGGGCGAGCTTCCGCGCAACCGCGAGATCTTCGTGGTGTGCCGTTCGGGGGCACGTTCCTCACGTGCTGCCAAGATGCTCTCGGAGCAGCGCGGCGACGTCGCCAACGTCAAGGGCGGCATGAGCGCCTGGGCACGCGCAGGGTTGCCGCTCGTCGCGAAGGGCGGTCGCCCGGGGCGGGTCGCCTGACCGGGAATGCACCCGTCCGGCCTCGCGTTGAGGAGTTTGGAAGTGATACCCCCAGGGGTATAGTGAAGAACAGGTAGTCAACCCGATCCGTCTTGGAGCGAACCTATGTGTTTCCCCGTTGTGTGCCCCTCCTGCAAGAAGACCACCTGGGACGGCTGCGGACAGCACGTCGACGCCGTGATGTCCACGGTTCCCGAGGACCGGAAGTGCGAGTGCCGCTGACCCGGACGTCGTGACGCAGAGGCGTAGGTCCTTCCTGAGGACCTACGCCTCTGACGTGTCCTCCCTCGTCGCCCGATGCTGGAGACAGGGTCGTTGCACCATGCGTGGCAACGGATCAAAGGGGGGACCACCCATGACCCGATTCTTCAGCACCCCATCTCACGACGCCCACGCGTCACACGTCATCCGTCGCAGAGTGCCCTTGGCCGTCCTCGGGACCTTCGCCGTCGTCGCGGCAGGGCTCGCGACCGTGCCCGCCGCCCAGTCGGCGCCCGACCCGAGCTGCCCTGCCGCCTATCCGGTGGCGGCCCTCTCGGAAGGTCAGGCGGTGACCGGTCTGACCGTCAGCAAGGGCACTGTTCCCACCTCGTTCACGGGCGAGGTGGTCGGCGTCCTCGACGACGGCATCGCTCCCGACCTGGACCTCGTCCTCGTCCGGCTGAGCTCCGCCGCGCTCGAGCAGGCCGGCGGTGTCTGGTACGGCATGTCGGGCTCGCCTGTGTACGCGGGCGACGGCCGGCTGGTCGGCGCCGTGTCGTACAGCCTCGGCCTCAGCCCGAGCATGGTCACCGGCGTCACTCCGGCGGCCGACATGCAGAAGCTGCTCCGAAGCGGAGCCGGCTCCCAGAAGTCGCTGGCCGCCGCGGCGAGGAGCAACAGCATCGACTTGCCTCGCGCGATGTCACGCGAGCTCGTCTCGTCCGGTGCGGCCGGCCCGGCGGAGGTCGCCCAGGGCTTCAACCGCCTGCCGCTCCCGCTGGCCGTGTCCGGCCTCAGCGCTCGCAGGATGGAGCAGGCCGCGAAGCTGATGCCGACCAGGAACGTCCGCATGTACAAGTCGTCGGCCGCACCGCTCGGTGGAGCCGGCGTCGACATCGTCCCGGGCGGGAACGTAGCCGCGTCCGCGTCCTACGGTGACGTGACCTGGGCAGGCGTCGGGACCGCGACGGCCGTGTGCGGGGACGAGGTCCTGGCCTTCGGCCACCCGTTCATGTACTCCGGCCGCACCAGCCTGACCATGCACGGGGCCACGACGCTCCTCGTGCAGGAGGACCCGTACTGGGGTGGCGCCTTCAAGGTCACCAACCTCGCCGCTCCCGTGGGACTCGTGGACGGTGACCGCCTCGTCGGGCTTCACGGCGTGCTCGGTCCGCTGCCCCCGGCCACAACCGTGACGTCGTACGTCGCCGCCGAGGGACGCTCGCGCACCGGCACGACCAGGATCAGCTTCCAGCGCGACCTGCCGAGCCTCGTCGCCACCCACATGTGGGCCGACCAGGACCGGGTGCTGGACGGCTACACCAAGGGCTCCGGCACCGCCTCCTGGACGGTCAGCGGCGTCCGCAAGAGTGGTGAGGCGTTCGCCTACACCCGAAGCGACCGGTTCGCGTCGCCGTACGACATCTCCTACGAGGTCCCCAACGACCTCTACACGCAGCTCATGCAGCTCCAGGCGAACGAGTTCGAGCCGGTCGTCGTCAAGCAGGTTCGGACGACCTCGCGCCTCAGCACGCGCTACGAGCGGTTCGTCATCAAGACGGTGCAGGTGCGGAAGGCAGGAGCCTGGGCGCCTCTGAACCCGAACCGTCAGCTGCGGCTGCGTGCCGGCGGCGCCGTTCGGCTCAGGGTCACGCTGCTGTCGCCCACGCTCGGCACGCGCCGGGTGCGGCTCGAGGTCCCGGTTCCTGGCCGGGCGGCCGGGAGGTCGGGCTCGCTGACCGTGATGGGCGGCAACTCCTACGGCGGTGAGGAGATCTACGAGGGCGAGCAGCCGACCGGTATGTCGGTGAAGTCGCTCGACCAGCTGCTCAAGGAGTTCCGGACCGCCCCGAGGAACGACATGGTGCTCGCCGACCTCGACT
Organism: uncultured Actinomycetota bacterium; assembly: GCA_963715375.1. Lineage (GTDB taxonomy): Bacteria > Actinomycetota > Actinomycetes > Propionibacteriales > Nocardioidaceae > Nocardioides_C. The sequence goes on along the minus strand of CAVQSC010000006.1, from coordinate 156,023 downwards.
TCTACGGGAAGGCATCCGCGGCCCTGCACAGGCAGGCCAGGGCGACCGTGCAGGCGGTCACCGAGGGCAGCCTGTACGTCGACGTCCGGGCGGTTCGTCGCTGACGGCCGTCCGCGGACCCGCCAACCGAACCACCGCTGTTCCTCACCCGCCCAGGGTGAGGAACAGCGGTGCCGAGCCGCCTAGCATCGGGGTGTGCGGACGCTCGGCAACATCTTGTGGTTCCTGCTGGCAGGCCTCTGGCTCGCCATCGGGTACGCCGTCGCCGGGCTCGTCGCGTTCGTCCTGATCATCACGATCCCCTTCGGCATCGCGTCGTTCCGGCTGGCCGGATACGTGATCTGGCCCTTCGGGCGGACGGTGGTGTGGCAGCGGGACGCCGGCATCTGGTCGGTGATCGGCAACATCATCTGGCTCATCGTGGTGGGCTGGGAGCTGGCGCTCGCCCACCTCGCCGCGGGGCTCCTGCTCTGCGTGACGATCATCGGCATCCCCTTCGGGATCGCCTGCTGGAAGATGGTGCCCCTCGCGCTCTTCCCGCTCGGCCGCGACGTCGTTCCGCTCGACGCCTTCAACCGGGACCCCTACGGCGTCCCTTACGCTCGCGTGCAGTAGGCGCCACCCGTCGTACGGCGCGGCCCGCCGCTTCAGGCTGCGGCTGCCTGGACGATGCCGAGCGTCAGACCGATGGCCGCGCAGAGGCCCAGGGTGCGCAGCACCGACCACTGGAACCGGAACAGCAGGACGGCAGCGACCAGGGCGGTCCCGAGTGAGGCCCACTCGAGGCTGGCGGGGTCCGGGACCTGCACGTGGATCGGCCCCCGCGAGACGGTGTGCACGTCTGCGAACAGGGTGTGCACGGCGAAGAACACGGCGAGGTTGCCGATGACCCCCACCACGGCGGCGGTGATCCCGGTCAGGGCCGAGGTCAGCGCGTGGTTGCCGCGCAGGCGCTCGACGAAGGGAGCGCCGACGAAGACGAACACGAAGCACGGCACGAAGGTGACCCAGGTCGTCAGCAGAGCGGCGACGATCGCGGCGGCCCAGGGGTTGAGGGTGCCGGGGTCTCGATAGGCGCCGACGAACGCCACGAACTGCACGACCATGATGAGCGGACCTGGCGTGGTCTCGGCGAGAGCGAGGCCGCGGACCATCTCCCCAGGAGCCAACCATCCGTACACCTCGACGGCCTTCTGCGCGACGTAGGCGAGAACCGCGTAAGCGCCGCCGAAGGTGACGAGCGCGGCGCCGGTGAAGAACATCGCCTGGTCGGTGAAGATGCTGCCCCCGCCCGTCAGACCGACGACGACAGCGACCGGAGCCCCCCAGGCCAGGAGGCCGACCGTGAGCACCTTGACCGTGTGCGCCCTGGTCGGTCGTTCGTGGTGCAGAGCGTCGTCCGGGATCAGCGGCGGCGGCCCGTCGTCGCCGCTCCCGTGTCCCGTGGCCTTGTGCATCGTCTGCGGCGCCCACCGGCCCAGGGCCCACCCGATCGCCGCGGCCGCCGCCACGACCGCAGGGAACGGCACGGCGAACAACGACAGGGCCACGAAGGCGGCTAGCGCCAGGGCGACCAGCGCGGGATGGCCGAGTGCCCGGCCGCCGACCCGGACCACCGCGTGGGCGACGATCGCGAGCACCGCCGGCGCCAGGCCGGCGAACAGCGCGTTGACCACGGTGGAGTCGCCGGCGGCCACGTAGGCGGCGGAGAGGCCGAGCAGCGCGACGACACCGGGGAGGACGAACAAGGTTCCTGCGACCAGCCCCCCGCGGAGTCCGTTCAAGAGCCAGCCGACGTAGATGGCGAGCTGTTGCGCCTCGGGGCCTGGGAGCAGGGTGCAGTAGGACAGGGCGTGGAGAAAGCGCCTTCTGTCCGATCCAGCGCTTCTCGTCGACCAGCGTGCGCTGCATGACGGCGATCTGGCCGGCGGGACCCCCGAAGGTCTGGAGCGAGATCGCGAACCAGGCGCGGACCGCCTCGCGGAACGGGATGACGTCACCGGTGCCGAGATGCGGCCCTGTGGAGATCCCGGTCGGCGTCGGTGCGGGGTCGGCCTCCCCTGCGGAGTGCGACGCGCCGGGCCGGTGGTCGGTGGTCATGCGGGTTCCTCTCGGGGCAGGAGCTCGGCGGCGGAGCAGGTGGCTGTGGCAGGTCGTTCGCCAGGACGCGCCGGTGTCCGGCGTACGAGCCCGGTTGCGTAGCGGACGTCTGGCACACTCGGCGCATGCGCGTCTCCGCCAAGTCCGACTACGCCCTGCGGGCGCTCATCGAGATCGCAGGGAACGCAGACGGGGCGCCGATCAGCGCCGAGGAGATCGGCCGCAGGCAGGGGATCCCCCACGGGTTCCTGCTCGCCATCCTTGCCGACCTCCGGCGCGCGGAGATCGTCTCGTCGCAGCGAGGGCAGGCCGGAGGCTGGCGGTCTGGCGGCCGACCCTGGCGCCGTCTCCGTCGCAGACGTCATCCGGGCCGTCGACGGGCCCTTGGTCAGCGTGTACGACGTGCGCCCTGAGGCGGTCCGCTACACGGGGTCGGCGGAGATCCTGCAGCTGGTGTGGATCGCTGCCCGCAGCAGCCTTCGCGAGGTCTTCGAGGGCGTGACGATCCAGGCTCTGGTCGGCCGCAAGCTGCCCGACGCCGTCATGGCTCGCACCGACGACGAGGACGCCTGGCTCCCTCACTGAGGCACGCGGGTCGTCGGACCTGAGCACGGCAGCCCGGCTGTGCGACATCCCGCTCCGATCGTCCCGACCCCGTTCGTTCCCTGAGACACAAGGATGCTGGAGTGAACTATCTAAGTAAAGTCGAGTAAGTTACTCGACGAAGCCGAGTAAGACCGCTCGGCAGTGCGGACACAGCAAGGGAAGAGACACCATGAACCTCAGGACACGTGTAGCGGCAGCGGTGTCAGCGGCCGGCCTCCTGGCGTTGGCGGCCTGCGGCGGCGGCGCGAGCGCGGGAGACGGCGGAAGTGGGAGCAGCTCGACGCTGAGTCTCGTCGGGTTCTCCGTGCTGGAGGCCGCGAACAAGCCGATCATCGAGAGCTTCAACCAGACTCCCGACGGCAAGGGCGTCGGCTTCGAGACGTCCTACGGCGCGTCGGGAGACCAGAGCCGGGCTGTCGAGGCCGGGCTGGATGCCGACTTCGTGCACTACTCCCTCGAGGGGGACGTCACACGTCTGGTGGACGCCGGCCTGGTCGACCAGGACTGGAACACCGGTCCGACCAAGGGCATCCTCACGCAGTCGGTCGTGGTGCTCGTCGTCCGCAAGGGCAACCCGAAGAACATCAAGGGCTGGGACGACCTGGTCAAGCCGGGAGTGGGGATCGTGACACCGAACCCCGGCTCCTCCGGCTCCGCGCGGTGGAACATCCTCGGCGCCTGGGGGCACGTGATCGCCGACGGCGGCAGCGAGGCCGACGCGAAGGACTACCTCACCAAGTTCTTCAAGAACACCGTCGCGCTGCCCAGCAGCGGTCGCGACGCGACCACTGCGTTCGCCAGCGGCAACGGCGACGTCCTCATCTCCTACGAGAACGAGGCGATCCTCGCCCGCCAGAACGGTGAGGACTTCGACTACATCGTCCCCGACGACACGCTGCTCATCGAGAACCCGGGCGCGGTCACCAAGGACGCCGACCCGAAGGCGCAGGCCTGGCTTGACTACCTGGTCGGCAAGGAGGCCCAGACCGAGTACGCCAAGAGCGGCTTCCGGCCCCTCGTCGACGTCGGCGACGTCGAGGTCGAGGGCGCCAACGACCCCGGCAACCCGTTCCCGGAGCCGAAGAAGCTCCTGACCATCGCCGAGGACTTCAACGGTTGGGGCGAGGCTGCCGACAAGTTCTTCGACGAGGAGACGGGCATCGTCCCGGCGATCCAGAAGGAGACGGGCAAGGAATGACGCCCCTCCGAAGCGCGGGTGGCTCACCACAGGAGCTGACGTGACCACGGTTGGCACAACGGTCGCGGGGCGGGCGGTGCGACGCCGCCGCTCGCCCCGTGTGGGCGCCCTGACTCCCATCTCGGCCCTGGGTCTCGGCGTCGCGCTGCTCTGGTTCAGCCTGCTGGTGCTGATCCCGCTCGCCGCGGTGGTGGCGACCACGGCCACCGCCGGCTGGTCGGAGTTCTGGTCCACGCTGACGAACGTCCAGACCCTGGCCGCGGTGCGGCTGACCGTGGTCCAGTCGCTGCTGGTGACGGTTGTGAACGTCGTGATGGGTACGACGATCGCCTGGGTGCTCGTGCGCGACCGGTTCTGGGGCAAGGCGGTGCTCGACGTGGTCATCGACATCCCCTTCGCCCTCCCCACGATCGTCGCCGGGCTGGTGCTGCTGTCGCTCTACGGGCCTGCCAGCCCGATCGGGGTCGACATCGCCAACACGCGCATGGCGGTCTACCTGGCACTGGCGTTCGTGACGCTGCCGTTCGTGGTGAGGACGGTGCAGCCTGTCCTGGAGGAGCTCGAGCGGGACGTCGAGGAGGCCGCTGCCTCCCTGGGGGCGGGCAGGTTGACCACGTTCCGCCGGATCATCCTGCCCAGCCTGGCGCCGGCGATCGCCGCGGGTGCGGCGCTGTCCTTCGCCAGGGCGATCAGCGAGTACGGCTCCCTGGTGCTGCTCAGCGGGAACCTGCCGATGCGCACCGAGGTCGCCTCGGTCCGAGTGCTCACCTACATCGAGAACGGCGACTCGGCAGCGGCGGCGGCAGTCGCCACGTTGCTGCTGGCGGTCGCGCTCGCGGTGATCGTGGTGCTCGATGTGATCCAGCGAAGGGTGGCGCGCCATGGGTAGCACACCGACTGTCGTCCGCTGGGCCCTGCGCCTGGTCGCGGTCGCCTATCTGTTCCTGCTCGTCGCCTGGCCGGTGTCACTCGTGGTAAAGCACACGTTCGCGGACGGCCTCTCCAGCCTCGAGACGGCCTGGCGCGACCCGGTCGTGACGCACGCTCTCCAGATGACGGTCGTGGTCGCGCTGTCCGCCGTCGTGATCAACCTGCTCTTCGGCGTGGGCATCTCGCTGCTCCTGGTGCGCTACGAGTTCCCCGGGAAGCGGGCGCTCTCCGCGCTCATCGACGTGCCCTTGTCCGTGTCGCCGGTGGTGGTCGGTCTGGCCCTGCTGCTGGTCTACAACAGCCGCGACGGCTGGTTCGGCGTACCCCTGTCCGAGGCGGGCGTGCAGATGGTCTTCGCGACGCCGGCGATGGTCATGGCCACCGTCTTCGTGGCCCTGCCGCTGGTGATCCGCGAGGTTGTGCCGGTGCTGCAGGAGATCGGCGACGAGCAGGAGCAGGCCGCTCGCAGCCTGGGAGCAGGCGGGCTGCAGACGTTCCGCAGGATCACCTTGCCGAGCATCAAGTGGGCCGTCGTCTACGGCGTCGTCCTCAGCCTGGCCCGATCCCTGGGTGAGTTCGGAGCCGTGAAGATCGTCTCCGGCAACGTCGTGGAGAAGACCCAGACCGCGACGTTGGTCGTCGAGCAGAAGTACCAGAACTTCGAGCAGAGCACCGCCTACGCCACCGCGTTCATGCTGGCGTTCGCCTCCGTGGTCTGCATCGTGATCGTGTCCGTCCTGAGACCCAAGGAAGAGTCATGAGTATCGACGTGCGGGGAGTCAGCAAGAGGTTCGGAGACTTCGTCGCTCTCGACGACGTGTCCGTCTCCATCCCGACCGGGCAGCTCACAGCGCTGCTCGGCCCCAGTGGAGGAGGGAAGTCCACGCTCCTCCGGATCATCGCGGGCCTCGAGTCCGCCGATGAAGGCTCGGTCGTCATCGAAGGCGCGGAGGCGACCCACCTGCCGGCGCAGAAGCGCAACGTCGGGTTCGTCTTCCAGCACTACGCGGCCTTCAAGCACATGTCCGTGGCCAAGAACGTCGCGTTCGGGCTCGAGATCCGCAAGCGGCCGAAGGCTGAGGTGAGGCAGAGGGTCGACGAGCTCCTGAAGCTCGTGCACCTCCAGCAGTTCGCGCACCGGCTGCCCGCCCAGCTCTCCGGGGGCCAGCGCCAGCGCATGGCCCTGGCTCGAGCGCTCGCCGTGGAGCCGAAGGTCCTCCTCCTGGACGAGCCGTTCGGCGCCCTGGACGCCAAGGTGCGCAAGGAGCTGCGCGACTGGCTCCGGCGTCTTCACGACGAGGTCCACGTGACGACGGTGTTCGTGACTCACGACCAGGAGGAGGCGCTCGAGGTCGCTGACGAGATCGTCGTCATCAACGACGGTCGGATCGAGCAGATCGGGACCCCCGACGAGCTGTACGACCAGCCTGCGAGCGACTTCGTGATGAGCTTCCTCGGGCCCGTGACCAGCCTCGACGGGCAGTTGATCAGGCCGCATGACATCGAGCTGCGAGAGACGGGGGACAGGCTCGCGGCGACTCCGGGGGTGGTGACCCGTCTCGTGCGGGTGGGGTTCGAGGTCCGCTTGAGTGTCAGGACGGAGGACAACCCGGACCTGCAGGTGACGCTGACCCGGACGGAGGCGCGTGCGGCTCGCGTCGAGGTCGGTTCCGAGGTCTGGTGCGTCCCTCGCCGCGGCGCCCAGACCGTCCCTGCCCTGCCACGCGCAGCGGCTGCGGTCTGAGCCGCGAGCACACCGCGGCGCCACGCGGATCAGTGCGTTGATTATGACTACTAAGTTACTAGACAAAAAGGAGCATTTCGTGAAGAGTGGCGCCATGACTTCAGCGCAGTGCTCCCAGTCGAACAACGTCGCGGTGCTGGTCGGGAGTCCGGCCAGCGGCTCACACACCAGTGCGGTCGCCGCGGTGGTGGCCGCCGGCCTGGCAGTGGCAGACGGCGGCTCCGTCGAGGTGGTCGAGCTCGCCGACCTCGGGCCCGACGTGGTCGCCTCGGACGACGAGCGAGCACGACGCGCGCGAGAGATCGTGAGTCGGGCGGGTCTCCTCATCGTCGCGACGCCGGTCCACAAGGCCGGTTACACCGGGCTTCTGAAGCTCTTCCTCGACGGCCTCGAGCCGACCGCCTTGGAGGAGACCGTCGCGGTCCCGGTCGTGCTCTCCGCGTCCAGTGCACACGGCGCGATCGCGGATCTGCAGCTGCGACTCGTGCTCCAGGCCGTCGGGGCGCTGCTGCCGGTGCCGTCCTTCGTCCTCGAGGAGCATCACCTCGACTTCCTGCCGCAGTACGTCGACGCGTGGCGACGGCGCTTCGGGCCGGCCGTCGGCGCAGTCGTCGCGGCCCTCCGCGCGGAAGAGGTGGCGTTGGCATGAGCGTTCGCCGCTAGCCGGTCGAGACGGCCCCCTCGTGCCTCACGCACGACGGGGCGACCAGCGGGAGCGGTCGGGTCCACAGCTTGGGGAAGCCCTGGCCCGACCGCTCCTTGACAGTCCCTCGCCCTGGGGCACCGCGACCCTGCGACCTCGACCGTGTCGAGGCCGGGAGGCTTCAACCCGCCCTCAGCGCTCCTAGTCCAAGCCGAAAGGATCAGCTCTCCATCGGTCCGGCCCCGACGTAGCGTGTCGTGTAGTACCCATGCCCGGGACGGGAGAGGACAGCCGTGGCGAACAGGTTGGCGAACGCGACATCGCCGTACCTCCTGCAGCACAAGGACAACCCGGTCGACTGGCACGAGTGGGGGCCGGAGGCTTTCGACGAGGCCCGCCGCCGCGACATCCCGGTGCTCCTGAGCGTCGGCTACGCCGCGTGTCACTGGTGCCATGTCATGGCTCACGAGTCCTTCGAGGACGAGGCGACCGCGGCGCTCATGAACGAGCACTTCGTGAACGTGAAGGTCGACCGCGAAGAGCGTCCCGACGTGGACGCGGTCTACATGACCGCGACCACCGCGATGACCGGCCAGGGCGGCTGGCCCATGACGGTCGTGCTCAACCACGACGGCGAGCCGTTCTTCGCCGGCACCTACTTCCCCGACAAGCCGCGCCACGGGCAGCCGGCGTTCACGCAGGTGCTCCACGCATTGGCCGACGCCTGGCGGGACCGGCGCGAGGAGATCGCCGGCGTCGCCGACCGCATCGCGGAGCGACTGCGGATGGAGAACGACGCGACCGGCCGGGGTGACCTCGACGAGGCCGTTCTCGAGGTCGCCGTCGACAAGCTCTGGCGGGAGCTCGACCAGACCTCGGCGGGGTTCGGGACGGCGCCGAAGTTCCCGCCCTCGATGGTGCTCGAGCTGCTCCTGCGCCACGAGGCACGCACCGGCTCGGACCGCGCGCGGCAGATGGTCGGCGCGACCTGCCACGCCATGGCCCGCGGCGGCATGTACGACCAGCTCGGCGGCGGCTTCGCCCGCTACAGCGTCGACCGGCAGTGGGTCGTGCCGCACTTCGAGAAGATGCTCTACGACAACGCGCAGCTGCTCGGCGTCTACGCCCGCTGGTGGCGGCAGAGCGGCGACCCGCTGGGCGAGCGCGTCGCCCGCGAGACCGCCGAGTTCCTGCTCTCCGACCTCCTCACCGCCGAGGGTGGCTTCGCCTCAGCCCTCGACGCCGACTCGGAGGGCGTCGAGGGGAAGTACTACGCGTGGACCCCCGGGCAGCTCGTCGAGGTTCTCGGCGAGGACGACGGTCGCTGGGCCGCGGGGCTGCTCGACGTCACCGAGCGCGGCACCTTCGAGCACGGCGCCTCGACGCTGCAGCTGCGCCAGGACCCCGACGACCCCGAGCGCTGGACCCGCATCCGCTCGCGGTTGCGCGAGGCGCGTTCGACGAGAGTGCCGCCCGCCCGCGACGACAAGGTGGTCGCCGCCTGGAACGGCCTCGCGATCGGCTCCCTCGCGCAGGCGGGCCTGCTGCTGGAGGAGCAGAGGTACGTCGACGCGGCGGTCCGCGCCGCCACCTTGCTCGTCGACCTCCACCTGCAGGAGCATCCGGACGGACTGCGGTTGCTGCGCGTCTCCAGGGACGGCGTCGCGGGGGCGCACGCCGGGGTGCTCGAGGACTACGGCTGCGTCGCCGACGGCTTCCTGGCCCTGCTCTCGGCGACAGGTGACCCGATCTGGCTCGAGCGTGCGGGCGGCCTCCTCGACACGGCGCTGGCTCACTTCGCCGATGGCCAGGGCGGCTTCTACGACACGGCCGACGACGCGGAGACCCTGGTGGCGCGGCCCCGCGACCCGAGCGACAATGCCAGCCCCTCCGGCCAGTCGGCCCTGGTCCACGCACTCCTCGGCTACGCCGCGGTGACCGGGTCGGGGCGCCACCGCGATGCCGCCGATGCGGCGCTGCGCACCGTGCGGCTGCTCGCCGACCGGGTGCCACGTTTCGCGGGATGGTCGCTCGCCGCCGCGGAGGCCGCCCTCGCGGGGCCGCTCGAGATCGCCGTCGTGGGGGAGGAGGGTGACCCGCTCCGTGCGGAGCTCGAACGGGTCGCCCGGGGGTCGAGCAGCCCCGGGGCGGTGGTCATCGCCGGGACGCCGGGCGCGTCCGACGTACCCCTGCTCGCGGAGCGTGGGCTCGTGGACGGGAGGTCGGCCGCGTACGTGTGCCGCGCGCTGGTCTGCGAGCGGCCGGTGACCGACCCCGAGGACCTGCGGAAGCTGCTGGCGGGCTGAGCAGACCGTCGAGCAGCCCCGGGAGACGGAGAAGGGGAAGGCACCAGGCCTTCCCCTTCTGCGTGGTTCAGCTTTCTGCTCACGGCCCTTCGGGCTCGTGATGCGATCGTGAAGGGGTGGTCAAAGGCAACACCTCCAAACCGATCAAGCTGGTTCTTCGTTACCTCGACCGTAACTCCGACGGCGTGGGATAGGAAGACCCAGATGGGCGTTTTGTGAGGAGAGCTGGCGGAGGTCTAGCGCAGCGAGTACGTCGCGATCGAGATGCCGACGTAGTGGGTCACGAAGGCGGCGATCGTCAGCGAGTGGAACACCTCGTGGAAGCCGAACCAGGTGGGCGAAGGGTCGGGCCGTTTCAGGCCGTAGACCAGTCCGCCGAGGGTGTAGAGCCCGCCGCCGACGACCATCAGGGTCAGCACGGCGGTGCCGGCGTTCTCGACGAAGTCGCCGAAGTAGAAGATCGCCGCCCAGCCGAGGCCGATGTAGATCGGCGTGTAGAGCCAGCGCGGAGCCCCGGCCCAGAAGATCCGGAACAGGATGCCGAGCGCTGCGCCGACCCAGACGACGGTGAGCAGGACGGTGCGGTCGCGGCCTTCGAGGAGCAGCAGCGTGAACGGGGTGTAGCTGCCCGCGATGAGCAGGAAGATGTTGGCGTGGTCGAAGCGGCGGAGGAAGGCCCACGCCTTCGGCGACCACGTCCCGCGGTGGTAGACCGCGGACACGGTGAAGAGCACCAGGGCGGACGCAGCGAAGATCGCTGAGCCGGTGCGGGTCGCGGCATCGGGGGAGAGCACGATGAGGACGACCCCCGCGGCGAGGGTGAGCGGGGCGGTTGCCGCGTGGAGCCAGCCACGGAGCTTCGGCTTGACCTCGTCGAGCATCTCCCGGACTTGCTCGCGCAGGTGGTCGGCGACCTCGGCGCTCGCGTGCGCCGGTTCGTCCAGGGAGCGTGGCTCGTCGGATGCCATGGCGATACCGTAGCCAGGCGGGCGCGCGTATGTTCAAGGAAATGCGTTCGCCGTCACAGGTAGGGTGGGGTGCCGTGGCTGACTGGAAATCCGGCATACGCAAGGTGCTGTACCCGGCGTACGAAGCGCGCCTTGCGCGGCGCCTCCCGTCGGACCGTCTGCCCAAGCACGTGGGGGTGATGCTCGACGGCAACCGCCGCTGGGCCAAGGCGGTCGGCGCCGACGTCGAGCAGGGCCATCGCGCCGGTGCGGCCAACATCTCCCCCCTCCTCGCGTGGTGCGAGGAGGTCGGCGTCGAGGTGGTCACGCTGTGGCTGCTCTCGACCGACAACCTCAACCGGCCGCCCCAGGAGCTGGCGTCTCTGCTGAGGATCATCGAGGAGGTCGTCGTCGACCTCGCCCAGGCGCAGCGCTGGCGGCTCAACCCGGTGGGTGCGCTCGACCTGCTCCCCGCGCCGACGGCACGCCGGTTGAAGGAGTCCGCGGACGCCACCCGTGATGTCGAGGGGCTCCTCGTCAACGTCGCCGTGGGCTACGGCGGTCGTCGCGAGATCGCCGACGCGGTCCGCTCCCTGCTCCAGGAGCACGCCTCGCAGGGCACGTCGATCGAGGAGCTGGCCGAGATCATCGACGTCGAGCACATCTCCGAGCACCTCTACACCAAGGGACAGCCGGACCCGGACCTCGTCATCCGGACCTCCGGCGAGCAGCGGCTCGGCGGGTTCCTGCTCTGGCAGAGCGCCCACAGCGAGTTCTACTTCTGCGAGGCCTACTGGCCCGACTTCCGGCGTGTCGACTTCCTCCGCGCGTTGCGCGCCTACGCCGAGCGTGAGCGTCGTTACGGCGCCTGACCCGTTTGTCCTGACTTCACCCCCCGTTCGGGCGTGTCACTGGTTGCTTTGGCCCGGAGCGTCTACCTTCTAAGCAACGGCGGGAGGGAAGCCAGCCGTGTCGGGAGGCCCGTTCGTGACTATTCACGACCAGTTGAACACCGGGAGTCCGCACTCGGACTTTCGGGCCCGCTCCCGGTCCAACGAGAGAATCTAGGGCCGGGGCACTGAGTGCGTGCGCCGGTCCGCGAGGGGACGTAGCTGTGGCTACAAGCAAGAGCACCACTCGCCGGAAGATCGCAGCGCCTGCCGCCAAGGAGGTCCGGACCTTCGTCCTGGACACCAGCGTGCTGCTGGCCGACCCCGGAGCCCTGCACCGGTTCAACGAGCATGAGGTCGTCCTGCCCGTCGTGGTGATCACCGAGCTGGAGGGCAAGCGCCACCACCCTGAGCTCGGGTACTTCGCCCGGTCCGCGCTCCGCATGCTCGACGAGCTCCGTGTGCTCCACGGCCGTCTCGACGAGCCGGTGCCGATCACCGAGACCGGAGGCACCATCCGGGTGGAGCTCAACCACACCGACGCCGAGTCGCTGCCGTCCGGTTTCCGGCTCGGCGACAACGACACCCGGATCCTCGCAGTCGCCCGCAACCTCGCCAACGAGGGGTACGACGTCACGCTGGTCTCCAAGGACCTCCCGCTGAGGATCAAGGCCTCTGCGGTCGGACTCGACGCCGAGGAGTACCGCGCCGAGCTGCCGGTCGAGGCGGGATGGACCGGCATGGCCGAGCTCGAGGTGTCCGGGGCCGACATCGACGAGCTGTACGCCGACAACCTGATCGACCTCGAGGAGGCCCGTGACCTGCCCTGCCACACCGGCCTGGTCCTCCTGTCGGAGCGGGGCAGCGCACTCGGCCGGGTGAAGGCCGACAAGCGCGTCCACCTCGTGCGCGGCGACCGCGAGGCCTTCGGCGTGCACGGCCGCTCCGCCGAGCAGCGGATCGCGCTCGAGATGCTGCTCGACCCCGAGGTCGGGATCGTCTCCCTCGGCGGCCGGGCCGGCACCGGCAAGTCCGCGATGGCGCTGTGCGCGGGTCTCGAGGCGGTGATGGAGCGGGGCCAGCACAAGAAGGTCGTGGTGTTCCGCCCGCTGTTCGCGGTCGGCGGCCAGGAGCTCGGCTACCTTCCCGGCAGCGAGTCGGAGAAGATGTCGCCCTGGTCACAGGCGGTGTTCGACACGCTCGGCGCGCTCACCTCGCCCGAGGTCATCGACGAGGTCGTGGACCGCGGCATGCTCGAGGTCCTGCCGCTCACCCACATCCGGGGCCGGTCGCTCCACGATGCCTACGTGATCGTCGACGAGGCCCAGTCGCTCGAGCGCAACGTGCTGCTGACCGTGCTCTCCCGTATCGGGGCGAACAGCAAGGTGGTCCTGACCCACGACGTCGCCCAGCGCGACAACCTGAGGGTGGGACGCCACGACGGCGTGGTGGCAGTCGTGGAGAAGCTCAAGGGGCACCCCCTCTTCGCCCACGTGACCCTCACCAGGTCCGAGCGCTCGCCGATCGCCGCGCTCGTCACGGAGATGCTCGAGCACGTGACCTTGTGATCTGACCGGTACAGACCGGCTCCTCCTGTGGCGGCGGCCACAAGAGGAGCCGGTTTTGTCGTCCGGGCAGTTGGGAAGCATGCCTGCAAGTCACACATTCGGCCTCTGTGACCTGCATCGCGGCAAAACCTCCCAATTTGCGTGACTCGGGACGACTGGGGCATGGTGATCGACTTGTTCGTCGCCCCCGACGTGCAGCCACCCTGTAGTCGACCCGAGCGGAGGGACGTCTGTGCCAAAAGCCAAGTACGTTCCGAAACACCGGAACGCACCGGCCGAGCCGGCCATCAAGAAGAGCCTGCGCAAGTCGGTGACCTACTCCGGAGTCGCCGTCGCGGCGACCGGCCTCGCCGTCACCAGCGGTGTCGCCTGGAAGAGCAGCTCCCCTGCCCCTACCAACTCCGCGGCCGCCACCATCGCCGCCGCCGAGGCGAAGCGGGTCGACACCCCCGTCGACCCGACCCTGGAGGACCGGGGCGACACCGCCGCCTCCCGGTCCGACCGGCGCACCTCCCAGGAGAAGGAGCGGGCGCTCGACCAGGACTCCGGTGGCCAGGTCACCCGCACCGAGGACCTCGCCGACGAGGACCCGCGTGAGATCGCGAAGCGGCTCATGCCGGAGTACGGCCTCGACCCGGGCGAGTTCGACTGCCTCGACGAGCTCTGGGTGAGCGAGAGCGACTGGGACCCTACTGCGGACAACCCGTCGTCCACCGCCTACGGCATCCCGCAGGCGCTGACCGGCGGCACTCACGACAACCTGCCGGCCGACTACATGACCAACCCGGTGAGCCAGATCCGCTGGGGACTGGAGTACGTCGCGAGCTCCTACGGCACCGCCTGCTCGGCGTGGGAGTTCAAGCAGGCCAACAACTGGTACTGAGCACCCCCCAAGCATCCACAGAGGGGCCCGCCGACAGGCGGGCCCCTCTTGCTGTGTTCCGGGTGCGTACGCCGGAGGTCAGGGGTGCGTCATGCTCGCGACGTCGAGGGCCTCGTCGAGCTGCTCCTCAGTGAGGTCGCCGCGTTCGACGTACCCCATCTCGATCACGACCTCCTTGATGGTCTTCTGCTGCGCGAGGGCGGTCTTGGCGACCTTGGCGGCGTTCTCGTAGCCGATGTAGCGGTTGAGCGGGGTCACCACAGAGGGGGAGGACTCGGCGTAGGTGCGCATGCGCTCGACGTTGGCGGTGATCCCGTCGATGCAGCGGTCCGCGAGCAGGCGGCTGCTGTTGCCGAGCAGGCGCACCGACTCGAGAAGGTTGCGGGCCATGACCGGCATCATCACGTTCAGCTCGAAGCTCCCCGAAGCGCCGGCGGTGGCGACCGTCACGTCGTTGCCGATCACCTGGGCGCAGACCATCAGGGTCGCCTCGGGAAGGACGGGGTTCACCTTGCCGGGCATGATGCTCGACCCGGGCTGGAGGTCGGGGAGGTTGATCTCGGCGAGGCCGGTCCGGGGACCCGATGACATCCAGCGCAGGTCGTTGCAGATCTTCGTGAGGCTCACCGCGACGGTGCGTACCGCCCCGGACAGCTCCACCAGGGCGTCGCGGGCGCCTTGGGCCTCGAAGTGGTTGCGCGCCTCGGTGAAGTGCAGTCCGGTGCGGCTCGAGAGCTCCTCGATCACCCGGGGGGCGAACCCCTCCGGCGTGTTGATGCCCGTGCCGACCGCCGTGCCGCCCAGGGGCAGCTCGGCCACCCTCGGCAGGGCCGCCTCGAGGCGCTCCACGCCGAGGCGGATCGCGGCGGCGTACCCGGAGAGCTCCTGGCCGAGCATCACCGGCGTCGCGTCCATCAGATGCGTGCGACCGGCCTTGACGACGTCGCCGAACTCGCGGGCCTTGCGCTCGAGCGTGTCGGCGAGGTGGTCGAGGGCGGGGACCAGGTCGTGAGTGGTCGAGGTGACCGCGGCGACGTGGATCGAGGTCGGGAACGTGTCGTTGCTCGACTGGCTGGCGTTGACGTGGTCGTTGGGGTGCACGTCCCGGCCGAGGCGCCTGGTGGCGAGCGTGGCGAGCACCTCGTTCATGTTCATGTTCGACGAGGTGCCGGAGCCGGTCTGGAAGACGTCGACGGGGAAGTGGTCGAGGTGCTTGCCGGCCACGATCTCGTCGGCGGCGGCCACGATCGCCTCGGCCATGTCGCCGTCCACCACGCCGAGCTCGGCGTTGACCTTCGCGGCCGCCGCCTTCACGTGCGCGATCGCCTGGACGTGCGCGTGCTCCAGGGTGCTGCCGCTGATCGGGAAGTTCTCCACGGCCCGCTGCGTCTGGGCCCGCCAGAGGGCGTCCGCGGGGACCTGGACCTCACCCATGCTGTCGTGCTCGGTGCGGAAATCAGCCATACCGGAGGCTACCCGACCGCCAGGCCGCTATGCCTTGTTGCGCGAGAGGTAGATCCAGTAGTGCTCGTCGCGGCTCTGCAGCGTCACGTCGTACGGCACCGCCACCGCGTCGCCGAAGACCTCCTGCATCTCCGCCTGGAGGGTGGGCGACTCCGCGGCCGACCACACGACGAGCGCGCCACCGGGACGAAGGCAGTCCTTGGTCTGCTGGAGGAACTCCCGCTGGTAGACCGCCTCGTTCTCGTCGTAGACGAGGAAGCCGGGGCCGTTGTCGACGTCGAGCAGGACCAGGTCGTACGCCGCAGGGGTGGCCTCGGCCATCGCGGTCCTGATGTCGGCGGTGATCACGGCGACCCGCTCGTCCGCGAGGTACGACGGGCCGTGCGGGACCGTCCCCTCGCGCATCCACTGCACGAGCGCGTCCTCGATCTCGACGACCACCAGCCGTTCCACCCGCTTGTCCGCGAGCACCTCGTGCATGGTGAAGCCGAGGCCGAGGCCACCGACCAGGACGCTTCGGGGCTCGTCGACCTGCTTCAGGGCGGCCGCGGCGAGGCCCTTCTCGCTGCTGGTCTCGAACGTGTCCATCACGAACACCCCGTTCACCCGCAGCTCGAGCACGACGGGCGCGTTGGGACCGGCCTCGGGGTCACGACGTTCGCGCAGGACGATCTCGCCCCGCGGGGACTCGGCCCGGGCCACCTCGGTGTACTCCACGCGGTCCATTACCTCACGGGGGCCCGGCCAAACCCGCCCCGGGCGGTGCCTGGTCGACGTCACCGGCTGGGGACCAAGTTCCCTGGTGTCGCCCGGAGGGCCGTGCGACTCTGGCAGGAGCACCGGGGCGTCACCCGCATGGCGATCCCCGCGTATCCAGAGCCACCCGCCCGGGCGGAGAGACCGCCGGGCGAGGAATGGAGGGTCGTGATGCCGACGACCACCGGAACTGTGGACCCCAGCACCTACCCGACTCCGGCTGTGTCGGTCGCCCGGATGTTCTACGACCGGGTCGCGGCGACGCCCGGGTCGGAGGCGTTCCGCTTCCCGTCGGACGGAGGCTGGACGTCGGTGACCTGGGCGCAGATGGCCGAGACGGTGCGGACCACCGCCGCCGGTCTGCTCGCACTGGGGATCCGGCCCGAGGAGCGGGTGGCGGTCCTCAGCACGACCCGCATCGAGTGGTTGTACGCCGACCTGGCCATCATGTGCGCGGGCGCCGCCACGACCGCCGTCTACCCCACGACCCTGAGTGAGGGGGTCGCCTTCATCCTGGCCGACAGCGGGTCCCGGATCGTCTTCGCAGAGGACGACACCCAGATCGCCAAGCTCCGAGAACAGCGCGACCACCTGCCCGACCTGCACCGGGTGGTCACGTTCGACGGCGAGGCGGACGGCGAGTGGGTGCTGAGCCTCGACGACCTGCAGGCGCTGGGCGCCAAGCACCTCGTCGAGAACCCGACCGCGGTGGACGAGGCGGTCGCCGCGGTCCAGCCCGAGGACCTGGCCACCTTGATCTACACCTCGGGCACCACGGGACGGCCGAAGGGCGTCGAGCTTCCCCATCGCTGCTGGACCTACATCGGTGCCGGAGCCCAGGCCTTCGACATCCTCTCGGCCGACGACCTGCAGTACCTGTGGCTGCCGATGTCGCACTCGTTCGCCAAGATGCTGCTGGCGGTGCAGCTGCAGATCGGCTTCGCCACCGCCGTCGACGGCCGCATCGACAAGATCGTGGAGAACCTCGAGGTCGTCCGGCCGACGTTCATGGCCGGCCCCCCACGGATCTTCGAGAAGGTGCACTCCAAGATCGTCCAGACGGTGCAGGAGGAGGGAGGGGCCAGGTACCGGCTCTTCACCTGGGCGTTCGGGGTGGGCGACCGGGCCGGCCGGGCACGGCTCGAGGGCCGTCGGCCGAGCCGCCTCCTGCAGGCCGAGCACGCGCTCGCCGACCGGTTGGTTCTCTCGAAGGTCCGCTCCCGGCTGGGCGGGCGGATCCGCTTCCTCGTCTCGGGCAGCGCCGCTCTGTCCACGGACATCGGCACCTGGTTCTACGCCGCCGGGCTGCCGATCATCGAGGGCTACGCGCTGACCGAGACCAGCGCCGGGGCCTGCATCGTGCACCCTGACGAGCCGGCGTTCGGCATCGTGGGCCGCCCGCTCGTCGGCACCGAGGTCAAGATCGCGGACGACGGCGAGATCCTGGTGCGCGGGCCGGGTGTGATGCGTGGGTACCACAACCTCCCCGAGGCGACCGCCGAGGTGCTGAGCGAGGACGGCTGGTTCGCGACCGGCGACGTCGGCGAGATCGACGACGCGGGCCGGGTGCGGATCACCGACCGGAAGAAGGACCTGATCAAGACTTCCGGCGGGAAGTACATCGCGCCGCAGCCGATCGAGGTCCTTTTCAAGGCCGTGTGCCCCCTGGCCAGCCAGATGCTCGTGCACGCCAACGGCCGCAACTACGCGACAGCCCTGATCGCCCTGGACCCCGAGGCGCTGGCCCAGTGGGGTCGCGCGCACGGCCTGACGGCCACCGACTACGCCTCGCTGGCCGGGGACCCCGCAGTCCACGGGTACGTCGAGGAGTGCCTCGATGAGCTCAACGGCCGGCTCAACCGCTGGGAGACCATCAAGGACTTCCGGATCCTCGACCACGACCTGTCGATCGAGGACGACGAGCTGACGCCGAGCCTGAAGGTCAAGCGCAAGGTCATCGAGGCGAAGTACCAGTCACTGCTCGACTCGATGTACGACGGACAGGGGCGTGGCTGACCAGAGCCGACGCCAGGCCGACCACCGCCTCGTGTCGGTGGTCAGCCCTTTTCGGCGGAGCGGACCCGGATCCCGGTCAGCGGGACCGTGGTCTGCCCGGCGGGGTCGGCGAAGAAGTCGTTGCCCTTGTCGTCGACCACGATGAACGCGGGGAAGTCCTCGACCTCGATCTTCCAGACCGCCTCCATGCCGAGCTCGGGGTACTCGAGCACCTCGACGTGCTTGATGCAGTCCTGCGCGAGCCGGGCGGCGGGGCCGCCGATCGAGCCGAGGTAGAAGCCGCCGTGCGCCGCGCACGCCTTCGTCACCTGCACCGAGCGGTTGCCCTTCGCGAGCATCACCATCGAGCCGCCGGCGGCCTGGAACTGCTCGACGTAGGAGTCCATCCGGCCGGCGGTGGTCGGTCCGAAGGAGCCCGACGCGTAGCCCTCGGGCGTCTTGGCCGGGCCGGCGTAGTAGACGGCGTGGTCGCGCATGTACTGCGGCATCGGCTCGCCCGCGTCGAGGCGCTCCTTGATCTTCGCGTGCGCGATGTCGCGCGCCACCACCAGGGGCCCGGTGAGCGAGAGGCGCGTCTTGACCGGGTACTTGGACAGCTCGGATCGGATCTCGTCCATCGGCCGGTTCAAATCAACTCGAACGACGTCTCCCGTGCCGTCCTGGGCGAGCTTCTCGTCAGTCGTCTCGGGAAGGTACTTCGCGGGGTCGCGCTCGAGCTGCTCGAGGAAGACACCCTCCGGCGTGATCTTGCCGAGGGCCTGCCGGTCGGCCGAGCAGGACACCGCGATCGCGACGGGGCAGGAGGCGCCGTGCCGGGGGAGGCGGACGACCCGGACGTCGTGGCAGAAGTACTTCCCGCCGAACTGCGCGCCGATCCCGAACGACTGGGTGAGCTTGAAGACCTCCTCCTCGAGCTCGAGGTCCCGGAAGCCATGAGCGCTCATGTCCCCCGACGTGGGGAGGTTGTCGAGGTAGTGCGCGGAGGCGTACTTCGCGGTCTTCAGCGCGAACTCGGCCGAGGTGCCGCCCACGACGATCGCGAGGTGGTACGGCGGGCAGGCCGCCGTGCCGAGTGAGCGGATCTTCTCGTCGAGGAACTCCAGCATGCGCTTGGGGTTCAGCACGGCCTTGGTCTCCTGGAACAGGAAGGACTTGTTCGCCGAGCCGCCGCCCTTGGCCATGAACAGGAACTTGTAGGAGAGATCTTCCTTGGTGGCTGGTGCGCCTGAGGATGTCGCGGGTGCGGCGTAGAGCTCGATCTGTGCCGGGAGGTTCGTGCCGGTGTTCTTCTCCTCCCACATGTTCAGCGGCGCGAGCTGGGAGTAGCGCAGGTTGAGCTTGGTGTACGCGTCGTACACGCCCCGGCTGATCCACTCGCCGTCGTCGGCGCCCGTCAGGACACCCTCCGACTTCTTGCCCATGACGATCGCGGTGCCGGTGTCCTGGCACATCGGCAGCACGCCGCCCGCGGAGATGTTGACGTTCTTGAGCAGGTCGAGCGCCACGAAACGGTCGTTCCCGCTCGCCTCAGGGTCGTCGATGATCTTCCGCAGCTGCGCGAGGTGGGCCGGACGCAGGTAGTGCGCGATGTCGTGCATCGCCTCGGCCGTGAGGACA
Organism: uncultured Actinomycetota bacterium; assembly: GCA_963715375.1. Taxonomy (GTDB): domain Bacteria; phylum Actinomycetota; class Actinomycetes; order Propionibacteriales; family Nocardioidaceae; genus Nocardioides_C. Next base: position 136,355 of record CAVQSC010000006.1, on the reverse strand, counting down.
CGCAGTGCCTCAGGCTCCACCTTGAGGAACGTGCGGCCGTCGACCTCGAACGTTCTCACGCCCTCTGAGGTGATCAGCCGGTACGGCGTCTCGTCGGCGCCCGTGGGCAGCAGGTCGGAGTAGCGGAACTCAGGATCGTTGTTCACGAGCCATGAGGGTAATCCAGGCGATTAGGCTGACCGCATGGAGGGACGCCCGTACGAGATGGAGAGGCGAGACCCGGCCCGGCTCCGGATCTCCGACGACGACCGCCACAAGGTGGCCGAGGTGCTGCGGCACGCCGCCGGCGAGGGGCGGATCGACCTCGAGGAGCTCGACGAGCGGCTCGAGGCGACCTTCAGGGCCAAGACCTACGGCGACCTGGTCCCGATCACCGCCGACCTCCCCGTGCGTACGACGGGCGCCCTGCCGGGCACCCCGCCCCACCCGGTCGCGCAGCCGTACCCCGGCGGGCCTGTGCTCCCGGCCACGACGTACCCGAGCTCCGTCTCCTTCATGGGTGACTGCACCCGCCGCGGCGTGTGGCGGGTCCCGGTGCAGCACACCGCCTTCGCGATGATGGGCTCCGTCACGCTCGACCTGCGCGAGGCGCTGTTCGAGGCCCGCGAGGTCACCGTCACCGCTGTCGCGATCATGGCCGGCGTCGACGTCATCGTGAACCCGCAGACCCAGGTCATCGTCGACGGCGTCGGGATCATGGGCGACTTCAGCCAGGCCCGGGACAGGGTCCCCGCCGAGATCACGGCCGGCTCGCCCGTCGTACGCGTCAAGGGGCTTGCCCTGATGGCCGGGGTGAACGTCCGCCGCAAGGCGATGCCGGGGGAGTCCCGCAAGCGGATCCGCAGGTAGCCGACGACCGTAGGCTGAAGCGGACCCAAGAAAGTCTTGGCCTCCCCCGGCTCGCCCGGGGGAGTGGCAGGAGACTATCGGGACGAACTGCGCGAACGGAAGATCCGGGACAGACGAAACCGCCGGCCGCCCGCTACGTCGCGGGGCGGCCGGCGGCCCGGATCGGGCAGGTGCCTCAGACGCCTACGGTGAGGTTGTCCTGGGTCTCGGGGTCGAAGAAGTGCATCTTGCGGGCGTCGACGAAGATCTCGGCCTCCTCGCCCTCCTTGATATGGCTGGCCGAGTCGAGGGCGATGATGAGCTGGGGTCGCATCGCCTCCATGTCGAGCTCCTTCTCCAGCTCGGTGATCTGGGCGGCGACCTCCGGAGGCGCCTCGAACGGGACGTAGGCGTAGGCCTCGTTGCCCAGCCACTCGACGACGTCGACCTTCGCGCGGAACGTCGACCCCTCGCGCAGCTTGTGCTCCTCGACGACCGAGGCGTCGTCGAAGTACTCGGGCCGGATGCCGGCGATCAGGAGGCCCTTGTCCTGCACCCGCTCGGCCTTCGCCGCCGGGATCTTGACCGTGCCGAAGGGCAGCTCGACCTGGTCGCCCTTGACCGTCGCCGGCAGGAAGTTCATCGGCGGCGAGCCGATGAAGCCGGCGACGAAGAGGTTGACCGGGTGCTCGTAGAGCTCGCGTGGGGTGGCCAGCTGCTGGAGAAGGCCACGCTTGAGCACGGCGACCCGGTCGCCGAGCGTCATCGCCTCGGTCTGGTCGTGGGTCACGTAGACCGTGGTGATGCCGAGTCGCCGCTGGAGCCGCGAGATCTCGGTGCGCATCTGGCCGCGCAGCTTGGCGTCGAGGTTGGACAGCGGCTCGTCGAAGAGGAACGCCTGGGCGTCCCGGACGATCGCGCGTCCCATCGCGACTCGCTGCCGCTGGCCGCCGGAGAGGTTCCCGGGCTTGCGGTCGAGGTGCTCGTCGAGCTCGAGGGTCTTGCTGGCCTCCCGGACCTTCTGGTCGATCTCCTGGTCGCTGAACTGCTTGGACAGCCGCAGCGGGAAGGCGATGTTCTCGTAGACCGTCAGGTGGGGGTACAGCGCGTAGTTCTGGAACACCATGGCGAGGTTCCGGTCACGGGGCGCCTTGTCGTTGACGCGCTCCCCGCCGATGATCATGTCGCCGGAGGTGATGTCCTCCAGGCCCACGATCATCCGCAGCAGCGTGGACTTGCCGCAGCCGGAGGGCCCGACCAGGATCATGAGCTCCCCGTCCTGGACGTCGATGGAGACGTCGTTCACAGCGGGGAAGCCGTCGCCGTACTGCTTGACGATGTTCTTCATTTCGATAGCAGCCATCTGGCATCAACCCTTCACTGCGCCGGAGGTGAGGCCGGCGACGATCTTGCGCTGGAACAACAGGACGATGACGATCACGGGGATGGTGACCACCACGGAGGCGGTGGCCAGCTGGGAGTACGGCGGGTTGAACGGGTCCGGCCCGACGAAGTAGGACAGCTGGGCCGGCACCGTCCGCGAGGCCGTCGTGGACGTCAGCGAGATCGCGAGGACGAACTCGTTCCAGGCGAAGAAGAACGTCAGGATCGCCGCGGTGAAGACACCGGGGGCGGCGAGCGGGACGATCACCTTCCGGAACGCCTGCCACGACGTGGCGCCGTCGACCTGGGCAGCCTGCTCCATCTCCCAGGGGATCTCCCGGAAGAACGCCGACAGCGTCCAGATCGCCAGCGGCAGCGTGAACGACATGTACGGGATGATCAGGCCCGGCCACGTGTTGAACAGACCGACCGTGCGCCACAGGTCGAACAGCGGCCCGACCAGGGCGACCACGGGGAACATCGCGATCGCGAGAGCGATCGAGAGCACCAGCCGCTTGCCGCGGAAGTCCAGCCGTGCGATGGCGTAGGCGGCGAACGTCGCGAAGATCACCGCCAGGACCGTGGCGATCAAGGAGATGCCGAACGAGTTCAGCAGCGCCCGCGTGAAGTCCGGGTTGGCGATGATGTCCTTGTAGTTCTGGATGGTCCAGGTCTTCGGCAGGAACTGCGGACTGCCGACGGTGGTCTCGGTGACGGGCTTGAACGACAGCGAGATGATCCACACGACCGGCAGCAGGCACCAGACGAGGATGAGGACGAACCCGATCCAGGTGCCGACTCCTGATCTGGTCTTCATCAGCTCTCACCCCTAGCCTGTGCGAGGTCGACCCGGAAGAGCCTGACGATGAGGAACGCCAGGATCAGCACCGTCAGGAACAGCAGGACCGAGAGTGCCGACCCGAGGCCGAGCTGGAACTGCTCGATCACCTGCCTGTAGGTCAGGAACGACGAGGACTCGGTGCCCTCGGCGCCCTTGGTCATCACGAAGATGTTGTCGAAGATCCGGAACGCGTCGAGCGCCCGGAAGAGCACCGCGACCATGATCGCCGCCCGCATGTTCGGCAGGATCACCCGCCACAGCCGCTGCCACCACGTCGCCCCGTCGACCTTGGCCGCCTCGAGCATGTCCTCCGACACCTGCGAGAGGCCGGCCAGGAGCAGCAGCGCCATGAACGGCGTCGTCTTCCAGATCTCGGAGACGATGATCGCGAACATCGCCGACCAGTGCTGGCCGAACCAGTTGGTGTCCGCGCTGATCCAGGGCAGCCAGTCGAACCAGCCGTTCACGAAGCCGTTGTTGAGGCTGAACGCGAACTGCCACGCGAACGCCGACACCACCGTGATGATGCCGTAGGGGATCAGGATCGACGTGCGCATGACGCCTCGCCCGAAGATGATGCGGTGCATCACCATCGCGAACGCGAAGCCGATCACGAGCTCGACGGCGACCGAGACCACCATGATCACGACGGTGTTCCAGAGGTCCTGCCAGAACAGGGAGTCGGTCAGCGCGGTGGCGTAGTTGCCGAGACCGACGAAGGTCTTCTCGTCAGGTGTGGTGAGGCGGTAGCGGAACAGCGACAGGTAGAGCGCCTGCAGCATCGGGTAGGCCGTCACGATGAGCATGAGGATGACGGCCGGAGCCACCAGCTTCATGCCCAGCTTGTTCTCGGCAACCGACCGGTCGCTGGCGTGCACCTCTTGCTTCGGCTTCGTCGCAGTCGTGGCCGTGGCCGTGCTCATGAGCAGCTCCTCGTGGTCATAGCAGAGCCTCTCCCTTGAGGACGTTCTCGGTGAACGTCGCGGACTTCTTCGGGGTGGCGTCGGTGACGCTGGTCGGTGAGTGCCAGGTGCTCAGGATCGAGCTGGAGATGTCGCTCCAGTACGGCGTGACCGAGCGCGGTGCCGCCGCGTCGACGCTCTCCTGGAACAGGGCGAGCAGGTCGGCGGGGTAGGCCTTCTTCAGTGCCGGGTAGTCGTAGCCCGCGGGGCTCGACGGCATGTTGCCGGTGAGCTCGGCGTTGATCCCCTGGCTCTCCGGGGAGGTCAGGCAGTCGACGGCCTTCATCGCCAGGTCGGTGTTCTCGGAGTACTTGCTGACGCCGATTCCGATACCGCCGTAGGGAGGCCGGGACTCCTCGCCCTGGATGGTCTCGGGGTACCGGGCGTAGCCGATGTCCTTGGCCACGTCAGGGGCGCTCTCGTCGTAGTTGTGCCAGATGTAGGTCCAGTTGACCATGAACGCGCCCTGGGGGGACCCGAACGTCGTGCCCGCGGTGCCCTCGTTCGAGACCGAGATGTCGGCGGGCTTGGCCTTCGACTTGACGAGGTCCTCGATCACCTTCGCGGCCGCCTCGCCGGCCGGTGAGTCGATGGTGATCGTCGCGTCGACGCCCTTGTCGGCGTTCTCGACGATCGTCCCGCCGGCTCCTGAGATGAGGGCGTTGATCCAGACGGAGTAGCCCTCGTACTTGTTCGCCTGGACCGCGACCGTGCCGCCGTTGTCGGAGGCCGTCTTGATGATCTGGTCCCAGGTGACCGGCTGGCTCATGTCGATGCCGGCCTTCTCGACGAAGGACTTGCGGTACCAGAGCACCTGGGTGTTGGACCAGAACGGAGCCACGACCAGCTTCCCCTGCCACGTCGCCGCTGCGGTGGCGCCGTCGAAGGACTGCTGCTCGAGCTTGCCGGCCAGGTCCGCGGGGAGCGGAGCGAGGTACCCGGCGTTGGCGAACTCCGCGGTGTAGGGAGGGTCGATGCTCATCAGGTCGATGCTCTTGTCGCCCGCGGCGAGCCGGCGCGCCAGCTGGATGCGTTGCTGGCTGGCGTCGGTCGGAAGGACCTGAGTCTCGATCTTGTACTCGTCGGTGCTGCATTTCTCCGCGATGGCGTCCTGGCCCCCGGTGTCGGGGTTGATGTACCAGGTGAGTGTCGGCATGGCCGAGCTGTCGCTGCAGGCGACCAGCAGGGTCGACACGGCGGCCGTCGCCGCGCCGATCGCCAGCCGCTTGCGTCGTACTCGCGCCTTGTCGACGCGCGACGAGGGTGCTGCCATAGGTGAGCCTCCCCTTCATGTGACGTGCCTCACATACTGCCAGGCGCTGTGACGAAGCGCACTCCCGCGTTACCCGCACCTCACCCGCACAAACGCTCTGGTGGGCCGCCCGCCCCAGAGGGGACACTTGCCGGATGCACCAGCTGACCTCCCTCGATGCCCAGTTCCTCCATGCGGAGTCCCCGACCACGGTCGGGCATGTGGGCAGCCTGGTGCTGCTGGACCCGTCGACCGCGCCCGGCGGCCGCTGGGACCTCGAGACGGTCCGCGCCGTCTTCGAGCCCCGCATGCACCTGGCGCCTCCGTTGCGCCGCCGGCTCGTGGAGGTGCCGCTCGGGCTCGGCCGGCCCTACTGGATCGAGGACCCGCACTTCGACATCGAGTTCCACCTACGCGAGCTCGCGCTCCCGTCCCCGGGCACGCGCGAGCAGCTCGGTGAGCAGGTCGCCCGTATCCACGCACGCCCGCTCGACCGGACCCGGCCGCTGTGGGAGGGCTACGTGATCACGGGTCTCCAGGACGGCAAGGCGGCCTACTACTCCAAGATCCACCACGCGGCGATCGACGGTGTCTCCGGCGCCGAGATCCTCGAGATCCTGATGGACCTCACGCCCGAGCCGCGCGACGTGGAGCCCGAGGAGGAGCATGCCGGACCGGGCCGGCTCCCCTCGACGCTCGACCTGCTGCGCCGTGGCCTCGCCTCGGCCGCGTTGAACCCGGTCGAGGTGCTGCGGCAGGTCCCGCGGTCGCTCGGCTACCTCGACGAGCTGCCCGGGGCCTCGAACATCCCGGGGGCGGGGCTGGTAAGCGAGGCGGCCGGCCTCGTGAACCGGGCGCTCGGCGGTGGCCGGCACGTCGGGCACCGCGACCTGCACGCCCCGCGCACGCCGTTCAACGGCCACATCACGCCGCACCGCCGCTTCGCCTTCGGGTCGGTGCCGCTCGACGACGTCAAGACCGTCAAGAACGCCTTCGACATGACCGTCAACGACGTGGTGATGACGCTCACCGCCGCGGCGCTCCGGCGCTGGCTGCTCGACCACGACGCCCTGCCCACGACGCCTCTCGTGGTCGCCGTACCCGTCTCCGTGAAGTCCGAGGACCAGCGCGGCGAGCTCGGCAACCACGTGTCGGTGATGACCGCGGAGCTGCCCACGCACCTGGCCGACCCGTACGAGCGGCTGGACTACATGCGGGAGTCGATGCACGAGGCGAAGCGGCACTTCGAGGCGGTCCCGGCGACGATCCTGCAGGACCTCTCGCTGATGATCCCGACCGCGCTCTCAGGGCTCGCTGCGCGCACGATGTTCCGCCTCGCCACGGTCCCGGGCGTCCTCTTCAACCTCTTCGTGAGCAACGTGCCCGGCCCCCAGCTGCCGCTGTACATCGCGGGCGCGAAGGTGGAGGGGATCTACCCGGCCTCCGCGGTGACCGACTGGACCGGCGGCCTCAACATCACGCTGTTCTCCTACGACGGCGACCTCGACTTCGGCCTCATCGCCTGCCGAGAGATGGTCCCCGACGTCTGGAACCTGATCGGCTACCTCCAGGACGCGATGCGCGAGCTGGTCGAGCTGACCGAGGCCTAGCGGCTCACTTCCGGGTCTTGGCCCGGTCCGCCACCCGGCGGATCGCGTCGACGAAGATCTCGTGGAGCTCGCGCGGCACGTCGTGGCCCATGCCCGGGATCAGCAGCAGCTCGGAGCCGGGGATGGCCTGGGACGTCGCCCGGCCACCAGACACGTGCACCATCTTGTCGTGGGTCCCGTGGATGACCAGCGACGGGACGCGCAGGCCGCGCAGGGCACGGGACCGGTCCGGCTGGGTGAGGATCGCGCCCATCTGACGCATCACCCCGGCCCGGCTGATGCCGCGGTCCCAGGTCTCGCCGGCCCGGTCGCGGATCGACTCGGTGGTGTCCGGGTAGTGCGGTGAGCCGATCATCTTCCAGAGCCGCTCGGAGGTCCGGATGTAGTGCTCGCGCGACTTGTCGCGGTTCGCCACCAGCAGGGGCAGCAGGCTCGGGTCCTGCCAGCCGACGGTACGACGCCCGGTCGTCGACATGATCGAGGTCAGGGACAGCACCCGCTTGGGCTGGTTGAGCGCCATCGTCTGGACGATCATCCCGCCCATGGAGATGCCGACCGCGTGCGCGGCGTCGAGCCCGAGGTGGTCGAGCAACGCGAACGCGTCGTCGGCGAGGTCCTGCATGGAGTACGGCGTCCTCGGCTTGAGGCCCGCGAAAGAGGCCATGATCATCCGCCGGTTTATGCGACCCGAGATCCGGGACGACCGGCCGGTGTCGCGGTTGTCGTAGCGGATCACGTAGAAGCCGCGCTCGGCGAGCAGCCGGCAGAACTCGGGGTCCCACCACGTCATCGGACCGCCGAGGCCCATGACGAGGAGGAGCGGCTCGGCGTCGGGGGATCCGAAGGTCTGGTAGCAGATGTCGACCCCGGTGGGCAGCGAAGCCATCTGCTCCGGCGAGGGCGAGGTGGCGTTGTCACGCATCGGCTGATCCTTCAGAAGCGTTCGGGAACGGTGTTCCAAGGAGTATCGGCAGACGTTACTAGCGAGTTTATGCCCACGACGAAATCCGTCCCGCGTGGCGCAGTTCGCTAACGATTCCGTGACGTTACGTTTGCGAGGGTCGCGAAGTGGTTAACGTCACAGCCACGACCGTCAAGGAGGTAGTCGTGGGGTCACCACTCGGAGCGTTCCTCTGCCCCCCGGGATTCGAGGGGCCCAAGGGCCTTCGTGCCCTTGCTCGTGAGGGCAGCGCCGTCGTGGAGGCGGCACGACTCGTACGTCGGACGGCCGAAGACCGGGCACGAGGGCGCAGGACGCCCTACGCCTCGATGGAGCCGGTCCGCGCGGTCGAGCCGGTGGTCCTCGTCCCAGGCTTCATGGCCGGTGACTCGACGCTGCTGCTCCTGTCGCGGCACCTGCGCAAGCTCGGCTACCGCACCTACCGGTCCACGATGCACGCGAACGTCGGCTGCACCCAGGAGGCGTCCTACGCCCTGGAGCGGCGCATCGAGGCGATCGCGATCAAGCGCGACCGCAAGGTCACCGTCGTCGGTCACAGCCTCGGCGGCCTGCTCGCCCGCGGCATCGCCTCTCGCCGGCCCGACCTCGTCGACGGCATCATCACCATGGGCTCTCCGCTGCTCGCCCCCGGCGCGATCCACTCGGTGCTCGCCTTCGACCTGTCGGTCGTGATCGCGCTGCGTCGGGCGGGCCTCGGCGGCATGATGGGCGAGGACTGCACCTCCGGCGACTGCGCCCGGCTCAGCTGGGAGGAGTCGCGCCGCGACCTCGACCCCTCGGTCGCCTTCACCTCGATCTTCTCGCGGCGTGACGGCGTCATCGACTGGCGCGGCTGTCTCGACCCCGGCGCCCGGACGGTCGAGGTGAGCACCAGCCACCTCGGCATGGCGGTCGACCCGGTCGTGTTCGACGTCGTGACCGGCACCTTGAAGGACTACCGCGAGCGCCGTGAGGCGGGTCAGGTCACAACGGCCAGGTTGGCGGCAGTTCCTGTCGCGTAGGCGGGTCGGCCCCCCTGCGTGAGCAGGTGACCGCAGCCGCGGTCATCGCGCCCCGCAGCATCAGTGCGACGTGGTCCTCGTCGAGGGCGTCGAGCGCGCCCGGACCGTCGGCCGGCACGTCCCACTCGTCGAGGATCGCGAGCAGGCCCGCCATGAACGAGTCGCCTGCGCCCACCGTGTCGACCACGTCGACCCGCGGCGCCGGCTGGTGGATGGCGGAGGCGGGGCCGTAGGCGCTGGAACCTCGTGGTCCGTGCGTGACGACGACGAGCTCGGTCGTGCCGCCGTCGAGGAGCTCGTGCGCGACATCGGCGACCTCCTCGCCTGGTCTCAGTCCCGTCAGGTCCTCGTCGCTGACCTTGACCAGACGGCTCCGCGAGGCGATCTCCGCGACGTCGCGCCAGGTCGCCTCGGGGTCGGTCACGAACGCCGGCCGGATGTTCGGGTCGTAGCTCACGAAGAGCTCGGACTCCTGTGCCTGGCGGACCAGGTCGTCGACGGCGTGGCGTCCCGGGAGCAGCGTGGAACCCAGGGAGCCGATGTGCAGGCCACGCGCATCGGGCAGGGCGTGGTGCTCGAGGTCCCACACGAGGTCGAACTCGTAGCGGGCGGCCTGGTCCTCGTCGAGGTGGGCGGTCGCCGTACTCGTCCGGCTGCCGGGCACCACGGAGGTGGAGGCGAGCTCGGCGCCGGACTCACGCAGGTGGTCGGCGATCCAGCGGCCGTGCTCGTCGTCGCCCACGCGCGTGATGAGCAGGGTCGAGACGCCGAGCCGGGCCAGACCCACCGCGACGTTCAGCGGCGAGCCGCCGACCGCCGCGGTCCGCTCGCCCTCCGACGGGACGACCACGTCGACGAGCGCCTCGCCGACGACGACGATCGGGAGCCGGCTCATGACCCCACCGCTCGGCTCAGTGCTCGAAGTCGATCGCGGAGTAGGAGCGCAGCTTCTGCAGTCGGTGCTCGCTGGTGATCGAGCGGATCGTGCCCGACCGAGAGCGCATGACGAGCGAGTGGGTGGTGGCGCCGCCGGCGCGGTAGCGCACGCCCTTCATCAGCTCGCCGTCGGTGATGCCGGTGGCCACGAAGAAGCAGTCGTCGCCGGTGACCAGGTCGTCGGTGGTGAGGATGGTGTCCGGATCCAGGTCGTGCCCGGCGTCGATGGCACGCTGGCGCTCGTCGTCGTCGGTGGGCCACAGCCTCGCCTGGATCACGCCGCCCATGCACTTCAGGGCACACGCCGCGATGATGCCCTCGGGGGTGCCGCCGACCCCCATGAGGAGGTCGATGCCGGTGTCCTGGCGGGCCGCCATGATCGCGCCGGCGACGTCACCGTCGGTGATGAACTTGATCCGGGCGCCGGTCTCCCTGATCTCCTGCACCAGGTCCTCGTGACGCGGGCGGTCGAGGATCACCACGGTGACGTCCTCGGCGGCGGACCCCTTGGCCTTCGCGACCTGGGCGATGTTCTCGGCGACCGGGTACCTGATGTCGACCACGTCTGCTGCCTCGGGACCGGTGGCGAGCTTCTCCATGTAGAACACCGCCGACGGGTCGAACATCGACCCGCGGGGGCTGACCGCCAGCACGGACACCGCGTTGGCCATGCCCTTCGCCGTCAGGGTGGTGCCGTCGATCGGGTCGACCGCCACGTCGCACTCGGGGCCCGTCCCGTCGCCGACGAGCTCGCCGTTGTAGAGCATCGGGGCGTTGTCCTTCTCGCCCTCGCCGATCACGACCGTGCCGCGCATGCCGACCGTCGAGATCAGGACCCGCATCGCGTTGACCGCGACCCCGTCGGCGCCGTTCTTGTCGCCGCGGCCCACCCAGCGGCCCGCTGCCATCGCCGCGGCCTCCGTGACCCTGACGAGCTCCAGCGCCAGGTTGCGGTCGGGCGCGTCGTGAGCGGCGGACAGGTCGGGCGGCAGCGTGGCGTCAGACATAGCGCGATCGTAACGGAGCCGCGATGGTGCTCGGGCCGTCATCGACGGACTCGGAATCGGGTCGCACCATTCGTCCGAGAATGAGGGTGCGACCGGTCCTGCCCACCGTCGGGATGGTCACGTCTGCTCGTCCTCGGTGCATCCTCCGGCCGGAGTCGGGTAGGTGTCAGGAGCACCCGCCTCTCATGGAGGAGATCCCCTGATGACCCGCTACGGCTACACGCTCATGACCGAGCAGTCCGGCCCCAGAGAACTGGTCCGGTACGCCGCAGGCGCCGAGCAGGCAGGCTTCGACTTCGAGGTCATGAGCGACCACTACTTCCCATGGCTGAACGAGCAGGGCCACGCCGGCTACGCCTGGAGCATGCTCGGTGCGGTCAGCCAGGTCACCGAGCGCGTCGAGCTGATGACCTACGTGACCTGCCCGACCGTGCGCTACCACCCCGCGGTCATCGCGCAGAAGGCGGCGACGATCGGCATCCTCAGCGACAACAGGTTCATCCTGGGGCTCGGTGCCGGTGAGAACCTCAACGAGCACGTGGTCGGCCAGGGCTGGCCGCCGGTCAACGTCCGCCACGAGATGCTCGAGGAGGCGGTCCTGGTCATCAAGGCGCTCCTGGACGGCGGCTACGTCAACTTCAGCGGGGCCCACTACCGCGTGGACTCCGCCAAGCTGTGGGACCTGCCCGAGGAGCGGGTGGAGATCGGGGTCGCGGTGTCGGGGGAGCAGTCGATCGAGACGTTCGCGCCGCTCGCGGACCATCTCGTCGCGGTCGAGCCGGAGCCCGCGATCGTGCGGCAGTGGGACTCCGCGCACGGAGACGGGTCACGCAAGATCGGTCAGCTCCCGATCTGCTGGGACACCGACCGAGACCGCGCGGTCAAGACCGCCCACGAGCAGTTCCGCTGGTTCGGCGGCGGCTGGAAGGTCAACGCGGAGCTGCCGGGACCGTCCGGTTTCGCCGGTGCGACCCAGTTCGTGCGGCCCGAGGACGTTGCAGAGTCGATCCCGTGCGGACCCGACATCGACGCGATCGTCAAAGCTGTCCGCGAGTTCGAGCAGGCCGGCTTCACCGACGTGGCCCTGGTCCAGATCGGCGACGAGAGCCAGGAGGAGTTCCTCCGGGTCGCCGACGCGGAGCTGCTTCCGGCACTGCGGGAGGGCTGACCGGGTCAGGTCTCGGCGGAGTCCTTGTGCTCGCTGGGGATCCAGAGCCAGTCGGTGATCTCCGGCATGTCGGCGCCGTGCTCGTTGACGTAGGCGCGGTGGCGGGCACGCCGGTCCTGCATCTCCTGCCTCAGCACCGCCGCGCGCTTCGCGAGGCCCGGCACCCGGTCGATCACGTCGATGACGAGGTGGAAGCGGTCCATGTCGTTGCGGACCACCATGTCGAACGGCGTGGTCGTCGTACCTTCCTCCTTGTAGCCGCGCACGTGCAGGTGCTCGTGGCTGGTGTGGCGGTAGGTCAGCCGATGGATCAGCCACGGATAGCCGTGGTAGGCGAAGATGATCGGCACGTCGGTCCCGAAGATCGCGTCGAACTCACGCTCGCTCAGGCCGTGGGGGTGCTCGGACTCCGGTTGCAGCCGCATCAGGTCGACCACGTTCACGACGCGGACGCGGAGGTCGGGGAGCTCCTCCCGGAGGATGTGGACCGCGGCGAGGGTCTCGAGCGTCGGGACGTCACCGGCGCAGGCCATCACGACCTCGTGGGTCGCCCTCGTCGTTGCTCGCCCACTCCCAGATGCCGATCCCGCGGCGGGTGTGCAGGGCGGCTGCCTCCATGTCGAGCCAGGAGGGCTGCGGCTGCTTCCCGGCGACGATGACGTTGACGTAGTTGGTGCTCTGGAGACAGTGGTCCATCGTCCAGAGCAGGGTGTTGGCGTCCGGTGGCAGGTAGACCCGGATGACCTCGGCCTTCTTGTTGACGACGTGGTCGATGAACCCGGGGTCCTGGTGGCTGAAGCCGTTGTGGTCCTGGCGCCACACGTGTGAGCTGAGCAGGTAGTTCAGCGAGGGGAGCGGCCGGCGCCAGTCGAGGTGGCGGATCGTCTTCAGCCACTTCGCGTGCTGGTTGAACATCGAGTCCACGATGTGGATGAACGCCTCGTAGGAGGTGAACAGGCCGTGGCGGCCGGTGAGCGTGTAACCCTCGAGCCACCCCTGGCAGGTGTGCTCGGAGAGGATCTCCATGACACGGCCCTCGGGACCGAGGTGCACGTCGGTGGGGTACAGCTCGAGCTGCCAGCTCTTGTCGGTCGCCTCGAGCGCCGCGGTGAGGCGGTTCGACTCGACCTCGTCGGGGCCGAAGAGGCGCATGTTGTCCGGGTTGGCGCGGAGCACGTCGCGCAGGTAGGCGCCCGTGGGCCGGGTGCCCTCCGCCGCCGTCCCACCCGGCTGCCTGACCTCGACCGCGTAGTCGCGTGGGTCGGGCAGGCGCAGCGGCCTGCTCACCAGGCCGCCGTTCGTGCGCGGGTTCGAGCCCATGCGGCGGGCACCCTCCGGCGCCCATGACCGCAGCCACTCGGTGGGGGTGCCGTTGTCGTCGAAGAGCTCCTCCGGGCGGTAGGAGCGGAGCCAGGCCTCGAGCTCGTCTCGGTGCTCCGCGTTCTCCCGGACGGCGGCGAGGGGGACCTGGTGGGAACGCCAGGTGTTCTCGACCGGTACCCCGTCGACCTCGCTCGGGCCGGTCCAGCCCTTCGGCGTGCGCATGACGATCATCGGCCAGTGGACGGACCCGCCCTCGAGGTCGCCGCCCGAGCGTGCCGCTGCCTGGATCTCCTTGATCCGGGCGACGCAGTGGTCCAGCGCCGCCGCGATCTGCTGGTGGACGGCGGCCGGGTCGTCGCCCGCGACGAGGACCGGGTCCCAGCCGTAGCCGCGCAGCATCATGTCGAGGTCGTCCTCGGGGATCCGCGCCAAGACGGTGGGGTTGGCGATCTTGTAGCCGTTCAGGTGCAGGATCGGCAGGACCGCGCCGTCACGCCGGGGGTTGACGAAGCGGCAGCCGTTCCAGGACGTCGCCAGGGGACCGGTCTCGGCCTCCCCGTCGCCCACGACGGTCGTGACGATCAGGTCGGGGTTGTCGAAGGCCGCTCCGAAGGCGTGCGTCAGCGAGTAGCCGAGCTCGCCGCCCTCGTGGATGGAGCCCGGGACCTCCGGTGCGACATGGCTCGGGATGCCGCCGGGGAAGCTGAACTGCTTGAACAGCCGCTGCATCCCGTGCTCGTCCATCGTCGTACCCGGGTAGGTGTCGGTCCACGAGCCTTCGAGCCAGGTCTGCGCGACGATCGCCGGCCCGCCGTGACCCGGACCGATGACGTACATCATGTCGAGGTCCTGCTCGCGGATCAGCCGGTTGCAGTGCGTGTAGATGAGGTTCAGGCCCGGCGTCGTACCCCAGTGTCCGAGCAGCCGCGGCTTGATGTGCTCAGGCTTCAGGGGCTCCCGCAGCAGCGGGTTGTCGAGCAGGTAGATCTGCCCGACGGAGAGGTAGTTCGCGGCCCGCCAGTACGCGTCGGCGAGCTCGAGCTCGGCGTCGGACAGGGGTCGGGCGTCGACGGTGCGCATGGTGCATGCCTACCCCAGGCACCGGCGGCATGCCAGAGCACACGCGCGGGCTCGCCGGGAGTTGACCCTTTTCTCCCGTCCCTTCGGTGCGTTGGGAGGATGGGGGCGTGAGTGAGCAGGCAGGCAGGTACCAGCGGTCCGCGATGGGAATGATCGGCGCGATGATCGTGCTGATCGCGGTCGTCGTCGGCTTCGTCGCGTTCCGCGCCGTCAACCGGAACGAGCCCGAGAACCCCGTGCGTGCGGTGGACTACCAGCAGACCCTCGAGTACGCCCGCGGAGTGGCCGACTTCCCCGTGGTCGCACCGGCCTCCTTGCCTGAGGGCTGGCGGGCCACGAGCGTGGAGTTCATCCCCTCGCCCACCCGGTGGCACCTCGGGCTGCTCACCGACGAGGACCGGTACGTCGGACTCGAGCAGTCACGCGCGTCGCTCACCGACCTGGTGCACGAGTACGTCGACCCGAAGGCCGCGCGAGGAAAGCCGGTGCAGGTCGACGGGCAGACCTGGCGTACCTGGACCGACCCCGGCGGGGACACCGCCCTGGGGAGGACCGAGGGCGACGTGACCACCCTGGTGGTCGGAACGGCGGAGCTCGACGTGCTGGTGGACTTCACCGAGTCCCTGCGCTGACCACCCGCGTCGGCCCGTCGTCCGGCTGACGACGGGCCGACCTGATCCGGCAGTCCTCGACCGAGCCCCGCCTACTTGACCTCGGACCGCATCGTCAGTACGAGGCCGATCGTCAGGGGCAGGACCAGCCAGATCGCTCCGGAGGTGGCGAGCTGCCCCCACTGGTCGCCGCTCGGGCCACCGTCGAAGAGCCTGGTCTGGGAGAAGTTGAAGTCCACCCAAGGCTGCAGGTCACGGAACCACTCCTGCTTGGCTGCCAGGAGCCCGGAGAGGGTGGGCAGTAGCAGGGAGTAGACGAAGTAGGCCACGATCGCACCCGCCGAGCTGCGGATCAGCACGCCCAGCATGAAGCCGACCAGCACGCCCAGGACGTTGGCGAGGACGATGTACAGGGCCTGGACGAGTGAGACGTCCCAGACCAGCTCGGTGCCCGCGAGAGCCGACCCGGCCACGTTGCCGACAGCGCCGATGGCGAACGCCAGCGGGATCGACACCACGCCCACGGCGACGACGGCGATGGCCTTGGCTGCGATGACCCTGCCGCGGCGGGGGACCAGCGTGAACGTCGTCAGGCCGCTGCGCTGGCTCCACTCGCTGGTGACGGACAAGATCGCGATCATCGGCAGGATGACCGCCATCGGGAAGCCGAACGCCGTGGCGAAGGTCCCGTAGCTGATCTCGCCGTCAGGGGCGAACAGGATCACCGCCCCGGTCGCGAGGAGTGCGGTGATGACGATGCTCGCCATCAGCCAGAAGCCGGACCTGGTGTCGAACATCTTGCGCAGCTCGACTGCGGTGAGCCGGGACCACGGCACGGGGCGAGCCGCGCCCAGGGGTTCGGAGACCTTCTGCTCCACTGCGATGGCGGTCATGCCGCTGCTCCTTCTCGTTGGGTGTCTGCGGTGAGCTCGAGGAAGATCTCCTCCAGGCCTGTGCTCTCGGCGGGCCTCAGCTCGCTGAGGGCCAGACCCGCCTGCAGGGCGATCTGTCCCACGAGCTCGGGGTCGGCGTCGGTGCGCAGCGCGTCACGGCCGGCGGCGGTCACGGCGAGGCCGGAGGCGCTGAGCGCGAGCCGCAGGTCCTCGAGGTGTGGGCTACGCACGACCGTTCCCGTCGCGTGCAGGATCTCGGCCTTGGTGCCCTGGGCCACGATCCGGCCTTCGCCGATCACGACGAGGTCGTCGGCGAGGGCCTCGACCTCGTTCAGCAGGTGCGAGGAGAGCAGGACGGTGCCACCACGGTCGGCGTAGTCGCGGAGCAGGTCGCGCATCCAGCGGATGCCCGCCGGATCGAGCCCGTTGGCGGGCTCGTCGAGGATGAGCACGGCCGGCTCGCCGATCAGGGCGGTGGCGATGCCGAGTCGCTGGCGCATGCCGAGCGAGTAGTTGCGGACCCGACGGTCGGCCTCGGTCTCGCTGAGACCGACGAGGTCGAGCATCTCGGGCACGCGACGGGCAGGCAGCCCCATCGTGTGCTGGGCGAGAGCCAGGGTCTCCCGCCCGGTGCGGCCGGCGTGCTGTGCCGACGCGTCGAGCAGGACACCGACCTCCGCTCCCGGGTTCGGCAGGTCGGAGAACCGCCGCCCGGAGATGGTGGCGCTACCGGAGGTGGCCGCGGTCAAGCCGACCATGATGCGCAGCGTGGTCGACTTGCCGGCGCCGTTGGGACCAAGGAAGCCGGTCACTCGGCCGGCCCCGGCCGTGAAGGAGATGTGGTCGACGGCGGTGAACCCGCCGTACTTCTTGGTGAGAGCTTCGACTGTGATCATGCATGGCAGCCTCGCGCCGGAGTCCTCCGCGGCGCATCAGGGAACGTGCTGGTTCGGCCCCCGGCTCGACCCTGGGCCTCGCCTCGGGGGCGACCCTGAGAAGACAGCCGTGCGCGAGGCTCAGGACTCCTCTTCCGCCCCGATGGCCGCGTCGAGGCGCTTCTTCGCACCGTCGAGCCAGGACTGGCAGATCTGCGCGAGCTTCTCGCCCCGCTCCCAAAGGGCAAGGGAGTCCTCGAGGTTCGTGCCGCCGCCCTCGAGGCGACGCACGACCTCGACGAGCTCCTCGCGAGCCTGCTCATAGCTCAGCTGCTCGGACGGGCCCTGCTGCTCGGTCATGGCTTCTGCTCCTCGATGGCGGTGTCGGGGGTGCTCTGGGTGGTGTCCGGGTCCGGCTCGGTGGACGCGGTGGGCTCTTCGGTCGTACCGGTGACCGTGACATGGACCCGGCCGTCCCGGACGCGGACGTGGAGGTCCTGGCCGGGCTTGGCCTGGCCGGTGCTTGTGAGGACGTGGCCCTCGTCGTCCTGGACCACGGCGTAGCCGCGCTCGAGGGTGGCCAGCGGGGAGAGGCTGCGCACACGGGCGAGCTGGTGCTCGAGGTCGTTGTGGGCCCGGTCGAGCTGGTGGTGCAGCGTCCGCCGGGTGCGGGCGCACAGCTCGCTGATCTCGCGGGAGCGCTCATCGAGGCCGCTGCGAGGGTTGGCGAGGCTCGGCCTGGCGCGGATGGCGTCGAGCTGGTGCTGCTGCTGGGAGAGCCAGCCGGTCATCATGTTGCGGGCGCGCTCGCGCAGGCGGGTGATCCGGTCGATCTCCTCGGCGACATCCGGGACGACCATCTTCGCCGCGTCGGTCGGGGTGGAGGCCCGGACGTCCGCGACCAGGTCGAGCAGGGGGGTGTCGGGCTCGTGGCCGATCGCGGAGACCACCGTCGTACGCGCTGCGTGCACCGCCCGGATCAGGCCCTCGTCGGAGAACGGCAACAGGTCCTCCACCGAGCCGCCCCCCCGGGCGACGATGATGACGTCGACCTCGGGGTCACGGTCGAGCGCGCCGAGTGCCTCGATCACCTCTCGAGCCGCGTTCTGCCCCTGCATCGAGGCGTAGCGGACGTCGAACCGCACAGCAGGCCAGCGCCGCCGGGCGTTCTCCAGCACGTCGCGCTCGGCGGCGGAGTTGTGTGCGGTGACCAGGCCGACCTTGCCTGGAAGGAACGGGAGGCTGCGCTTGAGCTCACGAGCGAACAGGCCCTCGGCGGCAAGGAGCTGGCGGCGCCGCTCGAGGCGAGCGAGCAGCTCACCGAGGCCGACCATCCGGATGTCGGTGGCGTAGAGGCTGAGCGTGCCCCGGTTGGGGTAGTAGGACGGCTTGGCGAAGACGACCACGCTCGCGCCCTCGACCACCGGGGGGTTGAGCGAGTCGAAGAGCTGCCGCGAGCACGTGACCTGGACCGAGATGTCGGCGACGGTGTCGCGCAGGGTGAGGAAGACGGTGTTCATGCCTTGGCGGCGGCTCAGCTGGGCGATCTGGCCCTCGACCCACACGGCGCCGAGACGGTCGATCCAGCCCGCGATCGCGCTGGCGATCTGGCGGACCGGCGCCGGGTGCTCGGGAGAGGTCTGGAGGGCCACGACTGGAACCCTAGAGCAGAGGTACGACAGGTCCACGAGCACGCGGGCGTTCGGACGGTGCGGGACTGCGCAGCAGCGCCGCGTCGCTGTCGCGGAGCGCTTCGAGGCTTTGACACCAGACCACCTACGATGGAGCGCATGAGCACTTCCGACCTGGGGATGCCCCCTGTCCTGGACGCCGAGGCCGCCGACCGCGCGGTCCTGCTGGCCGCCCCCCGCGGTTACTGCGCGGGCGTGGACCGGGCCGTGATCACGGTCGAGAAGGCCCTGGACCTCTACGGTGCGCCGGTCTACGTGCGCAAGCAGATCGTCCACAACAAGCACGTGGTGGCCAACCTGGAGTCCCGCGGCGCCGTCTTCGTCGAGGAGCTCGACGAGGTTCCTGAGGGCGCGACTGTGGTGTTCTCCGCGCACGGCGTCTCGCCGGAGGTCCACCGGCAGGCCGAGGAGCGGTCGTTGAAGACGATCGACGCGACCTGCCCGCTCGTGACCAA
Source organism: uncultured Actinomycetota bacterium (assembly GCA_963715375.1). Classification (GTDB taxonomy): domain Bacteria; phylum Actinomycetota; class Actinomycetes; order Propionibacteriales; family Nocardioidaceae; genus Nocardioides_C. The sequence continues at coordinate 117,478 of CAVQSC010000006.1, read as the reverse complement.
GGTGCACCACGAGGCCCGCCGCTTCGCCAACGAGGACTACGACATCCTGCTCATCGGCCACGCCGGGCACGAGGAGGTCGAGGGCACCGCGGGTGAGGCGCCAGGGCACATCCAGCTCGTGCAGAGCCCCGAGGACGTCGCGAACATCGAGGTACGCGACCCCGCCAAGGTCGCCTGGCTCTCGCAGACCACCCTCTCGGTCGACGAGACCCTGGAGACCGTCGCCGCGATCCGGGAGCGGTTCCCGCAGCTGCTGGACCCGCCGTCGGACGACATCTGCTACGCCACCCAGAACCGCCAGATGGCGATCAAGGAGATCTCCCGCAGCGCCGACCTCGTGATCGTCGTCGGCTCGGGCAACTCCTCGAACTCCGTGCGCCTGGTCGAGGTCGCCCTGGAGGCCGGCGCCAAGTCGGCGTACCGGGTCGACGACGCCGGCGAGATCGACGAGGCCTGGCTCGACGGGGTGCAGACCGTCAGCGTGACCTCCGGCGCCTCCGTGCCCGACGACCTCGTCGAGGGTGTGCTCGAGTTCCTCGCCGAGCGCGGCTACCCGGACGCAAAGGCAGTGCACACGGCGGAGGAGTCCCTGATCTTCGCGCTGCCGCCCGAGCTGCGCCGAGACATGCGGGCCGCGGAGAAGGCCGGCCGCTGACGCTCTGCTGAGCTGCAGGAACCTGCGCCTGCAAACTCATGCAGGAGAACGTACGCATAACCGGACATTCAGGTGGGTAGATAAGGCTCGCGGTCCAGTCGACGGCCGCACCGCACCCACGAGACAGGTCCGTACACCATGTCTGTTCAGGTTCAGGCATTTCCCGTCCGGTTCGCCGAGACGGTCAACCGTTTCGGCAAGGCCCGCGTCGAGCGGTCCGGCGTCACCTCCCACCAAGGCGTCCTCGCGCTCGTCACGCTCGGCGACCACACCTTCGTCGCCCGCACCCACGGCGAGCGGATCACCCGCCGCGGCCGTCAGACCCTCGTGTCCGTGCACGGTCGTCTGACCTGGGTGGCGAGCAGTCGTGTCCAGGCGCTGGAGGAGTCAGCCGCCTGACCGGGCTTCAGTTGGCGCGGCGGTTGCTGGCGGCTCGCTTCTCGCCGTTCGCTCAGGCGAAGTTGCGAAGGCGTCCTGAGTTGCGAAGAGCGACCTGACGCAGCGCGAGCACGGCGAGGACCAGGGCGTACCCGGCGACCAGCGCTCCGGCGAGGTGAGCAAGTCCCGACACGATCGCCTGCACCAGGCTGTCGACCTCCTCCGCGACCGCGTCCTTGGCGACGAGCGCGAGCAGGGTCACGGTGCCGACCATGAGCAACGGCGGCAGGACGCCGACGACGAAGAAGTCGCGGGGCCGGACGGCGAGTGCGGCAGCAACACAGATCACGACGAAGGAGACGTCGAAGAGGAGCGAGAGACCGTCGGTCAGCACCAGGTCGAGGCCTGCGACGGCGAGTGTCGCGAGTGTGGACAGGGTGACGACCTGCCGTCCCTGGCGGCGCCCTTGCTCCCACAACGTGCGCGGCGGCCGTCTTTGCGGCGGGCGCGGTCTCGTGCGCGGCTGGCTCACGGTGGCCACGCTAGAGCCGCATTCAGGCTGATTGCGCGCGACTCGCCGCTGGAAGGTCCTCGGCCGCCTTCGCCTCCAGGAGCTCGGGGCGCCGCTCCACCACCTCTTCGAGCAGCTCCGCCGACGTGAGAGGTCTGGCCGCCTCCGTGACCGGCGTGGGGGAGGGTAGGTCCGCGTCGGAGACCTCCATCTCCACGAACTTGCGAGCCGAGACCAGGACCCGGGTCTCGAGTGAGCCGATCGCCTTGTTGTAGCTGGTCACCGCGCCGGTCAGCGCCCGCCCCAGCTTGTCGAGGTGGCCACCCATGACCCCGATCCGGTCGTAGAGCTCGCGGCCCAGGGTGTGGATGTCCCGCGCCTTGTCGGCCAGGGCCTCCTGCGTCCAGGCGTAGGCGACCGTGCGGAGCAGGGCGATCAACGTCGTGGGTGTGGAGAGCACGACCTGACGGGTCGCGGCGTACTCCAGCAGCCCCGGCTCCGCCTCGAGCGCCGCGGAGAGGAACGACTCGCCGGGGACGAAGAGCACCACGAACTCCGGGGTCGCCGGCAGAGCCCGCCAGTACGCCTTCCCGCCCAGGGTGTCGACGTGCTGCCGCAGCTGTCGCGCGTGACGGGCGAGGTGGGCGTCGCGCTCCTCGTCGGAGTCGGCGCCCGTGGCGTCGAGGAAGGCGTCGAGCGGGACCTTCGCGTCGACGACGACGCTCTTGCCGCCGGCGAGGTTCACGACGAGGTCCGGTCGCTGCAGTCCGTCGTCGTTGCGGACCGAGACCTGCTCGGAGAAGTCGCAGCGGGAGACGAGCCCCGCCACCTCGACGGCCCGGCGGAGGTGGAGCTCGCCCCAGCGCCCGCGCACCTGGGGCTTCCGCAGGGCGGTGGACAGTGAAGCGGTCTCGCGGCGCAACGTGTCCGTGGAGTGCCGGACGTCCTCCACCTGCTGCCGCAGCTGGCTCTGCCAGGAGATCCGGTGCTGCTCGAGGTCGCGCATCTGGTCGTGGAGGCGCTCGAGCCCCTCCTTCACGACCGCGTGGTCAGCAGCCCGCGCTTCGAGGATCAGGCGGGTGCTGTCGTCGGAATCCTGTTGCGCGTGCGCGTGTCCAGAGCGCGCCCACGACGGCGCCGAGCAGGACGCCGACGACAAGGACCAGCAGCAGCGAGAGGACGGTCGTGATCTCCATGGCTGTCATCGTGGTGGATGGCGCCGACATTTCGGACCTCGACAGGCGGGGCCGCCGGAAACGACAGGCGAGGGCCACCAGGACGGTCCGTCCCACTGGCGATGCCGGACGTGAGGTAGAAAGAGCGCCATGTTCGCGCGCGCCGTACTGTCCTCCCTCCTCCTGGCTCTGCTGACCACCGCGTGCACGGCCGGTGGGGACGCTGAGACAACCGAGCAGCCCACGCAGCAGCGTGGGCACAACGCAACAACCGGGCCGGACGATGCCGAGCCGATGGGAAGCGGCGGGGACCGCACCCGGTCCGCCGACGGGCCGTTGTCCGTCGACGGCGAGGGGAGGCTGTGCATCGACAACCGAATCAACACCCAGCGCGACTTCACCTACGGCGAGGACCTGCTGAAGACCTCGGAGCCCGTCGAGCTGGAAACTCTGGAGCTCGTGAGCTCGCAGGGGATTCGAGTGGTCGAGTCGTGGACGTTTCCTTCACGAGGGATCCCGTACCACGGCAGCTGGTCCGGTTGGCCACTGCCCAAGAGGGCGACATCACACGACCGGCTCGACTGGGACGAGCGCACTCGCGCAGAAGGCGCGCAGCTCGACCCCGGGACGCCGTACAACCTCCTCGTCCGGATGCGCCGCGACCCGGGTGATGCTCGGCAAGGGTTCGACGCGCTGCGGATCGAGTACCGCACGGCCGAGAAGAGCTACGTGATGGAGACGAAGACCACCGTCTGGTTCCGGAGGAAGTGCTAGTCAGTCCGCGAGCTCGACGATGACCGGGGCGTGGTCGCTCGCGCCCGCGCCGGCGCGCTCCTCCCGGTCGATCGTGGCGTCCTTGACCCGCTTCGCCAGTGCGGGAGAGCCGAGGATGAAGTCGATGCGCATGCCGCGGTTCCGCTCGAACCGCTGCCGGTAGTAGTCCCAGTACGTGTAGACGTCCGGTCCGGGTGCGTGCTGCCGCACCACGTCGACGTACCCGGCCTCGATGAACGACTGGAAGCGGGCCCGTTCCTCGGGGGTCACGTGGGTGCTGTTGACGAACCGGCTGATGTCGAAGACGTCCTCGTCGAACGGCGCGATGTTCCAGTCGCCGCCGAGTGCGATCTGCGCGGACGGGTCCTCCTCGAGCCAGCCGGCGGCCGCGGTGTGAAGCCGGTCCAACCAGGCGAGCTTGTACGCGAAGTGCGGGTCACCGGGCTTGCGGCCGTTGGGCACGTACAGCGACCACACCTGCACGCCACCACAAGTCGCGCCCAGCGCCCGCGCCTCCGAGGCCAGAGGCTCGCCCCACTGCGGCACGCCGTCGAACCCCCGGTGTACGTCGGAGATGCCCACCCGGCTCGCGATGGCCACGCCGTTCCACTGGTCGTACCCGAGCGTCGCGACCTCGTAGCCCATCGCCTCCAGGCCCATGATCGGCCACTGGTCGTCGCGGGCCTTCGTCTCCTGGATGGCCAGTACGTCGATGTCGTGCCGCTCGAGCAGCGCCTCGACCCGGTCGATCCGGGATCGGATGGAGTTGACGTTGAAGGTGGCGATCCGCATGGCCGCCACCCTACGGAGCGATTCGTCCGGGAAGGCAGGCGCGCCGTAGAGTGGCCGCCCGTGGCACTCACCATCGGAATCGTCGGACTGCCCAACGTCGGCAAGTCGACCCTGTTCAACGCCCTGACCAAGAACGACGTGCTCGCCGCGAACTACCCGTTCGCGACGATCGAGCCGAACGTCGGTGTGGTCGGCGTCCCCGACCCCCGCCTCGACGAGCTGGCCGAGATCTTCGGCTCGGAGCGGGTGCTTCCCGCGACGGTCGAGTTCGTCGACATCGCCGGCATCGTGCAAGGGCGCCTCGGAGGGTGAGGGCCTGGGCAACAAGTTCCTGGCCCACATCCGCGAGTCCGACGCGATCTGCCAGGTCATGCGGGTCTTCCGCGACGAGGACGTGACCCACGTCGACGGCGAGGTCAACCCGGCCAACGACATCGAGACGATCCACACCGAGCTGATCCTCGCCGACCTCCAGACCATCGAGAAGGCGCTGCCGCGGCTGGAGAAGGAGGCGAAGCGGCAAGAAGGAGCTCGGCCCGGTCGTCGCGGCCGTGAAGGAGGCCAAGGAGGTCCTCGAGGCCGGTACGCCGATCATCGCCACGTCGATCGACAAGGGCCTGCTGCGCGAGCTGATGCTGCTGACCGCGAAGCCGTTCATCTACGTCTTCAACTGCGACGAGCGACGAGCTCGGCGACGAGGCGCTGAAGCAGAAGATGCGCGACCTCGTCGCGCCGGCCGAGGCGATCTTCCTCGACGCCAAGATCGAGGCTGAGCTCGTCGAGCTCGACGACGAGGACGAGGCCCGCGAGCTGCTCCAGGAGATGGGCGTCGACGAGCCCGGTCTCGACGTACTCGCCCGGGTCGGCTTCGACACCCTGGGCCTGCAGACCTACCTCACCGCCGGGCCGAAGGAGGCGCGCGCCTGGACGATCCCCAAGGGCGCGACGGCTCCCGAGGCGGCCGGCGTGATCCACACCGACTTCCAGCGCGGCTTCATCAAGGCCGAGATCGTCTCCTTCGACGACCTCGTCGAGGCCGGCTCGATGGCCGCCGCCAAGGCAGCCGGCAAGGTGCGCATGGAGGGCAAGGACTACGTCATGCAGGACGGCGACGTCGTGGAGTTCCGCTTCAACGTCTGAAACCGGCCCGTCTCGGCAGGTCACGACCCTGCACCCTCGCCTTGGGGGACTGGCGGGGGCACACGACGACCAGGCGCTGTCGATGGCACGACGGGTCCGACCCTCGGAGTCGGGCATCAGGTGACCGTATGTCGACAGGACGAGCGAGGCGTTGTGATGGCCCAGCCGCTAGGCGACCGCCACCACGGACTCTCCTGAGCGAGCAGAACTGACGCCTAGTGATGCCGAAGGTCAGGCGACGTTGTCGACGGCGAGAGGCCGCCCTTGGCCACCGCCACGGTGAAGATGCGGCTCCGTTAGTAGTCGTGTCGGTATGCCGTCCCGCACCGGGTAGCGAAGATCGTGCCGTCCTCGCTGGGCGGGAACTCCGCCAAATGCATGGCGAACTGTCGGTTCTCCGGCAGTTCCGCAGCCGGCAGTCTCATCCCGGACGGAGCTTGGACTCACTCTCATGCCGATGAGCGGGTCTCTATGGTGGGCTCTTTAGACCTCGGGCGTGTTCGAGACGGCCGCCGGACGGAAGCCGCGCGCGATCATCCAGACCGCAAGCACCATCTCCTGGACGGCCAGGGGCAGGCACAGCAGGTTCACCTCGGAGGAGTTGATGCCCACAACTCCGTACATCGCGAGCAGATAGGCGGTGACGTACAACGCGATCCCCACGAAACCCCACGACGCGATCCAGCGGGGGACGATGCGCGACCGGAAGAGCAGGACGTAGAACAGGGCGCCGCCCAGGCAGAACACCAGCGACATGATGACGCTGGCGCCATCAGAGTCGATCACGAGGGTGCCAAGACGCGCGCCCGCTGGCGAGGCCGTGCCCGGACCTGCAGACATGGTCTCGGCCAATGGCACGAGCAGCAGCCATGCGATGGCGATGATGACGTAGGCGGCCGTCTCGACCGCTCCTCGAATGATCAGGTAGCCCGTCGCCAGCACTTCGTCCACCCGCCGCAACACGGGGAAGAGCACCACGGGGACGAACGCGAGTGACAGGCCCATGACAAGCACGAGCAGCGCCCCCGTCGCGACGGTGCTGGAGTGGTCCGCGGCGTAGGCGAGCGGGTCGTCCGCGTTATGCACCGGAAAGTACGTGATGGCCTTGCTGAGGATGCCGGTGACCGTCCCGACGATGTACAGGATCCCCGCTGTCGTGGCGGCAGCCCTGTGCTCACGCAGGCTGTTGCCGGACCGAGAATCGCCTTGAATGCGTGGTGGATACGACTTCGTAAATGACATGGTCCACACACCTCCACTCAATCCGCATTGTTCGACGGCTTCCGCGGCGAGGTCAGAGGCGAAAGACCACGCTGAGACGCCACACGTCCGGATCTGGTGCCCCTCTGTGTCAAAGCGCGCAACTGCCGGGATGAGGGTCGGTCGCGGCGGCTCCTCGCGCCCACCGCGTTGCAGTTGGGACTGGGAAGTGTCTCGGGCGTGGTGGGCCCGGAGTCACTCACCGCTGGTGCTGAATTGGCACTCGTCGTAGCCCGCCTCGTATTCATCCTCAGTCACAGGAACAACGAGGTCGAAGGTGTGACTTCGGGAGCCCTCGTCGAACGTGAGGACGGTGGAGACGTAGCCGGGCAGAATGTCGTCGAGACTGTCACGCTGCACGTAGAAGGAAAGCTCGAGCACGCCGGTCGACTTCGACTCGATCGTCAGACGCTTGTAGACCAAGCCACCGCGTTCCGGGTCGAACGCACAGCCGTCACCGTCTGCACGGATCGAGAAGTCAGTGACGGTCGGCAGGTCAGCGACCGCTTCGGCAGCTGGGTTGAGTGGCTCGTCGCTGCTCGCCGAGAGGGCAAAGACTGCGCCGACGAGTCCGAGCGTCCCTGCCGCAGTACCGACGACCTTCGCAGTCCGATGAGCCATGCTCCGAAGAGTACGAGGCTGGCAGCCGCGCCGGCGCATCTTTGCAGCAGAGTGCACCACGCGTGCCCTCATCGCTTTGTGCCGACGATTGAGCCGCGAGTCGTGCGTTGGTCGGTGACCCTCAGAGCGAGTCCAGGCCGCGATCGTCTTTGCGGCGAACGGCGACCTCCGAGAGATCAAGCGCGAGGTTGAGCTCGCCGCGGTCGATTGGCGAGACGTCCTAATGCATGGCGATCTGGCGCACGAGGATTGGCCAGGCGGTCCGCTTCCCTCCCGAACTCCTGGAGGAGATCCGGCGGCGAGCCGGCGAGGACGACCGCTCGGTATCGTCGTGGATCCGGCGCGCAGTCGAACACGAGCTGCAGCGCCCCGCCCAACGTCCCGGGAGGGCCCGCGGACAGTGAATTCGACCGTGCCGATGTGCTGTCGTGACGCTAGGAGCTGGCAGGAGCCACGAACTGGTCGTTGGCGTCGCGCCAACGCTTGACCATCGACGTGCCGCCGTGCCCGTCGCCCTCATCGATGATGAGTTTCGAGCCGGGCCAGCGACGGTGCAGCTCCCACGCGGTAAGGAGCGGGGAGGAGATGTCCCGCCGACCGTGGATCAGAACGCCGGGAATGCCCCGCAGACGATCCATCTGCTCGAGGATCGGCGGATCGCAGAACCCATCGTGCGACCAGTAGTGCGCTGTGAGCCTCGCGAAGGCGTGGCGGAAGGGTTCGTCCTCCCAGCGTGGATCACGCTGGAAACCTCCGGCGCCGATCGACACGTGGGTGTCCTCCCAGAGCGCCCACTCCTGCGACGCGGCGTCACGTACCGCGGGGTCCGCCGACTCCATCAGGCGGGCGTACGCCTCAACCAGGCGCCCGTGGCCGCGCCGGTAACCGATCCCGGCGCGCTCGGCGTGGGACGCAAAACGGTCCCAGGCCTCGGGGAACACCATGCCGACACCTTCGGTGATCCAGTCCACCTCCCGGCGGCTGGATGTGGTGACAGCGAAGAGAACGATGCCGATCACCCGGTCGGGGTATGCCTGCGCGTAAGCCAGCGCCAGTGTGGAGCCCCACGACACGCCGTTGACGATCCAGCCCTCGATGCCCAAGTGCTCCCGAAGGCGTTCCATGTCCCGAACCAGATGTGCGGTCGTGTTGTCGTTTAGCGACACCGACGGGTCGGAGACGTGTGGAGTAGAGCGACCGCAGCCCCGCTGGTCGAAGCTCACAACTCGAATTCGGGTGAGGTCGAATCTGTTGCGGTACCTACTGGCGCCAAGGCCGCCCCCGGGGCCGCCGTGAAGGTACACAGCCGGGACACCCTCGGGGGAGCCCCACTCTTCCCAGTAGATCTCGTTACCGTCACCGACATCGAGCATCCCCCGAGCGCGAGGCGTCTCGTCAGTGTTCACCTCTCTAGCAAACCAGTTCCAGGGTTCCGTTCTCCAACGAGTTGCTCGGCCCGGGCAGCCCGGTACGACGCGAGCCTGGACCGATCGGGTCCCCAAAACTCTCGATTGCCCGATCCGCAACATTTCGTAGCGGATGGCTGGCTCCTGGCGGAACTGCTTGCCAACGACTCGCCGACATCGCCGGCGTCCAATCGCGAGCCGACTTGATAAAAGCCGAACTCACTCCACCTGTCGCGGACAGTGAAAGGCCGGAACTGCCCGAGGAGCGCCAATCCGGGTGTGGCACGAAACGTCCGCCCCTGCGGCCTTCGGTGCCTGTAGTCTCCCTGCACTGGTGGCGAGGAGGGGACGGTCGGATTTCCAAGGACCTCGGGTACGACGTGAAGGAACTGGGCCGGGACCAGCGCAGGCTCACGACATACGTGGACGCGAACAGCGACTGAGCGCCGGCGGTCGTCCCATGTACGGCACGGTCCCAACTTCCGCAGCTGGTAGGGAAACGCGTGCCGAGACTGGTGACGGGACCTGTGTTCTCCGCCGGGTGATGCGAGCGAGATCTCCGACAACAGATGTGCGTGACCGCGCGCGTGGTTGCGGCCTGAAGGGAGCTAGGTCAGCCGGCACCGATCAGCGTCGGTAGCCCGTACAAGTCGGTGAGGATCGCGTCAGGACGGACGCCTGCGGGAGTGTCCTGCCGGTCGCGGTTCAGCCAGATGCCTTCCCAGCCGGCCCTCTGCGCGGCGACGACGTCGTTGGCGATGGAGTCGCCGACCATGACGTACCGGTCGCCGGGGATCGCAGCTTGCGCGATGGCGTAGATGCGTGGGTCCGGCTTCTCCACTCCGTGGTCCTGAGAGAACACCGTCGCGGTGAAGAAGCGCTCCAGGCCAACTCGGTCAGGGTAGGAGTTCCCGTTGGACAGCAGCCCCACCGTGTGGTCGCGGACCAAGGTCTCCAGGACGGGGGGCACGTCGTCGTACAGGTCGACGCAGGCGAACCGCCGCTGCAGGTAGTAGTCGTTCAGATGCTCGGCAAGCCTCGAGTCTGGAAGGCCCAGCCGCTCCAGACTCCGGGTGAAAGCAGCCAGCCGTATGGACTCCAGGTTGGTGACCTGGCCCCTGAGTTGGTCGGCCACGGCCTCGCGGTCTGCGACGAAGGCCTCGACTGACAGATCCCCCGCGACGGTGGGTGCCTGTCGGCGCAGTTCCTCGACCGTCGCGGCCAGTGTCCGGCGCATCAGCGCGTGGAAGTCCCACAGGGTCTGGTCGCCGTCAAAGAAGATCACAGCCACGGGCTCACATGCTCCCACCTCTTGTGTGAAAATCCAGGCTGTCGCACCACAGCTTTGCGGACATGTTTCGCGGATCTATTGGCGGATCACATAGTGACGGGACCTGTGTCGATTGCGAACCCGCTGTCGCAGTTCCGCTTCAACGGGTAGCCGCGCTTTGCACGGCGCCGGTCCTCAGCTGCTCAACCAGGATGTCGCCATGGCCTGCGTGCCGGGCGAGCTCGGCGATCATGTGCCCGTAGATGAACCGCAGACTCACCGGGCCCTGATGCCAGGGGAACTGCTCGTCGAGGTGGTGTGCCGCAGCCACCTCGCGCGAGTGCTCACACGCGGCGAGGAAGGCCCCGCGAACCGAGTCGACAGTGTCCCCAGGCGCCAGCACGAAACTCTCGTCGACAGTGTCCGGCAGGCCGAGCTCGGCGCGCGGCACGCCAGCTACGCGAGAGTGGAACCACACCTTCTCCACGAACGTGACGTGCTTGACCAGCCCCAACGGAGTCGTCAGCGACGGGACCAGCCGCGCGCGGGCAGCGGTGTCGTCGACCTCGGACAGGAGTCGGGCCACCTCCTCCCGCTGGACGTCGAGCATCCCCTCGAGCATTGCTCGCTCACCGGCCACGAAGGTCTCCACGCGGATCAGGCTAGGGCCGTCCCGGCGGAATGAGGATGACGGGTGGGCCATCCGTCTCACGCCTTTCGGTACGGCGGGCCAGGTCAGCCGCGATGGTTGACGCTACAACTGACGGAGCGTAGGCTAAAGGTTGAAGCAACAACCTTTTACTCCGAGGAGCCACACATGGCACACATCACCATCATCGGCAAGGGCAACATGGGTCAGGCCATCTCCAGCGTGGTCACGAAGGGGGGCAGCAGCGTCGAGCTGTTCGGCCAGGACGACACCGACAAGACGGTGACCGGCGACATCGTCGTCCAGGTCTCCTGGACCGGAGGCTTCGGCGTCGTCGCCTGATCCCTGGTTCACGCGGGCGGGTAGCGCTCGCCCACCACTCAGGTCCGGCCTTCCGACTCGAGCTGCGGAAGCATCCAGCTCCACACGAGCCGACCGCCCTCGGTGGTCCAGTGCACGCCGTCGGTGCGAAGGGTGACGCCGTCGAGGGTGTCCCTGAGCCCCTTGGCGCAGAGGAAGGCGTCGACGTCGAGCACGGTGACGTCGGGGAGCGCATCAGCCGCGGCCCGGATCGCACGGTTCGTGGCGGCCACCCGCGCAGGGTCGTTGACCACCGGTGGATAGCGCCCCCACTGGTAGAGGGTCGTGACCGGAGCCTGGACAGCGGGTGCGTCGTGGCAGTGGTTGAGGGCCACCGCGAGGTGGTCGACATGGCGCGACATCTCTTCCAGGACGGTCCGGTAGTCACGCGTCGTAAGCCGCATCCACTCGGGGTCGCGGAACGAGACCGCCTGGCCTCCGACGTACCTGTCGTACTGCTCCCAGGCGCCGGCGAACAGCACTCCCAAGTCTGCTTGTGCGGACGCGATCTCCTGCTCGCGGGCCTTGGCCCAGTCGCTGCACAACGGTTCCTGGGGACTCAGCTTCACGCCGTCGGCGGTGGCGACGTAGGGCACCACGCCACAGCCGAACCGGGTGGCCACCCGCACGGTCAGGTCCTTGCCGGGCGCGTCCTTCACGGCGGCGAACAGACTGAGCGCCTGGGAGTCCCCGACGAGCACGATCGACCGGATGGGAGTCGCCCGCGGCGCGGGCCCAGGCGACTTCGCGCGGCCGCGTTCGGTGTCCTGTCCGGGCTCGCTGCTCGGCGCCGGCTCGTCGGTGGGCGAGGACGACACCGTGTCAGGCGACTCGCTCGGCTCTGCCGCGCTCCGTTGCCGCTCCTGGGCCGCGAGCCGGGAGAGCGCGACCATGGACCCTGGCTCGACCGGAGCCGGGGGAGCCGGCATCACGAGGGCGGCGAGCACGACGCCGCCGGCGACGGCTGCCATGGCCGGCGCCGGGACGTACGGGCGCTGCCAGCGCCGCCAGAACTGCCTCCGCACGGGCAGCTCCACGAGGAAGTACGACGCAGTGGCCGCGGACACGGTGACCGCCACCCGAAGCGCCAGGAGTGACAGGCCGTCGAGACCGGTGCGCTGCACGTCGAGGGCGAGGTACACCGGCCAGTGCCACAGGTAGACGCCGTAGGAGATCAGGCCGAGAGCCACGAGCGGGCGCGAGGTCAGCAGCCACGACAGCCCGCGTGAGTCGGGTGGAGCCGCTGCGGACCCTACGACGAGCAGCACGCAGGCGAGCGCGACGGCGAGGAAGCCCCCGGTGTAGAGCCAGTCGGCCTCGGGACGTGCCGCGGCCGCCAGAGCCAGGAGCAGCACGAGGCCGGGGACGGCGAGCCACGACAGGCGACGGGAGCGGGCCGATTCGCGGGGGTGCCACACGAGGTCCCCCACCAGCAGGGCCGCGAGCGCCCCGACCAAGAGGGCCTGGACGCGGGTGTCGGTGCCGAAGTACGCCCGGGTCGGGTCGGCCCCCGCGGGGTGGAGCCACCAGGCCAGCGCCACGGAGGTGACGGTGCAGAAGGCCAGTGCGAGGGTCAGGAGCCGCCGCGAGATCCGCGCCCGGAAGGCGAGGACGAGGAGCAGCGGCAGTACGACGTACCACTGCTCCTCGATCGCCAGCGACCAGGTGTGGAGCAGGGGCGAAGGCCCGTAGGCCTGCTCGACGTACGAGTCGCCGGAGCCGATGAACCACCAGTTCGAGACATAGGTCGCGGTAGCCCAGGCATCACCTGTGACGCCCGACCCCCAGCGCACTCCCAGCAACGGCAGCACCCAGAGGACGGTCACGAGCAACAGGGCGATCGCCGGAAGCAGGCGTCGTGCTCGCGCGCCCCAGAACGAGCGGAGCCCCAGGCGACCGGTCCGCCGCTGCTCCTCCAGCAGCAACGACATGATGAGGAACCCGGACAGGACGAAGAACAGGTCGACCCCGAGGAAGCCGCCACCTGCCCAGGAGACTCCACCGTGGTACAGCAGCACGCCGGTGACGGCGAGGGCGCGCAGACCGTCGAGCGAGCGTCGGCGAGGGATCCCGACGCTGCGCGACGTGTTTGCGGTATCGCTCAACCGGGCTCCTCGACGCGGACGCGGACCCGTCGAGCGTATTGCCGGAGCCGGCGCCTTCGGCGTGGATTCGCCCAGAGCTCAATTCGCAGAGCTCAATTCGCAGAGCTCAGCTCTCGAGGTCGCTAGTCACGGCGGATGGCATGTACTGCCTTGCCCGCCAGCTCCTGAGCCCTACCCGCGAAGATGTCTGCCATCACGAGGGCCTTGAAGCCGAGTCCGTCGGACTTCGGCAGTGCCCCGAGCTGTTGCAGCAGGTTCAGGGAGTCGTAGACGAGGACGTACTCCTTGATGAGGTCGCCACGGAATCGGAACAAGTTCGTTCCGCTCATCGTCACCTGCTTGCCGGTGGCAGGGATCCCGGTCTCCTTCGACGCCCCGGTGTTCGTAGCCTTGAGGGTCCAGATCGAGACGCCGGCCGACTCATCGGTGTCGGGGAAGACGTGGAAGCCTTCCTTGAGCACCCTCAGGTCCGGGAAGGCCTGGAACGTGTCCTTCAGGTGCGCGGCCACTGCCTCCTTGCCGCGGATGGGCTCCTCCAGAGTGGGCTCCGCCCAGACCACGTCGTCGGTGAAGTACTCGAGGATCTCGTCCACGTCATGCGCGTTCCAGGCCTCGAGCACGTCGTCGGCGAGGCTGCGCATCTTCTCGGCTGTCATAGGCGTCTTGCTTGCTGCCATGTCCGGGGCCTCCCGTGGCTCTTCGCTTGCGCGCCGTACTTCGGCGGGTCGGAGCCAACCCCTCCAGGCTTCGAGGACCTACTGCTACTGCCCAGAGGCTTACGTCCCCACTGAGACAAACTCGGACCCACGACCCACCTTCGGACGCCGCTGGTTCATACCTCCGAGCGACCGCGCTCGGTGGCCGGTCGGCGAACAAGCCGAAGCCCCCGCCGGACCAGGAGAAACCGGCGAGGGCTGGCCTCAGCTCGACGCGCCCTTGGGAGACAGCGGCCGACCTGGGTCATGGAGGGTCGTGTCGCCGGGTTGGCCCCTGTTCCGACCCGACGACACGACCGCGGTAGGGTCGTTCCCCACGACATTGTGACCAAACTCACGGACTCTCGGCGCGCCCCTCGTCCGGGCGACAGCGCCGACGGACGGAGAGACCCGGCTCGAGGGAGGGATGAGCCGGGTCTCTCCGCGCACCGGCCAGGGTGCCTCGGATGTCCGGCTCCACGGGGCCTCCCAGAACGGTCGCGGGGCGACGTACCGGTCATCCGCGTCGAAGGACCTACGGCCCTGCCGCGCGCGGGCGAACGGGGCGAGCATCGAGCCATGGCACGTCGCACAACGAAGCCGACCTCGGAGACCGATGAACGGCACGGTCTGCTCCAGGCCACTATCGATGTCTTCCTCGACCGGACGCGGGCGGTCGCGGAGCTGATGGCGAAGTCCGGCAGCGGTGCGCTCGGCAAGGTCCCCGGACCCGTCCCGTCGGCAGTGACGCGCATGCTGTCGTCGCTGCGGCAGCTGGCCGAACAGGCACCGCCGCTGACGGCAGAGCTGGACGTGCTGGTCGACGAGGTCCACGCCAAGCGTCTGAGCATCCAGGCGCTGCAGGCCGAGCTCGCAGCGCTCGACCGTCAGCTCGAGGTGCTGGAGCGGTCCCTCGGCCCCCTCCAGGCATGGGGCCGCCAGTGGGAGCGGCTCCAGCACTCCCTCACGCACAGCCTCGACCTGCCGGCCGGCTGATCCTTGCGCAGGCCCGATCCGGCCTGCGTACGGGTGGTCCAGACCGCCGGCACTCGCTGCCGCCGCTGCACCGCGGCGGCGCGGCTTCTGACGTGCTGGCGGCTGTCACATTCCACGACAGAGAGTATGAAAACGGACCGATGGGGCAATGACCTGCCGTAGGCACCTGGGGGGATGCCTCGGAGGGAGACCCGACTACACGGTCCGGGGAGCTCAGCGCTCTTCCGGTCGATGTCACCTGCCCAGATGGCAGGCGGAGCGGGTTCGGGGGACGAATCGTCGGACTTGCCGGTTGCCGGCACCGACGTTTCCGGGAGGCATCCCGCCCAGTCTTCGAACTGGAGGGATTGGATTGAACTTGCGCAGGAGCCATACAGGCCTGGCCGCAGCGCCAGCCGCAGCCGTGCTCGGGGTGGTGGTCTCGCTGGGAGCCGCACCGGCGGTCGCAGCCGCATGCACGCGCGACGACCACACGGACTCGCACGACAAGCGCGCCGACCACGAGGAGTGGTCGGCCGACAAGCGCGACCAGCGTCTGGACGCGGACGTGCGTACTGCGTCGGAGGCGGACGCCGATGAGACATCAGGGGAGCACGAGGGAGGGTCGGTTGCCGTCCACTCGAGGAGCGACGTGCGCACTGACCTCGCCAAGGAAGGACGGCACCGCGCCACTTCTGGGGCCGACGAGGACGACGTCCGTACGGGACACCGCACTGGCGGAAAGCACGCTGCCGGCGGCGCGGTCGGCGGTCGGGCCCAGCTCGACGGACATGCCGGTACGACGGTCAGCGGGAGCTCCTCCGGCGGGAGCGCCTCCGGCAGCCGGGGCGACGTCGACACGCGGGCAGCCGGTGGCCCTGAGGCACATGTGGGTCAGCACCCGATGACCGTCGAGGAGGCCGAGTACGGCGAGGGTCACGTTCACGTCCCGACCCAGGCCGGAGCAGATGCTCATGCCGGTGGCCACGCGCATGTCGAGGGGCACGTCGTGGGCCAGGGTGTGCTGACCGCAGGAACCCATCTCGTGGCCGGCCCGGTGGACCTTGAGTCGCTGAAGGCGGGCGAGCACGGCAACAGCACCGTGGGCCTGGGCGTCCTCACGGGTCACGCCGGCGCGGAGACCGATTACGGGAGCGAGTCCGAGACCGGCGCGGAGACGGGTGGCGCAACCGGCACGGAGACCGGACATGACAGCGAGACCGGGGCCGGGATCGGCACCGGCAACGGGGCCGAGGCCGGCTCCGAGACTGGCGCTGACACAGGCACGGGCAACGACGCCGGAGTTGGCGTCGAGCACGGTGTGGGTGTCGGAGCGGATCAGGGCACTCAGGCAGGCGCCGGGGTCGGCACTGGCAACCGGTCCGAGGCCGGCACCGAGACCGGCGCTGAGACCGGAACCGAGGCCGGAACGGAGGTCGCCGGCGGGGCAACCATGCAAGCCGGGGTTCGGGCGAGGGCCGGGGCCGAGGTCGCGACCAGCACGCCGAACGCTGGAAGCGTCGGCACCGCTGCGACGGTCGAGGCGTCGACCGGGTCCGCCTCCACCGGCATTCTTCCGCAGACCGGTGCCGAGGACAGCTACATGGCTCTCCTCGCGGCCGGTGGAGCGCTCGTCCTTGCCGGCAGCGGTGCGCTCGTGTACCGCCGCCGCTTCGGCGAGAGCGCCTGACCAGAGAGTCACCAGAGGGCCTCGACTCGGCGCTGAGTCGAGGCCCTCGGCGCTGTTAGGCCGCTCAGGTCTGCGGCATCGCCATCGGCGTCACCTCCGGCAGGTGCTCACGCACCATGTAGACGCTGGCGCAGAGGACGAAGATGCCTCCGGCCGTCAACGAGACGTAGGGCATCAACGAGCCGCCGGGAGCGTAGATCCCCGAGTCGAAGAAGATGCCGAACCCTGCCAGCACCGAGATGGCCGCCGCCACGAGGCCGACGTAGCCGAGCCAGTTCGGCATGACACGTGTGCGCAGGACGCCGATCCCGGCCGCGGCCAGCGGGAGCGCGGCTGCGAAGCCCAGCAGGAGGCCGAACACCATGGTCCCCTGGAACAGGGCGACCGTCGTGGCCGGTGAGACCGTCTCGACGCTGTAGGCGAGGGCGCCCGTGAGAGCGCCATAGGTGAAGATCGCCCCACCGATGAGGACCGACCCCGCGAGCAGGGCCATGTGCACGTCACTGCGCTCTTCCCGCTCGCGGATCGCCTCGGCGAAGGCGGCGGAGAACCAGATGACCAGTCCGGCTGCTGCGGCGTTGAGGAGTGCAGAGCAGAGCAGCTCGGTGCGGCCGTCGTTCACGAACGACGTGATCGTCCCCGTGCTGTCAGTCACCTTCGGAGGGGAGCCGGGGAACAGCGCGGCCACCACGGCCAGCACGATGAACCCGAGCCCAGCGAATCCTCCCCATCTGAGTTCGTGGCGCTGCGTCATCGCGAACCTCCTTAGTTCGAAGCACCACTTTCCCCCGCAACTCCTGATCATCCGCCGTTTCCGCTGAGGCGCAAGAGGGCGTCAGGCCAGGCATAGTGCCCTCGTCACGAGGGAGGATGTCGGTACCCGATCGGGCGGTCTGCCGCTATCGGTGTTGCTCATTTCCTGGTCCTTTGGGTACTCACGACTGAGCGACCCCGAGGTCCGCGAGCTGGCCTCACAGCGAGAAGGAGAAGACGTGCGCGCGGTTGTCGTCGAGCAGACGGGTGGGCCTGAGGCCCTGCAGGTCAAGGACGTCGAGAAGCCCGACCCGGGCCCCGGCCAGGTGCTCGTGGACGTCGCGGCCGCGGGAGTGAACTTCATCGACGTCTACCAACGGATGGGCCAGTACCCGAGGCAGCTCCCGTTCGTCGTCGGATCGGAGGGAGCCGGGACGGTCAGCGCGGTCGGTCCCGGTGTCGCGGGCATCGCCGTGGGAGACCGAGTGGCGTGGGCGATGGTCGACGACTGCGGGTACGCCGAGCAGGCGCTCGTGCCCGCCGACCGCGCTGTCGTCGTGCCCGACGGCGTGGCCTCCGAGACAGCGGCCGCCGTGATTCTGCAGGGGATGACCGCGCACTTCCTGTGCGAGTCGACCTACCCGGCGCGGTCGGGCGAGACCGCGCTGCTGCACGCCGCCGCCGGTGGGGTCGGCCTCCTCCTGACCCAGATGCTCTCTGCCAAGGGCGTCCGGGTCCTCGCCACGACCTCGACCGAGGAGAAGGCCGAGCTCGCACGTGCGGCAGGGGCCGCCGAGGTGATCCGCTACACCGAGGCCGACATCGTGGCGGAGGTCCGGCGCATCACGGACGGTCGCGGCGTCGACGTGGTGTACGACGGGGTGGGCCGGTCGACCTTCGACGCGGGCCTCGACTGCCTCAGGCCGCGCGGGATGATGGTCCTCTTCGGGGCGTCCAGCGGTCCGGTGCCGCCGTTGGACCCGCAGGTGCTCAACCGCAAGGGCTCGCTGTTCCTGACCCGGCCGAGCCTGACCCACTACATCGCGACCCGCGAGGAGCTCCTCGAGCGGGCAGCGTCGGTGCTCGACCAGGTCGCCGAGGGACGTCTGGACGTGCGGATCGGCGGGCGGTACCCGCTCGAGGAGGCGGGGCGTGCCCACGAGGACCTGCAGGGCCGTCGTACCACCGGGAAGCTGCTGGTCGTGCCGTGAGCTCGCTCAGGCGGGCCGCCGCGCCGCGGCGAGCAGACCCTGCATGGCAGTGCTGATGCCGGAGGCGAGGACCTCGATGTCAGGCACCGAGTCGTAGTCGCCGGTGATCCCGAAGACGAGCCGGCCCCGGTAGGAGTACATCGCCACGCCGATGCGGACCCGGTCGGCGATCGGCACCCACGGCAGGAGCTCCTCGACCCTCCGCCCCAGCCCGTAGAGCGTGATCCGAGGTCCCGGCACGTTCGTGGTCACGGTGATGATCTGCCGTTGCGGGATGTGGAAGGCGAGCCGGATCCCGAGTGCGACCGGCGGGAACGGCCCGTACTCCGCGATCGTCGTCACGCTCTCCCCGGCCTCGGGCTCGTGCTCGGCACGAAGCGCGGCGATCCGGCGGCGCACGGCATTCAGGCGCGCGACCGGGTCGGCGACGTCCGCGGGGAGGTAGGGCAGCATCAACGAGACCTGGTTGTCGGGGATGTTCTCGGTCCCCGGGGGCCGGGTCGAGACGGGGACCAGCGAACGGAGCATGTGCTCGCTCGGTGTCTCGCCGCGGGACAGGAGCAGCTCCCGGAAGCCTCCGCTCACCAGCGTCAGGGCCACGTCGTTGACCGTCCCGCCGAGGGTGTTCCGGACGGTGCGGACCTCGTCGAGCGACACGCTCGCCCAGGTGTAGCGGCGCGCGCGGCCGATCGGCCCCACCAGGGAGGACGAGTCGGCCGGGACCGCGGCCCGCCAGATGGTCAGCAGACCCCGCGCGCTCTCAGCGGCCTGCCGCACGACCTGCCCCGGCTGCCGCAACGAGTGCGCGAGGGTCCTCGCGCCGGCCACCGGGAACCCGGCGAGGTGCACCAGGCTTCGGGCGATCATCTCGGCCGCGGACGGCTGGGGCTCGGGCCGCCAGTGGTCCTCGACGGGCTCCCCGGGCTCCGGTGTCGGGTCGAGGATCAGCCGGAAGATCTCGGAGCCGGACACCCCGTCCGCCATGCTGTGGTGGAGCTTGGAGATGAAGGCCCAGCGGCCGTCCGCGAGCCCCTCGACGAACCAGTACTCCCACAGCGGCCGGCCCCGATCCATCCGCGTCGACATCACACGGGCCATCAGCCGCTTCAGCTCCTCGGGTCCGCCCGGTGAGGGGAGTGCGGTGTTGCGGATGTGCCAGGTGACGTCGAAGTGCGGGTCGTCGACCCAGGTCGGCGGGCCGAGGTCGAACGGAACCGTGCGCAGCTTCTGCCGGTAGCGGGGGAGCAGCGGCAGCCGCCCCTCGACGGCGCGGACGAACTCCTCGAAGGCGGGCGGCGGACCTTCGAACACGGCGAGCGCGCCGATGGCGAGCGAGGAGCTGGCGTCCTCGTCCTCGGCGTCCAGGAAGGCGGTTGCCAGCGGGGTCAGACGCTCCATGTCTTGATCATGGAGCCGGATGGGCCGGTGGCACGCGGGCCGAAGGTCACCCCTTGCGGGGCCGAGGGTCGAGATTCAGCTGCGCAGGTAGGACGCGCCGTTCACGTCGATGATCGTGCCGGTGGAGAACCGCGCACCCTCCGAGGCCAGCCAGAGCACCGCGGAGGCTACCTCCTCGGGCTTCGCCACCCGGCCGAACGGCGACTGGTTGCGCACCGTGTCTCCTCCCGGACCGTCGAGCACCTCCCGCGCCATCTCGGTCTGCACGAAGCCCGGAGCCACGGTGCCGACCCGGATGTCGTGCGGCGCAAGCGCGAGCGCCATGGACTGTCCGAAGGCGTTCATCCCGGCCTTCGACGCACCGTAGGCGGGGTTGTTCGGCTCGCCGCGGAAGGCACCGCGGCTCGAGACGTTGACGACCACGCCGCCGCCCGCGGCGATCAGGTGCGGGACGGCGCAGAAGGTGGCGTTGGCAGCGCCCGTCAGGTTCGTCGCGAGCGTGCGCGACCAGGCCTCCTGCCACTCCTCGTACGTCGTCTCCAACGGTGGGTGCGCGACGAAGATCCCCGCGTTGTTCACGAGTACGTCGAGCCGGCCGAGCTGCGAGGCCGCGGAGTCGACCGCCTCGCGCACGGCGACGGGGTCGGCCATGTCCGCCTGGACCACGACGTGGCCGTCGCCAGGGAGCGAGGCCGCGACCTCCTCGGCGAGCTCCTTCGACCTGCCGTAGTGCACGGCCACCCGGTCCCCGGCCTCGGCGAACGCCTCGGCGATGGCACGCCCGATGCCGCGGGAGGCGCCGGTGACGAGCACGCCGCGGCTCATCGCGCGACCTCACGGACGGCGGTGAGGAGACGGTCGACGTCCTCGTCGTTCGTGTAGGGCGCGATGCCTGCACGGACCGCCCCGGCATCGCCGAGGCCCATCCAGCGGACCGCCTCGATGGCGTAGAAGTGGCTGGCCGGTGCGTTCACACCGCGGTCGGCGAGCGACTGGTAGACCTCACCCGGGGCGCGACCGGTCACCGAGAACAGCGCCGTCGGGGTACGCCGCTTCGGCGAGCCGTGCAAGGTCACTCCAGGGATGTCGACGAGGCCGTCGACGAGGATCGCGAACAGCCTGTCCTCGTGCTCCTCGACCGCCCGCATCGACTCCAGCACGCGGGTCCGGCGGTCCGCCGCCTCGGAGGCCATCGCGGCGATGAACTCGACGGCCGCGGTGGTGCCGGCCAGGATCTCGTAGGGCAGCGTCCCGAGCTCGAACCGCTCCGGCACGGCGTTGCTCGACGGCAGCAGCTTGTCGGGCTGCAGCTCCTCGAGCAGGCTCGGCGCCGCCACGACGAGGCCGTGGTGCGGGCCGAGGAACTTGTAGGGGGAGCAGGCGTAGAAGTCTGCGCCGAGCTCGGCGACGTCGATCGTCGCGTGCGGTGTGAGGTGCACGCCGTCGACATGGACCAGCGCGCCGACCTCGTGCACCGCCTCGGTGATCGCGGGGATGTCCGGGCGGGTGCCGAGGATGTTCGACGCCCCGGTGACCGCGACGAGGCGGGTGCGGTCGGAGAGCTGGGCTCGGACGTGCTCGACCGTGAGGTCCGCGGTCTCCTTGTCGAACTCGACCCATCTCACGGTGGCGCCGCACGCCTCGGCGGCCTGGACCCACGGCCGGACGTTGGCGTCGTGGTCCAGGTGCGTCACGACCACCTCGTCGCCGGGACCCCACCGCTTCGCGAGGGCACGCGACAGGTCGTAGGTCATCTGCGTCATCGACCGCGCGAAGACCACGCCCTCCGGCGTACAGCCGAGGAGGTCCGCGACCGCCGAACGGGCGTCGGTCACGACCTCGTCCGCACGTCGCTCGGCGGCGGTGACCGAGCCCCGGTTGGAGATGCCGGAGGTGAGGGTGTCGGCCACGACCTGCGCGACCTCGCGGGGCACCTGCGTGCCGCCGGGCCCGTCGAAGTAGGCAACGCCCTGGTCGAGCGCGGGAAACGATGACCTGATGCGTGCGACGTCGAGCTCCATGGGCCCATCCTGCACGACCGGCCCGTCGGCGGCCGTGCAGCCAGGGCCAGGCGACGTGACGGCCGGGTCGTCAGCTCAGTCGTGCATCACGGTCCGTACGACGTGCCGTGCCATCGCCACGAGGGCGAAGTAACCGGGGGTCAGACTCTCGACCGCCTGACGTGTGCGCACGATCGTGGTCTCGGTCACCGTCGCAGGCTATCGGGACGGACTCGGCCTAGACCCCTGAGTGCGCCTCCAGCGCTATGGGCTGCCATTGCGTAGGGTCCACCCCTTGAGGGAGCACGTTCACACTCGGGAGGGAATGGCATGGAGGAACCCGCAGACGTAGAGGCGCTCGAGCTGCAGGTCGTGCAGCTGGTGGAGGAGATCGAGAGGTACCGGACTGCGGCGGAGGACGCGTTGAGCCAGGTGGACTGGTGCATCGGCTACTTCACCGCGAAGAAGCAGGCCGCGCTCGCCAGGGCCCTGAACGCCAACCGGTCCTACATCCGCTCAGCCCTCATGGGGCTGTCGGAGCAACCGCTGCCCACGACCACGGCGCATGAGTCGCCCGAGGACGGACCGGGCGGCAACAGGATCCCGAAGCAGGGCGGCGGCGAGGGCTGACCCCGGTGGGAGGCTGGGTGTGCCGAAGGGCGCTGCGAGTCGTCGTTTCGCAGTAGCCTGAGCCCTCCGGGTCGGCCAGGGGCGCCGACGACGAGCTTCACGGGGGACCCGATGAGTCAGCTGAGCGACGACCTTCGGGTGCCACCGACCGCCTGCCCGACGCTGCCACTCTCCGCCGGGTTGATCGGCCTGTTCGGCATCCTCGGCGAGCTGGCTCAGATCGCCGACGAGGGCCTGCGCCTCGACAATCCGGGGACTCCGATCTCCATGACACTCACGGCACTGGTGGTCGTGTGGGCCTCCTACGGCGTGCTCGCCGGGCGGACTGGGCGCCTGGTGCTGGTCGCAGTCGTGCTCGGGCTGTCCGTGCTGGGCTACGCCTGGGATGCCTTCGGTGGGCCCGGGGGGTACGACTGGCCGCTGCTCCACCTGCTCCTGACGCTCGCCATGGTGGGTGCGTTGGTGGCGCTCGTGCGCAGCCCCTTCCACCGGTGGCAGCGCGTCCATCACGACCTGACCGGAGCACCCGTGGTCGGGGTGCTGCTGCTGGCAGCGGTGTGCGGGGTCCTCGGTCCGCTCGGAAATGAGCCGGAGGCCCCGGTCCAGGTGTCGATCCACCTCTGAGCCGAGGTCGCGGACTTCGGTCGCAACCGCGTATCGACGCCGGAGCGCCCGGTACGTCCCTTCTTGGCGGGTGCGAGACCATGGAGCCGATGACCCTCACCGACCTGCTTCCCGCACGCCCGACCTCCGGCACCGCGGACATCGACCCCGACGCGCTGCTCGACGCCTTCACGACGTGGGCGGCGGAGCGGGGCATCTCGCTCTACCCGGCGCAGGAGGAGGCGGTCATCGAGATCCTCACCGGCGCGAACGTCATCCTGGCCACGCCCACCGGATCCGGAAAGAGCCTGGTGGCGATCGGCGCGCACTTCGCCGCGCTCGCCGAGGGACGGCGGACGTACTACACCGCGCCGATCAAGGCGCTGGTGAGCGAGAAGTTCTTCGCGCTGTGCGACGTGTTCGGCGCCGACAAGGTCGGGATGCTGACCGGCGACGCGAGCGTCAACCCGCAGGCACCGATCATCTGCTGCACCGCGGAGGTGCTCGCCAACCAGGCGCTGCGTGAGGGCGACAAGGCCGACATCGGCCAGGTCGTGATGGACGAGTTCCACTTCTACTCCGAGCCGGACCGCGGCTGGGCGTGGCAGGTGCCGCTCCTCGAGCTCCCGCAGGCGCAGTTCCTGCTCATGTCCGCGACGCTCGGCGACGTGACGCGGTTCCAGGAGGACCTGACCCGGCGCACCGGGAGGGACACGGCGGTCGTGACGAACACCGAGCGGCCGGTGCCGCTGAGCTACTCGTGGGCGCTGACGCCGCTGCACGAGACGCTCGAGGAGCTCCTCACGACGAACCAGGCACCGGTGTACGTCGTGCACTTCACCCAGGCCGCCGCCCTCGAGCGTGCACAGGCGCTGACCTCGATCAACGTCTGCACCCGCGAGGAGAAGGACAAGATCGCCGAGCTGATCGGCGACTTCCGGTTCAGCAAGGGCTTCGGCAAGACCCTGTCGCGGCTGGTCCGCCACGGCATCGGGGTGCACCACGCCGGGATGCTGCCGAAGTACCGCCGCCTCGTCGAGCAGCTCGCGCAGGCGGGTCTGCTCAAGGTCATCTGCGGCACCGACACGCTCGGCGTCGGGATCAACGTGCCGATCCGGACGGTGGTCCTCACCGGCCTGACCAAGTACGACGGGCGCCGGCAGCGCGTGCTGAAGGCCCGGGAGTTCCACCAGATCGCCGGGCGGGCCGGCCGGGCCGGCTACGACACGTCCGGAGCGGTCGTCGTACAGGCTCCGGATCACGTGATCGAGAACCACAAGGCACTGCAGAAGGCGGGCGACGACCCGAAGAAGCAGCGGAAGGTACAGCGCAAGAAGCCGCCCGAGGGGTTCGTGACGTGGACCGAGGACACGTTCGAGCGGCTCGTCGCCGCGGAGCCCGAGGCGCTCGTGAGCAGGATGCGCGTGAGCCACGGGATGCTGCTCAACGTCATCGCGCGTGAGGGCAACCCGTTCGAGGCGATGCGCCGGCTGCTTCGCGACAACCACGAGGACCCGCGAAGCCAGGTGCGGCTGGTGCGGAGGGCGATCGCGCTCTACCGGACCCTGCTGGCCGCCGGGGTCGTCGAGCGGCTCGACGCGCCTGACCCCGACGGGCGTGGGATGCGGCTGGTCGACGACCTCCAGCTCGGCTTCGCCCTGAACCAGCCGCTGTCGACGTACGCCCTCGCCACCTTGGAGACGCTCGACCCGGAGTCTCCGACGTACGCGCTCGACGTCGTCTCGGTGATCGAGGCGACGCTCGAGGACCCGCGACCCGTCCTGAACGCGCAGGAGTACAAGGCGCGCGGGGAGGCGGTCGCGGAGATGAAGGCCGACGGCATCGAGTACGACGAGCGGATGGACCTGCTCGAAGAGGTGTCGTGGCCCAAGCCGCTCCAGGAGCTGCTCGAGCACACCTACGAGGTCTACCGGACGCACGCACCCGTGGATCGGGGAGAGCCCGGTCTCGCCGAAGTCGGTGGTGCGCGACATGTACGAGCGGGCGATGACGTTCGGGGAGTACGTCGCCTTCTACGGCCTCGCGCGCTCCGAGGGCGTCGTGCTCCGCTACCTCGGCGACACCTACAAGGCGCTGCGGCAGACCGTGCCCGACGGCATGAAGGACGACGAGCTCACCGACCTGATCGAGTGGCTCGGCGAGGTCGTGCGGCAGACCGACTCGAGCCTGCTCGACGAGTGGGAGCAGCTGACCCACCCCGACGACCCGGAGCTGTCGGTGGTCGAGCCGCGTCGAGGTTCGCCCGCCGCGGCCGCTCAGCGCCAACGAGCGCTCCTTCCGCGTCCTCGTGCGCAACGCGCTCTTCCGGCGGGTCGAGCTCGCCGCGCGCAAGAGGTACGACGAGCTGGGGGAGCTCGACGGGGAGTCCGGGATGGACGCCGAGGCCTGGCGCGAGGCGGTCGAGACCTACTTCAAGGAGCACGACGCGATCGACACCGGCCCCGACGCGCGAGGGCCGCACATGCTCCTGGTGGAGAAGGCCGGCCGGGTCTGGCAGGTGCAGCAGATCATCGGTGACCCCGACGGGGACCACGACTGGCGGATCTTCGCGGAGGTCGACCTCGACGCCTCGGACGAGGAGGGCGAGCTCGTGATGCGGGTCGAGGGCTTGAGGAGCCTGTGAGCGCGCACCGCATGGCCCCGGAGCGGGCCCCGCTATGCCCTAAAAGGGCGGTGTTGGGGTGGTTTTCCGGTAGCGTTGTGCAGAGATCCGGGCCATTCCTTGCGTAGCGGCGTTCAGAGGGTGGCCCGGATCCCATCAATCGCGCGCCAGGACTCCCTGTCGGCTGCCCGTCAGGTCTCCCCGTTCTCAGGGGGGAGCAGGCCGTCCTCGAGCGCCCGTTGACGCAGCTCCATGCGCGTCGAGGCGGGGCGGCCGGCGTCGGCGTACCTCTTCCGGATCCGCGACAGGTAGGTCTTCACCGACTCGACGCTGACCGGCGGGTCCAGGGCGGCCGCTGTCTCGGCGTACTTCATGCCCGTGGCGTAGAGGCGGAGCACCTCGGTCTCGCGGTGCGTGAGGTCGACCGGGCGGCCGCAGTTGGCCGGCACCCAGCGCTCGCCCTTGGCCACCGCCACGATCGCGCGGAGCAGCTGGAGAGCCGGGTCGTTCTTCCAGACGAGGCCTCGCGCGGGGGAGCGGGCCAGGATCGGCGCCGCCTCCCGGTGGCTGCGGTCGGCGTAGAGGAGGACGGCGAACCCGTACTTGTCGAGGAGCCTGATGTTCTCCTCGGTGTTAGAGCTGTCGTGCAGCCTTACGTCGAGCAGCACCACGTCGAAGGCGTGACGGGTCCGCAAGAGGCCTTGCACGGTTGCCGCGCCGGCCACGAAGCGGGCAGGCGAGTTCTGGGTCGACAGGAGTGCCCGCACCCCTGCGACCAACAGGTCGTGGTCATCGACCACGCCGACCTTGATCTTGTCCCCCGCGTCCAACAAATGCGCTCCCCGTGTTCCCTCCCCACTTCAGGCAGGGTACAACGGGGGGTCACGGGTGTCCGGTGTTCCGCGGGGACTCGTGGATGGCGGACCCGGTGCGCACCCACCACTGTGCCGCCCGGCGGTGGAGCTCGTCGTCCCCGTCGCTGAGCTCCTTGATCACGGTCGACCCGCTCATGCCGAGCGCGTAGAGGCAGGCTCGCTGGGTGGCGCGCCCCTCGGAGGAGAGCGCCTCGAGCACCACCGGCTCGTCCTCCTCCTGGAGGCCGTGGGGCAGGCGACCGAGCGTCAGGATCGCCACTCCACGGATCTGGCGCCGGGAGTCGTCGCGAGCCCAACGCCTCATCTCATCACGCTGCTGCTCGGTCGCGAGCTGGCGCAGCAGCATCGCAGCGCGGTTGGCCACCGTGTCGTCCGCGATCTCGACGATCTCGCAGAGCCCGGCCGCGACGCCGGCCCGGTAGGGACTGACCGAGAGCAGGACTGCCGCCTGGTGGCGGCGCTCCTGGTGTCCGTGGAAGAGCGCCTCGCGGACCAGGCGCTGCAGCATCATGTCGGGCTCGATGCGGTACGGCGGAGGTGTGGCTTCTTGTGCGGTGGCGGCGACGCGGGCCGAGACGCGCCGGGTCGTCGTCTCGGGGAGGACCTCGCCGGTCTTCAGCATCAGGTCGAGCCGGGCGATGGTCTGGGAGTCGCGGATGACGTGACGCAGGCGGGTGAGGCGCGCCTCGGGGAGTCGCACCGCTATGTCGAGGATGTCCGACTCCGGCAGCGCGGGGTGCCCCTCCGCCAGGAGCGTGAAGAGGATCGACTCGAGGCGTGCGAGCCCCTCGTTGTCGAACTGGCCGCGCGCGACCTTCGCCGCGGTGGTCCAGGCGGCTCCCTGCTGGAGCATGCCGACGGCCCCGCCCATGAGCAGGCGCAGGGTCACGTCGGCGGCCTGCGGGTGCTCGACCTCCTGGAGGAGCGTGAGCGGGTGCATGACGACCTGGGCCGCCGGATCCGTGACGAAGCGACCGATCGTCTTGACCACGTGGCGCTGGGCGATGGGGTGGCGGACGAGCGTCCGGAGCGACTCGAAGCGGCGGGTGTACGCCCCGTCGACCGAGCGGGCAGCCTGGCTGATCAGGGACTCGGTGAGCTGCTCCCAGCTCCGCGGCCGCATGTAGATCTCGGGGTGGGTGGCGAGATAGTTCGTCAGCGCGATCCAGTCGGCTCCGTGACAGCAGTCGTCGTCGACGCTCTCGAAGAGGCGGTCGAGCTCCTCGTGCAGCTCCTTGGGAGGCGTGCAGAGCGTCTCGACGTTGGTCGCGTTCGGCTCGAGGGACCGACGCAGGCCCTGGATGGCCGACGCGAGGTGGCTCGGTGAGAGCCCGAGAGCCGTCTCGTAGGCGCTGACCACGCGGTCGGGGACTCGCTGGCTTCCGGACTCCCAGCGGCTGACACGGGCCTGGTCCGCGGCGTGGCCCTGTGCCTTGAGGACCTCGACGAACTTCTCGCGGTGAGCCAGGTCGGGGTTGTCGGCGTGGATACGGGAGGCGCTCAGCAGCCAGGCGACCCGCTGGTCGACACCGCCGTGCACGCGCGTGAGAGGGCTGTTGTCCTCGGGAAAGCGGTAAGGCCTACCGCGGCGACGTCCAAGCGAGCCCGAGCCCTCCGCCGTCATCCAAGCGCCCCCTGTGCAGCCGTCGGGGCAGGCTCCCGCGCGCCCCGTTTGTATCCCGTTGTGGTTCGGACGCTAGGGGAGCTGCTGTGTCTGTTTCGGGGGATTCTGTCTCTTTGTCACCCTTTTGGGTGACTGTGACGGATTTTTTGTGTCTTACGACCGTGTGCTGCAAGTTAAGGCCCCGCTATGTCCGTTCTGCGTAGCGTCTCCGGTGTCGGGGCGGTTTGTCCCGCAACTTTTGCTGAACCGGGGGCCTGCTTGGTCCCGAAGCCTGTGCGGGGGATTTCCCCGTCACTGGGATCCATTTAGGAAGGAACAATTCATGACCAGCAGCGGCATGAAGCGGGGACTGGCAGTAGCTGCCATTTCCGCACTGGCAGTGACGGGACTTCCGCTCACTGCTGCCAACGCGACGCCTCTCGCGGCAGGAGGCGACCGCACGACGCGGTGACCCTCTACTCGCAGGACAACGACGTCGCCTCGATCCGTAACGACGGCGAGAACACCACGGTCCACCTGGTGGCCGGCGGTGGCTCGGACGTCGTCAAGGTGCAGTTCGAGTACAGCACCGACGCCGGCGCCACCTGGAAGGACATCGCGCACCGGTGTCCCGCGCCAACGGCGCGTTCTCGACCGAGTGGACGCCCGCGGCGGCCATCTACAACACCGCCGTCCAGGTCCGTGCGACCGGCCTCGACGCCAGCAACCTGCCCACACCGCGACGCTGACTCGAAGACCGTGACGGTCTCCGCCGGCGCTGACGCGGTCGACATCTCCAAGCCGTGC
This sequence comes from uncultured Actinomycetota bacterium, assembly GCA_963715375.1. Taxonomy (GTDB): domain Bacteria; phylum Actinomycetota; class Actinomycetes; order Propionibacteriales; family Nocardioidaceae; genus Nocardioides_C. Next base: position 88,519 of record CAVQSC010000006.1, on the reverse strand, counting down.
CGGCTGGGAGATCGGTGTCTTCGAGCAGCCGTACGCCGGCGACCCGAACACAAGGTCTCTCGGTGTCGTCGCTGGTACCACCAGCGCTCTGACCGGCACCGTTGCCCTGGACAACCGCGGCGACGGCGGCCCGCGACGAACGCCGCCCGTCGAGGCCAAGACCGGCGACACCATCGGCAAGTTCAAGGGCACCGTCGACTTCAGCGGCTACACCTGGGACGAGCCGGCCGACCGGCAAGGCCGCCGTGGACGAGGCCCTGGTCGGCGCCACCAGCGGCTCCGACGACGTCGAGTCCGTCAAGCTCTACAAGCAGAAGATCAGCGAGGTCGGCATCAGCGCCGACTCCGACGATGGTCCCCGACGGGCAAGACCGCCGAGGTCACCGTCAAGGTCGTCGACCAGAAGGGCCTGCCGATCGCCGGTGCCCAGGTGGTCCGGAGGACAAGACCGGCGGTCTGGTCAAGTACACCGACGAGAACGGTGTGGCGACCTTCACCGCCTCGGCTCGGCCGCCGGTGACACGCACAGCTACTACGTCAACACCACCGACGTCAACGGCTACGACGACGGTGTCGACTACCGAGCGCTCGATCACCATCAAGAGCTACACACCAGGAGGCGAGCCTCGGTCGGCGCCACGTCGGCCGACGGCGACGCGTTCGACATCGACGAGTACGCCGCCGGCGACATCAAGATCCTGGTCAAGGACCAGAACGGCGCCGGCATGGCCGACCAGGTCGTCCGCTACTACTGGTCCGTCGTGCCGTTCGACGGCTCCAAGGTTCCCGACACGACCGAGGCTCACCGCCGTCACCGACGGCACGACGGCAAGGCGACTCGTCGTCTTCGCCGCCCGGCGACCGTCGAGGGCACGTGGACGCTCCACACCTACATCAACCAGGACGGCAACCCGGGTCAGAGCCAGTACGACCTCGGCGGCGCGCCGCTGACCGTCAAGACCGGCGAGGCCGATGCCGACCTGGAAGGACGGCGTCAAGAAGCAGGTCGGCTCCGGCATGACCAGCAGCTTCGACGGCGTTCTCGAGCTCGCCGACGGCACCCCGCTCGCCAAGCGCGACCGTCACCGTCGCGCTGACGTCCGGCAGCGAGCCGGGCCCCACGGCCGGTGACGCGGTGTTCGCCCCGCAGGCTGCCCAGCCCGCTGGCACGACCCGCAACACCGACCACTCGGCCACCGTGGTCACCGACGAGCACGGCAAGTTCGCCGTTGCCGTCACCGACCCGACCGAGAAGCCGAAGGCAGCCGACGAGGTCAACGAGCTCGGCGCCAACCTGCTCGCCACGTTCGGCGACGCCGTCCGACGACCTCACGGTCGACTTCCTGACCGACCTGACTCCCGTACTCGATCGAGCACCGTCGCACGCGAGACAGCTCATCGACGACATCGCGTCGCCGGGTCGTCCGGTCGCCCTTGACTTCATCGTCAAGAACAAGGCCGGCGACGACGCTCACCGACGTCGACGTCGACGTGAGGTCGACCACGGCTTCCTCACCCCGAACGCCAACTCGGCCGCGAGCCTGAAGGCTGACCCGGCGGCGGCCGAGGGTGGCCTCTACGGTGAGTGGAAGTCGCTCGGCGCAGTCGGAAGGTCGTCAGCACCGACGACGACGCCGTCACGTCCGAGGGCAAGTTCGGCGTCACCGTGGCGATCGAGGACGACGACGGGCTTCGACGACGACGGCTACGTCACTCACGACCGTCAGTCGCCGGCCGGACCGGCCGTCGGCAAGGCCGAGGTCGAGTTCAGCACCGACAACGAGCCGCTGAACCCGAAGGCGCGTCGAGGTCAACCTCGCCAAGGGCCAGGACTCGACGGTCCTCCCGAACGCTCGCATCGACCAGACGGTCTACTTCGACCTGTTCGCGAAGGACCAGTTCGGCAACCTCGTCAAGGACGACATCGACAGGTCTACGACAACAACGCTGTCGCTCACGTCGACCGGCGAGGGCGAGCACGGTCAGAGTCGAACTACACCGGCGAGGCGCCGGCTCTCGCGGCATGGTCGCCCAAGACGACCGAGCCAGGAGATCTCGGCCAAGTGGGTGAACGACACCAACACCTGGACCGACGGTGACACCGTCACCGCCGGCTTCCAGGCGCGCGCGCAAGACGACCGAGACGGCAAGACGCTCGACTGGCCACCGTCGGACGAGATCAAGTGGTACACGGTCGACTTCGCTGCCTCGTCGTACACCTGGTGCAGCGACCCGGCCGGCGGCACGGGTTCCGGTGGGCACGCCTGTCCACCAGTCCGTGACGGTCAAGGACCAGCTCGGTCAGGCGATCCCGGGCATGGACGTCAAGTTCGTCCGCTCCGGCCCGAACGCCAGGGCGGCGACTACAACGACGAGCGACGGCACCGGTGCCGCTGGTACCGCGAACTACGACTGGGTCGGCACCGACGCCGGCACGGCCAAGGTGAGCGCCTTCGTCTACGACGACTGGGAGCGGCTCCGACACCGGTGCGCTGGTGAAGAAGTTCACCGCCAACCCGATCACCTTCGGTGAGACGTCCGGTCGCGACGATCAACCCGATCGCGCGGCCTCAGCGCTGTCGAACACCCGCAAGGGCGACGACGTGGCGTTCGTGAACGCTCCGTCCGAAGGCTGCCGGCGCGACCGTGAAGCTGTTCCGCATCAACAAGCTTCGGCAAGAAGGTCCTGGTTGCGACCAAGACCGCGAACGCGAACGGCAACGCTCGCTTCGTCAAGGCTGACGCCAACAAGCGCGGTGTCACCAAGTACGTGGCGTACGTGTCCAAGACGGCGAAGACCCTCGCCGACTGGAGCCCGATCCGCCGCATCCGCTGACCCTGGCGGTAGCTGAATCACGGCTGGGGCGGAGCTCAGGCTCCGCCCCAGTCCCCAGCACCAGGGTCGGTCGATCCATAGAAGTGCAGAACCACAACTCTTAAGAACGCCGCCCTGGCGCTCCACGAACGCGATCCGGGCCATCCTCTGAACGCCGCTGCGAGGGAATGGCCCGGATCGCTTCATGCTTTTCGGGGCGAACCGGGAAATCTTTACTTTTCATTCGCGCCGTTCGCCCGATTTAGCCACCCTTTGGGTGGCTTTTTGCTTGCGTGGATATGCGACGAACCCGGCTTACGCGGATCCATCATCGCGATATGCAGCTGATGCACTTCGAAACATTGCGCTCGGGCGTTCAACGAAACGCCTCGCCCGCCAAGGAGCGAGCCCTGGTCGCCATGGAGAGCATCCTGCGCGATCTGCTGAAGGACAGCGGACTCTTCGAGACCGTCGAGGTCGACCACACCGACGATCCCGACCAGCTCCTCGTCGGCCTGTGTCAGTTCCGGCAGAGCCTGACCGAGTACGACGTCGCCGACGCGATCGAGCGGCTGTGGGACGAGGGGGTGCGCTATCCCTTCTGGGAGGCCCACTCGGTCCGGGTCGAGGACGACTACGTCGAGCTCCACGGCGCGACCCGCGAGAGCGTCGTCGGCCGGTACGCGACCGTCCACCTCGTCGCTCAACGCGCACCGGTCCCGTCGCAACGCGCTCCCTTGAGCTGAAGCGTGGGTGTCCGACCCGGCCCGCCCCTGTCGGTGTCGGGTCGGCGCCCGTCGTACGGTTAATCTCGCCGGGTGAGGACCACAGACGAGAGCGCCTGGCGCGCGCAGTCCGGCAACCGTGCCGCATCGGAGTTCGACCGCGGCATCGCGATGACGCGCCGCTCCGACGGTGTGTACGACGGCCATCTCGACGTGAGCTGGACCGTCGGCTCCGGCATCAACGGCGGGCTGCTCCTCGCAGCGTGCGCGAACGCCCTGAGCCAGACCTTCGCCGACGAGTCGCACCCGGACCCGATCTCGATCAGCGCCTACTACCTGTCCGCGGCCAGCGAGGGACCGGCGAGGTTCTCCACCGAGGTCCTGCGCCGTGGGCGCAGCATGTCGACCGGCTCCGTCTCGCTCAGCCAGGACACAGACGGTCGGGCGGTCGAGCGGGTCCGCGCCCTTGCGACGTACGGCGACCTCACGGCACTGCCGCAGGACGTGCAGACCGCTGCGGTGGAGCCCGACCTGCCTGACGTGGAGAAGTGCATCGGGACGAACCTGGCGCCCGAGGACTTCCGGCGGAAGGCTCCTCTGCTCGACCGGTTCGACCTGAGGCTCGACCCGGACACGGTCGGGTGGGCCGTGGGCAAGCCGACGGGTCGCGGCGTCATTCGCGGGTGGCTGAAGATGGCCGACGGCCGCGAGCCCGACCCGCTGTCGCTGCTGCTGGCCGTCGACGCCCTCCCGCCCGTGACGTTCGACCTGGGCCTCTCCGGCTGGACGCCGACCCTCGAGCTGACCGCCCATGTCAGGGCTGTTCCTGCGCCGGGATGGCTGAAGGTCGTGCACTCGACACGGAACTACGCGGGCGGGCTGCTCGAGGAGGACGCCGAGGTCTGGGACTCGGCCGGGCGGCTGGTGGCGCAGTCACGGCAGCTGGCGCGCGCTCCGCGCTCCTGATCCTCTGCACCTGCCCACCTACGGGGGCTTCGGCGCGCTTTCAGGCGGCGTCGATGAGTGCTGCGAAGTGGTTCTCGAGCAGACTGGGCGTTGAGGTGGTCCGGCCGCCGGGTTGTGTCGCGTCCTGCTGGCTCGCCCCGGGCGGCTGGTCCGCGGTCTTCGGCTGTGTCCTGGTGTGGGGTCGGCGGATCTGGCGGGTGCCGGTGTGGTCGACGAGGAAGATGCTGCCGTGGGGGCTCTGCCAGAGGTAGATGCCGGGGAAGGGTTGTTGGAGCTGCCAGCGGCCGTGGGTCTTGACCCGGTGGTGGAACTGCGTCATCCCGCCGAGGTTGTCCAGGCTGGTCTGTCCGGGGGCTCCGCCGTGGGCTTTGGAGCGGTAGGGCTTGGTGTGGTCGGCCTGTTTGCGGCGGCTGGTGTTGGGGGCGTAGGGGAACACGTCGGCGGGGGTGCGCAGGTGCAGCGCCTCGCGGTGCCGGTCGGGGATCTCGTAGGCGTCGACGGGGGCGAGGCCGGCGGGGTCGATGACGGGTTTGAGGTTGATGATCGCGTGCGGGCCGAGGAAGTCGCGCAGGTAGAGCGCGGACAGGGGTCCGAGGTCCTCGCAGCGGATCACGCCGTTGCCGCGGGACAGGGTGTCGGCGTGCAGGTGCAGGTACAGGGTGAGGGTGGGCAGCAGCGTGCGGGTGTCGTAGGTGAACCTGCCGCCCCGGCAGGGGCACGCGGGCACCGCGTCGGGGTGGAACGGGGTGAAGAACCCGGCCAGCGGATCCGGTGGGTCCCGTCCGGTGGGGCCGCTCCGGTGGACCCGGATCGATCGGACGCCGCAGGAGCTCACCCGGATCATCCGTGCCGCCGCCCGCCGGTCTCGGGGCAGCACCGGTGTCGTCGGGCCCGGGATCGGGCTCCGGGTCCGCGGGGTCGGGTTCGGGGTCGTCGGGGCCGAGGTCGTCGGGGTCGAGGTCGTCGGGATCGCGGCAGGGGGATGTCGTCGTCGGCCCACGGCGGTGCCCCCGGGTCGCCCGCACCGTCGGCTGGCGGCTGGCCGCCGTCGCCGGTGGGCCCGCTGTCGGCGGGCGCGGGAGGAGTACCGGTGCCGCTGGTGGGGGTGGTGGCGCGGTGGGTGGCGATGGCCTGGAGCAGGGTCAGGGCCTGGTCGGGGTTGGCCATCAACAGCACCGCCTTGGTGCGGCGGCGGTCCTCGTCGTCGAGGTCACCGAGCGCCTTGAGCGCGTCGGCGAGGTAGGCGATGGTCGCGTCGATCCGGGTCATCTCCGCGGCGCTGGTCTTCACATACAGCGTCTTCTGGCCGTGGTCGTTGGACTGCCCGACCTTCGCGAACCGCGCCGCCGCCGCGGCCTGTTCCTTCGCGGCGGCGGCGTCGGGGTCGGCGTCGATGATCACCGCCTCGAGCTTGGCCGCGAACCGCGACCAGGGCAGCCGCCCGTCGGCGTACTCGACCAGCTGGTCGTCCACGAACGCCGCCTGCTCGCGGGTCAGCGGCCGGGTGGCCTGGGCGACCTTGGCCGCGATCCACGCCGGCACCTCCCCGGCCTCCACCCGGGCGAACAGCAGCGGGAGCCGGTGCCGGGTCTCCAGCGAGTCCCCGATCTTCCGGCGCGCCGACCAGGTGGAGATCCCGAGCTCGGCGGCCATCTCCGCGATCGCGAACTCCCACACCAGCGGGGCGCCGTCGCCGGCGACCTTGATCTCGCGTTCGGTGCCCGGCAGCGTGCGCAGCTGGTCGGGTCGGGCCGGGTCGACGTGGTACAGGTCGGCGAAGTGCGCGGTGAGCAGGAAGAGGTCACGCTCCGCGGCGTCCCGGACCCGGCGCAGGTCCCCGAACGCGACCAGCGCCGCGCCCGCGTCCTCCACCTCGTCCACCACCATGAAGCAAACACTAGACCCGACCACCGACATTTCCGGCGCTCCGGAGCAGCCTCGAATCCCCTTGTGTACAAGGGATCTCGGGTCCTGCGTCAACGATCGAGCTCCCGCTGCTAGCCGAAACGCGAGCGGTTCATCGCGAAGACGAATCGCCGCCCCGGGTACTCCGACAGCGACCACAGCTCGTCGCGCGACGGCCAGTAGGCGATGTCCTCGACCCCGATCGGCAGCACCCGGGCGCGGCGACGAAGAGCCCCCGGACGTCCGACGTACAGCGACCCGCGCAGGTAGCGGCCGGCACTCGCCGTGACGTACCACCGCCCGTCCACCACAGTCGCTCCCTGCATCCCCTCGACACCTGAGGCGGGCACGGACAGCGGCCGCGCGGTGCCCTCCCCGGAGACCCTCAGGAGTGACGTCGACGGATCGATCGCGAAGTCCACGAGGCGGGTGGTCCTGCCGCCGCGGCCGTACTCGCCCGCGACCAGTCCGGCCTCCGGCGACCGCCGCGCGAGCGAGAGGAACGAGTAGCGCAGCCGCTCGTGCCCGTCGTCCGCGAACGCGTCGTAGGTGAAGCGGACCGGCAGGACGTAGCGGTACCCGAGGCTCCCGGCGCCGAGTCCCAGCCGGCCACGGTCCCCGAGCGAGCCCACCCGCATGATGTCGCCGAGGTGGAACGTGCAGATCCCGCGCGCAGTACCCGCGACGTGCAGGTGCTCGCCGTGCCAGACGAGACCGCCTGCGTGCACCTTGAGCGGTCGTACGTCGACCGTCCCGTCGTCGCGCCGGAAGGCGTCCACGAGCAGCACGTGCCGGTAGCGGAGTCCGTCGAGGTCGACCACGCTGATCCGTGATCCCTTGTGCAGGCCCGCGAGCTCCTTCGAGTACCAGCTCGTCATCAGGACCCGACGCCCGTCGTACTCCTCCGACTCGTCGTGGTCGGCCGACGTGGTGATGCCCTGGGGCCACCACCGTCTGCTCTGCGCGTCCTCGTCGGCCCAGCGGAACCCCCAGTGCGCAGCCGGCGCCGGGACGCGTACGACGGTCGCGGACCTGTTGAGGTCGGACAGGACGCCCCCGAGCCCGACCCGGCCACCCCCGGCAGCCGACAGGGCCGAGGCGACCGCCTCGACCTCGTCGAGCCGCTCCGCCGTCCGGCGCAGGTGCACGCCTGCGTCCATGCGCCCGACCTCCCGACTAGATTGTCAGCCCGAGTCTTGCGTGAAACTACCCGAAGGAGGGCGCGGTGGTGCTCGTCATGGGCGCGGCGATCGTCCGTCAGGGACGCGTGCTGGCCGCCCGGCGCACCCTCCCCGACGGCCTCGCCGGCGGCTGGGAGTTCCCCGGAGGGAAGGTCGAGCCCGGCGAGGACCCGGCGCAGGCCATCGTGCGCGAGATCGCCGAGGAGCTCGGCTGCCGCATCGAGGTCACCGGCCACCTGTCGAAGGAGGTCCCGATCCGGGAGGGCTACACGTTGCGGGTCGCCCTGGCCGCGCTGACCGAGGGGGAGCCGATGCCCCAGGAGCGCGAGCACGACGCCGTGCGCTGGCTCGGCCCGGAGGAGCTCGACGCCGTGGACTGGCTCGAGCCCGACGTGCCCTTCCTCGACGAGCTGCGCGAGACCCTGCTCGACGGCGAGCCTCTCGAGGGAGGCAACGTCGGCGTCACCGTGCGGATCGGGCAGACCGTCCGCCGGGCAACCGGTCCCTGGTCCCCGGCCGTGCACGCGCTCCTGGACCACCTCGCCGAGAGGGGCATGCCGGGGGTGCCGCGCGTCCTGGGCACCGACAGCCGAGGCCGCGAGATCCTGAGCTACCTCCCCGGCCGGATCGTCGACGTCGACAGCGACGCGCTCACCGACGAGCAGCTCGCCTCCCTCGTCGAGTGGACGCGGCAGCTGCACGACGCCATGGCCGGGTTCGAGCACCCTGGCCCGTGGCGGTACCCCGCGCTCGACGCCCCCGAGATCGTGGCCCACAACGACGTCGCCCCCTACAACGTCTGCTTCTCCGGCGACCGGGTCTCGGGAGTCTTCGACTGGGACCTCGCCGCGCCCTCCACCCGGCTCATGGAGCTCGGCCTGCTGGCGTGGACGTGCATCCCGCTCTTCCGCCCGGTCGAGGTGGGCACCGTGGTCCGCAGGCTCGAGCTGGTCGCGAGCGTCTACGGGCGGTACTCCGCCGGCGAGATCCTCGACGCGGCCGAGGTGCGGGTGCGGCACTCCGCCGAGGCCGTCCGCGGGTGGATCGAGACGGGTGCCCCCGGTGCAGAGGGGATGCTCGCGGTAGGCGAACCCGGGCGCACCCAGGGCGCGTTGGCAGACTGGGCGTTGCGGAAGCCTGCGATCGAGAAGGAGCTGTCATGACCTCGCTCCGCGCGGTGTTCTACGAGGAGGACGACGCCCGCGCCGTCGCCGCCCGCCTGGTGCACGACGGCTTCGAGGCACAGGTCGCGCTGGAGAGGCTCGCGGGCGAGGACGACGACGAGGACCACCCCTGGGCGGTCGTGACCGACGCGCCCGAGTTCGTGCTCGACGTACTGGTGGAGCAGCACGACGGCTGGGTCGACCACGACTCGGCGATGGGCGGGACCGGCCCGGTCGACGTACCCCCGCCTCTCGAGCTGCCCGACGCTCCCCGCAGGATCAAGGGCCACTTCACCGACAGCTGACCCAGCCCTGACCGGACCGGCGGGCGCACTCTGTCGGCCGCCGTGACTAGGCTGACCGCATGGAACAGCGGATGTTGCTGGTGCACGCGCACCCGGACGACGAGAGCATCAACCACGGCGCCACCATGGCGAAGTACGTCGCCCGGGGCACCCAGGTCACCCTCGTCACCTGCACGCTGGGGGAGGAGGGTGAGGTCCTCGTCCCGGGCCTCGAGCACCTCGCCTCCGACAAGACCGACAAGCTCGGCGAGCACCGGGTGGGCGAGCTGGCCGCGGCCATGAAGGAGCTCGGTGTCACGGACCACCGCTTCCTCGGTCACAAGGGCAAGTACCGCGACTCGGGCATGGTCTGGCACGAGGAGGGCCACGCCACCGCCGGCGAGGAGGTCAAGGAGGGCACGTTCTGGCGGGCCGACCTCCTGGAGGCTGCCACCGACCTCGCCGCGGTCATCCGCGACGTGAGGCCGCAGGTGCTCGTCACCTACGACCAGTTCGGCAACTACGGCCACCCTGACCACATCCAGGCCCACCGCGTCGCGATGTACGCCGCGCAGCTGGCGGCCGCACGCTCCTACCGCGAGGACCTCGGCGAGCCCTGGGAGATCTCGAAGATCTACTGGGCCGCGATGTCGGAGAACCGCTTCCGCGAGGGGCTGCGCAAGCTCCGGGCCTCTGGGGACACGACCACGTTCGAGGGCATGGACCCCGAGTCCGACCTCGGCTTCTGGGTGACCCCGGACCGCCTGCTCGACTGTGTCGTCGACGCCAACGACTTCGTCGAGGCGAAGCTGTCGGCGATGAAGGCGCACGCCACCCAGATCACGGTGGACGGACCGTTCTTCGCGCTGTCCAACAACGTCGGCAACCAGGTATGGGGCTTCGAGTACTACCGCCTGGTCAAGGGCGAGAAGGGCCCCGTCAACGAGGACGGTCTCGAGACGGACCTGTTCGCCGGCCTCGAATGAGGCTCCTGGGTTACTCGGGCGCGCTCCTCCTCGGGTTCGCAGCCGGCGTCGCGGCGATCGCGGTCCACCACACACCCGCCGGCCTGCTCCTCGGCGCGGGCACGGCTGTCGTCGTGATCTGGACGCTGCGCCAGTGGCTCCCCCGCGCGGCGACCGCCTTCGCGGCCGGCTGGCTCGTCCCGCTCGTGACCGCCGTGGCGGGGCGCAGGGAGGGCGACTACGCCGTCGCGTCGGACCTGCTCGGCTGGCTCCTGATCGGCGCCGGATTCGTGGTTCTCGTCACGGGCATCGCCTGGGGACGTCCACAGGTGGTACGCCGCGATTCAGTCCCTCGCGCAAGATCCGCCTAGTATGTCCCGCTGTGATCGACCTGCCGTTCAAGGAAAGAACGAACGACTGGCGTGTGGTGTCCCTGCTGCTCGCCGGTCTCGTCGTGCTCTTCGGCGGCCTGTACGTCGTCGGGTACCTCGTCACGAGTGACAAGGTCCCCCGGGGTACGACGGTCAACGGGGTCGACATCGGTGGGCTCCACCCGACAGCCGCGGAAGCGACTCTCGAGGAGGAGCTCGCCCCGGTCGCGGAGCAGCCGATCGTCGTGGCGGCGGACGGCCGACGCGAGAGGATCCGCCCGGAGCGGTCCGGCCTCGCAGTCGACTACGACGCGTCGGTCGAGCAGGCCGGAGGAGGCCGCAGCTGGAGCCCCGGGCGCATGTGGGACTACTTCGCAGGCGGCGACGACTACGACGCCGTGGTGACCGTCGACGACACCTTGCTCGAGCGAGCCGTCGACAAGCTCGCGAAGCAGGTGGACAAGCGCGCGGTCGAGGGCAAGATCACCTTCGAGGACGGCAGGGCCGAGCCCCGCTTCCCCAAGGTCGGCCAGGAGATCGACCGGAAGGCGGCGGTCTCGGCGATCACCGAGGCCTTCCCGGCCGATGAGTCCGCGGACCCCGTCGACCTCGAGCTCGACGAGGTCGCTCCCGAGGTCTCGGAGGAGAAGGTCCACGAGGCCATGGACGAGTTCGCGAACCCCGCGATGTCCGCTCCGGTCGTCCTGGTGCTGGACAACAAGAACGTCGTGGTCCGGCCCGACGCGTTCTCCGCGGCCCTGTCGATGAAGGCCAAGGACGGCGCACTCGTCCCGCACCTCGACAAGAAGAAGCTGATGGCGGCCATCGAGCCGGCGGTGGAGTCGGTGGAGCCGAGCCCGGAGCCCGCGTCCGTGCGCCTCGTCGGCGGCCAGCCGCAGGTCATCCCGGGCAAGAACGGCGTCACCTTCGACCACGACGAGGTTGCCGACAAGTTCCTCGCGCTCATCGCCCGGCAGGACGACCGCACGCTCGAGGTGAAGACCGTCGTGGACCGACCGGACTTCACCACCAACGAGGCCCGCAAGCTGGGGATCAACGAGGTCGTCTCGTCCTTCACGACGGCCTTCCCCCACGCCGAGTACCGCAACATCAACCAGGGCCGCGCCGCGGAGCTCGTCAACGGCACCGTGCTCAAGCCTGGGGAGACCTTCAGCCTGAACGGCACGGTCGGGGAGCGCACCGCGGCGAACGGCTTCACCAAGGGCTACATGATCAGCGACGGCGTCTACAAGGAGGACTTCGGCGGTGGCGTCTCGCAGGTGGCGACCACGTTGTTCAACGCCGCCTTCTTCGCCGGCCTCGAGGACGTCGAGCACAAGCCGCACTCGTTCTACATCGACCGCTACCCGATCGGCCGCGAGGCGACCGTCGCATGGGGAGCAGTCGACCTGAAGTTCAAGAACGACACCCCGTACGGCATCTTGATCCAGTCCTGGGTCGAGCCGTCGACCCCCTCGTCGTACGGCGAGATGCACGTCCAGATGTGGTCGACGAAGTACTGGGACATCGAGGCCGGGGTCTCCGACCGGTACGACATCACCAAGGAGAAGACCCGCCACCTCCGTGGCAAGGGGTGCGTGCCCCACGAGGGCTACGGCGGGTTCGACATCGACGTGTACCGCTACTTCCGCAAGCACGGCAGCGAGGAGCTCGTGCGCAAGGAGACGATGCACACCACGTACACACCTTCCGACACCGTGGTGTGTGAGAAGGACTCGAAGGCCTGAGAACTGTTCCGTTCTGTTGACGAGCCGTTACCCGCGGGTGGGACCGCCGTGGGCGGGGTCGGGACATGCTTGATGCATGAACCTCATCGCCTTCCAGAGCCTTCGCAACGGCCTCCAGATGAACGCTGTGCCCGCGACCTCCCAGGTGCGGAAGGTCCTCGAGGTCGGTCTGCGTGAGGAGCTGCTCGCGTCCCGCCTGTTCGAGGACGTGGAGATCGGCAGCTCCGACGACGCCGACCGCCTGGTCGTGGCGCTGTGCACCTACAGCGCCGGCGTCGACGACGAGGTGGCCGCGCAGGCGATCGGGCGGGCCTGGTCCGCTCTGGCCTTCGACCACTGGGAGTCCCACGCCTTCCTGGTCGAGGACGGCCACGTCGAGCTCCAGGCCGCGACCCTGGACCGTCCGAGTGGTCGTTACCTGACCGTGCACCTCGTGGCACAGCGGGCCGCCGTGTCGGCTGCTTCGCGGTCCGACGCCGACGAGGTCGCCGCGGTGCTGCCTCACCAGCGCGCGTCGCAGCCGGAGGCGGCACGGGCTTTCGCGCAGAGCGCCTGAGACTTAGCAGAGCCTCCTGGGCGCCCGCGGGCCTTCGCGTAACTCCACCCGGCCGCTCCTCGTTGAGCGGTCATGCGTGCCCTCGTCGCCCTGCTCACGGCCGTCACGTCCTTCGGCGCCCTCGGCGTCGCCGCGCCGGCGCGGGCTGCGGTCGAGCAACCCTGGTCGTCGTACCCGTCCATGGACCGCGACCCGGTCGGTGCCAACGACTGGACCTGCCGTCCGAGTGCGGACCGGCCGTACCCGGCCGTCATCGTCCACGGCACCTTCGGTGACCGGGCCTCGCTGCTCGACGCGCTGTCGTACTCGCTGAAGAGCGACGGCTACTGCGTCTTCTCGCTCGACTACGGCGACCGGGCAACGGGGCCGATCGAGGACTCCGCCGCACAGCTGAAGGACTTCGTGGACCAGGTGCTCGCGGCCACGGGCGCGGCGCGGGTGTCGATGGTCGGGCACTCCCAGGGCGGGATGATGCCTCGCTACTACATCAAGTACCTCGGCGGCGACGGGCTGGTCGAGGACCTCGTGGGTCTTTCCCCGAGCAACCACGGCACGACGGTTGCCGGCGGCTCCTCGTCCGGGTCCACCCAGGGCTGTGAGGCCTGCGACCAGCAGATGGCCGGGTCGGAGTTCCTCCAGGCGCTGAACACCCCGGACGAGACGCCGGGCGACGTGGACTACACGCAGGTGGTGACTCGCTACGACGAGGTCGTCGTGCCGTACACCTCGGGCTTCCTCAGTGGCGACCGCAGCACGAACATCACCCTCCAGGACTACTGTCCGGCGAACACCGCCGAGCACGTCAGCATCCCGATGGACCGTCAGGCGATCGCGTGGGTGCTCGAGGCGTTCGGCCACGACGGGCCGGCCGACCCCGCCGCACCCATCGGCTGCCTCTGACCACAGGGGCCCTGCACCTTCTCGAGCGCACCGGCGGTGGTGTTCTGCAGGAAGACGGTCGGACGAGGCTGCCGGTCCCGCTGGCAGTCGGCCAGAGGAGCAAGCTGCGCGGGGACGACGAGGTGCGACTCTCCCGCGAGCCGCTGGACCCCAGCGAGGTCGTCGTCATCCACGGCATCCCATGCACGGAGGTACGGCGTGCGGTGTTCGACGAGATGCGAAGGACACGAGAGGTCCGGGAGGCCACCGTCGCGATGGACATGGCTGCCGCGGCACTTCTCACCTCGATACGCCGCGCACGTGCCTACCTGGCAAACCGTCGACGTTGGCGCCGCTCGACCGTGGTGGAGGCCGCGCTGGACCTGGCGAGCGAGGACAGCCGGTCACCCAACGAGTCGAGGGTCAGGTTGATCTGGGAGGTCGACGCGCGCCTGCCCAGACCCCTCGTCAACCAGCACGTCTGGGACCGCCACGGCAACCTGCTCGGCATCGCGGACCTGCTCGACGTGGAGGCCGGACTCGTGGGGGAGTTCGACGGAGCCGACCACAGGACCGCCACGCGACACACCCATGACATCGAGCGGCAGGGGAGGTTCGAGAGGCAGGGGCTGGAGGTGTTCCGAGTGACCGGGCTCGACGTACTCAAGCCCGAACGCGTCGTCGATCGCATCCTCTTCCACCGGTCACGGGCTTGCGGGCTGCCGTTCGAGAAGCGGCACTGGACGATCGCGCCGCCTCGAGGGTGGGAACCGGCGCAGTCGCTCGACGAGTACCTCGACGAGCGGGACTTCCTACGCGAGCTCCACGAGGAGTACGAGCGTCACCCGCCCGACCTGCGGGAGCTCCGCGGCCGGTGAGCCGCTCGCCGCTCAGGCGGTGTTATGCAGAAAGCACCCCTCCCTTGCCTGGAGAGGTGCTTCTCGCAGCAAAGCTCGGCCGGCGAACCCCGAGACCGCTCAGGCGGGCGGGGCTGTCAGGTAGCGGTAGGCGTGGTGGGTGGCGAAGCCGAGCCGGTCGTACGCCGCGAGGCCCGCCGCGTTGTCCGCCCGAACCTGTAGGTACGCCGTGGTCGCACCGCGCTCGGCCGCCCACGACAGCATCGCCGCCATGACGACCGTGCCCAGACCGCGACGTCGATGGTCGGGGGAGACCCACACGTTCGTGATCCCGGCCCAGTCCTCGTCGCCCGGGACGGCTCCTGCACCGCGGGCGACGCGACCCTTCGCGATCACCCTGTCCGACCCCGGCTCGGTCACTGCGAGGAAGCCGACGTCGGCCGGCCCCTCGAGAACCCCGATCGCCGCCTTCCCGTGGGACAGGGACCGCTCGTCGTCCGCGAGCCAGGCAGGGTCGGTGTGCGACGAGACGGCGACCTCCGGTACGTCGGAGGGCAGCGACCGTCGTACGACGCGCAGGGCCGACGAGACCGAGACGATCTGGAAGAGCGAGTCCGCCTCACCGGGACGGGCGAGCACCCACCCGGCCCACTCGAAGCCACGATGCACGTCCGAGCCCACGACCACCTGGGCCCAGGGCGGCAGCCCGCGGTCGGTGTAGAAGGACTCGACCCGGGCCAGTGCGGCCTCGAACGGGACCCCCGGGTCGCCGTCGGCCAGCACCGAGTTCGCCCGGGCGCTGTAACCGCCTGAGGCTCGCAGCAGCCACTCGCCGAGCGGCTCGGTCTCGTTCGCCGGCCAGGACGCCAGGGCCCGCCGCTCGGCCACCTCCACAGACACCCGCATCCGCGCCGACGGACGCGGCGGGACCGGCTTGCCGGAGACGATGTCGGCGACCTTGATCCGCACCAGGTCGCCCGCCTCGGTCCGCACCACCGTGTCCTGCGCCGACCAGCTCTCCATCACCCCGAGCACGTCGGTGAGGGCAGGTCCCCCTGACGGCCCGGTCTCGCCGCGCAGCACCCGTCGGACCACGACCCGCTGTCCCACGACGTGCGGACCGAGGCCGGGGGGCGTGCTGCTCGGGGAGGTCAAGGGAGGCGGCGCCTTTCGGATTTCTGGACGGGGTGCGAGGGTCTCTGGGGCGACCGTGATACTAGGCTGTACCTGGTCGCATGGCATCACCGCTCAAACGCCGGGACGCCTGAAATGTATCCATCCGAGGAGGAACCAAGGTGACGTACGTCATCGCGCAGCCCTGCGTGGACTTGAAGGACAGGGCCTGCGTCGACGAGTGCCCCGTCGACTGCATCTACGAAGGCCAGCGCATGCTCTACATCCACCCGGATGAGTGCGTCGACTGTGGTGCGTGCGAGCCGGTCTGCCCGGTGGAGGCGATCTTCTACGAGGACGACACCCCGGAGCAGTGGAAGGACTACTACAACGCCAACGTCGACTTCTTCGACGACCTCGGTTCGCCGGGTGGCGCCGCGAAGCTCGGTGTGATCGACAAGGACCACCCGATGATCGCCGCACTCCCGCCGCAGAACCAAGAGTGACCCGGGAAGCGTGACCCGGCCCGACATCGGCACCGTGCCGCCCATCACCCCGTGGTGGGCGGCACGCGCCGTCTCCAGCCGCCTCCCGGACTTCCCCTGGGACCGCCTGACCGAGTACGCCGAACGGGCGCGCTCACACCCCGACGGCATCGTCGACCTCTCCATCGGCACCCCGGTCGACCCCACTCCGGAGGTCGTCCAGCAGGCGCTCCGCGACGCCGCGAACGCCCCGGGCTACCCGACGACGATCGGCCGCCCCGAGACCCGCCAGGCCTGCATCGACTGGCTGGCGCGTCGCCACGGAGTGACCGGCCTCGGTCTCGACGGCGTGCTCCCGGTGATCGGGTCGAAGGAGCTGATCGCCTCCATGCCCGGGCACCTCGGGCTCGGGCCGGGCGACCTGATCGTCTACCCCCGGCTGGCGTACCCGACCTACGAGGTCGGCGCCCGTCTCGCGGGCGCGAGGGCCGTCGCCACGGACTCGCTGACCTCGCTCGGACCCGAGCGGGTGTCGCTGCTCTGGATCAACTCACCATCCAACCCGACCGGCAAGGTGCTCCCGGTCGACCACCTCCGCAAGGTGGTCTCCTGGGCCCGCGAGCGCGGCGTGCTCCTGGTCTCAGACGAGTGCTACATCGAGTGCGCCTGGGAGAGCACCGAGGGCGGACGCGGCCCCGTCAGCGTGCTCCACCCGGACGTCTGCGACGGCGACCACACCGGGCTCGTCGCGGTCCACTCGCTCTCGAAGCGCTCCAACCTCGCGGGGTACCGATGTGCCTTCGCGGCCGGCGACCCCCAGGTGATCGGCGAGCTGCTCGCGGTGCGCAAGAACCTCGGACTCCAGATGCCCGCCCCGCAGCAGTTCGCGATGAAGGCGGCGCTCGACGACGACGCCCACGCGGACGAGCAGCACGAGCGCTACGCGGCGCGGCGCGGCAAGCTGAAGGCGGCGCTCGAGCCGGCGGGCTTCCGCATCGACGAGTCGCAGGGGTCGCTCTACCTGTGGGCCACCCGGGGCGAGTCCTGCTGGAGCACGGTCGCGCAGCTCGCCGATCTCGGGATCCTCGTCGCGCCCGGAGAGTTCTACGGGCAGGCGGGCGCGGAGCACGTGCGCGTCGCGTTCACAGCCATCGACGAGCGGGTCGACGAGGCGGTACGGCGGCTCGCGCTCTGACTCGGGACAGCCGGACTCACTCGCCGGAGGCCGCGGCCCGTCGCGGGCCGGGCATGGCGTGCACGCGCTCGATCGAACGGCGGCCGTGTGGGGCCGGTGAGCAGATCGTCACCGCCGAGATGCTCTCGATGCGGATCACCGAGTGCCTGTCGTCGTCGGCCTGGACCACGACACCGAAGCCGTCCACCGCGACCACGTCGCCGCGGATCCACATCCCCTCGACGAGGATCTCCACCTGCACCCCGTTGTCCCGGGCACGGTTCAACGCGGTGCCGATGCTGTAGATCATCGAGTCACTCATACGCCTGCTTCCTTCCCCCCTGAATCCCCAACCCCATTGGACCGGGTGCAAGGTGTCATGTCGAGACAAATCCGGCTGCCTGGCACGAACGGCGCCGACTATGGCCCGGTAGGACCACGCCGGGATCGTCCGAACGGTTGAAGCGTCACGGCAAGACGGGCAAAACGTCGCTCATGCGCGTCCCCCGGTCGAGCCTCAGTCGTCGTACACGTCGACGTGGACGTGGTCCCGGTGCTCGAGCACTGCGCGGTCCCCGGGACGGTCGCCCGCGTCGTACGCCCGCCAGCCCTGGCTCGACCGGATGCCCGACGACCAGATCTTCGCGTCGAAGATGACGTGCTGGACGTGCAGCCGGTCGGCGTGGGCCACGAGGTACTGCGCGATCGCCCAGCCCGTGCGGTTGTTCGCCGGGTTCACCGGGCGCACGAAGACGTCGATCGCCCGGCCGTCGTAGTGCGCGGAGCCGGCCTGGTGCCCGTCCTTCACGCCCTCGGGGGCGAACCCGCCGAGGGGCAGGTCGCCGAAGGCCTTCTTCAGGTTGCGGCGCACGGCGTTCGCCCGCGGGGTGAGCCCGTTGGCGACAGGTCGCTCCTGCTCCAGGGACTCCGGTCCGCGCGTGACGCAGGTGAAGCGGCCTCCGGGCGAGTAGCCGGTCAGGGCCGAGGCGAGGGCTCGTGCGTCGGCCTCGTGGTCCTCGTAGGCCTCGGGGAATCCGGAGCGCTGGACCGCCTGAGCCGCCTCGGTGATGCGCATCCGGTGGTAGCCGTCGACCTTCTCGAGCTCGTCGTAGAAGGCGTTCGTCGCGTAGTAGGGGTCCTGGAGCTGCCGCTCGGATCCCCAGCCCATCGACGGCCGCTGCTGGAACAGGCCCAGGGAGTCGCGGTCGCCGTGGTCGAGGTTGCGGATCTTGCTCTCCTGGTAGGCCGTCGCCAGCGCGATCGAGACCGCCCGGGCGGGCAGCCCGCGCCGGACCCCGACTGCGGCGATGGTGGAGGCGTTCTCCGCCTGCTCGAGGCTCAGGTCGACGACGACGTCGCCAACCTCGGCGCGACAGCCCTCGGGGTCCGGGAACGGCCCCACGCCCCGCAGCACCATGACGCCGCCGACCGCCAGCAGCGCGAGCACGGCCAGGCCGACGAGGAAGGCACGCGCCGCCCCGCCGGCCTCGGTTCGTCGAGAGCGGGTGGGGCCTCGCCGGGTTTCGTGCGAAGGGTCAGTCGTTGGCATGCAGGGCTGCGTTCAGCTCGATGCCTTCCCCCTGCCACGGGACAGCCTCGATCGCGCCGGTCACGGAGTTGCGGCGGAAGAGGATGTTGTCGACCCCGGACAGCTCGGCGGCCTTGACCAGCTTCGGCTTGTTGTCCATGTCGCGGACGGTCACCTTGGTGCCGGCGGTCACGTAGCAGCCGGCCTCGACGACGCAGTCGTCCCCCAGGGAGATGCCGATGCCCGCGTTGGCGCCGACGAGGCAGCGGCGGCCCACGGAGAGGACCTCCTTGCCGCCGCCGGAGAGGGTGCCCATGATCGAGGCGCCTCCACCGACGTCGGAGCCGTCTCCGACCACGACGCCGGCGCTGATCCGGCCCTCGACCATCGAGGCCCCGAGGGTGCCGGCGTTGAAGTTGACGAAGCCCTCGTGCATGACCGTCGTGCCGGACGCGAGGTGGGCGCCGAGACGGACGCGGTCGGCATCGGCGATGCGCACGCCCGTGGGCAGCACGTAGTCCGTCATCCGGGGGAACTTGTCGACGCCGTAGACGGCGACCTGGCGCCCGGTGGCCCTGAGACGCATCCGAGTCCGCTCGAAGTCCTCGACCGCGCAGGGGCCCTCGCTGGTCCAGACGACGTTCGTGAGCTGTCCGAAGATGCCGTCCACCGAGATCGTGCGCGGCGCGACGAGCCGGGCGCTCAGCAGGTGCAGCCGCAACCACGCGTCGTGCGTGTCGGCAGGCGGCGACTGGAGGTCCTCGATGACCGTGCGTACGACGGTACGCCGCACACCGCGTGCCTCGTCGACACCTTCGAGGGCGACGAGCTCCTCCGGTGGCTCGAGGTGCCCGGGGGCCTCGCCGAGCTGGGGGGAGGGGTACCACGTGTCGAGCACGCCGCCCTCACCCTCGAGGCCGGCGAACGTGGCCAGACCGAACCCCCAGGCGCTTCCCGTCGAGGTGTTGAAGGACGCGTCTGTCTGCTGCTGGTTGGTTGTGGTCACGTATGACAAGGTATCGAAGCGCGGAAAGACGGTGTCGGCCGGATGCCTGGAGTTCCGGCATACGGGAGGAGTGCACGTGACTGCGGTCGCACGCTGGCTGGAGATCTGCATGGACACCACCGGCGGGGAGTCTCTCGGCCGGTTCTGGGCCGACGTCGCCGGTCTGGAGTTCCGGCCGGACGCGGAGGCCGGAAACGTCGTCGGTCCGACCGAGGGGCACGGCATCGCGATGTGCCGCGTGCCGGAGGCCAAGACGGTCAAGCACCGTGTGCACCTCGACGTCTACGCCGCCTCCGTCGACGACCTCGTGGCGAGGGGAGCGAGCGTCGTACTCCCGGCGGAGGAGTCGGGGCTGCGCTGGACGGTGATGGCGGACCCCGAGGGCGGGGAGTTCTGCTACTTCCACAAGGAGCCCGGCGACCTGCCGGAGTACCGCATCCACGGGCTGGTCGTCGACTCCGTCGACCCCGGGTCGATCGCGCGATGGTGGGCCGAGGTGTTCGGCGCCACGGTGGACGACAACGACGGACGCGGCTTCTGGACGCTCGAGCAGATCCCCGGCAACCCGATCGCCACGATGGACTTCGTCCCCGTGCCGGAGCCCAAGACCGTCAAGAACCGCATCCACTGGGACGTCCGGAGCACGGTCGAGGAGATGAAGGAGCGCGGGGCGACCCTGCTGCGCGCCCGCGACGAGGAGATCTCCTGGAGCGTCATGGCCGACCCCGAGGGCAACGAGTTCTGTGTCTTCGACCGCTGACAGGATGAGCCCCATGACCTCACTCGATCTGACAGCCGACGTCGTCACCCTCACCGAGCAGCTCGTCAACATCGAGTCGGTCAGCGGCAACGAGGCGGCGATCGCGGACGCGGTCGAGTCGCAGCTGCGCACGCTCTCCCACCTCGAGGTCAGCCGCTTCGGCAACACGATCGTCGCCCGCACGCATCACGGCCACCCCGACCGGGTCGTGATCGCCGGCCACCTCGACACCGTGCCGCTCAACGACAACCTGCCTGCCCGCCGGGACGAGAAGAACCTGCACGGGCTCGGTAGCTGCGACATGAAGGGCGGCGTCGCCGTGGCGCTGCGGATCGCGGCGACCATGGCGGACACCAACCGGGACATCACCTTCCTGTTCTACGAGTGCGAGGAGGTCGAGGAGCACCGCAACGGGCTCAAGCTCCTCGGTGAGAGCGACCCCGACCTGCTCCGGGCCGACTTCGCGATCTTGATGGAGCCCTCGAACGCAGGCGTCGAGGCAGGCTGTCAGGGCACGCTGCGCGTGGACGTCACGACCCGCGGGGAGCGCGCGCACTCGGCCCGTTCGTGGAACGGTGTGAACGCCATCCACCGTGCGGGCGAGATCCTGCGCCGGCTCGACGCCTACGAGCCGCGGCGCCCCGTGATCGACGGCATGGAGTACCACGAGGGCCTCAACGCGGTCTTCATCGAGGGAGGTGTCGCGGGCAACGTCGTCCCCGACGCCTGCACGGTGTCGGTCAACTACCGCTTCGCGCCGGACCGGTCCGAGGAGGAGGCCGTCGACCACGTGCGGGAGGTCTTCGAGGGCTTCGAGATCGAGGTCACCGACCTGGCTCCCGCAGCCATGCCGGGGCTGGGCGTCCCGGCGGCGGCGGCCTTCGTCGAGGCGGTGGGCGGCTCGGCCAACCCGAAGTTCGGCTGGACCGACGTGGCGCGGTTCAGCGCCCTGGGGGTGCCCGCGGTCAACTTCGGCCCCGGCGACCCGCTCCTGGCCCACAAGCAGGAGGAGTTCGTGCCGATCGAGCACCTCGAGCGGGTCGAGGAGCAGCTGCGCACCTGGCTCCGCCCCGGCAACTAGTCCGGCGGGTTCTGGCTGGCCAGGCCGACCTGGTTGCCCTGCCAAGCCGGTAGCGGGCCCACGGGATCGGGCGAGGCCATCCGGCGCCGGCTCCGTCATCACAGCGCGAGAGGGCCCCGCCGCTCTCGACGGCGGGGCCCTCTGAGGAGAGGCCTCAGCCCCAGAACGCGGTCTTGTCGCTCACCCGCCACACGCCAGCTCGCTTTTCGTAGTCCACCTGGACCATCGAGTACTGCGGGTTACGGCAGGCTCGGTACTCGCGCCACTCCTCGGCGGGGGAGAAGGACGAGGCGCCGAAGAACGCTGACTGGGTGCCGCGGGTGTCGAACACCCGATGGACACGCGCCTTGCTCCAGCCCTTCGCGACGCGACCGAATTCCCGCTTGGTGACGCAGCCGGCTGTATCGGCGTCGGCTGGTGCCCCCACGGCGAGCACGGTGCCCATGGCGAGAGTGAAGGCGGCGGCTACTGACGTGAGCTTGCGCATTGAGTCTCCTTTACCTTTTCTTTACCTTCCCTCCCCGACGTCGGCGTACCCAGGGGAGATTGCTGTAAAACACAGCGCTCGAGAGGACCACCAGCTCCTCGCTTCGCCGCGTGCAGAAACTCGCCGGATCCTGGTCGAACACGGGCCGGACGCAGGGAGTGGGACAGGTAGCCTCACGGACATGAGCGACGAGATGCCGTCAGGGCCGACCAAGCAACGCGGCCGTACGACGATGCGGCGCCGGGCTTTCCAGCGCAGCACGACCGACCAGCGGCTCCTGGACTCACGCGGCCCGAGCGACTGGGTCCATACCGATCCCTGGCGTGTCATGCGGATCCAGTCCGAGTTCGTGGAGGGCTTCGGCGCTCTCGCCGAGCTCGGCCCGGCCATCTCGGTGTTCGGCTCGGCGCGCACGGCCCCCGAGGACCCGATGTACGCCCTCGCCGAGGACCTGGGTCGTGCGCTCAGCGAGGCGGGCTTCGCAGTCGTGACCGGGGGCGGCCCCGGGATCATGGAGGCGGCCAACAAGGGCGCCGCCGAGAACGGAGGCATCTCCGTCGGGCTCGGGATCGAGCTGCCCTTCGAGGCGGGCATGAACGACTACGTCGAGCTCGGCGTCAACTTCCGGTACTTCTTCGCGCGAAAGACCATGTTCGTGAAGTACGCCCAGGGCTTCGTGGTCCTCCCCGGCGGGTTCGGCACCTTCGACGAGCTCTTCGAGGCGCTCACGCTGGTCCAGACCCAGAAGGTGACCTCCTTCCCGATCATCCTCATGGGCTCGCGCTACTGGGCCGGGCTCGTGCAGTGGATCCGGGACACCGTCGTCGCCGAGGGGAAGGTCTCCGAGTCGGACCTCGACATGTTCCACGTCACCGACGACGTGGACGAGGTGGTCCGCATCGTCGAGGAGGCCCAGGTGAGGCACCGCTTCACCGCGCCCGAGGACGACGAGTTCCAGAACACGGTCAACGGAAGCTGAGGCGGGTCGTGACCTGGTTCTTCGCAGTGCTGATCGTCCTCCTGATGGGTGCGGTCGCGGTCGTCGCCGCCGGCCGAGGGGGCTCCATGGCCGAGGTGTACGACGACCGTCCGGACGCTCGTGTCCAGGCCGAAGGGCCGCTCACCGGACAGGACCTGCGGCGGGTGCGCTTCACGACGGCGCTGCGCGGCTACCGGATGTCCGAGGTGGACGCGTTGCTCGAGCGTCTCGCGATGGAGATGGACGCCGCGCGCACCGAGGCCGCCCGGCCCGAGACAGCCCGGGCCGACGTCTCCCGGGCCGACGCCTCCCGGGCCGAACCCGGTCGTGAGCCCGAGGCAGGCGGCTGATGCGCGCTCTGGTGCGCGCCGAGGTACGGGTCCAGGCCCCTGCCGAGAACGTGTGGGACTACGTGACCGACTGGCCGCGACAGGCGGAGTGGATCCCCCTGACCCGGGTCGAGATCGTCCCCTCCGAGCCGGGCGACCGGGCCCGAAGGGTGGGCGGACGGTTCCGGGCGTGGACCGGGGTCGGGCCGGTGGGGTTCTGGGACCCCATCACGATCACGGTCTGGGAGGAGAGGCCCGACGGCTCGGCGCGCTGCGAGATCATGCACACGGGAGCGGTCGTCCACGGTGACGCCGAGTTCGGCGTGGTGCCGGACGGGCCCGCGGCCTGCACCGTCACCCTGTGGGAGAACCTGGACGTCCCGGGCGGTCCCGTCGGAGCACTGCTGTGGCGCCTCGGCGGCTGGATCGTGCAACGCGGCGCCACCCGGGTGCTCACCCGGATGGCCGAGCGTGCCGAACGTCTCCCGGTGGGTGGTCGAGGTGTCTGAGAACGACGGCCTCGTCATGGGCTCGGACGGCCTGCTGCGCTGCCGGTGGGCCGGGTCCGCGCCCGAGTACCTCGCCTACCACGACACCGAGTGGGGCCGCGAGCTCCGCGGCGACCAGGCGTTGTTCGAGCGGCTGAGCCTCGAGGCGTTCCAGTCCGGCCTCTCCTGGATCACGATCCTGCGCAAGCGGGAGGCGTTCCGGGCGGCCTTCCTGGACTTCGACATCGAGCAGGTCGCGGCGTTCGGCGAGTCCGACGTACACCGGCTCCTCTCCGACGCGGGCATCGTCCGCAACCGGGCCAAGATCGAGGCGACGATCGCCAACGCCCGCGCCATCCGCGAGCTCGAC
This sequence comes from uncultured Actinomycetota bacterium, assembly GCA_963715375.1. Lineage (GTDB taxonomy): Bacteria > Actinomycetota > Actinomycetes > Propionibacteriales > Nocardioidaceae > Nocardioides_C. Next base: position 64,304 of record CAVQSC010000006.1, on the reverse strand, counting down.
GGCTCTTTCAGCGACCTGCTGTGGTCCTTCGCTCCCACCGCACCGCGCGCCGCACCGAGCTCCCTGGAGGAGGTCCCGGGAACCTCGCCGGAGTCGACCGCGCTGGCCAAGGAGCTGAAGCGGAAGGGGTTCCGGTTCGTCGGCCCGACCACTGCGTACGCACTGATGCAGGCCACCGGGATGGTCGACGACCACCTCGCGGACTGCTGGGTCCGGGCGGTCGCCACGACGTGAGATGGACCCCCGATGGTCACATAAAGGCCACGGATCGGGCATGCTCTGATCGTGACCCCGTTACTCGCCACCATCGTGCTGACCGCCTTGGCGGCCGTCGTCGTCGTGCTCACGAGGGTTCGCCTGGCTGACGGCGGGGGCGCGGCCGGGCGTCTCTCCATCCCCACCAACGTCCTGAACATGCACACCTATGCCGGCGTCCCGGCGCTGCTGGTCTGGGTGGCGTTCCTCTACACGGGCAACACCCTGCTGGGCCTGCTGGGGCTGCTCCTCTGGTGGATCACCACCTTCGCCGGCCTGCTGATCCTCGCGCGGTGGATGCCCGCGAAGGGCCGGCACGCCTCGGGCCCCGCCGCCGACACGTGGGGTGAGGGGCCCGGCCTCTCGGTGCTGGCGCACGTGGGGATGCTCGTCGGCGTCTGTGTGTTCACCGGCCTGTTCCTGACCGGCAACATCCCGTGACGGGTTTCCTCTAGAACCGCCGCACCACCCAGGCCCGAGGGCCCATCACGATCCGCGGCTCGAGGTCGGGGTCGAGCCAGCGGACGAGCCACCGCACCTGCCTGATCGGCGCCGAGACGCAGCCGGCGGTGTAGCGCTTCTCCTTCACGTGCAGGAAGATCCCGCCGCCGCGGCCGGTGTCGGCGCTGTCGCGGGCGACGTACTGCCTGCGCTCGGCCGACCACCGCACGCCGCGGGGGAGGTTGAAGCCCAGCACGATGCTGTAGGCGTACTCGTACGGGTAGTCCGAGAGCCGCTCGGCATAGTCGGAGCGCCAGTGGCTCTCTGCCGCCTTCGAGGGCTGGAAGATGTTGTACGTCGCAGGGTCGCGCGGCTCGTAGGGCCAGAAGTCGTTGCCGTCGACCCGGCGGTAGGGCAGGAGGCTCCCGGGGTCGGCCCGGGTCCCGAAGACCGATCGCATCGTGAAACGACCGGCCGGGGTGGTGCCGGACGACTGCTTCCGGTCCCTGGCTCGCACGAAGCCGTTCCACCCGAGCGAGGCGCGCACCGGGCCCCGGACCAGGCGCCAGGAGTCACCCCGGCGCCGCCAGACCCGGATGGACGCCGAGGTGTCCGACCAGCGGTCGCTCGTGACGGTGACCAGCTGTCTCACCGAGGACGGGAGGTGGATCTGCGAGGCGACGCTGCGCCCGGCGGCGTGAGCAGACGTCGCCGGCGGGCAGGTCAGCAGGCCGGCGACCAGCAGCAGCGGGGCGGCGAGGCGAACCGTCGACCCCCGGACGGTTCGTGGCACGGTCTCGTCACCGGCCCTCGAAGACCGGCTTCTCCTTGGCCACGAACGCCGCCACTGCCTTCGCGTGGTCCTGTGTGCCCCCGGTCATCGCCATCATCTGGCCCTCGAAGTCCAGTGAGCTCGCGAGGTCGTGGCCGGCCGAGAACTCCACGGAACGGCGAACCGCCCCGAAGGCGACGGTCGGCCCGTTGGCGAGCTGCTGGGCCAGCCCGGCGACCTCGTGCTGGAGCTCCGCGGAGTCGACCACCTTGGTCGCGAGGCCCAGCTCCAGCGCCTCCTGAGCGGGGATGGTGCGCGGGAAGAACAACAGCTCGAGCGCCTTCGCCCTCCCCACGAGCCGTGGGAGGGTCCACGACGCACCGGTGTCGCAGGAGAGCGCGACGCCGGTGAACGCGAGGTTGAATCCGGCCGACTCCGCCACGATGCGGAAGTCGCACGCGAAGGCGAGCGACGCCCCTGCTCCGGCCGCGACACCGTTGACCGCGGCGATCACCGGCTTGTTCATCGTCGCGATCGCCTTGACCGTCGGGTTGTAGTGCTCGGGAACGGTCCGGAACAGCTCGTCCGAGGAGCTGCTGTTGAGGATCTCGATGTGCTCCTTGAGGTCCTGGCCGACGCAGAACGCCCGACCCGAGCCGGTGAGGACGACGCAGCGGACGGCCTGGTCCTCGGCGGCCTCGAGGACCGCGTCCCGCAGGGCGACCTTCGTGGCGACGTCGAGGCTGTTCATCGCGTCGGGACGGTTGAGGGTGATGGTCGCGATCCCGTCGGCGACGGCGTAGATCACGGGCTGGTCGGTCATGGGTGCTCTCCACTCTCGGTCGGGTCAAGGCAGCGGTCGACGAACCGGGACGCCGCTGGCAGCAGCCGGGCAGCCTCCTCCGCGAAGAACCTAGCGGCGGCGTGGCCCGGCCAGTCGGGCGGGAGCAGCTCCACGGGCAGTCCGGGGTCGGTGAAGAGGAACTTGCGCCACTCGTGGACCAGGTGGGAGCGCACCACGAAGGCCCGCTCGTCCGGGTCGTCCGGCGCGGAGCCGAGTGTCTCCTCGGGATCGTCGACCAGTGCGCGTGCCTCCGCGTGCCAGGCGGCGTACGCCGACCCGAGGGCGTCGAGGTCCCAGGCCCGCTGCGCGAGCACTGCGGGGTCGCCGTCGTACGCCTCGAACCGCGTCACGGTCGCTCCCTCCGCCTCCAGCAGCGCCTCGACCTCGGGGGAGGCGTTGGGGCTGATCCAGGTGTTGTCGGCGAGGGGCGCGTAACCGAGGAAGGAGAGCCCCGAACGCACGCGCTCGCGCCCGGACCGGTGGGGCAGGTCGGTCAGCACGATCAGGTCCCAGCCGCCCTTCCATCCGCTGTCGCGGGTGCGGTAGATGCGGGCGGCCGCGTCCGCGAGGCGATGACGTGCCCGGTCAGTGAGCGCGTAGCCGCGGGCGCCCTGGACCTCGACCGGGGTCAACCAGCCCTGGCGGACCATCCGCGAGATCGCCGTGCGCACGGCCGGGGCGGTGACACCGAGCGGGGCGAGGATGCGCACGAGCGCGGCCACCTGCGCCCGTTCTCCTCGGAAGCGCAGGTGGTCCCCGAAGAGGTCGAAGAGCGCGGACCTGGCGTGCACATGAGGGAGTCTGCCGTAATCGGGGCGAACCCGCTGCGGGTGTCGTTTCGGTACCGGTGCGGCAGTTGTGGTCTGAGAAGCGGGAGAAATGAGCGATACTAGACGTGCAACGCGGTGCGCCACGGTGATTTTCCATTCGATGTGGGAGGGACCACGTCGACTTGACGCGCCGCCGGACCAAGGAAGAGGTGTGCGCATGGCGGCGATGAAGCCGCGGACGGGCGACGGCCCGCTCGAGGTCACGAAGGAAGGGCGCGGCATCGTGATGCGCGTCCCGCTCGAGGGTGGTGGCCGACTCGTCGTCGAGCTCAACGCCGAGGAGGCCGGTGCGCTCGGCGCGGCCCTCAACGAGGTCGTCGGCTGACCGACTCCTCCGACCGGGCGCGTCGACCCGTAGAACGCTGAAGGACCCTGGGCACCCGGTGCGCCCAGGGTCTTCGGTTGTCAAAGCCGCCCAGGTGAGTAGGGTCGGGACGGCCCGACCGGAGCATGGGCCCGCCCGCACCTGAACACACCGCTTCGGAACCAGTCGTCAACAGCCTTCCAGGGGGAACCACCACCGTGGCACTGCCCAACCAGGTCTCACCGCCACAGATCGCGCTCAGCAGCGCGGCTCCGAACGGAGTCGTGGGCGCCGACGTCGTGGCCGTGCCGCTCATGACCGACGAGGAGGGCCCCACGCTCGGGCCCGGCGCGGCGGAGCTGCTCGACGAGCTCGACCTCGACGTCTTCGCGCTGCTCGAGCACCACAAGGCGAAGGGCAAGACCGGCGAGGTCGTCGAGTACCCCGTGCTCTCCCGTGGCGGCCTGACCAACGACAACCTGCGCAGCGTCATGTTCGTCGGGGTCGGCAAGGGCACCACGGCGGAGCTGCGCAAGGCGGGGGCCGCACTGGCCCGTCGCGCCAAGGGCAAGGAGACGGTGGCGACCTCCCTCGCGGCTCTCTGTGACGACGCGGGTCTGCGGGCCGTGGTCGAGGGGGTCGTGCTCGGCTCGTTCGGCTTCCACCGACGGTCCGAGGGCCCCAAGGAGCAGCCGGTCGAGCGGGTGGTGCTCGCGGGCATCTCCGACGCCACCGAGCGGCAGCAGGTGCTCGAGCGTGCGCTCGCCCTTGCCGGTGCCGGCTGGCTCTCGCGCAGCCTGGCGCTGGTGCCCGCCAACGAGAAGAACCCCGCGTGGCTGGCCGAACGAGCCACCGAGATCGCCGAGACCGCCGGCCTGAAGATCAAGGTCTGGGACGAGAGACAGCTCGCCGCAGAGGGCTTCGGCGGCATCGTGGGGGTCGGGCAGGCCTCAGCCAACCCGCCCCGCCTCATCCGCCTCGACTACACGCCCCGCGGCGCCGGGAGGAACACGCCACACCTGGTCCTCGTCGGAAAGGGGATCACCTTCGACACCGGCGGCCTGTCCATCAAGCCGGCCGACGCGATGATGAACATGAAGCGAGACATGACCGGCGGCGGTGTGGTCATGTCCGTCATGGGCGCGCTCCGCGACGTCGGCTGTCCCATCCGGGTGACCGGCCTGGTGGCGGCCGCCGAGAACGCCGTCGGCGCGAACTCCATCCGGCCCGGTGACGTGCTCCGTCACTACGGCGGCCGCACCAGCGAGGTGCGCAACACCGACGCCGAGGGGCGGTTGGTGATGGCCGACGCGCTCGCCTATGCCGCGACCGAGGTCAAGCCGGACGTGATCGTCGACGTGGCGACCCTGACCGGCGCCATGAAGATCTCCCTCGGCCAGCGCACCGGTGGGTTCTTCGCCACCGACGACGCCCTCGCCGACCTGATCGCGACCGCTGGCGCGGCCGCGGGGGAGCCGTTGTGGCGGATGCCGCTGGTGGAGGACTACGAGGAGCGCCTCGAGTCCAAGGTCGCCGACGCCGACAACTCCCCGGGCGGCCCCGGCGCGATCACCGCCGCGCTCTTCCTGCGCCACTTCACAGGCGACCTGCCCTGGGCCCACCTCGACATCGCCTCGGTCGGTGACTCGCCGGTCGACTCGTTCGAGTGGACCAGCGGCGCCACCGGCTTCGGCGCCAGAGCACTGCTGCACTGGCTCGAGATGCGCGAGCCGCTGGCCGGCATCACCACCTGACGTCCCTCGACCCCGGAGGTTCCCCCATGCACGGTCTCACCGTCCGCTGGTCCCTGGCCGACGCGCCCGAGGGCGTCGAGCAGGCGCTGGCCGAGTACGTCGAGCAGACGTCGCACGAGAGGTTCACGGGCAAGGACGGGCTGCGCTTCAAGACCTGGCGGATGCGCGCCGGGGAGTGGTTCGAGGGCTGCTACGTCTTCGAGACGTCGTCGGAGCGGGGGGCCTTCGAGAAGCAGTTCGGCGAGGTGGCGGCGGAGTCGCCCGTCTCCCAGACCGTCGGATCCGCGCCCGTGCTCATCGAGCCCTGCGAGATCGTGGCCGTGGCCGAGGGCGGATCGGGCTTCCTCGCGGCCGGGCGCTTCTGAGCCGCTTTGCGGACATCCGGTCGCCGGGTCGACGTACGATCCCTAACCTGACGGCCATGTTCGAGCTGGCCACCCCGCACCCTCGCTACCAGCCCTCCTTCCTGGCAGCGGCCGACGAGTTCCTGGCAGAAGGCGAGGACCGGTACGCCCGCATCCCGGACATCCGGCAGGACGCGTTCTTCGAGGGCCTGTCCTACACGCGTGAGGAGCTCGAGGACCCGGCCGCCTTCGCGCACTACGCCGCCTGGCTCGCGGGCCAGAAGGAGCCGGACGCTCCCCGGCCGGAGGGGATCGTGCCCTGCACGGAGCTGTGGATGGTTGCCGACGGGGAGTACGTCGGAGCCATCTCCCTGCGCCACGAGCTGACCGAGCTCCTCCTCACCTGGGGAGGCCACATCGGCTACTCGGTCCGTCCGTCCGCGCGTCGGAGGGGCTACGCCGGTCGGGCGCTCACGATGATGCTGCCGGTCGCGGCCGGCCTCGGCATCGACCCGGTCCTCGTCACCTGCGACACCGACAACGAGGCGTCGAGGCGGACCATCGAGCGCAACGGCGGGGTCTACGAGGACACCCGGGAGGGGAAGCGCCGCTACTGGGTGCCCGCCGCGCCACGGGACGTCATGCGGAGCGAGCGCTTCGGCGACCGGGTCGTCTGACGTCCCGGGTCAGGACTCGGGCGTCCACACCTTCTTGGCCACGAGCAGGCCGTCGCCGACCGGCAGCAGCAGCGGCAGGAGGCGGTCGTGGTCGCGTACGGTCCTGCCGAGCTCCCGGATCGCCACGGTCTCCGCGTCACGCTGAGCGGGGTCGGCGACCCGGTCGTGCCACAGCGCGTTGTCGAAGGCCACGATGCCGCCGGGCTTCAGCAGCCGCAGGGCCTCGGTGAGGTAGTCGGAGTACTCGAGCTTGTCGGCGTCGCAGAACACCAGGTCGTAGTGGCCGTCGGTGAGCCGCGGAAGGACGTCGAGGGCCGCCCCGGGGATCAGCCGCACGCGCTGAGGCGCGATGCCCGCCTCGTGGAAGGTCTGCTTCGCCAGCCGCTGGTGCTCCGCCTCGAGGTCGACCGTGGTGAGCACGCCGTCGGGGCGCATGCCACGCAGCATCCAGAGCCCGGAGGTCCCGGTGCCCGTGCCGATCTCGACCGCAGCGCGCGCCTCGGTGACGGCGGCGAGGAAACGCAGCGTCGCGCCTCCGCCGGGTCCGATGGGCACCACGCCCACCTCCTTGGCCCGGCTGCGGGCAGCGGTAAGTACCTCGTCCTCGCTCACGAACTCCTCGGCGTAAGCCCAGCTGGTGGGCTTGAGTCCCGTAGCGATGATGGCCTCCTCGGTCGGCAACAGGCAGCGGCTGTCTGCGGTCTTCGTGCGTGACTCTACCGGCATGGGAGGTTATGAGCCGGGAACACAGGGAAGCCTTGGACCGTTGGTTCAGGAAAGACGAGCCGCTGTCCTCAGCGGACTCTCAGGAGCGGCTCCTAGCGTGAGAGGGGACAGCACCAGCGCGATGGCGTCTAAGGTGACCAGTTTGAGCGGCCTGGCCGCGATGAACCCCTGGGGCAAGGAGCGCCCGATGAGCGAGCACGACCGCACGTCGGAGGTCCCTGCGAGCTGGGAGGCTCCGTCCTGGGAGGACATCGTCACGCAGCACTCCACGCGGGTGTACCGCCTGGCCTACCGCCTCACCGGCAACCCTCACGACGCCGAGGACCTGACGCAGGAGGTCTTCGTCCGCGTGTTCCGCTCCCTGTCGAGCTACACCCCCGGCACGTTCGAGGGGTGGCTGCACCGCATCACCACGAACCTCTTCCTCGACCAGGCCCGCCGCAAGTCCAAGATCCGCTTCGACAGCCTCGGTGACGACCCCGACGCGCGGATGCCTGGCCGGATACCGAGCCCCGACACCCAGATGGCCGAGGGGATGCTCGACGACGACATCGAGGCCGCGCTGGCCGACCTGCCTCCGGAGTTCCGTGCCGCGGTCGTGCTGTGCGACATCGAGGGGCTGACCTACGACGAGATCGCCGACGTGCTCGGCGCGAAGCTCGGCACCGTCCGCTCCCGGATCCACCGCGGCCGGAAGATGCTCAGGACCGCGCTGGCGCACCGCGCCCCCGCCGAGGGCAGGGTGCGTTACTCAGGGCCCGTCGACAGCGGCCACCTCGCTCCCCAGAGGGTCTGATGAGGTACCTCGGCGGCCATCTCGGTGTCACGGTGAGCGCCCTGGTCGACGGGCAGCTCGACCCCACCTCTGCCGAGCGGGCCTGGTCGCACGTCCACGGCTGCGCGATCTGCCGTCGACAGGTGGAGCGCGAGGGCTGGGTCAAGACCCAGCTCGCCGCGATGACCGGCGACGACGGGCCGCCGCCTCCCCAGCTGCTCGGGTCGCTGTACGGACTCGGCGCGGCGCCGGACCACCCCTCGCCGGACCCAGCCGCTGCATGGGCGGCCGTCGGGGAGATCGAGCGGCAGGGTCGTGGCCGGCGCCGTGCCGGCATCGCCGTCGCCGGAGCCGGGTCGGTCTCGGTTGCCGTGCTCGGGATCGCGTCGCTCACCGGGTCCACCCTCGGCATCGGCGAGGCGCCCACCGTGCCGACCCACACGCCGAGCTCGGTCATCGCGCCGGTGGCCCACGGCCACGGTTTCCTCCCGATAAGTGACCTCCGGCGAGGCCCGGAGGCCGCAGCCTCGACGACCCCGCGGAAGGGTGAGGGGTCGGGCGACTTGCAGCGGTAGGCCAAGATGGCCTGTGTGACCGCGAACGACCCAGGCCGACCTGAGAGCCACGACGACGACACCGCCCCGCTGTGGTCCAGCGACGAGGCGGAGCACCCGACCGAGGCGCAGCGTCCGGCGTACGAGCAGGCGCCTTCTGACCAGGACGCCTGGGCCGAGGAGCAGAGCCCCCCGCAGCAGGAGTGGACCGGCCAGGGCTACCACCCCGACCCGTACGCCTACTCGACCGGCTGGGGGCAGCACACCCAGCAGCTGCCGTACCCGGGCTGGTACCAGCAGCCACGTCCGAGCGGCCCGCGGCTTCCCGGCTGGGTCTGGCCTGTCGTGGCCGCGACGGCGCTCGTGGTCGGCATCGTCGGCGGCACGCTCGGCGGGGTGCTCGTCTCCTCGTCGATGAACGACGGCGGCTCAGGTGTCTCGACCTTCTCGGGTGAGGACGCGGAACCCGCGCCCCTGAAGCCGGAGAACGGGTCGGTGGCCGCCGTGGCCCGGGCGCTGCTCCCCAGCACCGTGCAGATCCTCACCCGCGGCGGGGCGGACGGCGCCGCGACGGGCTCCGGCTTCGTGGCCGACCGCAACGGCCACGTGATCACCAACAACCACGTGGTCGCGGGGGTCAGCGACGGTGGGACGATCCAGGTCATCGACCACGCCGGGCGCAGGCACACCGCCGAGATCGTCGGGCGCAGCCCCGTCTACGACATCGCCGTGCTCGACGTCGAGGGTGCTGAGAAGCTCCAGCCGGCGTCACTGGGCAGCTCCCGCTCCATGAACGTCGGGGAGACCGTCGTCGCGATCGGCTCCCCGCTCGGGCTGAGCAGCACGGTCACCTCGGGCATCGTCAGTGCGCTCGACCGGCCTGTGACGACGGGCGAGGAGGAGCAGGACGAGTCGTTCATCAACGCCGTGCAGACCGACGCCGCGATCAACCCCGGCAACTCCGGTGGGCCCCTGGTCAACCTCCGTGGCGAGGTGGTCGGGGTCAACTCCGCGATCGCCACCCTGGGCGGCTTCGGCGGCGGCGCGGGGAACATCGGCGTCGGGTTCGCCATCCCGATGGAGCAGGTGAAGATCACCGCGTCGCAGATCGTGCGCGACGGCGAGGCGGAGTACCCCGTCATCGGGGCGAACGTGAACGTGAACAACAGTGCCCGACGCGACGGGGCCGAGATCGTCGAGGTCCCGACGGGCACGCCCGCGGACAGCGCAGGTCTCGAGAAGGGCGACGTCGTCGTCGCGGTGGACGACAAGCTGGTCAGCGACGGGATCGAGCTGATCGTCGCGATCCGCAGCCACCAGCCGGGCGAGACCATCCGGCTCACCGTGCTCCGCGACGGTCAGCGCCAGACGCTCGAAGTCACGCTGGACGCCAAGGTCGGCTGAGCGTCCGCAGCGCCGGGTCGGTCAGGTCGCCTCGGCGTCGTACGGCGGACGCTCCCCCTGCTCGAGGGGGCGCAGGCCGGGCCGCATCGGCACGATGTTCGTGTCGTCGGCCGGGTCCTCGTCGGTCGCCTCCAGGATGTGCTTGCGCACGATCTGGCGCGGGTCGAGGTCGGTCAGCTCGAAGTCGGCGAACTCGGGCCCGAGCTCGGTGCGGAGGTCGTCACGGGCGGCCTGCGTGAACTGCCGGACCTGGCGCACGAAGCGGCCTGCCTGGCGGGCGAACTCCGGAAGCCGGTCGGGACCGAACACGAGGATCGCGACCACGAAGATCACCAGGAACTCTGGCAGACCGACTCCGAACACGACTCAGAATCTACCGGCTGGGGTGAGACCGAGCTGCATTCCTGCCAAACCTCGTCCCCGGCCCGACAGCGTGGCGGCGACTCTGGAGAGCTCCTTGCCGGCGGGGGAGTCGGGCGCCGTCTCGACGATCGGCTTGCCGCTGTCGCCTCCCGCTCGCAGCTCGAGATCGAGCGGGACCTCACCGAGGACCCGGACGTCGTACCCGAAGCGGTTCGACAGCGTCGCCGCCACCCGGGCGCCGCCGCCGGACCCGAAGACCTCGAGCCGGTGCTCGGGACCGCAGTGCGGGCAGGGCAGGAAGGACATGTTCTCCACCACGCCCACGACGCGCTGGTGCATCATCGAGGCCATCGTCCCGGCGCGCTCGGCGACCTCGGCTGCTGCCTCCTGCGGGGTGGTCACCACGACCACCTCGGCGTTCGGGAGGTGCTGGCCGAGCGAGATCGCGATGTCGCCGGTGCCCGGGGGAAGGTCGAGGAAGAGGGCGTCGAGGTCGCCCCAGTAGACGTCGCTGAGCATCTGCACGAGCGCCCGGTCGAGCATCGGGCCACGCCAGGCGACCACCTGGTCGCGGCGCGGCTTGAGCATCCCGATGCTGATCACGGAGATCCCGTGCGGGGTCGGGACGGGCATGATCATGTCCTCGACCTGAGTCGGCCGGACGTCGCCGACGCCGAGCATCGCGGGGATCGAGTGGCCGTAGATGTCGGCGTCCACGATGCCGACCTTCAGGCCCTGGTCGGCCATGGCCACCGCCAGGTTCACCGTCACCGAGGATTTGCCGACGCCGCCCTTGCCGCTGGCGATCGCGAAGACCTTGGTGAGCGACCCGGGCTTCGCGAACGGGATCTCCCGCTGGGCCTGGCCGCCACGGAGCGACTCCTGGAGCCCGGCACGCTGCTCCTGGCTCATGACCCCGAGCGTCAGGTCGACGCCGGTCACGCCGGGGACCTTCTCGAGCGCGGTGGTCACGTCGCGGGTGATGGTGTCCTTCAACGGGCAGCCGGCCACGGTGAGAAGCACGGTCACGGCGACCTTGCCCTGCTCGTCGATCTCGACGGAGTCGACCATTTTCAGCTCGGTGATCGGCCGCCGGATCTCGGGGTCGTTGACGGTGGCGAGGGCCGCGTTGATCTGGTCGAGGAGCGAGGACGTCATGGTGTTCAGAGTACGCGGGCGCGGAGGGCGGTCTCAGCGCCGGTCCGCATGGCCTTCGTCACTCGCGGCGGTGTCGAGGCCCCTCTCCTCGTCCTCCTCGCGGCGGCGCTCCTCGAGCTCGTTGAGGAGCGCGCGCAGCTCCGAGCGGACGTAGTCACGGGTGGCGACCTCGCCGATCGCCATCCGCAGCGAGGCCATCTCCCGGGCCAGGAACTCCATGTCCGCGTGTGCCCGGCTGTTCGCCTGGCGGTCCTGCTCGGTGATCACCCGGTCCCGGTCCTCCTGCCGGTTCTGCGCGAGGAGGATCAGCGGGGCGGCGTACGACGCCTGCAGGCTCAGCATCAGCGTCAGGAAGATGAACGGGTAGGCGTCCCACTGCCACTCCGCCGGGACGACCCAGTTCCACACCAGCCAGACGGTGACGAACAGCGTCATGTACAGCAGGAACCGGGCGGTGCCCATGAAGCGTGCGAAGTTCTCGGCGAAGCTGCCGAACGCCTCCGGGTCGTACGTCGGCCGGCGGACCAGCTTGCGCCTGGTGTCCTGGGGCTGGTCCAGCCGTGCGCGCACGGGCTCGGCGCGCTCCTTGCTCTTGTCAGCGGCCACCGAACACACCTCCTCGCGAGGGCCTCTCACGCCAGTTCTCGGGGAGGAGGTGGTCGAGCAGGTCGTCCACGGTGACGGCGCCGAGCAGGCGCCCCTCGTCGTCGGTCACAGGGGCGGCGACGAGGTTGTAGGTCGCGAGGTGCCGGGCGACGTCCTCCATCGTGGCGCTGGCCGGGAGGGTCTCGAGGTCGGTGTCGAGCACCGCGCCGACCATCGTCGAGGGCGGCTCCCGGAGGAGACGCTGGATGTGCGCGATCCCGAGCAGTCGACCGGTGGGCGGCTCGAAAGGCGGCCTGCAGACGTACACGAGCGCCGCGAGCGAAGGGCGTGAGCTCGGCGTTGCGCACGTGGGCGAGGGCGTCCGCGACGGTGGCGTCCGGGCCGAGGATCACCGGCTCGGTGGTCATCATGGCGCCCGCCGTGCGCTCCTCGTAGGACATCAGCAGCCGCACGCTCTTGGCCTCGTCCGGCTCCATCAGGGCCAGCAGCGCCTCGGCCGTCTCGGGCGGCAGCTCGGCGATCAGGTCGGCTGCGTCGTCGGGCGACATCTCCTCGAGGACGTCCGCGGCACGCTCGCTGTCGAGGTTGCCGAGGATCTCGACCTGATCCTCCTCGGGCAGCTCCTCGAGGACGTCGGCGAGGCGCTCGTCGTTGAGGGCGGCGGCCACCTCGCGGCGCCGCTTCGAGGGGAGGTCGTGGATCACGTTCGCGAGGTCCGCCGGACGCATCTCCTCGAGCGCGGCGAGCAGGTGCGTCGCCCCCTGGCTCTCCTCGGGCAGGGTCAGGCCGTCGACCTCGTTCCACTCCACGACATGGGTCTGTCCACGCCGGCCGAAGCGCTTGGACCCCTCCTGGAGGGCGACCCGCGAGAGGTACCAGTCGCGGTTCCGGGCCTGCTCCATCGCCACGTCGTACACCGTGCCGACGACCCCGGACTCGCGGACGGTGACCTTGCGGTCGAGCATCTGCCCGAACACGAGCGTCTCGGTGGGCCGCTGCTCGAAGCGCCGCATGTTCACCACGCCGGTCGTGATCACCTGGCCGCTGTCGACATGGGTCACCCTGGTCATCGGCACGAACACCGACCGGCGGCCGAACACGTCCACCACGAGCCCGAGCACACGCGGCTGCTGGGGACCCGTCCGGAGCGCCACCACGAGGTCACGCACCTTCCCGACCTGGTCGCCCTGCGGGTCGAAGACCGGCAGGCCGGCGAGCCGGGCGGCGAAGACGCGGTTCGGGGTAGTGCTCACGTGTGGATACGTTAGCGGGCGAACCCCGCCAATCGCGGTCGGCGCAGCGCTGGGAGGATGCGGCAATGCTGAGATACGACGTCGTCGACGTGTTCACCGACCGGCCCTTCGCCGGCAACCAGCTCGCCGTCGTGCACGGCGCCCAGGACCTCACCACGGAGCAGTGCCTGGCGATCGCGCAGGAGTTCAACTACTCGGAGACGACGTTCCCGGCGCCCGGCGCGGAGGACGAGTACACGACGCGCATCTTCACGCCGGGCGGCGAGATCCCGTTCGCCGGCCACCCGACGCTCGGCACGGCGTGGGTGCTTCGCGACAGGGGGCTCCTAGCGGCGGACGCGGTCACCCAGCACTGCGGCGCCGGCGACATCGGCGTGCGCTTCCACTCCGACGGCGCGGTCGAGCTCTCGGCGGTCCCGCGCGACCTCGCCGGCCCGCTCGGCGACGAGCTGGTGGCGGCGATCCTCGAGGACGTGGGCCTCTCCATCTCCGACGTGGCCGGTCCGGTGTGGGTCGCGGGCACGGGCCTGGGCTTCGTGCACGTCCCCGTCACGGAGGAGGCGGTGAAGCGCGCCAGGCCGTCGTTCCGGCCGCTGGCCGAGTACGCCGACCGCCTGGCCGCGGCGGGGGAGACCCAGGACCCGGTCGACGGGATCAACCTGCACCACGTCTCGGGGGATGCTCCCGATCTCCAGGTCCACTCCAGGGTCTTCGTGCCCGGCCTCGACGTCGCGGAGGACCCGGCGACGGGGTCGGCGGCCGCCGGCCTCGGCATGGCGCTGGTCGCCACCGAACGGCTGCCGGAGGGCGGTCGCTACACGATCACGCAGGGCGTCGAGATGGGCCGGCCCTCCCGGCTCTTCGGACGGGTGGAGGCAGCCTCGGGCGGCGCTACGAGGTGCCACGTCGCGGGGCGCGTCCAGAAGGTGGCCTCTGGCGAGATCGTGGTGCCGCCGCTCGGCTGAGGCCGGGCTGCGTTCAGCTGAGGCCGGGCCGCCGGCGCTGACGTCGGTGCAGGACTCTCGGCAGGGGGCCGCGGGTGGTGGCCTCCGTCGCAGGGGGCGTTGCGACGTGGGAGTCGGCGCTCAGGGAGTCCGGCGACTCGAGCAGCTCACCCGTCGGGTCGATCCGGACCACGACGCTGTGCGCTGCCCACTCGTCCTTGGCCGTGCCCAGGTCCTCGAGGTTGAGCCGGTCCGCCACGAGCGCGGTCGTGACCTCGTCCCAGGCCTCGTCGGAGGGGCGTACGACGGACACCGAGCCCACCCAGGCGACCAGCCGTCCGCCGTTCTCCTTGCTGCGCATCAAGACCTCGACCCGCTCGGCGTCCGCGATGCCGTGGAGCGGCTGCTCCTTCCCGCCGGCCAGGAGGTGCAGCGCGTCGTCGTACCAGAGGTGCCAGGCCGCCCGGGACCGGGAGGCGTTTCCCGAGCCGTCGTCGTACCGCAGCCAGCACACGCCGGTCTTCTTCCCCAGCTCCGCGATCAGCGCGGTGGCGAACGCATCGGTCACGCCCCCGAGCCTGCCACACCGACGCGCCGTTCGGCTGCAGCAGAATGGCACGAGTGCGCACCCTGCTGCTGATGGCCGTCGGCGTCCTCGCGGTCTCCATGTCCGGGCCGTTGATGGCGGCCATGGTCGTTCCCCCGCTGGCCATCGCCTTCTGGCGCAACGCGATGGCGACCGTCGTCCTCGCTCCCTCCGCGCTCTCGAGCCGGCGCCTCGAGCTCACCTCGCTGGGCTCGCGGCAGCTGTTCCTCGTCGCCGCGTCGGGGCTCGCGCTCGCAGTCCACTTCGCCACCTGGGTCACCGCGCTGACGCTGACCTCGGTCGCGTCGGCCACCGCGATCGTGTCGCTCCAGATCGCGTGGGTCGTGGCCTGGCAGATCCTGCGGGGAGAGCGGTTCGGGGCGGGGGTCGTCCTCGGCCTCGTCGTGGCGTTCACCGGGGTGCTCGTCGTCTCCGGCGTCGACTTCTCCCTCTCCGCCCGTGCGCTCGCCGGGGACCTCCTGGCTCTCCTGGGCGGTGCCGCCGCGGCGGCGTACATGCTCGTCGGGTCCCGGGCGCGCCAGACGATGACCACGACGACGTACACCTTCGTCTGCTACGGCACCTGCGCGGCTCTCCTCGCGTTCGCGTCCCTGGTCGCCGGGCAGGCGCTGTGGGGGTACGCAGGAGGACAGTGGCTGCTGCTCGTGGGGGTGACGGTGACCGCGCAGCTGCTGGGCCACTCGGTCTTCAACCACCTGCTCGCGACGACCAGCCCCGTGCTCGTGTCCCTCGCGCTCCTCCTCGAGGTGCCCGGCGCCGCGCTGCTCGCAGGCTGGTGGCTGGGCCAGCGTCCCCCGCTCGGCGCCCTCCTGGGTCTGGTCGTCATCGTCGCGGGCATGAGCCTGGTCATCTTGAACAACCGCGCGCCCGTGCCGGAGCCCGTCCTGGAGCCTCCGGTGGACTGACCACCCGTGACCAATGCCACGGGTGACGAGCCTCCCGCCGGGCCCTTACCTGCGAGTAGGCTCCCGGCAATCCTCCCAGGTGAGACAACCCCGCGAAGAGAGGTCCATCCATGTCCGACGCGCCCGTCACACGCGAGTTGCGCGCCCGCCGTTCCTGCCACGCCGTCCCGGGCTCGAACCCTCGCTTCCTCGAGAAGGCGCAGGGCCTCGACAGCGACCAGGTCTTCCTCGACATCGAGGACTCCGTCGCTCCGATCGCCAAGCCCGACGCCCGCAAGAACATCGTCGACGTGCTCAACACCGGTGACTGGGGCAACCGCGTCCGGACCGTCCGGGTGAACGACTGGACGACCCAGTGGACCTACAAGGACGTCATCGAGGTGGTCGAGGGCGCCGGCGCGAACCTCGACTGCATCATGCTGCCCAAGGTCCAGACCGCCGACCAGGTGAAGGCCCTCGACACCCTGCTGACCCAGATCGAGACCACGATGGGCTACGAGGTCGGCCGGATCGGCATCGAGGCGCAGATCGAGAACGCCCTCGGCCTGATCAACGTCGACGACATCGCCACTGCCTCGCCGCGCGTGGAGACGATCATCTTCGGCCCCGCGGACTTCATGGCCTCGATCAACATGAAGTCGCTCGTCGTGGGTGAGCAGCCCCCGGGCTACGACGTGGGCGACGCCTACCACTACATCCTCATGCGGATCCTGATGGCCGCTCGCGCACACAACAAGCAGGCCATCGACGGCCCCTACCTCCAGATCAAGGAGATCGACGGCTTCAAGCGGGTCGCGGGTCGCTCGGCCGCCCTCGGCTTCGACGGCAAGTGGACGCTGCACCCCGACCAGATCGCCGCGGCCAACGAGGTGTTCTCCCCGAAGCAGGAGGACTACGACCACGCCGAGAACATCCTCGACGCCTACGAGTACTTCACCTCCGAGAAGGGCGGCGCGAAGGGCGCGGTCATGCTCGGCGACGAGATGATCGACGAGGCCTCGCGCAAGATGGCGCTCGTGATCTCCGCCAAGGGCCGGGCCGCCGGCATGAAGCGCACCGACGTGTGGAGCGCTCCGGAAGAGGGGAACTGACATGGCTCGCGAACTCTGCAGGACCGAAGGCCTGACGGACATCCAGGAGGAGATCCTCAAGACCGTCCGCAGCTTCGTCGACGAGCAGATCCTGCCCGTGGCGGGTGAGCTCGAGAAGAAGGACGAGTACCCCACGGAGATCGTGGAGGGGATGAAGGAGCTCGGCCTGTTCGGGCTCACCATCCCCGAGGAGTACGGCGGCCTGGGCGAGTCGCTGCTGACCTACGCCCTCGTCGTGGAGGAGATCGCTCGCGGCTGGATGAGTGTCTCGGGCATCGTCAACACCCACTTCATCGTGGCGTACATGCTGATGCAGCACGGCACGGAGGAGCAGAAGCAGTACTACCTCCCGAAGATGGCCACCGGCGAGATCCGCGGCGCGTTCTCGATGTCGGAGCCCGGCTGCGGCTCGGACGTCGCCGCGATCAAGACCAAGGCCACCAAGAACGGCGATTCGTACACCATCAACGGCCAGAAGATGTGGCTGACCAACGGCGGCTCGTCGACGCTGGTCGCGGTGCTGGTCAAGACCGACGAGGGCGCCGACAGCGTCTACAAGAACATGACCACCTTCCTGGTCGAGAAGCCCGCCGGGTTCGGTGAGGTCAAGCCCGGGCTGACCGTGCCCGGCAAGATCGAGAAGATGGGCTACAAGGGCGTCGACACCACCGAGATGGTCTTCGACGGCTTCGAGATCGGCGCCGACCAGATCCTCGGTGGCGCGCCCGGTCGCGGCTTCTACCAGATGATGGACGGCGTCGAGGTCGGCCGCGTGAACGTCGCAGCCCGTGGCTGTGGCGTCGCCTGGCGGGCTTTCGAGCTCGGCATCGCCTACTCCCAGCAGCGGGAGACCTTCGGCAAGAAGATCGCCGAGCACCAGGCTGTCCTGTTCCGCCTCGCGGAGATGGGCACCAAGATCGAGGCCGCGCACCAGATGATGGTGAAGGCGGCTCGCATGAAGGACCGCGGCGAGCGCAACGACCTCGAGGCCGGCATGGCGAAGTACCTCGCGAGCGAGTACTGCTCCCAGGTTGTCGAGGACTCGTTCCGGATCCATGGCGGCTACGGCTTCTCCAAGGAGTACGAGATCGAGCGGCTCTACCGTGAGGCGCCGATGCTGCTGATCGGTGAGGGCACCGCCGACATCCAGCGGATGATCATCGGCCGCCGGCTGCTGGAGGACTACAAGCTCCGGTAGTTGGCGGGACGTTAGAGTGCCCTGACCAGTGACCACGAAGTAGCAACGGACATTTCATGATGAGCCGCACGAGTCAGG
This sequence comes from uncultured Actinomycetota bacterium, assembly GCA_963715375.1. Taxonomy (GTDB): domain Bacteria; phylum Actinomycetota; class Actinomycetes; order Propionibacteriales; family Nocardioidaceae; genus Nocardioides_C. The sequence continues at coordinate 46,421 of CAVQSC010000006.1, read as the reverse complement.
GCCCCACCGTCTACCTCCACATCGGGACCCCGAAGTCCGGGACGACCTATCTCCAGTCCCGGTTCTCGGTGAACCACGAGCGTGCGGCGGCCCAGGGCCTGCTCTGGCCCGGGCCGTCGTGGGGCCGGCACGTGAACGCCGTCCGCGACCTGCGCAAGCTCGAGAAGGGTGAGGCCCTTCGCGCCGGGGGCGCCTGGGACAAGCTGTCGCGCGAGGCCCGGGGCTGGGGTGGCGACAGCGTCCTCATCTCCATGGAGTGGATGGCGAGCCTGACCCCGCACCAGATCCGGGCGGCGGTGGAGAGCCTGCAGCCCGCCAGGGTCGAGGTGATCCTCACAGTCAGGGATCTGCTGCGCTCCTTCGTGGCCCAGGGCCAGGAGATGTCCAAGAACTACCGCACCTGGCCGTGGAGCCAGCTCGTCGAGGAGGTTCGCGGCGAGACCGACGGTCCCGCGGCGCGGACGTTCTGGCGCCAGCAGGACGTGCCGAGCATCCTCCGCCGGTGGCTGGAGGTCGTGCCGGCCGACCGGGTCCACCTCGTCACGGTGCCACCCGCGGGCGCCGACCCCGGGGTGCTGTGGGACCGGTTCTGCTCCGTCGTCGGCATCGACGGCGCGGGCTTCGACCTCCCCCCTTCGGACAACGCGAGCCTCGGGGTCGTGTCGACCACGCTGATGCAGCGACTCAACACCGTCGCAGCCGCCCAGGGCCTCTCGCACCCGGTCTACAAGCAGGTGCTCCACAAGGCCATCGCCGTGGACACTCTCGGACCGCGACGCAAGCAGGAGGAACCCATCGCGCTGAGCGATGACATGGATGCCTTCCTGCGCGAGCGATCCGGCCAGCTGGTGGCCGACCTCAAGGCGCTGGACGTGGAGCTGGTCGGGGAGTGGGAGGACCTCGTTCCCTCCAAGCCGCTGACCGGCAGGCGTCCGGAGGACGTCACCGACAGTGAGCTCCTCGCGCTCTGCATGGAGGCGCTGGTGACCCTCGGCGTCTCCCAGAGCGAGGAGATCGACGACCTGCGCCGACAGCTCGGCAGCCCCGACCCTCACGGCGACGGCGAACCCGGCCGTGCTTCCGGGGTGAAGCGGGCGCTGCGCAGGGCGCGTGGCGCCGCTCGTCGGACTGTGGGCTAGTACGGCGCCGGCGAGGGCCACCCTCGCCGAGGTATGTGGGCGCTTTCCCAAGGTCCCCTGAGAAAGCGTCACTTCCCGTCGTGAATACCCAACGGGAAGTGACGCTCTGCATTGGGAAGTGCGGCCCGACCGAGGCGGGTCAGCGGCGCTTCTGCTGCTGGAGCTCCTCGAGGAGTGCCTCCCAGCGCGCCGAGATCGCCGGCTGGGTCCGGGCCGCCGCGTTCTGGAGACCGGCTTCGGCCAGCTTCTGGCGTCCCTCGACACCCATGTCGATCACCTCGACGATCCGCCGCGCCATCCCGGGGATGTCGCCGTTCGGCACGAGGAAGCCGTCCACGCCGTGGTCGATGATGCTGGCCGGTCCGCTGGGGGCGTCGAAGGAGACGACCGGGACGCCGCAGGACATCGCCTCGACGAGCACCATGCCGTAGCCCTCGACACGGGAGCTGAGCACGAAGAGCGAGGACTGGGCCATCTCGTCGCGCAGCCGGGTGGAGTAGCCCATCAGCCGCACCTTGCCCTGGAGGCCGAGCCGGTCGATCTGCCGCTCGAGCTTGCCCTGCATCGGGCCGCTGCCGAAGATCCGGAGCTCCCAGTCGGGGTGCCGCTCCGCGACCAGCGCCCAGGCGTCGACGAGACGGTCGAACCCCTTCTTCGGACGCAGGTGCCCGGCGGCGGTGACCACCTTGTTCTCGAGCGTCGAGGGCTCGCCCGGGTAGGCGGGCGTGGCGTTGGGCATGACATCGATCCGCAGCCGCGGGTCCATCACCTCCCGGTACGCCGTGGCGTCGTCCTCGGTCAGGGTCAGGAAGGTGTCGAGTCGAGGGAGGTACTTGATCATCGCCTCGCGCAGCTCGCCGCGTCGTACCTCGAAGGGCCGGTGGTCCTGGCCGACGCGGATCGTGCGCGGGTGGGCGAGCCGGGCGACGGCAAGGTTCGTGCCGGGCTGCATCCCGATCAGCGCGCCCTCGCGGACGGAGCCGAAGAACTTCTTGAGCGCCTTGTCGGTGGCCCGGTTGTACGTCGCGTGGTGCGGCTCGTTCGGGGGGATCAGCTTGCTCGGCTTGTCCAGCCCACGGATGCCGTCGCCCTTGCTGGTGTCCACCAGCGACCGCACCGGGACGTTCTCGGGGAGGGGGTGGACCGGCTCCTCGCGCGTGCGCGCCACGCTGACGATCTCCACGTCGTGGCGCTGGGCGAGGTCCTCGGCGAGGTGCCGGACGACGGTCAGAACTCCTCCGCCCGCCCCGTACACCGTGTGCATCAGGAAATAGACCTTCACAAGGCTCGCCTTCTGTGCTCCCGCCAGAAACTCGGGTCGCGGCTCCTCGCGCGCCCGGTCGGCCATACTAACGGGACACCTGAGCCCCTCTGCCGAGCGACGTCCTCCGGAAGGGTCGGTATGGTGACCCGCGTGTCCCAGAGAGTCTTCCTGCATGTCGGCCTGCCCAAGAGCGGGACGACCTATCTCCAAGCGGTGCTGGGGAAGAACAAGCCCCTCCTGAAGCAGCGCGCCTCTCTGCTCTACCCCGGTGAGCGGTGGAGCCGCCAGGTCGACGCCGTCCGTGACGTGCGTCGCATGAAGCTCCCCCCGCGCAGAAGGCCACGGTGGCCGGCGCGTGGGACCGCCTGGTCGAGGAGATGAAGGGCTGGCCCCACGACTCGGTCATGTCGATGGAGTGGCTGTGCATGGCGACGCCCGGCCAGATCCAGCGGATCGCGAAGGACCTCGACCCCGCCGAGGTGCACGTGGTCTTCACCGTCCGCGACGTCGGCCGCACGGTGCCCGCCGCGTGGCAGGAGTTCAGCCAGAACAGGTCCACGTGGCGCTGGCCCGAGTTCCTCGAGCACGTCACCGGTGAGGACCCGATGGAGACCTCCGCCGGCGAGGCGTTCTGGGGGCAGCAGGACATGCAGCTGCTCCTGGACCGGTGGGGCGCGGTGATCCCCGCCGAGAGGCTCCACGTCGTCACCCTTCCGCAGAGCGGTGCCGACCCGGCGGAGCTCTGGCAGCGCATGGCGGAGGTCCTCGGCATCGACCCCGACGGCTACGACCTCACGGACCTCGGCTCCAACGCCTCCCTCGGCATGGAGTCGGCCGAGCTGATGCGGCGGCTCAACGTCCGGCTGCGTGAGCAGGGCGTGCCGGTGCACGTCTACAACAAGATCTTCAAGCACAAGGTCGCCAAGAAGGTCCTGGCGGCGCGCAAGGGCCAGGAGTCCAAGGTCCTGCTCCCGGTCGAGTACCACGACTGGGCCCGCAAGAGGGCGGAGCAGCAGATCGGGGCGATCGAGGCGTCGGGCGCCCAGGTGGTCGGCGACCTCGACGACCTGCGTCCCCGCCTGGACAGCGCGAGCGGGGCGCAGGCGGTCGCGACCGAGCCGGACGCCGAGGCTGTCCTCGAGGCGGCGGTGCAAGCCCTCGCCACGGTGGCTCTGGAGTCCGGGCGCAAGAAGCGTGTCGCCCCCGCGAAGCCGAAGCCGCAGCCTCAGCGCGAGAGCCTGCTCCGGCGCGCCCGCCTGGACGGGGTGGACCGCCTCCGCGGCCGCTCCGCCAGGGACCTCGCCTCGGCCGCCGGCCGGCGGTTACGACGCATCACCAAGCGGGAGCACTGACATGGCGCGCCGGATCTTCCTCCACGTGGGCAGCCCCAAGACGGGTACGACGTTCCTGCAGGAGGTGCTCTGGTCCCAGCGCGACCTCGCCAAGTCGCAGGGCCTCCTCCTGCCGCTCGAAGCCTTCTTCGACCACTACCTCGCCACCCTCGAGGTGCGGGACATCGAACCGCAGCCCGCCGACGTTGAGCGTGCCACCGACGTGTGGAGCCGGATCGTGAAGGCCTCTCACGCGTGGGACGGCGACGTCCTGGTCTCCCACGAGCTCTTCGCGCCGGCCACCGCCGAGCAGGCCGACCGGGCCATCGCCGCCTTCGGGCCGGACGCCGAGATCCACCTCGTGCTCACGGTCCGCGACCTGGTGCGCCAGATCCCGGCCGAGTGGCAGGAGCACGTCAAGCACCGCTCCGAGGCGCACTTCGACGAGTTCGTGGCCGACCTGCGCCGCGAGGACCCGAAGACCTGGTTCTGGCAGGTGCAGGACTTCCCCGACGTCCTCCACCGCTGGGGCTCGAAGCTGCCGCCGGAGCACGTGCACGTCGTGACGGTGCCGCCTGCCGGGCAGCCCACCAGCCTGCTGTGGGAGAGGTTCGCCCGCCTCCTCGGCCTCGACCCCGACGCCTTCACCACGACCGGGCTTCGGGCGAACACCTCGCTCGGCTACGAGCAGGCCGAGCTGCTGCGCCGCGTGAACGTCGAGCTGGGGGACCGGCTTCCGCTGCCTGGGCCCTACGCACCGGACGTGAAGTCGATGTTCGCCGAGCGGGTCCTCTCGCAGCAGCCCGGCACGCGTCTCGCGCTCAGCGGCGACGGGCTCGACTACGCGGTGCGCCGCTCACAGAAGCTCGCCGACGAGCTCGGTGGGCTCGGGGTCGACGTGATCGGCGACCTCGCCGAGCTCGTCCCCACCCCCGAGCAGGTCGCGGAGCAGCCAGAGCTGAGCGAGCCGGGCGACGACGTGGTGCTCCGGGAGAGCATGACCGCCATCACCGGGCTGCTGGTGGAGTACTCCAACCTGCGTCGCCGAGCCGTCCGCGAGCGGCAGGAGCTGCAGCGCCTGCAGCAGCTCGAGCGGGAGATGCGCGAACGGCCCGCCAAGCACCTGCTGCGGGGCCTCAGCGAGCGCTGGGCCTGGGCCGGCAAGGCACGATCCGGCGCTCGTCGTACCCGGGAGAAGCTGCGCTCGGTTCGCGGCGACGGCTGATTCGTGAGCAACCCCACGCTCCAGGACACTCCCGCGCCGGTGACGGTTTCGGCACGATAGGGCGCACCGCCCGACGTCGAGACAACAGGAGTGTGTGGGATGCAGTTCGGTCGCAGCTACGAGGAGTTCGAGGTCGGCGCGACGTACAAGCACTGGCCGGGCAAGACGGTCACGGAGTACGACGACCACCTGTTCTGCCTGCTGACCATGAACCACCACCCGCTCCACATGGACGTCAACTACGCCGAGAACACCACCCAGTTCGGCAAGAACGTCGTCGTCGGCAACTACATCTACTCGCTGCTGCTCGGCATGAGCGTCCCCGACATCTCCGGCAAGGCGATCGCGAACCTCGAGATCGAGTCGCTGCGCCACGTCGCCCCGACCTTCCACGGCGACACGATCTACGGCGAGACCACCGTCCTCGACAAGTGGGAGAGCAAGTCGAAGGACGACCGGGGCGTGGTGTACGTCGAGACCATCGGCTACAACCAGGACGGCAAGGTCGTGTGCATCTTCCGCCGCAAGGTGATGGTGCCGAAGGAGAACTACCTCGAGCAGCGCGGCGGCGAGCAGCCGGGCCGCCCGGTTCCTCAGGCCGACAAGAACTGGCCAGGTCCCACCGCCGAGTGACCTGGGCTCCCGTCCTCTTCGTGCGCGGGGGCTATCACCCGGTCCGTCCGGGGACACCGTGAAGCCACCTCGGCCGACTCAGACGTCGATCGTCAGGACGCCCCACTCGGTGAGGGCCTCGACCAGCCCGGGGGCGCAGTCGAGGTCGCGTAGCTCCTGTGGTGCGAACCAGCCGACGTCGTCGGCGTCGTCCCCCGCGACGACCGCGGCGACGTCGGCCCCCTCGACGGCGGTGCAGCGGTAGTCCCGGATCACGAAGATCGAGCCGTCCGGGGCGTCTCGCTCCACGGTGCCGACGAGGTCACCGACGACCACCACTGACAGCCCCGTCTCCTCCGCGACCTCGCGGGCGGTCGCGTCCCTGTCGGACTCACCCGGCTCGACCCGACCACCCGGGATCGACCAGGCGCCCTTGGCCGGCGGGTTGCCCCGCTGAACCAGCAGAATTCGCCCATCGGAGCGCATGACGATGCCCCCCACGCAGTCCACCCGTCGCCGTTCCACACGTCCAACGGTAGGCGCGGTTCCTTGACGGCGGCTGGCTCGGGCATAACGGTTAGACCCATGACGCTCGCGGCAGGCTGTCCCCGGTGCACCTCCCCAGTGACCGAGGACCACGGCCGATGGCGCTGTCCCAGCCACGGCAGTATCACCCCGCTGTGGCGGCCGCCGGTGGCCAGCTACGAGGCGATGGCCGAGCACCTCGGACACTGCGGCGCGTCACCGACGCTCGTGCCCTGGCCCCTCGCCCCGGGGTGGTTGATCACCGACTTCGGATGTGTCTCGGGCCCGGGGCAGGACGCGCGCGCGAGCATGCTCTCGTGCAGCGGCGTCACCGACCAGGACGGCGTGGTGGAGCTGACCGTCGTCTCGGAGGAGCCGGGCGTGGGCCTCGGAGCTCGCTGCGCGGGGACCGACCACACCGACCCGGGTGCCGAGATCGGTGAGGGGCCCCCGCACGCCAAGGTCCGGGTCGAGGGGGTGACCCTGCCGCTGTGGTCGGTGTCCACCTCCATGTCGGACGCGAGCTTCGACCGGTCGGTCTTCGCGGGTGAAGCGCACGGGCGTTGGCTCTGGCTCGTGCTTCGGCCCGCGTCGGCGGCGCTGCTGCTGCACGACGAGTGGATCCTCGCGGATGTCGCCAGCCTCGGTCCCGAGCTGATCGACGTACCTTTCGGAGGAAACCCGCCCCCGTGGTGACGGGGGTGCCGGCGGTTAGGCTGCGCGGGTGCGCATCGACCTCCACACCCACTCCGACCGCTCCGACGGGACGTCCACGCCCAAGGAGCTCGTGCGCCACGCCGCGGAGGTGGGGGTCGACGTGCTCGCGATCACCGACCACGACACCACCGAAGGCTGGGCGGACGCCGCGGCGGCCGCGCGACAGGAGGGCCTGGTCCTCGTACGTGGCATAGAGATCAGCTGTGAGCTCGAGGGCAGCGCGGCGCACCTGCTGGCGTACCTGCCCGACCCCACCTACGAGCCCCTCGCCGCGGAGCTGGTGCGGATCCTGGACGGCCGGAACGCGCGGTTGCCTGCCACGCTCGCCAAGCTGCGCCGGCTCGGCATCGACGTCGACGAAGACGACGTACGCCGGATCGCCGGAGACGCCGCGGCCCTCGGCCGGCCACATGTCGCGGACGCCCTGGTCGAGAAGGGAGTCGTCGCGAATCGTGGGGAGGCGTTCGACGCCTATCTCGGCTCCCAGGGACCGGCCTACGTCAGACGCTACGCGGCACCTCTCGAGGCGATGGTCCGCACCGTCGCCGAAGCCGGTGGGGTGAGCGTGCTGGCACATCCGTGGGCGAAGCGGCACAAGCACCGTCAGGTACTCGACGAGGCCCGCTTCGCCGCTCTCATGGCGGAGGGGCTCGCCGGCATCGAGGTGGACCACCAGGACCATGACGAGGAGGCTCGCGACGGGCTGCGCTCCATCGCCCGCAACCTCGACCTCGTGGTGACCGGCTCCAGCGACTACCACGGCGAGGGCAAGGTCGACCACGACCTCGGCTGCAACACCACCGACCCGGACGAGTTCGCTCGCCTCCTCAAACTTGCCCAGGCGTCAGCTGCCGCCTCAGGTCGCGCCACGCCCGAGGTGCTCAACCCGTGAGCTGGCTCGACCTCGCGCTGATGACCGAGGTGTTCGTGACGCTGTTCGTCATCATGGACCCGGTCGGCACGATCCCCGTGTTCCTGGCTCTGACCGCCGGCCGCTCCGACGCCTCCATGCGACGAGCCGCCTGGCAGGCCGTTGCGGTGTCCTTCGGCGTGATCGTGGCCTTTGCGTTCTTCGGCCAGCAGATCCTCGCCTACCTGCACATCTCGATGCCCGCGCTTCAGCTCGCCGGCGGCCTCCTGCTGCTCCTCGTGGCGCTCGAGCTGCTGACGGGCAAGGAGCAGGAGACGGCCACGGCCGCCAACCAGAACGTCGCCCTCGTCCCTCTCGGCACACCGATGATGGCCGGCCCGGGCGCCATCGTCGCGACGATGGTCTTCTCCGACCGCGTCGAAGGGGCGGCAACCTTCGGAGCCGTCGCGCTCGGGGTGATCCTCGTGCACATGGCGCTCTGGCTCTCCATGCGCTTCTCTCTCCCGATCCTGAAGCTGATCCGGGAGAGCGGGGTGCTCCTGGTCTCGCGTATTGCCGGTCTGCTGCTCTCGGCGATCGCGGTTCAGCTCGTCGCCGACGCGGTGCGAGCCTTCGTCGCGGGTGAGGGCTGAGCGGCGGCCGAACGGCCGTGGCGGGGGGCTGTCTGCGGTCGCTGAGCGTTGGCAGCACGGGTGTGCTGCCAAGGCGGTCATGAGGTCACCGTGGCCGCCGAGGCAGGTTTGGGCGTCGCGGCGGTGCGGCACTTCGCGGCGACCCAGGAATTGCTGCTCGTTCAGGCGATGCGGGCGCTGCTGCGAGCTCAGCGGCTCCGAGCCATGGCCGGCCTGGACGTCCGCAGGATGCACGAGCGTGCCGCGAGCGACCCTCTCGAGTTCGCTGCCGCTGGGATCGAGGACCTGCTGCCGAGGAGCCCGCACGAGGTCATCGAGGCGAGGGCTTGGGCTGCCTTCAGCCTGGGGGAGCCTTCGGTGACGACCTGAGGTTGGAGCGGGACAAGGAAGTCCGCGGAGTGTGCGAGGTGCTGGTCCAGGAAATGGCGCAGGCGGGGCTCTTGCACCCGTCGCGTGCCGTGGATCTGGAGGTGGACCGCCTGTGGGCGCTGGTGGAGGGGCTCGTCTGGCGGAGTGCCGTGATGGGCGAACGTGCGCAGCCTGATCAGCGGCTCATCCGGCTGAACCTCAGCCAGACCAGGCCGAGGCCCGCTACTTGCGCCCCAGGGCCTGGAACCGCGCCTGGACTGACGACGGGGTGGTGCGGGCAACCGCGCTGAGCAGCTTGTACCTCTTGCTCGGGACGGAGATCGTCTTGCCCTTGTCGAGGTCGTCGAGGGCCTCAGCGACCAGCCGGTCCGCGTCGAGCCACATCCATCGCGGCGCGGAGTCGCGGCCGACCCCCATTCGCTCGTGGAACTCCGTGCGGACGAACCCCGGGCAGAGCGCCATTCCCCTGACGCCACGGCCTCGATAGGTCAGGTCGAGCCACTCGCTGAACGAGACGACGTAGGCCTTCGCCGCGCTGTAGGTCCCACGCGGCAAGAAGGCGGCGACGCTCGCCACGTTGACGATCGCGCCTTCACCTCGCTCGAGCATCGGCCCGATCGCGGCGTGGCTGAGCCGCATCACCGCGGTGACGAGGACATCGAGCATCTCCTGCTCGTCCTCGACGGAGTTCTCGGTGAACGGGTGCTTGTGGCCGAAGCCGGCGTTGTTGACCAACAACGAGATCGGCTGTTCCCGGTCGGCCACCCGGGCCTCGACCCGAGCCAGGTCCTCGCGGTCGGCAAGGTCCGCCGCGAGCACCTCGACCGTCACGCCGTGCCTGTCCCGCAGCTCCTCGGCGAGCTCATCGAGGCGGCTCTGGGTCCGGGCGACGAGGACGAGGTCCTGGCCGCGGGCAGCGAGCTGGTCGGCGAAGGCGCGGCCGATGCCGGCGGACGGGCCTGTGATGAGAGCGGTTCCACGAGACATGCGCAAAGCATTCCACGGACAGTCCCGGCGTCCCGAGGGCGTCTCAGGCACAATGGGAGCCCTGATGAGCACCCAGATTCTCGCGATCGCCAACCAGAAGGGCGGCGTCGCCAAGACCACGACCGTCGCCTCCCTCGGAGCGGCCCTGGCCGAGCAGGGCAAGTCCGTTCTCATCGTGGACCTGGACCCCCAGGCCTGCCTGACCTTCTCCCTCGGCATCGACCCCGAGGATCTCGAGCTGTCGGTCCACCACGTGCTCACCAAGGGCATCGAGCCCTCCGAGGTGATCATCCAGACCGACGACGGCGTCGACCTGCTGCCCGCGACGATCGAGCTCGCGCGTGCCGAGGCCGACCTGCTCACCAGGACCGGACGTGAGTACGTCCTGCGCGCCGCGCTCGAGGACCTCGAGGGCTACGACTGGGTCCTGCTCGACTGCCCGCCCTCCCTGGGCGTGCTCACCGTCGCGGCCCTCACAGCCGCCACCGGCGTTCTGGTCCCGCTCCAGTGCGAGACCCTCTCGCACCGGGGAGTGGGTCAGCTTCTCGACACCGTCCACGACGTGCGCCGCTTCACGAACAAGAAGCTCAGTGTCTGGGGCGTGCTGCCGACGCTGTACGACGGCCGCACCAACCACGCGCGCACGGTGCTCGAGACCATCTCCGAGACCTACGACCTCGACGTCATCGAGCCACCGATCCCGAAGTCCATCCGCTTTGCGGAGGCTCCTGCCGCAGGTCGCTCGATCCTCGCGACCGCCCGGAAGAACCGGGGAGCCGACGCGTACAGAGACGTGGCGCTCAACCTCACCAAGAAGGCGACCTCTCGGGCCTAGACTCGCTCGCATGGGCTCGCGGCCGATGGCATCCCCGTCGCATCGTGGGCCCGTGCGCCCCCACCACGGGCGAGCCTCGGCTCATCGCCGCCCCCCGGGACCGTCGCACCGGGCCGTGCGCCCGAGGTACGGCCGGATCGTCTCCGCCCTCAGCTCGTTGGGCGTGACCGTGGTCGCCGTACTCGGTGGCTTGGGGGTGCTCTCCGACGGCAACGCCGACGACAAGGTTCTCGCCGGTGCGCGGTCACCCGATCAAGGGGCGATGCGGCTGAGCGACTACACCGGTGCCGAGGAGATCGCGGACGAGCCACCCTTCGGGCCGGTGACGGATCCCGAGGCCCTCCCCGTCGACTCGGGGAGCGGCAAGCGGGTGGTGTTCGACATCAGCTCGCAGCGGGTGTGGCTCGTGGACGAGGAGGACCGGGTACGCCGCACATACCTCGTGTCCGGGAGCGTCACGGACATCCTGGAGCCCGGGAGCTACGAGGTCTACTCGACGTCACGTCACGCCGTGGGCGTCGACGACTCGGGAACCATGGAGTACATGGTGCGTTTCGCCCATGGCAGGAACGCCCCGATCGGCTTCCACGACATCCCCGTGGACGACGGAACGCTGGCCCAGTCCCGGGACCAGCTCGGGACGCCGCAGTCGCACGGTTGTGTGCGTCAGTGGCGCCCCGACGCGCGAGCGTTGTGGGAGTTCGCGCCCGTCGGCACCCAGGTCGTCGTCACGACCTGAGGACGCCGGGAGTCAGTCCTTGGAGGCCTGGGCAGTCTGACCGCCTCGGGTGCGACGGCGCCGGTTGCGGCTGCGCGACGGTGCGGAGCCCTGACCGCCACCGTCCGAGGACGCGGCAGCCGGGGAGGTCGAGCCGTCCGTCGAGGCATCGTCGACCCGCTCGCCGCCACGGGTGCGGGTCCGGCTGCGGTTGCGGCGTGGACGGTCCTCGCGCTCCGAGCGCGGCTTGGACTCCGGCTCGGACTTCTCGGCCGGTGCCTCGGGCACGATGCGGCCCTTGGTGCCCGGCGGGATGCCTTGGTCGTGGAAGAAGTGCTCGGAGGTGGAGTAGGTCTCGACCAGCTCCTCGAAGGGGAGGCCGAGCGCCTTGTTGATGATCTTCCACCGGGTCACGTCGGCCCAGTCGACGAAGGTGATCGCGATACCCGTGGCACCGGCGCGGCCCGTGCGACCGATCCGGTGGACGTAGGTCTTCTCGTCCTCGGGGCAGCTGTAGTTGATCACGTGCGTGACGTCCGCGACGTCGATACCCCGGGCGGCCACATCGGTGGCCACGAGCACCTTGAGCTTGCCGTCGCGGAACTTCTTCAGCGCCTTCTCGCGCGCGACCTGCGGCATGTCGCCGTGGAGGGGGCTGCTCGGGAAGCCCCGCTCGGCGAGGTCGTCGGCCACCCGCTGCGCCTGGCGCTTGGTCTTGGTGAAGACGATCGTGATGCCGGAGTTCTCGGCCTGCAGGATGCGCCCGAGCATCTCGGGCTTGTCGAGGTCGTGCACCTGGTAGATGAACTGGGCCGTCGCGGGAACGGTCTGCTCGTCCGACGCGGACTCCGCACGGATGTTCATCGGGTGGCGCATGTGCACGCGCGCCAGGCTCACGATCGCGGCCGGCATGGTCGCCGAGAACAGCATGGTCTGCCTGGTCTCGGGCGTCTTCGCGAGCAGCTTCTGAACGTCCGGGAGGAAGCCGAGGTCGAGCATCTCGTCGGCCTCGTCGAGGACGAGCACCTTGACGTGCGAGAGGTTCAGCGCGCGCCGGTTGGCCAGGTCGAGAAGGCGGCCCGGCGTACCGACGACGACGTCCACGCCGGAGGCGAGGGCCTCGAGCTGCGGCTCGTAGCCGACCCCGCCGTACACGGTGAGGACGCGCGTGCCGCGGTCCTCGGCGGCCGTCTTGAGGTCGTTGGTGACCTGGAGCGCGAGCTCACGAGTGGGCGCGATGACGAGCGCCTGGGGCATGCCCGGGGCTGCGAGGTCGGCGTAGTCGGGGTCGTGCGGGGCGAGCGTCCGCTGGATCAGCGGAATGCCGAACGCGAGCGTCTTGCCCGTGCCGGTGCGAGCCTGGCCGATGAGGTCGGTGCCGAGCAGGGCGACCGAGAGCGTCATCTCCTGGATCGGGAAGGGAGTCGTGATGCCGGCGCGCTCGAGGGCGTCGGCGATCTCGGGAATGACCCCGAGTTCTCTGAAGGTAGTCAGAAGTCTTGCCTGTCTCTCTGCGTAATGTCACCCCGAGTCTATCGGTAGGCTGCCCGCATGACCGACTTGCCGCTGGAGACGCCCGAGTCCGCGCCCCAGGCAGGGGCCAAGCCAGACGTCCCGTTGGCCTTCGAGGACCCGAACTACCTCGCGGCGGTGGTCGACCTCCTCGGTGCCATCGCCTACGGCGAGATGTCGGCCTTCGACCGGCTGGCCGAGGACGCGAAGATGGCTCCCGACCTCGAGGACAAGGCAGAGCTCGCGGCGATGGCCTCTCGGGAGTTCGGCCACTTCATCTCCCTGCGCGACCGGCTCGCAGAGCTCGGCGCCAACCCGTACGCCGCGATGCAGCCCTTCCGCACACCGATCGACTCCTTCCACGTGCACACCGCACCTCGCGACTGGCTGGAGGGGCTCGTCAAGGCGTACGTCGGAGACGGCCTCGCCGCCGACTTCTACCGGGAGGTGGCGGCGTTCGTGGACTCCGACACCCGGGAGCTGATCATCGAGAGCCTCGAGGACTCGGGCCAGGCGGAGTTCGTCGTGGACCGCGTGCGCAAGGCGATCGAGGCCGACCACCGGGTGGGTGGCCGGCTCGCTCTGTGGGGACGCCGGCTCATGGGAGAGGCGCTCTCCCAGGCCCAGCGGGTCGCTGCCGAGCGGGACGCGCTGTCCGCGCTGCTCTCGGGCGGGGTGGACCGGCCGGGCATGGACCTCGCCGCGATCGGCCGGATGTTCACCCGGCTCACCGAGAACCACGCGCAACGGATGGCTGCGCTGGGCCTCGCCTCCTGATCGGCCCCCAGGGGTCAGCTGCGGAAGCCGACCTGGCCGATGGTGGGGGAGCCGAGCTCGACGTAGGCGAGCTTGGCGGTGGGCACGAGGACCTTGCGACCCTTGGTGTCGGTCAGCGAGAGGAGACCCTCCTCGCTGGCGATGGCCTTCGCCACGGCAGCCTCGATGTCCTCGCCGGACTGGTCGCTGTCGAGGACCAGCTCACGGCTCACGTTCTGGACGCCGATCTTGACCTCCATGGGAGGACCTCCTCGTTGCTCTCGCGCCGGCTGGCCCGGCGGGTGGTCGTGGCGCACCCGGAAGGGTGCAGTAGGACGACCCTACCCGCTGACTCAGGAGTGCTCGTCGGTGCGCGGGAAGCCGCGGATGCCGCGCCAGGCCAGGCTGGAGATGAGGTTCGCGGCGTCGTGCTGGCTGATTCCGCGCCGGTCGTCGAGCCAGAACCGAGCGCTCACCTGGGCCATGCCGACCAGAGAGACCGCGAGCAGCCGTGACTGCTCGTCGGGCAGCCCGGTGTCGTCGTGGATCACCGCCGCGATCAGCGAGGCGGTCTCCTCGGTCACCCGGTCGACCCGCTCGCGGACGGCGGGCTCGTTGTTCAGGTCCGACTCGAAGACGAGCCGGAAGGCGCCGTGCGCGTTGGCCACGTAGTCGTAGAAGACCTGCATCGTCGCGGCGACGCGCTCCTTGTTGTTCTCGGTCGCCTCGAGTGCCTTCCGGGTGGCCTCGATGATCGTGTCGCACGACTGGTCGAGCAGGGCGAGGTAGAGCTCGAGCTTGCCGGGGAAGTGCTGGTACAGCACGGGCTTGGAGACTCCGGCGCGGTCGGCGATGTCGTCCATCGCCGCGGCGTGGTAGCCCTGGGCGACGAAGACGCCGAGCGCGGACTCGAGGAGCTGGGCCCGGCGTGCCGTCCGTGGCATCCGGCCTCCGCGTGGCCTCTGCTCATCCATCGTGCTCAATGGGTCGCCTCTCACCTCTGGTTCTGGTGTTGCAGAATCCTACTCCGCGGTAATCACGAACCGGTCCAGCCGCCCGAGCGCGCGTCCCGCGAGCTGGTCTAGCCGCCGGTCGGAGACGGGTGGCCTGAACGGGTCATTTTTCATTCTCAAAAAGGACAAAGGCGGACAGCGGCACTAACTGCCCCGCGTGTCGTAGTTGAGGCCCGCCTGCGGGATCGACAGGCTGGCACCAGTGGGGCAGACAGGCAGAGGCCGGTTCTGACGCTAGGCCGGGGGGCCAGTTCTCGGGTTGTTCTCGCGGGATGCACCAGGCGTTGGTGAGATCAGTGGGGTGAGTTCCATGAAGAGCAACATGACCGGGCCTGGGACGACCTGTGTGGTCCTCGTCAAGGGCTGCGCGCCCGAGACATAGGAGGTCGTCCGGGCGCGGGCGCCAGACCCTGACGGCATCCGCGCTCGGGCTCTCACTTGCCGTGGGAGGTGTCGCGGGCGCGCACGTCGCAGACCACACCTCCTCTCCAGAC
The DNA here is from genome assembly GCA_963715375.1 of uncultured Actinomycetota bacterium. Classification (GTDB taxonomy): domain Bacteria; phylum Actinomycetota; class Actinomycetes; order Propionibacteriales; family Nocardioidaceae; genus Nocardioides_C. The sequence continues at coordinate 31,421 of CAVQSC010000006.1, read as the reverse complement.
CGCGCCTCGATGCGGCAGGCATCGGCGCCGCCGTTCGTCGCAGAGCGCGCGGTCCGGTTCGAGACGGTCGACCCCCCGGGGCCGTCTCGAACCCGCCCCTTCCACCCGCACGCGCGCGGGGTGCCGCACCGGCTCGTCGTACCGCGCCTCGGTGTCGACGCCCCCGTCATCGGCATCCGGGCGCCTCGCCACGTGCTCCTGCCTCCAGCCGACCCGCAGGTTCTCGGGTGGTGGCGCGCCGGCGCGAGACCTGGTTCGCCACGCGGCTCCGCGATCATCGCCGGGCACACCGTGCACACCGGTGGTGGGGCGTTCGACGATCTCGAGACGCTGCGTCCGGGGGACCGCGTCACCGTGCGTACGACGGCCGGCGCGACCTACTACCGGGTCGCACGGGTGAGGATCTACCGGAAGGCCACGTTGGCCGAGGACTCGACGCGGGTCTTCAGCCAGACCGTCCCGGGACGGCTCGTGCTGGTCACCTGCGAGGACTGGAACGGCTCGACGTACCTCAGCAACGTCGTCGTGGTCGCGAAGCCGGTGCGCTGACACGAGCCCGCCGACGCTCGGGTGGCGGTCCGGATGCCGGGACGTCCGGCCCCCAGATGTGGCCCGCGGGGGAGCATGGGGAACATGTACGGCCGTCCGGTTGTTGTCGAAATCGGAATGTTCCGAAACCCGACGAGGAGAACGCGTGTCCCTTCCACCGCTGGTCGAGCCCGCCGATGAGCTGACCATCGACGAGGTCCGCCGCTACAGCCGTCACCTGATCATCCCCGATGTCGGGATGACCGGTCAGAAGCGGCTCAAGAACGCCAAGGTGCTGGTGATCGGCGCCGGCGGTCTCGGCAGCCCGGCGCTGCTCTACCTCGCCGCCGCCGGTGTCGGCACGCTCGGCATCGTCGAGTTCGACGTGGTCGACGAGTCGAACCTGCAGCGCCAGATCATCCACGGCCAGTCCGACATCGGCAAGTCCAAGGCGCAGTCGGCCAAGGAGTCGATCGCCGAGACCAACCCGTACGTCAACGTCGTGCTCCACGACGAGCGGCTCGACAACGACAACGTGATGGAGATCTTCGAGCAGTACGACCTGATCGTCGACGGCACCGACAACTTCGCGACCCGCTACATGGTCAACGACGCCGCGGTGCTGCTGGGCAAGCCGTACGTGTGGGGCTCGATCTACCGCTTCGACGGCCAGGCCTCGGTGTTCTGGGCCGAGCACGGCCCCTGCTACCGCTGCCTCTACCCCGAGCCGCCGCCGCCGGGCATGGTGCCCGTCGTGCGCCGAGGGCGGCGTGCTCGGCGTGCTCTGCGCGTCCATCGGCTCGATCCAGGTCACCGAGGCGATCAAGCTGCTCACCGGCATCGGCGAGCCGCTGCTCGGCCGGCTGATGATCTACGACGCGCTCGAGATGGAGTACCGCAAGATCAAGGTCCGCAAGGACCCCAACTGCGCGGTCTGCGGTGAGAACCCGACGGTCACCGAGCTGATCGACTACGACGAGTTCTGCGGCGCGATCACCGATGAGGCCGCCGACGCTGCGGCGGACGCGACGATCTCGGTCGCCACGCTCGAGCGATGCTCAAGGAGCGTGAGAACGGCGAGCGCGACTTCGTCCTCATCGACGTCCGCGAGCCAACGAGTACGAGATCAACCGGATCCCCGGCTCCATCCTCATCCCGAAGGGTGACTTCCTCACCGGCGCGGCCCTCGAGGAGCTGCCGCAGGACAAGCAGGTCGTGCTGCACTGCAAGACCGGCGTCCGCTCGGCCGAGGCTCTCGCCGTGGTGAAGGGGGCCGGCTTCAGCGACGCGGTCCACGTCGGGGGCGGCGTGGTCGCCTGGGTCAACCAGATCGACCCCTCCCAGCCGGCGTACTGACACCGGGCGTGACCTTCCCGGGGGCATCTTCGTTGTCCACATCACAACGTTCATGTCCTCGGGAAGGAGCACCCCCAAGATGGCCATCCGGACTCGTGCCGCTGTAGCCACCCTCGCCAGCGCCGTCGTCGCCTCCGCCGGTGTCGCCGCCACCGCAGCGCCGACCGCCGCAGCCCCCACCTGGGCGCCGGCGGACACCGCCAAGATCCACCCCGGCATCCAGATGTACACCGACGGTGCCCAGTGCACCGGCAACTTCGTCTACACCGACGGAGCCGGCAACGTGTACGTCGGCTACGCCGCCCACTGTGCCGGCACCGGTGGAGCCACCGAGACCAACGGGTGCGACTCCGGCTCCCTCCCCCTCGGCACGAAGGTCGACTTCGTCGAGGGCGGCAGCCTCGTGACCGCCGGTGAGACCGTCGGCACGGGCACGCTGGTCTACAGCAGCTGGCTCGCCATGCAGAAGGCCGGCGAGACGGACGCCGACACCTGCGACTACAACGACCTGGCCCTGGTGAAGGTCGACTCGCAGTACGTCGACCAGGTCAACCCGTCCGTCCCGTTCTGGGGCGGCCCGGTCGGCATCGACAGCGACGGCACGGCCGCCGGTGAGACCGTGTACTCCTACGGCAACTCGAGCCTCCGCGGCGGCGTCGAGGAGCTCTCCCCGAAGCAGGGCACGAGCCTCGGCACCGAGGGCGGCGGGTGGAGCCACCCCGTCTACACGGTCACCCCCGGCGTCCCTGGTGACTCCGGCAGCGCCTTCCTGGACGCCGAGGGCAACGCGCTCGGTGTCCTGTCCACGCTGGCGATCGCCCCGCTGGCCGGGTCGAACGGCGTGGGCGACCTGAGCCACGAGCTCGCCTACGCGCAGGACCACTCCGGCATCGCGGGCCTCGCGCTCGTCCCGGGGACGGAGCCCTTCTCGCCGGCCCTCTGACCTCTTCCACCACCTGACCGGGCAGGGCCCGCTCCTCTCGGGGGCGGGCCCTTTCCACGGTCCATCTTCCGAGGAGACCTCGTGAGCACCCCACGACACCTCAGCCCCGTCCGCCCCGCAGCGCTGCCGCTGCTGGTCGCCCTCGTCGGTCTGCTGGCCGTCGTACCCCTGTCGCTCGGCGCGCCGGCGCAGGCGACCGCTCGGTGGGCGCCTGCCGCCAAGGCGCGGATCCACCCGGGCGTGCAGATGTACACCAAGGGCGCGCAGTGCACCGCCAACTTCGTCTTCAAGGACCGGCGAGACCGCGTGTACGTCGGTTATGCGGCTCACTGTGCCGGCAAGGGAGGCGCCACGGACACCAACGGCTGCAAGGCGAAGTCGCTCCCACTCGGCACCCGGGTCCGCTTCGCCAAAGGCGGCTCGCTCGTCGACGGAGGCACCACCGTCGGACGCGGGCGCCTGGCCTACAGCTCCTGGATCACCATGCGCCGACTCGGCACCCGTGACCGGAACGCCTGCGACTTCAACGACCTCGCGCTCGTCCGCGTCGACCGCGCCGACCGCGGCAAGGTGAACCCCAGCGTGCCGTTCTGGGGCGGGCCCGTGGGTCTGCACAAGGGCGGCCTGTCAGAGGGGCAGACCGTCTACTCGTTCGGCAACTCCACCGTCCGCGGCGGCGCCACCGCACTGGCGCCCAAGCAGGGCAGCAACCTCACGACGCTCGGCGGCGGCTGGAGCCACCTCGTCTACACCGCGACCCCCGGGATCCCCGGTGACTCCGGGTCGGCCTACCTCGACGCCAACGGCAACGCGCTCGGGACGCTCTCGACGATCACCCTTGCGCCTCTCGCCGGTTCGAACGGAGTCGGCGACCTGCGGCGGGAGCTCGGGTTCGCACAGCGGTACTCCGGTATCCCCGGGCTTCGGCTGGTGCGCGGGACCCAGGGGTTCTCACCGCTCCTGTAGGCGCGGTCGGGCTAGCGTGTTCGCGTGGATCGGGAGGAGTACGTCGAACGGGTGCTCGCCGTCGTGGAGCAGATCCCGCCCGGCCGGGTGATGAGCTACGGCGCGATCGCCGAGGTGGTCGGTGTCGGCGGTCCCCGCCAGGTCGGCCGCGTGATGGCACTGGAGGGCGGCGGCGTGCCCTGGTGGCGGGTGGTCCGCGCCGACGGCGGGCTCCCGCTGTGCCACGACGGCGAGGCGCTGGCCCACCATCGTGCCGAGGGGACGCCGCTGCGATCCACCGAACGCGTGGACATGCCGGCCGCGGCCTGGTGGCCCGACATGCCCTGATGGTTCTGTCGGTCCGCTCTGATGTGATTGGTCCATGACGTCCTTCCGCCTGGTGCGCCCCTCCGCTGGGCGTGCTGCCGCGCCTGCGCTGGACGACTTCCAGCAGTCGGTGGTCGACCACGAGGCCGGTCCGCTGCTCGTGCTGGCCGGTCCCGGGACGGGCAAGACGACCACCCTCGTCGAGGCGATCGTCGACCGCATCGAGCACCGTGGCGTCGCGCCCGACTCGGTCCTCGCGCTCACCTTCAGCCGCAAGGCCGCCGAGCAGCTGCGCGACCGCGTCACCTCGCGGATCGGGCGCACGATGTCGACCACGCTGAGCTCGACGTTCCACTCCTTCGCCTACGGCTTGGTCCGGGCGTACTCCACGCCCGAGCTCTACGCCGCTCCGCTGCAGCTGCTGTCGGCTCCGGAGCAGGACGTGATGATCCAGCAGCTGCTCGAGGGCACCAAGGACACCGGGTTCTGGCCGGAGTCCCTGCGCCGAGCCGTGGGCACCCGGGGCTTCTCCAGAGAGGTCCAGGCGGTGCTGGCCCGCGCCAGGGAGAAGGGCCTCGACCCGCTGGACCTGAAGGAGCTCGGGGCGGCCTCGGAGACACCTGAGCTCGTCGCCGCCGCAAGGTTCATGCAGCAGTACCAGGTGATCCTCGACGACAAGAGCGCGATCGACTACAGCGACCTGATCTACCGCGCCGTGCAGCTCGCCGAGCAGCCAGCGGTGCGAGCCAGGTTGCGGGCGCAGTTCGAGTACGTCTTCGTCGACGAGTACCAGGACACCGACCCCAGCCAGGTCCGCCTGCTCCAGGCGCTCGCCGGCGACGGTCGGAACCTCGTCGTGGTCGGCGACCCCGACCAGTCGATCTACGCGTTCCGCGGCGCGGAGGTCCGAGGCATCCTCGACTTCCCCGAGCAGTTCCGCACGCGCGACGGCGAGCGGGCGCGGACGGTCGCCCTGCGCGTGACGAGGAGGTTCGGGCCGGTCCTGCTCGAGGCGTCCCGGTCGGTGGCCGGCGCGATCCCGACCAAGGGCGCCATCGACGCGGACCTGTTCCGGGCCTTCCGCAACCCCGAGCCGACCAAGACGCCGTTCGGCCCCGGCCGGGTAGAGGTCCGTACCTTCGACACCGCGAGGGCCGAGACCGAACACGTCGCGGACCTGCTCCGCCGCGCCCACCTCGAGGACGGTGTGCCCTGGTCCGAGATGGCGGTGCTCGTCCGTTCGGGTCGCACCTCCATCCCCTCGCTGCGGCGCAGCCTTGCGGCAGCAGGCGTGCCGGTGGAGGTGGCCAGCGACGACACCCCGCTGGTGGAGGAGCCTGCCGTCCGCGTTCTCCTCGAGGCGCTACGAGCGGTGCTGAACCTCGACAACGAGGACCGGAGCCACCTCGAGTACCTCACCGACGCCCGCGTGGACTCCTTGCTCGGGTCGCCCCTCGGCGGGATCGACGCCAGCGAGGTTCGCGCGCTCGCGCGCCTGCTCCGTGCCCGGGAGAAGGAGGCAGCGGCCCACGAGGACCGAGGCCCCCGGCCCTCCCCGGAACTGCTCCGACAGGCCCTGCTCGCTCCAGAGCTCCTCGAGGACGTCACCGGCCGGCCCGCGGCCAAGCTGGCTCGGCTGGGCAGGCTGCTCCAGCAGGCCCGCGCGGAGCTCGACGCCGGTGGCACGGCAGAGGAGGTGCTCTGGGTCCTTTGGAGCGGCACCCGGTGGCCCGGACGCCTCCGGGCGATGGTCACCGAGGGCGGCGGCGCGGCGAGAATGGCCCACCGCGACCTCGACGCCGTGTGCGCGCTCTTCGACGTCGCTGCTCGCACTGAGGAGCAGCGCGGTCACACGAGCGTGCAGAACTTCCTCGCGACCCTCACCGCCCAGCAGATCCCCGGTGACACCCTCGCCGAGCAGGCAGCCAGGGGCGACGCCGTGCGGCTGCTCACCGCGCACCGGTCCAAGGGCCTCGAGTGGCGGTTCGTCGTGGTTGCACAGGTCCAGGAGGGCGGCTGGCCGGACCTGCGCCGTCGCACCAGCCTCATGCAGGCCGACCGGATCGGGGTGGACGGGATGCTGCCGCCCACCACCACCGCGACTCTGCTGGCGGAGGAGCGGCGGCTGTTCTACGTCGCCTGCACCAGGGCGAGCGAGCGGCTCCTGGTCACGGCGGTCGAGTCTCCGGAGGAGGACGGCGACCAGCCTTCTCGCTTCCTCGACGAGCTCGCGGTCGAGCGGGTCACCGTCAAGGGGAGGCCGCCGCGTCCGCTGTCGCTGGCAGGGCTCGTGTCCGAGCTGCGAAGAACAGCCTCGGACCCCGACGCCACACCGGGCCTGCGCCGAGCCGCTGCCCGTAGGCTGGCCCGCCTCGCCCTGGCCGGGGCGGGAGGCCGGCCCCTCGCCCCGCAGGCAGACCCGGCCACCTGGTGGGGGACCCGCGGCCGCAGCCTGGCCGAGAAGCCGATCCGCAGGGCCGACGAGCCGCTCACGCTGTCGGCTAGCGCGCTCGAGTCGATCCTCGCCTGCCCGGCGAAGTGGTTCCTGGAGCGCGAGGCCGGGGGAGCGAGCCCTTCGACCGCTGCTCAGGGGTTCGGCCTCGTCGTACACGCGTTGGCGGACCGGATCGGCAAGGGCGAGCTCGTCGGCACCGACGACCTGATGGGCTACGTCGACCAGGTGTGGGAGCAGATCAGCTTCCGCACGCCGTGGTCGCGCTCGCGGGAGCGTGAGGAGGTCCGAGCCGCGCTCGCCCGGTTCGTTGCGTGGCACTCGCGGCCCGGCGCACGCACGGTGGTGGCGACGGAGGAGCATCTGAGCGCGGAGGTGACCCTGCCGGACGGGCAGTGTGTCCGCCTCAACGGCTACGCCGACCGGCTCGAGCTCGACGAGGCCGGCCGGGTGGTCGTGATCGACCTCAAGACGTCGAAGTACCCTCCCGCCGACAAGGACCTGCCCAGCAACCCCCAGCTCGGGCTGTACCAGTACGCCGTGGCCAACGGCGCGGTCGACGACCTGCTGGCCGAGCATGCCGACCGGCCGGACGGCCAGGTCCAGCCGGGCGGAGCGGAGCTGATCCAGCTACGCCGCGAGGTCAAGGGCGGCGCCAAGGTGCAGTCCCAGCCCCCGCAGGAGCCGGACGAGGACGGCCATCTGCCGGTGGAGAAGCAGCTGATGGAGGCGGTGCGCGTGGTGCGCGGTGAGGTGTTCCCGGCGCGCGCAGGAGGTCACTGCGACCACTGCTCGTTCCACGCGATCTGCCCCGTCAAGGGCGCGGGGACGGTGCTGTCATGAGCACCGGCTTCGTCCCGCGGGTCGTGGAGACGCCCGAGCAGCTGCGGGTGCTGATGCAGGAGGACTTCACCTTCAGCGACCAGCAGTTCGCGGTGGTGACGGCGCCGCTCTCGCCGCACGTCGTCATCGCCGGCGCCGGGTCCGGCAAGACCACTGTGATGGCGGCTCGCGTGGTGTGGCTCGTCGCCACCGGTCAGGTTCGTCCCGACCAGGTTCTCGGGCTCACCTTCACGACCAAGGCCGCCAACGAGCTCGCAGTCCGGATCCGGGCGGGCCTACGTGCCGCGGGCATCCTGCCTCCCCCCGGTCCGCGCCGGCGCGCCGTCGCCGACGAGGAGGGGGAGGAGCCCGAGGAGCCGACGGTGGCGACCTACAACGCCTACGCGGCCGGGCTCCTGACCGAGCACGGCCTCCGCATCGGCCACGAGCCGGACACCCGGGTCATCGCGGACGCCTCCCGCTACCAGCTCGCAGCGCGTGCCATCGCCCAGTACGACGGCCGCGTCGAGCTGCTCAGCGACCATCCGCCGACCGTGATCAACTACCTCCTCGCGCTCGACGGGGCGATGGCCGAGCACCTCCTCACGCCCGACGACCTCCGCGCCTTCCACGCTCGGCAGCGCCCGAGGGTGGAGGAGGCGAAGGCGGCCGAGTCGCTGAAGACGAGGATCGCCGAGGTCGACAAGGTGCTCAGCGCCATCGACCGTCGTGAGGAGGTCCTGGGCCTCGTGGAGGCCTATCGCCGGCTCAAGGCGCACCTCGGCCTCATGGACTTCTCCGACCAGATCGCGCTGGGGGCCCGGCTCGCGTCCGAGCAGCCCGAGGTGGGCCGGGCCGAGCGCGAGAAGTACCGCATCGTCCTGCTCGACGAGTACCAGGACACCTCGGTCGCACAGGCAACGATGCTCAGCCGGCTCTTCTCCGGCGACTCGCCCGAGGCGGGCCGTGGGCATGCGGTCACCGCGGTCGGTGACCCGAACCAGGCGATCTACGGCTGGCGCGGCGCCTCGGTCTCCAACATCCTGGGCTTCGGCCGCGACTTCCCGGCCGCGGACGGCTCGGTGGACGTCGACACGTACTCCCTGACGGTGAACCGGCGCTCCGACCGGCGCATCCTCGAGCTCGCCAACGAGCTCGCGGCGCCGCTCTACTCCCGGATGCCGCAGGTGCAGCCGCTCGAGCCGAAGCCGGGGGCCGACCCGGGCATCGTCCGTAGCGCGGTCCTCGAGACCTACGGTGAGGAGCTGGCCTGGCTAGCGGGACAGGTGAAGCAGGCTCACGCCTCGATGACCTCGCCGGCGTGGTCGGGGATCGGCGTGCTGACCCGCGACAACGCGCACGCCGCCGACGTCTTCGACGCCCTCACGGCGGCGGAGATCCCGGTCGAGATCGTCGGTCTCCAGGGCCTGCTCCGGCTGCCCGAGGTCGCCGAGGTGGTCGCCACGTTGACCCTCCTGCACGACCTCACCGCCAACGCCGAGCTGCTCACCCTGCTCACCGGCCCCCGCTGGGCGGTCGGCGCCCGCGACCTCGCGTTGTTGGGCCGCCGGGCCCGGGAGCTCGCAGGTGCCGCCGGTCCGGCGTCCCGGGAAACCGCACGCAGCGTCGACGAGGAGCTGGCCGAGGCGGTCCAGGGTGCCGACCCGACGGAGGTGGTCTCGCTCAGCGACGCCCTGGACGATCCCGGAGACCTGGGCTACTCCACCGAGGCCCTGGAGCGGTTCGCGCTGCTGTCGAGGGAGCTTCGTGACCTCCGCGCCTACGCCGGGGAGCCGCTGCTGGACCTGGTGCGACGCATCATCGACACCACCGGGATCGACGTCGAGCTCGCCTCCTCGGTCAGCCCGACCGCTCACGCGCGGCGCGACAACCTCGACCTGTTCGTCAAGGCGGTCTCCGACTTCCAGGCCATCGACGGCGACGTCACGCTGCCCGCGCTGCTCGCCTACCTCCAGGCCGAGGACGAGTACGGCGCGGGCCTCGACGTCGCCACCCCGACCGAGGCGGACTCGGTCAAGCTGCTCACGGTCCACCGGGCCAAGGGCCTCGAGTGGGACGCGGTCTTCCTCGTGGGAGTGGCCGACGAGAAGTTCCCGACCTCCCGCACCCGCACCAAGTGGACGGCTGGACCCGGAGTGCTGCCCTACCCGCTGCGAGGGGACGCGCGCGACCTTCCGACTCTCGCGGGCTACTCATCCGATGAGCTGAAGGCCTTCGCCCACGACTGCAAGGCCCACGAGCTCGAGGAGGAGCTGCGTCTGGGCTACGTCGCCTTCACCCGCGCCCGGCACCTCCTGTCGGTCTCGTCGTACTGCTGGTCGCCGTCGCGACAGCGGCCGCTCGGACCCTCGGCGTACCAGCAGGTCGTGCGCGAGCAGCTCGGGGCGTGGGGCGAGCCGTTCGAGCCGTGGCTCGACAAGCCCGCGAAGGGAGAGCCGAACCCGCTCCGGGCCGAGGCGGACACGCGGCCCTGGCCGGTCGAGGCTCACACCGAGGAGGTGGCCCGGAGAGCTGAGGCGGCGGCGCTGGTGCGCGGGGCCATCGCGGAGGCGGCCGGCACCGAGGCCTCGGCAGCCGACCTCGCCGACGCCGGCCTCACCGACACGGAAGGGGCCCGGGTCGCCGAGTGGGACGAGGAGCTCGAGCGGCTCCTGGAGGAGGCCCTCGCCGGTAGGTCCGACGAGGTCGAGGTCCCCCTGCCCTCCAGCCTCTCGGCGACCGCGATGGCCCGCCTCCGGGACGACTCCGAGGCTCTCGCCGCAGACCTGGCCAGACCGATGCCGCGCAAGCCGTCTCCGGCGGCCCGGTTCGGCACGCGGTTCCACGCCTGGCTCGAGAACCGGTTCGGCCAGCAGCAGCTTGTCGGCCTGGACGAGGTCCCCGGTCGCGGCGACGAGGGCATCGAGGACGAGCGGGAGCTCAAGGAGCTCATCGACCAGTTCACGGCCGGACCCTTCGGCGACCGGGCGCCGTTCGCCGTCGAGCCGCCGTTCGCGCTGGTGCTCGGCGCCCAGGTGGTCCGGGGACGGATCGACGCGGTCTACGAGACACCCACCGGCTTCCTCGTGGTGGACTGGAAGACCAACCTGCGTCAGTCCGCCGACCCGCTGCAGCTGGCGATCTACCGCGTCGCCTGGGCCGAGCTCATGGGGGTTCCGGTCGAGCACGTCGAGGCGGCGTTCTACTACGTGCGCACCGGCGTCCTCGACGAGCACCGCGACCTGCCGGGTCGCGACGAGCTCGAGGCGATCATCGCCGGGGGTGTCTGACGGCGCCGCGACTCTCAGATGGGCGTCGCCAGCATCGCCTCCAGCGCGATCTCGACCATGTGGCCGAAGGTCTGCTCCCGCTCGTAAGACGTGGTGTGCTCGCCGGTGACGATGTGATCGGACACGGTGCAGACCGTGAGGGCGCGGCGGCCGAACATGGCAGCGTGCGTGTACAACGCGCTGGCCTCCATCTCGACCGCGAGCACGCCGTAGGACGCCATCCGCGTCGTCAGCTCCGGCCTGGCGCTGTAGAAGGAGTCGGTCGAGAAGATCGGCCCGACCTTGGTCTGCACCGGGAGGTCCTTGGCCATGGCCGAGTCGTAGGCGGCGCGAAGCAGGCCGAAGTCGGCGACCGGTGCGTAGTCGAGGCCCTCGAAGCGGATCCGGTTGATCGAGGAGTCGGTGCAGGCGCCCGAGGCCAGGACGATGTCGCGCAGGCGCAGCTCGGGGCTCAGGGCTCCACACGAGCCGACACGCACGACCGTCTGGACGTCGTACTCCGCGAAGAGCTCGTGGGTGTAGATCGACAGCGACGGCAGGCCCATCCCCGACCCCTGCACGGAGACGCGCTCGCCGCGGAAGGTCCCGGTGAAGCCGAACATCCCGCGCACCTCCGAGTAGCACTCGGCGTCGTCCAGGAAGTTCTCGGCGATCCACCGCGCTCGGAGCGGGTCGCCGGGCATGAGGACGTGCGGGGCCACCTGGCCCGGGGCTGCGGAGATGTGCGTGCTCATGGCCCGCGATCCTAGGCGGGTCCGCTCGGGCACGGGCACGGCGGCACTAGAGTCGACGCCGTGACGTGGCAGGACAAGGACGGGTCGACCGCACCCCAGATCGCACTCTCGATCCGCGCCCATGACCGGGTCGGTCACCGGCGCACCGACGACGCCTGGCTCGCCGAGACCTGGGCCGAACCCAAGACCCGCGTGCTGCTGCTCGCGCGAGGGCAGTTCCCGGCCGTCGGAGGCACCTCCATCGACTGGCGGAGCCCGGCCGAGGCGTCGGACGGCCAACGCGTCTTCCTCGGTGAGCAGAACGGGGTGGCGCACTTCGCGGTGCTGCTCGCGGAACCGCCCGAGGAGGGCTGGGCCAACCTCCGGGCGGTCGGGCCCTCGTTGTCGGTCGAGGACGCGAGCCTCCTGGTCCACGCGCTCGCGCTCGCCGAGTGGCACCGCGCGCACCGGTTCTGCCCACGGTGCGGCAGTGCGCTCACCGTCGCCGCCGCCGGCCACATGCTCACATGCACCGGCTGCGGGCGTCAGCACTTCCCTCGCACCGACCCGGCCGTGATCATGCTCGTCACCGACGACCACGACCGTGCCCTGCTCGGCCGGCAGCCCGGGTGGCCCGAGGGCCGGTACTCCACGCTCGCCGGGTTCGTCGACCCGGGGGAGTCGCTGGAGGACGCCGTCCGCCGTGAGGTGGCCGAGGAGGTCGGCGTGAAGGTCGGCGAGGTGACCTATCTCGGCAACCAGCCCTGGCCGTTCCCGGCGAGCCTGATGGTCGGCTTCTTCGCCGAGGCGCTCACCAGCGAGATCCGGGTCGACGAGGAGGAGATCAGCGACGCCCGCTGGTTCACCCGCGAGGAGATGCGGGCCGAGGCCGAGGCCGGAACGCTCCTGCTCCCCGGAGGGATCTCGATCTCGCGGACCCTGGTCGAGACCTGGTACGGCGGACCGCTGCCCGGCCATTGGTGACCGGCCCAGTGGTGACCGGCCAGTGGTGACCCGCCAGTGGTGACCGGCCAGTGGTGACCGGCCAGTGGTGACCGGCCAGTGGTGACCGGCCCCGCGGAGAGCGGTCAGTTCAGCGAGGCGATCTTGGCCTTGACCTCGTTGAGCGAGGGGTTGGTCTGGGCGGTGCCGTCGCTGTAGATCATGGTGGGCACCGTCTGGTTGCCGTTGTTGACCTGCTCCACGACGAACGCGGCGTCCGGGACCTTCTCGATGTCGACGACCTCGTACTCGATCCCTTCGCGGTCGAGCTGCTTGCGCAGGCGGAAGCAGTAGCCGCACCACTTGGTGGAGTACATCGTGACGGCGGCACCCGAGGCTGCTGGGCTGGCAGGCATTGACTGTCCCTTTCGGCGTCTACCCTGGTGGGTCTGGCATGAGGTACCCCTATTGGTACCCATCTGGACACGCAACACGCCGTGCTCGGCACGGCGTCGTTGGAATGCGCAACAAACGATCCGAGGAGATTGTTCCGCTTGGCCCCCATGGACCCAGCCGCTGTGTCATCACCCGGGCAGCTCATCGGCTCCGCGGACCGGTTGCTCGAGGCGCTCGACCCTGAGCAACGGGAGGTCGCGCTCGCGCTCCGCGGCCCGGTGAGGGTGCTGGCGGGCGCCGGGACCGGCAAGACCCGGGCCATCACCCATCGGATCGCGTACGGCGTGGCAACCGGCGTCTACAACCCGACCGAGGTGCTCGCCGTCACGTTCACCACCCGCGCCGCGGGTGAGATGCGCAGCCGCCTCCGGGCGCTCGGGGCCGGCGGGGTCCAGGCGCGGACGTTCCACTCAGCTGCCCTGCGGCAGGCGCGCTACTTCTGGCCGCGCGTGTACGGCGGGGAGCTGCCCGTGCTCACCGAGTCCAAGCTGCCCCTGCTCGGCAACGCCGCCCGCCGCAACCGGCTCCAGACCGACCAGGCGACCCTGCGTGACCTTGCCTCGGAGATCGAGTGGGCGAAGGTGAGCAACGTCCGGCCCGACGACTACCCGCGGATCGCCCAGGCACGCGGCCGCACGGTCACCGGCCACGACCACGCGTCGGTCGCTCGGGTCTTCGCCACCTACGAGGAGGTCAAACGGGACCAGGGACGGATGGACATGGAGGACGTCCTCCTCTGCGCGGCCGCCCTGATCTCCGAGGACGAGCGGGTCGCGGCCGAGGTCCGCAGGCAGTACCGCTGGTTCGTGGTGGACGAGTTCCAGGACGTCAGCCCGATCCAGGCCGCCCTGCTCGACCTCTGGCTCGGTGGCCGCAGTGACCTGTGCGTCGTGGGCGACCCGGCCCAAACCATCTACTCGTTCGCCGGGGCGAGCGCGACCTACCTCACCGACTTTCCGCGCCACCACCCAGGCACCACGTCACTCGAGCTCGTGCGCAACTACCGGTCGACGCCCCAGGTCGTGGCGGCGGCCAACCAGCTGCTGGCCGGCACATCCTCTGCGGGTGTCTCGCTGCGCTCCCAGCAGGACGCCGGCCCGGAGGTGGCCTACACGGAGCACTCCGACGAGGTGGCCGAGGCGGAGTCGGTGGCAGCCAGGATCCTCGACCTCCGGCGGTCGGGCGCACCGATGCGCGAGGTCGCCGTGCTCTTCCGGATCAACGCGCAGTCCGAGGCGTTCGAGGAGGCCCTCGCCGCCCGTGGCATCCCGTACGTCGTCCGCGGCGCGGCCAGGTTCTTCGAGCGCCCCGAGGTCCGTCAGGCGGTCACTCTGCTGCGCGGCAACGCGCGGAGCAGCGGCGGTTCGGGCGAGGGCATCGTGGCGGACGTCAAGGCGGTCCTCGCCGGCATGGAGTGGACCGAGAAGGCGCCGACGGGCCGAGGCAACGTGCGCGACAGGTGGGAGTCCCTCCAGGCGATCGTGTCGCAGGCCGACGAGTTCGCGTCGGCCCACGCGAGCGCGGACCTCGGTGCCTTCGTCGACGAGCTCGACCGTCGGGCCGCCGAGCAGCATGCGCCGGTCGCCGAGGGCGTCACCCTCGCGACCCTCCATGCCGCCAAGGGCCTCGAGTGGGACAGCGTCTTCCTCGTCGGCATGCACGAGGGCACCATGCCGATCATCTACGCAGAGGGACCCGCGGCTGTCGAGGAGGAGCGCCGTCTGCTCTACGTCGGCATGACGCGGGCGCGCGTGCGACTCGCCGTCTCCTGGTCCCTCGCGCGCTCACCAGGCGGTCGTGCGACCCGCAAGCCGACCCGGTTCCTCACCGGCCTGCGTCCCCAGGTCCGCTCGGACCGTGCTGCCGAGGAGAGGTCGTCCCGCGCCCGCACGAAGCGCGGGGTGGCGCACTGCCGCGTGTGCAACGCGCCGCTCAGCACGACCGCCGAGCGCAAGATCGGCCGGTGCGAGGGCTGCCCGGCCACCTACGACGAGGAGCTCTTCGAGCGCCTGCGGGAGTGGAGAGTTGCCCGCGCAGGCGAGGAGAAGGTTCCGGCGTACGTCGTCTTCACCGACCTCACGCTCCAGGCCATCGCGGAGATCCGTCCCGCCGACCGCGCGGCGCTGCTCCGGGTGAGCGGGGTGGGGCCGGCCAAGATCGAGAAGTACGGCGACGACGTGCTCGCTCTCGTCACCGGATCGGACGACTAGTCGGCTCATGGTTCGGCGTAGCCCGTCCGGGCCATGGCTTTGATGCGTGCAGAAGATTTTTAGGAAATACCCATTAAATGGTTTGCCGCTTACAGGGTAGGGGCGCTAACTTCTTCTCACCGCACGACAACCGCGCGCAGACGGCTCTGACAAAGCCGGCGCCCTACGCATCGAAGGAGGTGCTCACAGTGATCAAGAACTTCCAGACCAGCTCGCAGGCCGGCTTCGCCATGCCCATCTCCTGGACCGCCGCCGTGTCCGCTGCTGCTGTGCGCACCTTCCCGGCCATGGGTGGAGTGTCGGCTTCCGCAGCTGCTGCTGGCACGAAGCGTCGTTCCGCGGACGTGGCACAGGTGTGCGTCTACACGCGCATCGGCGATGTCGTCGTCCTCGATGGCGCCTTCCCGGGTACCTCCGCCTGGAGTCCACCGATCTAGATCGCGATCTACATCGGCAGCCTCCAGGCCGCGGAACCCGAAACCCGGGATCCGCGGCCTATTTGTTTCTCGCAAGACCCAGCGACAGTCACAAGGAGGTGACAGATGAGTATCAGCGTCCTCGACCCACAGACCGGGGTCCACGAGGATCAGCTTCCCTGCCGCAGAGGGAACGCCGAGCTGTTCTTCGCGGAGAGTCCCGCGGACGTGGAGACCGCCAAGGCCCTGTGCCTGGAGTGCCCGGTCCGCGCCGAGTGCCTCGCCGGAGCCCTCGATCGGAGGGAGCCCTGGGGAGTCTGGGGCGGCCAGCTGTTCCTGCAGGGAGCGGTCATTCCCCGCAAGCGCCCTCGCGGCCGGCCACGCAAGAACGAGGTGGCCGCCTGAGCCGCCGAGCACGACTCGCACCGCACAGAAAGTCCCGCGCCACTCAGCAAGTCCCGCACCACCAGCAGCGCCCAAGTAGGACCCAAGCAGCACCCAAGCATCAGGCCCCAACCTGAGAAGACCAGAACCGGAAGACAACGGAGTCTCACCATGTACCACCTTCACGAAGATCTCGCCCGGGCTCACATGTCCGAGCGCCTGGACGAGGCGCGTCACCAGCGGCGCGGCCACCAGCTCGTACTGGCACGGCGCAAGGCTCGCAAGGCCGAGCGCGCGGCACTGCAGGCCCGACTCGTGCTCTCACGATCGCTGTAGGCCACAGCCCGTCACCGACGAGACCCAGCCCGTAGCCATCCAGGCACTGACCAAGGAAAGCGACAACAACTCACCATGACGACCTCACCGAAGCGGAGCAACAAGATGAACTTGATCAACGAAGATCTCGCCCGTGCGCACATAGCCCAGCGCCTGGGAGAGGCGCAGGACCTGCGGCTGGCGAACCAGCTCGCTCGCGCACGCCGGCTCTCACGCCGTGCCGAGAAGGCAGCGCAGCAGGCGCGCCTCGCACTCGCCCGCTCCCTGTGAGCGAGTGACACCCCCTCCCAGAGGGAGCGCAGAGCCCGGACCCCCGGCAGCCACCGACGGTTGCCGGGGGTCCGGCGTCTCTCCCCGTAGGGTGGACGTCGTGTCCGTCACCTGCGACTTCTGCGGCGCCGTCGCGCCGGGCGACCAGCCGCCTCTGACCTGGACCAGCGCGGTCGAGAACGGCCGCACGAGGTACTTCTGCGACACCTGCTCGCGCGAGAACCTGCGCGCGATCGAGAGCAAGCTCGACAGCGAGTGGTGGTGAGCGCTGCGACTACTCCTCCGCGAAGCCCGGGAGTGACTCCTCGAGGATCCGGCGGAAGGGTGCCTCGGCCTCGAGCTGGCACAGGACGCCGATCCCGCCGAGCCAGACCCGGTGGATCAAGAGGTACGACGGGGGAAGGTTCAGCTTGAGCGACAGGGTGTAGCCGGGCTGCTTCGGATCGTTGAGGCGGGTGAACTGCTCGCGCATCCACCGTCGCGAGAACCGGAACGTCTCGCCACGCGCCGGTTCGATGAAGGGCGACAGGAACGCGCGAAGCTCGTCGGGGTTGACGTTGATCCGCGGCTTGATGAAGCCCTCGGCGCGGAGCCGGTCGGCCACCACGGTGTAGTCGTCGTCGAGGGCGATGCGCATCAGCATGCCCATGACGCGGGGGAGGCTCCGCTCCGGTAGCCGGGCCACCGCGCCGAAGTCGAGGACCCCCAGGCGACCGAGGCCACCGTCCTCCGTCGGGAGGATCCGGTAGTTTCCCGGGTGCGGGTCGGCGTGGAGCATGCCGGTCCGGGCCGGACCCGAGAACAGGAACCGGACGTACAGCTCGCCGTAGTGGTCGCGCTCCTCCTGGCTTCCCTCGGCGATCATCCGCGCCAGCGACGCCGGGCTCTCCAGCCACTCCGAGACGAGCACGCGGTGGCTGCCGTCGACCACGTGAGGGACGAGGAAGTCGGGGTCGCCCGCGAACTCCGCGGCGAACTGGCGCTGCGCGTCCGCCTCGAGCTCGTAGTCGAGCTCCTCCACGACCCGGGCCTGGAGCTCCTCGACGAGGGGCTTGATGTCGATGCCGGGCACCACTGAGCCGAAGGTGCGTGCGAGGCGGCCGAGCTGCCTGAGGTCGGAGGTGAGCGCCTCCTCGGCGCCGGGGTACTGCACCTTGACCGCGACCTCACGGCCGTCGTGCCAGCGCCCGCGGTGCACCTGGCCGATCGAGGCCGCCGCGGCGGGGTTGTCGTCGAACTCCACGAGCTTCTTGCGCCACGACCGGCCCAGCTCCCGGCTCAGCACGCCGTGCACGGTCGTCGCGGCCATCGGGGGAGCGGCGTCCTGGAGCCTCGTGAGGTGAGCGCGGTACGGCGCCGCGATGTCCTCGGGAAGGGCGGACTCGAGGATCGACAGCGCCTGCCCCATCTTCATCGCACCGCCCTTGAGGTCACCGAGCGTGCGGAAGAGCTGCTCCGCCGTCCGCTGCTGGACCTCCGTCGCGACCGCCTCCGCCGGGGCGCCGCCGATCCGCTTGCCGACTCCCACAGCGGTCCGTCCGGCGAAGCCGAGCGGGAGGGCGGCCAGCCTGGCGGTGCGGGCAGCGGCCTTGCGGGGAAGGTCGGTCATGCTCCTATTGTCGCGGACAAGGCCAAGGCCCGCCTCGACCGTCCAGGGGATCAGGCCCAGCCGCAGCCGCAGGCGGGATGCCGGGGCCACCGGTGGGTCTCGAGCGCGGTCAGGTGAGGATCGAGGCGGACCGTGACGGACGCGGTCGCGGGCAGCCGCCCCTCCGCGCAGGACGCGAGCTCCCGGGCCGCCCAGGCACTGGCCAGCGCGGCGAGCAGCCGGTCGACCGGCTCGGGCACGGTGTCCTCCCGCTCCCGCATCACCGCGGAGGCGTACTGGGTGACCAGCAGCGGCCAGGACGGGTCCACGTCGGTGTGGTGGGCGTCGATGCACCTCAGGCAGGCGGTCTCGCCCGGAAGCACGAACGGCCCGATCACCGCGCTTCCCTCGGTCAGGCGGACCAGGAGATGTGGCGTCCCGCTGCGCATCCAGGTGTCGACCGCCTCGCGCGGGGGCTCGCCGACCGCGACGAGGAGGCCGGTGAGTCGCTCCGGAGCGGTGGCGGAGCCGGCCGGGAGCTTCCCGTGCGGCAGGACTCGCGGTCGAAGACCCGCTGCGCGCAAGAGGTCGGCCAAGTCCTCGGCCACGACCTCCGCCTCCTGGCTGCCGGCCGTGACGACCTCGACCCGGGCCTCGGAGCGCCCTGCCCGCATGGTGGCGGCGTGGTCGCCGGCGTCCGCAGCGAGCGCCGCGGCGTCGGCCCGGGTTCTGCCCGACCCGGCGAGTCCCGGGTCGTCGACCCGCGGGAGCGAGGGGACGAGGCGAAGCAGCACGTCGGCGTCGACGAGGAGGCCGCTGTCGGCGAGGAGCTCGAGAGTGCGGCCGTCGTACTCCTCCTCGGCCACCAGTGTGGCTGGGCTGCTCAGCGCCTGGAGGAGTGCTCGTACGTCAGCGCGGTCGGGCAGCACCACCGCTCGCCGGGGGTCGAGCCCGACCTGGAGCTCGGTCGCGCTGCGGCGGAGCACGTGGGTGCCGGGGCGGAGTACGAAGCGGGGCGTCGTCGTGGGTCGCACGCCCTGAGAGTGCCCGAGAACCGGCTACGGCGTCGGGCGTCGTCCACAGGCCTCAGCTGGAGCGCACACGACGGCGGGGCCTCCCGTGGGAGACCCCGCCGTCGATGTCAGCGTGTGGCGTGAGTGCTCAGGCCTTGCCGAGGATGCGGTTCAGGTTGGTGCCGCAGACCGGGCACACGGCCTTCGCCATGCGGGTGCCCTTGTCGTTGACCTTCACCTCACCGTCAGCCTGGCGCTTCTCCTTGCACTTCACGCAGTAGAACTCGCCGCTCCAGGTCTCCGCCATGACGGCCTCCTTGCTTTGTTTGTCGAACTGGTCGTCGCGGCGGGGGACTCTGGACGAGCCCCGCCGGGGCCGCCATCGATCGGCAGCCGTCTCGCACCCTACGTCAGCGCGGGGCCCGATGCATGCAGGCGCAAGCCACTCTGAGCGTGTTTCACGCTCAGAGGCTGCCCGTAATGTCCTTTTTGGACTGTTTCCAAGGCCTGGTCGGTACCCAGCCGGCCCAGACGTATGTCCCGTATGTCTCACCGACTGCCGGGTACGCCGGGCCGCGCCGACCCGTTGGGTAGTCTCCGGCGCCATGCCCGAGACCCCCCACCTGCGCATCGACCGCCCCGCCGAGGGCGTCGTCCTGCTGACCCTGGACAACCCCGACCAGCGCAACGCGATGTCGGACGAGATGACCTCCTCGTGGGTGGCGGCGGTCGACGGCCTCGCCGGCGACAGCTCGGTCCGTGCGGTCGTGGTGACGGGCGCCGGGTCGGCGTTCTGCTCCGGCGGCAACACGAGCTGGATCGCGAGCGAGCCGGACGCCGAGGTCGACCACCTGCGGACGCGGATGATCGCCTTCTACCGGGCCTGGCTGTCCATCCGGAGGCTCGAGGTGCCGACCATCGCCGCGGTCAACGGGCCGGCCATCGGCGCGGGGCTCTGCGTGGCGCTGGCGTGCGACCTCAGGTACGCCGCGACCTCGGCCAAGCTCGGCGCCCCCTTCGTGAAGCTCGGCATGCACCCCGGGATGGCTGCGACCTACCTGCTCCCGAACGTCGTGGGCGACGCCCACGCGCGCGACCTGCTGCTGACCGGGCGCATCGCGGACGCCGAGGAGTCGCTGCGCCTCGGCATGGTGTCCCGGGTCCTTCCCGACGAGACCTTCCTCGACGACGTGCTCGAGATCGCCGCCGGCATCGCGTCGAGTGCTCCGATCCCGAGCCGGTACACGACCCTGGCGCTGCGCGACGGCGGGCACGCGGACTTCGAGAGCGCCGTGCAGTGGGAGGCGCTCGCCCAGCCGATCACGCTGGCCACCGCCGACCTGCAGGAGGGGATCGCCGCGGCGAGGGAGAAGCGCCCGCCGCGTTTCACCGGCCGCTGAGCCTCATCGAGCCGGCCAGGCTCCAGCCACACGGAGAGGCCCTCGGTCGTCGAGAGCGTCGCTTGCCTTCCCCTTGCGAGCGCCGCGCCCGTGACCGGGGGCCTCTTCCGCGCCCACGCTAGGTGCCGTTACCACAGGGGTCAACGGTTCGTCGTCCACGCCTGTGGACAAGCGTGTGGACAGGGTGTGGAACCCGCCGGTGTGTGCTGTGGACCATCAACGGACCGCGGTGTACAAGACTGTGGGGGACACGCCCGGGGTACGTCGTCACAGGCGTCTGACCAGCACAGATGGGAGCAGCGGACTGTGGACGAAAGAAACTCGCGAGACCCCGTCGCCGCTCTGCGCCGGATCGCGTTCCTCCTGGAGCGCACCCGTGCGGAGACCTACAAGGTCAAGGCGTTCCGCGCCGCCGCGTCCACCCTGCTGAAGCTGTCCGACGACGAGCTGCGCACCCGGGTCGAGCACGGGACGCTCCGCGAGCTGTCGGGCATCGGCTCGTCCACCGAGAAGGTGATCCGGGAGACCATGGCGGGGGAGACGCCGTCGTACCTGCGTCGGCTCGAGGAGAGCGCGGGTCCGCTCGCGGACGGCGGCCGGGAGCTGCGGGGGATGCTCCGCGGTGACCTGCACACCCACTCGGACTGGTCCGACGGCGGCTCCCCGATCGAGGAGATGGCGATGACCGCCATGGAGGTGGGCCACGAGTACGTCGCGCTCACGGACCACTCGCCGAGGCTGACGGTGGCGAACGGGCTCTCGACCGAGCGGCTCACCAGGCAGCTCGACGTCGTGGCCGCGGTCAACAGCCACCTCGACGGCCGCTTTCGGATGCTCACCGGCATCGAGGTCGACATCCTCGAGGACGGCAAGCTGGACCAGAGCGACGAGATGCTCGGCAGGCTGGACGTGGTGGTGGCGTCCGTGCACTCCAAGCTCAGGATGGACTCGGCCGCGATGACCCGGAGGATGGTGGCCGCGGTGCAGCACCCTCGCGCCAACGTCCTCGGTCACTGCACCGGCCGTCTCATCACCGGCGGGCGCGGGAAGCGGCCGCAGAGCACCTTCGACGCCGAGGAGGTGTTCGCAACCTGCGCCGCCCACGACGTGGCCGTGGAGATCAACTCGCGACCCGAGCGCGCGGACCCGCCCGACGACCTGGTCGCGGTCGCACTCGAGGCCGGATGCCTGTTCTCCATCGACAGCGACGCCCACGCGCCGGGGCAGCTCGACTTCCTCGACCACGGGTGCGCCAGGGCCGAGGAGCTCGGCGTCCCGGCCGAGCGCATAGTGAACACCTGGAGCGTGGACCGCCTCCTGGCCTGGACATCCGGGTAATCTCCGGTTATGACCACCCGCGCCTCGGACCCCGAGGGCCCCATCGTCGAGGTGCGACGCAGCCGCAAGCGGCGTCGCACGGTCTCGGCCTACCGTGAGAACGACCGGGTGGTCGTCCTCATCCCGGCCCGGCTGAGCGCCAAGGAGGAGCGTGAGTGGGTCGCCACCATGCTCGAACGGCTCGAACGGTCTGAGAAACGCCGCCGGCCCAGCGACGCGGGTCTCAAACGGCGCGCGGCCGAGCTGAGCAGCCGGTATCTGGGCGGGCTGGCCCGTCCCGCCACGGTGCGCTGGGTGGACAACCAGAACAGCCGGTGGGGGTCGTGCACCCCCTCGGACCGGTCGATCCGGCTTTCCGCACGCCTGCAGGGGATGCCGGCGTGGGTGATCGACTACGTCCTGGTGCACGAGCTGGCGCACCTGATCGAGCCCGGGCACACACCGGCTTTCTGGGCCTGGGTCGACCGCTACCCCAAGGCGGAGCGGGCCAAAGGCTTCCTCGAGGGCATCGCCTGCGCCACCCAGCTCGGACTCGAGGCCCAGCCGCCGGACTGCTCCGAGGAGGGCGCGGAGGAGATGGTCGCCTGCGACGAGGACCCCGGCTAGACCGAGCCCGACTCGACGGCCGCCCGGGTGACCCATCGGGCGCGGGCGAGTCGCACCAGCTCGTGTATGTCCGGGTCCTCGGTCGGCAGGTCGTCGCAGGGCCACCAGCGCACGTCGAGCGACTCCTCGCTGACCGCGTGCTCCGAGTCGGCCGGCGCGACCGCGAGGAACCTCACGTCGAGGTGGTGGACCGTCCCGCGCGGGCTGCAGAAGGGCACCGGGTGCGGGTTCAGCTGCACCGGCAGCGGGTCCAGCTCGAGGTCGGGTACGCCGGACTCCTCGACCGCCTCACGCAGCGCGGCACCGGCCAGGGTCGTGTCCGTGTCCTCGCAGTGGCCGCCCATCTGGAACCAGGCCTTGGCCTTGGCGTGAAGCGTCAGCAGGACACGCTCGCCGTCGGGGGAGAGGATCAGCGTGCTCGCCGTGATGTGGTCCGGGAAGCAGCTGCGCCGAAGCCCGTCCGGGTGCGCCTCCAGGTGCCCGACGTAGCGGCGGCGCACCTCTTCCTGGGCGGCGTCCGGCGGCGTCCAGGCGCGCAGCAGCCTCAGGGCGTCGTCGTGGAGCACGCTCAGCTGTCCTTGTTGTCCTCGGGCCTGCCGGCGTCGTCGGGGCCCTCGTCCTCCCCGCGCGTCTCGGCGTCCCCGCGGCGCGCGTCGGCGTCGTCGAGCAGGTCGGCGAGAGCGGCGTCGAACTCTTCGTCCGTGAGCGCCTCGGGCTCCTCGAGGTGCTCTCGGAAGCCGAGCGGGTCGTCGAGGTCGTCCGACGTCGGCAACAGGTCGGGGTGTGCCCACACCGCGTCGCGGGCCTGCTGGCCCTGCCTGGTGCGGAGCGACCCCCACAGCGCCGAGGCGTCACGGAGGCGGCGGGGCCGCAGCTCGAGTCCCACGAGCGCGGCGAACGTCTGCTCGGCGGGACCGCCGGCGGCTCGGCGGCGACGCACCGCCTCCTGCAGCCTGGCGGCGCTCGGCATCCGTTCGGCGGTGGCCTGGCCCACGACCTCGTCGACCCAGCCCTCCACGAGCGCGAGCGTGGTCTCGAGCCGGGTGAGCGCGGCCTCCTGGGCGGGGGTCTTCTGCGGCTCGAACAGCCCGCCCTCGAGCGCCTCCTGGATGGCGCCGGGGTTCGTCGGGTCGATGTTGCGCATCGACTCCTCGATCTTCGAGACGTCGATGGTGGTCCCGCGGCCGTAGTCCTCGACCGCGGACAGCAGATGAGCGCGCAGCCACGGGACGTGGGCGAACAGGCGCTGGTGCGCGGCCTCGCGCAGCGCCAGGTAGAGCAGCACGTCCTCGTCCGGCACGTCGAGACCCTCGGAGAACTCCCGCACGTTCGCGGGGAGCAGAGCCGCCTTGCCCGAGGGGCCGAGCGGGAGACCGATGTCGGAGGCGGTCAGCACCTCACCCGCCAGGCCTCCGAGCGCCTGGCCGATCTGGGTGCCGAACATCGCGCCGCCGGCCTTGCCGAGCATCCCGATGAGCGGCCCGGCCATCGCCTTGGCCTCCTCGGGCAGCGCGTCGCCCATCGCGCCCACGACGTGCTCGGCCACCGGCTCCACGAGCCGCTGCCAGACCTCGATGGTCTCCTCGACCCACTGCGCGCGGCTCCACACCGCGGAGGTGTTGACCCCCGAAGGCAGGTCGGTGGCCTGGTCGAGCCAATGGTCGGCCAGCCGGAGGGCGTCGGCCACCGACTCCTTGTCCTTGTTGCTCGGCGAGGGGTCGGGCTGCTGCGCGACGGTCTTGCGCGCGACGTCCTTGGCGAGGTTCCAGTTCACCGAGCCCTCGTGGGGCGCCATCATCGCCTGCATCTGGCTCATGAACTGCGAGAGATCCGGCATGCCGGCACCGCCGGCTCCCGCGCCGGGGAAGGCCCCGCCGAAGGCGGAGAAGAGCTGTTCGAACGGGGTGCCCTTGAACGGGTTGTTCTCCTCGCCGGGGCGGTCGTTCGGGTCGTTGGTCATGCCTCCCAACCTACTCTCGACATCAACCTCTACCCTCGGGGGTGTGAGCCCCCTTCCGCCCGTCGTACGCCTCGTCGACATCCGGGACACCGCGCTGTCCGTGGACGAGGTCGTCGCGGCTGTCTCGGACGCGGCCGCGGGTGGGATGACGCTCTTCGCCGGCGCGGTGCGCGACCACGACGAGAACAAGTCGGTCACCGGCCTCGAGTACTCCGCGCACCCCACCGCGCTCGCCCAGCTCACCGACGTGGCCGAGGAGGTGGCGAGGGAGTACGACGTCCTCGCGGTCGCTGCCGTCCACAGGGTGGGCGAGCTCGCGATCGGCGACCTGGCCGTCGTCATAGCGACGGCCGCGGCCCACCGGGGTGAGGCGTTCGAGGCCTCCCGCGCGCTCATCGACCGGCTGAAGCAACGCGTGCCGATCTGGAAGCACCAGCTCTTCGCCGACGGCACGGACGAGTGGGTCGGCACCCCCTGAGGCCGTGTTGCTCCCGGCAGCACGACCGGTCCGGGCCTAGCCTTGAGTCCGTGGACATCCTGTTCTGGCTGGCGCCGACCGGCGTGGTCGCCGTGGTCATGATGGCGTGGGCGGCCTGGGCGGGCCGTCCCCGGCGCGAGCAGTCCGACCGCTCCGAGGCCGCCTACGAGCGGTTCGCCGCCGCGATCGCGAAGGAGCACCCCGGCGCCTCGCGTCCGCGGCCGATGGTGGCGCGCGACCGCAGCACCGGCATCGCCATCCGCCCGTCGCGAAGCGGTCGACCGGCCGGCTCGCGACCCGCCTCGGGTCAGACCCGCCGCTCCGCCTAGTTGTCGGCGGGTGAGAAGGTGACCGCATGAGCACCTTTCGACGCTGCTCTCTGCTGCCGCACGACGTGGTCGCCGCATGAGTCGTCGCACCCTGGCGAGCCTCGTGGCCAGCGGCCTGCTCGTCGTCCTCTTCTACGTCGCGGTCTCCACACCCGTTCCCTACGTGACGATGAGCCCAGGCCCCACGGTCGATGTGCTCGCCGAGAACCGGGGCGACGAGATCGTCGCGGTCAAGGGGCACGACCGGTACCCGACCAAGGGGCGCCTGGAGCTGACCACCATCCAGCTCACCGGACCGACCCAGGAGGTCAACCTGGGTGAGGCGCTCGCCGCCTGGTTCGACAGGTCGCGTGCGGTCTATCCGCGCGAGGCCTTCTACGCGCCGGACGAGTCCGAGCAGGACGTGGACACCGAGAGCGCGGTACAGATGGTCAGCTCCCAGGACACCGCCGTCGCGGTCGCGCTCACCGAGCTCGGCTACAAGCTCGACACGGTCACCGAGGTGTTCGCGGTCAAGCCCGGGAGCCCTGCGGACGGGGAGCTCGAGACCCGCGACCAGATCGTCTCGGTCAACGGCAGGAGGATCCGTGACGCCACGGACGTCTCGGGCATAGTGCGAAACACGGCCGAGGGTGAGGCCGCGAAGTTCGTGGTGCGCCGCAAGGGCAAGGAGAAGACGGTCGACGTCGTGCCCGAGCCGTCGAAGGACGACCCCGACGTCCCGGCCGTGGGGATCGTCGTGGGCCCGAGCTACGTCTTCCCCTTCGACGTCTCCCTCAACATCGACCAGCGCATCGGCGGTCCCAGCGCGGGCCTGATCTTCTCGCTCGGCGTGTACGACACCCTGACCCCCGGCTCGCTCACCGGCGGCGCTGCTGTCTCGGGCACGGGAACCATTGCCGAGGACGGACGCGTTGGACCTATCGGAGGCATCCAGCAGAAGATCGTCGCCGCCCACGACTCCGGGGCAGAGCTGTTCTTCGTGCCTCCCGGCAACTGCCAGTCCGCCATGGCGGTCGGTCTCGACGACGAGGAGATGAGGCTGGTGAAGGCCCCGACCATGCACAGCGCGGTGGAGTCGCTGAAGACGTACGTCGAAGACCCCGACGCGACTCTGCCGGCGTGCGGATGAGCACGGACAAGGAGCACGAGCCGTTGCAGGAGCAGAGCCTTTCCGAGGTGGACCCGGTGCTCGCCGGGGCGGTCCGGGAGATCGAGAAGCACGCCGCCGAGGCCGGCTGGGACCAGCCGTCTCGGCTCTACGCACTCGTGCCGACCGCGGACCTGCTCGCCCGAGAGCCCGGCCTCGCTGCCGCGATGGGGATCGACGAGGCCTCCGCAGCGGGGAACCTGACGCCCGTCGAGCAGGACCACACGCCCCTCGACAAGTCACTCGAGGAGGTGCTCGCCCAGATCATGTGGCCGGCCGAGGTGTTCGGCTGCGCGGCGGTCGTCGAGCGACTGGTGCTGCCGCCCGAGGTCGACGACGAGATCCCCGAGGACCCGGAGGCCGCGGAGGAGTTCGCCGCGACGCACCCCGACCGCCAGGAGGTCCGGATCGTCGCCGCGGCGACTCGGGAGGGATCGACGTACTGCGCGCTGCGCCTGCGTTCCCACGACGACGCCTCGTCTGTCCTGGAAAGCCCCGACCTCGTGCCGGCACTCCTACAGTTGTTGCTCAGCACGCTCGAGAACTAAAGAGGACAGCAGTGAGCGGATTCTTCGACGAACCACCTCCGGCCAAGCCGCGCCCGGCTTCGGCGCCGCGCCCAGCCGGCCGCTCGAGAGCGCTCCTGCTGACCGGGGCCGTCCTCGTCGCCGCGTTCTTCGGCATCTCGGTGTTCACCGGGATCTGGACCGACCGGCTCTGGTTCGACAGCCTCGACTACGGCTCGGTGTTCAGCAAGATGCTCGGCACCCGGGTGCTGCTGTTCATCGTCTTCGGTGCGCTCATGGGTGGGTTCGTCGCCGTGAACCTCTTCCTTGCCTACCGGTTCCGCCCGCTGTTCCGGCCGGCCTCTCTCGAGCAGGCGAGCCTCGACCGCTACCGCGAGGTCATCGAGCCCCTGCGCCGCTGGCTGCTCATCGCGGTGAGCGTGGTGTTCGCGCTCTTCGCGGGAGCCTCCGGCGCCGGCAAGTGGCGTGACTTCCTGCTGTGGCGCAACCGCCAACCCTTCGGCAGGACGGACCCGTTCTTCAACAAGGACATCGGCTTCTACGTCTTCGACCTCCCGTGGCTGCACTACCTCGTCGGGTTCGGCATGGCCGCCACGGTCATGGGCCTGATCGCGGCCGTCCTCATGCACTACCTGTACGGCGGAGTCCGGCTCCAGGACAAGCACGACAAGCTCTCCGGCGCCGCCCAGGTGCAGATCTCGGTGCTCGCCGGCCTGTTCGTGCTGTTCAAGGCGGCCGACTACTGGCTCGACCGGTACGACGTCACCTCGGGGAGTGGTGGGCTGATCACCGGTGTGACCTACACCGACGACAAGGCCGTGCTCCCGTCGAAGGAGATCCTCACCTTCATCGCGCTGATCTGCGCGGTGCTGTTCTTCGCCAACGTCCTCCGGCGCACCTGGATGCTCCCGTCGGTCGGTCTCGCGCTGCTCGTGCTCTCGGCGATCCTGCTCGGCGTGATCTGGCCTGGCGTGGTGCAGCAGTTCCAGGTCTCCCCGTCCGAGCCGGACAAGGAGGCGCCGTACATCAAGAAGAACATCCAGGCCACGCGGGCGGCGTACGGGATCGACAAGGTGAAGGTGACGCCGTACCAGGCCACCGTGTCCGTGAGCACCGACGAGCTGAGGGCCGACGCCCAGTCGCTCCCGGGCATCCGCCTGCTGGACCCCGCGCTGGTCTCCGAGACGTTCGAGCAGCTCCAGCAGGTGCGTGGCTACTACAGCGTGCCCAACGTGCTCGACGTGGACCGCTACCCGGTCAACGGCGAGGAGCGCGACATGGTCCTCGCGGTCCGCGAGCTCAACCAGTCGGGCCTCCCCGACGACCAGCGCAACTGGGCGAACCTGCACACCGTGTACACCCACGGCTTCGGCGTGATCGCGGCCTACGGCAACCAGCGCAACAGCCAGGGTGAGGTCGCCGACAACGACGGGGAGCCGGAGTGGGCCGAGCAGGACATCCCGCCCAAGGGCGACCTGAAGGAGATCACGGGCGGCTACGAGCCACGGATCTACTTCGGCGAGCAGAGCCCGCTCTACTCGATCGTCGGCGGTCCCAAGGGCGCCGCCAAGGTCGAGTTCGACATCCCCGAGGGGGAGGGCGCCGGTAGTGCCGCCGAGACGAACACCTACGAGGGCGCCGGCGGTGTCCCGGTCGGAGGCCTGTTCAACAAGCTGCTCTACTCGATCAAGTTCAGCGAGCCGAACATCGTGCTGTCGAGCCGGGTGAACAGCGACTCGAGGATCCTCTACGACCGGGCGCCGCGCACCCGTGTGCAGAAGGTTGCTCCCTGGCTCACCGCCGACGGTGACGCCTACCCGGCGATCGTGAACCACCGTGTGGTGTGGATCCTCGACGCGTACACCACCACCGACCGCTACCCCGGTTCGGAGAAGGAGTCGCTGTCGGAGATGGTCCGTGACAGCCTCCAGCCGGAGACGGCCTACGCCACGCTGCCGACCGACGAGATCAACTACATGCGCAACTCGGTCAAGGCCGTCGTGGACGCCTATGACGGTTCGGTGAAGCTGTACGCGTGGGACGACCAGGACCCGATCCTCAAGGCGTGGTCGCAGGCCTTCCCCGGCGTCGTCCAGCCCAAGAGCTCCATCCCCGAGGACCTGCGGGCGCACATGCGCTACCCCGAGGACCTGTTCAAGGTGCAGCGCAACATGCTCGCGAAGTACCACATCACCGAGCCCAAGGCGTTCTACAGCGGCGACGACTACTGGAACGTGCCTCAGGACCCCACGAACCGGACCCAGAAGCAGCCGCCCTACCGGTTGTCGGTCCAGACGCCGTCGGGTGAGTCGGCGCCCGCGGAGCCGGTCTTCTCGCTGACCAGCGTCTACGTCCCGCAGAAGAAGGAGAACCTCGCGGCCTTCATCTCCGTCGACGCCGACGCGAGCCAGGATCCCTACGGCACGATCCGGATCCTGCGCCTGCCCAGCAACACACAGGTGCCCGGTCCGTCGCAGGTCGCGAACCAGTTCGGTGCCGACCAGGAGATCCAGGACCGCAGGCTGGCCTTCACCAAGACGGGCTCGAAGGTCGTGGACGGCAACCTGCTGACGTTGCCGGTCGGGGACGGGTTGCTCTACGTGCAGCCGCTCTACACCCTGCGCGAGTCCGGTGAGGGCCGGTATCCGGTGCTGCGGTACGTGTTGGCGTCGTTCGGCAAGGAGGTCGGCATCGGTACGACGTTGACCGCGGCGCTCGACGACGTGCTTGGCGCGGGCAGCCTCGGCAACGAGCCGGTCGGGGAGCCTGGCACCGAGCCGCCGGGTGGTGGCACCTCGACCCCGACCTCCGCTGACGTGCAAGCGCTGTTGCAGCAGGCCGAGGACGCCTTCACCGAGGCCGAGCAGGCGCTCCAGAACGGAGACTTGAAGGGCTACGCCGACGCGACGGACCGGGCGCGCGACCTCGTAGCGCAGGCGCTGGAGGCAGCTGGGGTCGCGGCACCCAAGGGCGGCGAAGGTGGCTCGGGAGGCGGCAACGCCGGCTCGAGCGCCGGTGCCGGCGGTTAGTGACCGGGGCCACTCTCGGTCGATTTGGAATGACCGCACGACGTCCCGTAAGGTTGTGTTCACCGACGCGGGGTGGAGCAGTTCGGTAGCTCGCTGGGCTCATAACCCAGAGGTCGCAGGTTCAAATCCTGCCCCCGCTACAAGTGTGATGTCTCAGGACATCGGAATGGCCCGGACCTACGAAATGTAAGTCCGGGCCAGTTCTATTTCGGGGTCGGGCCGGGTGGCCGTCCGGTGGGCTGGTAGTCGCGTCGGGGGTCGATGGTCAGCTCACGCAGGAGTTCTCCGGTCGCGGCGTGGACGACCCTGACGTCCAGGTCTTGGACGAGCAGGATGACGTAGGTTCCGGCGTAGGTTCGGCCGACGCCGATGTGGCGCAGCTGGCCGGCGACGCGCAGGGTGACGGTGCCGGCTTTGCTGATCTTGTCGTGGCGGACGCGGTCGTGGTGGTCGTTGTCGCGGTCCGTGCCGGGGGTGGCCTTCGGTCGGGCGTTGTAGGCCGTGGCCGGGGTCGCCTGGTGGGGGAGCGAGCGGTGCGGGCGGCGGTGGTTGTACTCGTCGGTGAACGCCTCGAGCAGCATCTGGAGTTCGGCGATGGTGCTCGGCTGGACCGGTTGGGCTCGTAGCCACTTCTTCATCGTCTGTTGGAACCGCTCGGCTTTCCCGCAGGTGGTGGGGTGGCCGGGCCGGGAGTTCTTCTGGGTGATCCGAAGTCGCCGTAGCTCTGCCTCGAGGGCGGTGCGGCCGCCTTGTCGTCCGTGGCCGGCCAGCCGGACGGTGTAGACCATGCCGTTGTCGGTGAGCGTGGATGCGGGGTATCCGTGAAGGTCAGCGGCCTGCCGGAAGGTGGCCAGCACGATCGGTGCGGTGACTCGAGCGTGAGCGGACACGTGCAGGGCGTAGCGGGAGTGATCGTCAAGCCAGGTGATGATCTCGGTGTCCGCGCCCGGCCGGCCGTCGGGGTGGGTGAGTCGGTAGTGGGTGAAGTCGGACTGCCAGGTCTCGTTCGGTTGGTCGGCTTCGAACCGGATGTAGGAGCTCTTGGGTCGCTTGGAGGGGTCGGGCGTCACGGCGCCGGCGCGAGTCAGAATCCGGTTGATCGTGGCGCGCGACAGCGTGGTCTGGTGGTGATGTTCGAGGTGCCAGCCGAGGGTGTCGGCGCCAGCATC
Organism: uncultured Actinomycetota bacterium; assembly: GCA_963715375.1. Taxonomy (GTDB): domain Bacteria; phylum Actinomycetota; class Actinomycetes; order Propionibacteriales; family Nocardioidaceae; genus Nocardioides_C. The sequence goes on along the minus strand of CAVQSC010000006.1, from coordinate 444 downwards.
CAGGCCGGAGTCCTCGAGCTGTTTGCGCAGCCGCAGAACGAGCTCGACAGTCTCCGGCGCGGTGGCGCCGGGGTTGGTCTTCGGGGCGCGTGAGCGGGGCTCGAAGGCGGCCTCGCCCTCGTTTCGGTAGCGGGCCATGAGGCGGCTGATCCAGCCCTGGGACACCTCGTAGGTGCGAGCGACCTCGGACTGGGACTGGCCGGCCAGGACGGCGGTGATGACAAGGCGACGTTTCGACACCCCGCAGCCTCTGGCCGATCAACCGGTCAGCACCCTGCGCCATGCCGAAGACCCGAGACATCCCTATTCCGATGTCGCGAGACACCCCATTCCGATGTCCTGAACCAGGACACTGCCCCCGCTACAAAGTAAAACCGCAGGTCAGAGGCCCCTTCTGTCTCAGGAGGGGCCTCTTGCTTTGCCCACCCGTGACCAGATCCGTGA